>DCWA01000041.1:121024-258985 GCA_002327445.1 Desulfobacteraceae bacterium UBA2174 | reverse complement strand
TCGCTGCCGCTGGCAGGTGGAACTCGACTTCGTGCGACAATTATCTTGACAGACACCGACAAGGGATGCCCAGTATCTGTCGCGCTTCACCCGGCGTGGCGACTGAACGTCCCAATCGCACGGCCAAATCGACCGCCATCTCCACCATTTGTGCGTTGCTTTTGGCCAGCACGCCTTTCTTGAGATAGATATTGTCCTCGAAGCCGACCCGGACGTGGCCCCCCAGCAGCATGCCCATGGTGATCATGGGGAGTTGCGCTTTTTGAACGCCCAGAACGGACCAGACGGCATCGGGCGGGAGCTTGCTTTTCATAAACAGCAGATTTTCGGCAGTCCCTTCAATTCCCCACCTTGTCCCCATGCACAATTGAAAATAAGGCGGATCGTCAATCATTCCCTGCTGGATGAGGTGGACCGCCTGGTGGATGTGGCCGATGTCAAAAACCTCGATTTCCGGTTTGACGCCGGCGGCTTGCATGCATTTGGCGGCGGCAACCCCCCATTCGGGAGGGTTGATGAAGACCCGGTCCCGAAAATTCATCGAGCCCAGATCGAGGGAGCACATGTCCGGTTTCAACCCCACAGGTCCGAGACGCTGGGAAATGATATCCGTTCCCTCCAGGCGAAGACCGCTCGTGGTGAGGTTGACCACCATGTCACATTGCTCGCGGATACCTTCCAACACTTCCTTGAAGAGCTCGATCCTGAAATCCGGGGTTCCGGTCCGGGGGTCTCTCACATGAATGTGGGTGACCGCTGCTCCGGCCTTGTGACATTCTACGGCGGCCGCGACGATTTCTTTCGGGGTGTAGGGAACGGAAGGGTTCATTTCCTTGGTGGGAGAGGAACCCGTGACGGCGGCTGTAATGATTATTTTGTTTTCCATCACTCTCGCCTGTGACGATGATGTCTTGTTGTCATTTCGAACGCTGTGAGGAATCTTGGCGCTTCCAAGAGATCCCTCGTCGCTGCGCGCCTCGGGATGACAGTAGGGGAAAGCGCCCTCGGGATGACAGTGGGGGAAAGCGCCCCCGGAATGACAGTGGGGGAAAGCGCCCCCGGGATGACAGTGGGGGCGCAGGCGTCAGGTATTCGATCCAACCGGCTGCACCAGACGCCGGCGGCAGCGCCTACCCGAAACGATTTTTGAATGGGAAAAAAACCATACTGCCATTTTTCTTTCAGTTTTCCTTTGTGTCTTTGTGGTGAATTCAATATCGCAAGGCGGATGACGGAATCGCAACAATCGCCATTGGTTTCAATCGAACAGCTTGAGCTGTTCCCCGCTGGCCGGCTGGCCCATCAGGAAGCGCCCGACGAGCTCGGGGGTCAGCCGCCGGCCGGGTTCCAGGATGCCCTGGAGCGCCAGTGTGGCGGCCAGCACACCGAGCTTGAACCCGAGGGCCACCCCGCGGCGGCGTTCGTCCTCGAGTTTGTCCAGCACCGTGGCGCCGTCGTGGAGCAGGTTTTCGATCTCGTCGACGTAGGTGGCTTTTTCCAGGGCCTCCTCGATAAAGGCCAGGAGCCGGATCCCGTTGCGATCGCAATAACCGCGCAGCTCGTCGAGCAGGGCGGCGGAGACGCGGATGGAGCGCTCTGTTTCCTCGGGTTCAACCTTGTTGCCGCTGGCGGGTTCGGACGTCATTGGCTTCCCCTTGAACCATCTGGGCGCGGAGGCGCCCGGAATTGCTGCCCATAATAAAACATTTTTTCAGGTTTTGACGCCCTTTTCAAGAGTACGATAAAGGATAACAGACCCCCGGGCACAAGTTTGGCCGATCCGGGTCAGCAATGAGGGAAGAAAGGCTGGGATCTTGTCCGTGGCCCTGTCAGAGAGCTGAAGTTTTTCGGAGGGCAATGCCTGTCCGCTGACGGACTTTCCGGGCGGCGGTTGATTTGACCTGCGGTTCCATGGTAGCCAAACCGCGATTTGGACAAGGCAAAAATTACCTGAACCGTCACCGCGCCGCACGCGCAGAACCGCCGCCATGACCTCGACCGCCCGTACCGTTGAATTTTCCAGGGATGCCACCAACGTCTTCTTCCACATCCTCACCCGCTGCAACCTGAAATGCCGGCATTGCTACATCAACCCGGCCCAGCACGGCGCCGCCGACCTGTCCCTGACCATCATCGAGGCCTGGCTGGAGATCTTTGCCGGTCGCAGTCCGCGGGCCAACGTGATCTTTCTCGGCGGTGAGCCGACCCTGCACCCGGATCTGGCCGGAGCGATCCGCGCGGCCCGGCGCCTGGGATACGCCTCGGTGACGGTGGATACCAACGGCTACCTTTTCCACGACATCCTGGACCACGTCACCCCTCAAGAAGTCGATTTTTTCAGTTTCAGTCTCGACGGCCCCGATCCGGCGGTCAACGACCCCATCCGCGGCAGGGGCAGTTTCGCCCACTGCACCGCCGGAATCCGGGCCGCACGCCGGCGGGGCTTTCGAACCAGCCTGATCTACACGGTGAGCAGTGACAACATCGAGGCCCTGCAGCGCATGCCGGCGCTGCTCGGCGAGCTGGGCGTGGACCGCTTCTTCATCCAGGTGATCGGCATCCGGGGCAAGTCGGCCGAACGGGCCGGCAAGGAGGAGCGGCTCCAGGTCTCCAAGGCCGATTGGCTCGCGGCGGTGGCCCCGGTGGCCCGGGCCGTGGCCGATCTGGGGATCACCGTCACCTGGCCCAAGGTGTACCTCGATCCGGAGGAACCCTTCGCCTGCGCCGGGCGGGTGGCGGACAACTTCTTCATCTTTCCCAACGGCCGGGTGTACCGCTGCCCGCTTTGCGAGGACTTTCCTCTGCACGCCTTCACCATCGAGGGCCGGCGGCTGGTGGCCACCGGCAAGATCAACGAAGCCGATCTCTTCCAGCTGGACATCCCCGAAGGGTGCGTGATGAACCGGCTGATCCAGCCGGCCAACATCGAGTACGATGCCGAGGGCAAACCGCTGCACCGCATCGCCTGCTGCCTGCTCAAGGAAGAAATTTCTCCCCGTTAGAACTTGGTGGGCCAGTTGGCCAGGCGGTGCTCCCCGATGCCGCCGTTGCGGCTGTCGCGGATGATCGAAAGCACCCGGGCCAGGTAGTCGCGGGTCTGGCGCGGGTCGATGATGTCCTGGACGAAATACCCCTCGGCGGCCGGATAGGGCGAGGAATCGGCCACCATCAGGGCCACCATCTCCTGGCGTTCCTTTTCCGAGAGGTTGCCGAAGACCACGTCGGCGGCGATGGTCGGCTCCATGAACCCGAGCTCGGCGGTGGGCCAGGCGACGAAGTAGTCCGGACCGGCCCCGGGGCCACACATGTTCACCGCCGCCTGGCCGTAGGACTTGCGGATGACGATGGCGATCTTGGGCACCGTCACCTGGCACAGGGCCTGGAGGTTGTTGACCACCTTGGCGCCCACCCGTTTTTTTTCCGCCTCCAGGCCCACCATGTGGCCCGGGGTGTCGTGGAGGAAGATGATGGGGATGTTGAAGGAATCGCAGAGGCACAGGAAGCTGGTATGCTTCTCCAGGCCGTCGGTGTCCATGGCGCCGACGTTATGGATGGGGTTGTTGGCGATGAACCCCACCACCTCGCCGTCGATGCGTGCCAGGCAAGTGATGAGCATCCGGCCGAAGTTGGGCTTGAGTTCGAAGATCTCCCCGCCGTCGACGATGCAGGCGATGATCCGATACATGTCGTAGCTGCGGTTGCGCCGTTCGGGCAGGAAATCGAGGATCCGCGCCATATCCTTTCCCGATCCGTCGGGGACGGGCCGCCGCGGCGGGCGCTGGTGGCGGCTCTGGGGCATGTAGCCGAGGAAAGCGCGGATCTGGGCGAAGCAGTCGTCTTCGTTTTCGGCCACCCGGTCGGCGATGCCGGTGATCTCGTCGTGGATCCGCCAACCGCCCATCTCTTCTCCGGTGAAGCTCTGGCCGATGGCCCGGCTCAGGGCTCGCGGCCCGGACACCGAGAGGGCGCTGCCCTTGACCTGGATCACGCAATCGGCCAGCATCGCCTCGAAGTCCGGCACTCCGTAGCATTCTCCCATGGCGGCCATGATGAAAGGCATTTCCCGGAAGTGGGTGTACTCCGGGTAGAGGGTATCGGTGCCGCCGCCGCCCAGGGTGCAGATGTTGCGCGCCCCCTGACAATCGGGCATCCGTGCGCCGCCGGCCTCGCCGAGCCAGATCAGCGGCACCCGGTCCGCTTTGACCCGGGTCTTGAACTGGAGCATCTTTTTGAGGTTGATCCGGGCGTTGGTGGCGGCCAGGACGGTGAAATCGTTGGCCACGATGCCGATCCGGCGCCCGTCGATGCGGCCGTAGCCGCAGATCAGCCCGTCGGCCGGGGTGCGATCCTGCATGCCCGGCATGTCGGAGACGGCCAACTGGCCGAACTCGAGAAACGAGTCCGGGTCCAGGAGCCGTTCGATCCGCTCCCGGGCCGTCAGCTTGCCGGCGGCATGTTGCCTGGCGATTTTTTCCGGGCCGCCCATCTCCAGGGCCTTGGCTTTTTTCCGCGCCAACTGTTCCAGCAGGTCTTCAAAGGCCATCGATTTTTTTCCTTCAGCAACGGGGCTTCACAAGACGGCGCACAGGCGAAAAACCTTGTGCGCGGCGTGCCGCGTTCGCTATAGTGATTATTGTTCGATTTTCGAAACGATTGTCCATTTTTACACTTTTTCGCGCCGCGGGTCCTCGCGAGGGTCTATGCGGCCGGCATGCCGAGTGGCCGGATGCCCCAGAAAAACACCCTGACCAAGCTCAAGGCGCAGGAGCGACAGGTCCGGCGGGACCTGATCATCGATGCCGCCCAGAAGATCTTCGGCATCAAGACCTATGACCGCACCAGCATGCGCGAAATCGCCAAGGAGGCCGGAATCGCCGCCTCGACGATCTACACCTATTTCCCCAACCAGGAAACGCTCTTCGTCGAAGCGATGGTGCGGGACACCGGCGCCCTGATCGACGAGCTGGAGCAGATGCTGGCGGAAGAAAACGGCATCGACATCGAGCGGTTCATGAACCGCTACCTGGACTTTTACATCGACCATGAAGCCCACTGGCGCATGATCACCCACTTTTTCCTCTTCGGCCAGATCGACCCCGCGTCGTCGGCACGGCTCAATGAAGTGGCCCGCCGGCTGCTGGGCATCTTCGACCGGATCTTTGCCCAGATGAACTATGCCGGGGACGTTCGCCTCCTCTCGCACACCTTCTTTTCGGCCCTGAGCGGGATCCTGATCTCCTTTCGCAAGTATCCGGGCCGCGATGACGAGCAGGTACGGGCCCACATGAAGCGCATCGGCAGGATGGTGCGCGACATGCTCATGGCCTATATCGCCGCCGAGGCGAAAGCGACCCCTCCGGCGCCTTGATGCCTTCCCGCGGCATCATTCCAGCACCAGCAGCACCTGCTGGGCCAGCACCTTGTCGCCAGGCTTGACCCGCACCTCGCTCACCGCTCCCGGATCCCGGGCGCAGACGGGGTTTTCCATCTTCATCGATTCCAGAATGACCAGTTCCTGGCGTGGCGCCACATGCTGGCCCGGGGCGACGAGCACCTCGATGATCGTCCCGGGCATGGGGGCCTTGATTTCCGTCATTGATATTTCTCCCGATGGTAAACTGTTTTCTCCTTCTTGACCTTCTTTCAAGCGTCCTGACGTCGGGCCGCCTCCATGTCGCGCAACTGTTTGCGCAGCACCTTCTGGATGGGCGACTTGGGCAGTTGATCGATGAATTCCACCTGGCGCGGATACTTGTAGGCGGCCATGTTGGCCTTGCCAAAGGCGATGATGTCCGCTTCAGTCACCTTGCCCCGGTGGGCCTCGGCCAGTACCACGAAGGCTTTGACCGTCTCGCCGCGGTATTCGTCCGGAACGCCGATCACCGCCACTTCCTGGACCGCCGGATGCCGCAGCAGGACCGCTTCGACGTCCGCCGGGGCGATGTTGTAGGCCGAGGCGATGATCAGGTCCTTTTCCCGGTCAACGAAATAGAGGAACCCCTCCTCGTCCATGGTGCCGATATCCCCGGTGCGCAGCCACCCGTCCACGAAAATCCGGGCCGTTTCCTCGGGCTTGTTCCAGTAGCCCTTGGCCACCTGGGGACCCTTGAACCAGATCTCGCCGTGCTCGCCGATGGGAACGGGATGGCCCTGAGGGTCGGCGATCTTGACATCTCCGCCCAGCGGCACGCCCAGGGCGTCGAGGTTGTACTTGTTGGGCAGGGAGACGATGGCGCCGGCGGTGGTTTCCGTCAGGCCGTAGCCGTTGAGCAGGTCCAGGCCGGTGCGATCGCGCCATCTGGCCTGGATCGCCCGGGGCACCGGGGCCCCGGACGCCCCCGAGAGCCTCAGGTGGGACAAATCGTAGCGGTTCAGGTCGGGAAGGGCCAGGAACGCGATGTACACCGTGGGCGGAGCGAAGAAGATCGTCACCCGGTACTTGTCGAGAATCCGGATGTAGCGCTTCGCGTCGAAGCGCGGTTCCAGGATCGTGGTGCCGCCGCCGTAGAACATGCAGATGGTGGCGAGCAGGTAGCCGGAGATGTGAAACATCGGAAAGAGCACCAGGTTGACGTCCTCGGCCGTCATGGCGAAATTTTCCGCCTGGTTGGCCGCGCTGTAGACGAAGTTGCGATGGGTGAGCATCACCCCCTTGCTCTTGCCGGTGGTGCCGGCGGTATAGAGGATCATCATGGTGGCGTCGAAATCGACGTCCGGGTGCCGGGCCGGCGCCCGGGCCGCCGTCTTGAGCAGATCGGCAAAACGCAGCGTGCCGGCATCGAAGGCGATTCTCGGACGGCTGCCGTCCAGGCGGCTCTTGACCCGGTAGAGCAGATTCTTGGGAAAACCGAGAAAATCGTCGATGCCGGTGACCACGATTTTTTCCACCGCCGTGTTCGCGGAGGCCTTTTTCACGTTCTGGTGGAACAGGTCCAGGGTGATCACGAGACGGACCCCGGCGTCCTCGAAGATGTAGCGAAGCTCCTCCGGACCGTACATGACATTGGCCGGCACATGAATGGCGCCGATGCGGTTGGCGGCCAGAAAAGCGATGACGTGCTGGGGACAATTGGGCAGCGCCACGCCGATGCGGTCGCCCGGTTTCACCCCCAGAGCGGTCAAGGCCGCGGCGAAACGGCCCACCAGGTCGTCCAGGGCGCTGTAGGTGATCGTGCTGTCCAGGAAGATCAGCGCCGGCCGCTGCGGGTGGTGGCGGGCGCTGCGGGCGAACATCTCGTCGGTGGTCATCGGTTCGACTGGCGGGGTGGGCCTCAGGCCCCAGGATGGATCGTAGGACGCTACGGACAAGGCGGCTGGAGATGCCATGGTTTTCCTCCTGCGGAAAGGGGGGAGAAGGGGGCAAGAACCGGATGGCGGTCAGAGTTCGCTATACCGAACGCCGTTCAGGGAGTCAAACGCATTTTTGTTTTCCCGGGGATCGGGGGACAAAGCTCTTGCCTGGAGACGGCCGGCCGGCTATCCTGGTTTTTCCTTATTGGAAAGCGTGTCCTTCCACGACGAGGCGGCCCGTCACGCCGCGACAGGGGCGAATGTCGCTCCCGGACGAACGGCAAAGGATCGAAAGATGACGCATTCGATCGATTACAGGGGGTTTTATATTGTTTTTCGCGATATCAGCCGCCTGGTGCATTCCACCAGCAGCGTCGACGAGGTCATTCGCCTCGCCGTGTCCAAAACCGCCGAGCTGCTCTATGCCAAAGGCGCCCTGATGCGGGTGCGCAACCCGGACACCGGTGAATTCGAGATGGCCGCGGCCTGCGGCATCGCCGAGCGATTCCTCAACAAGCCCCCCGTATCGTGCCGGCAAATCCTGGAAGATCTCCAGGGAGGCGAAAAGGTGCGCATCTTCCGCGATATATGGGCGGCGCCGCGAACCGATATGCCCCAGCAGGTCTGGGACGAAGGAGTGCGGATGCTCCTGGACGTCCCGCTTTACCACGACGATGAGCTCCTCGGCCTGATCCGGGCCTACATCTCCGACGCCCACGAATTCGACCCGGCCGAACTCGATTTTGTCGTCTCCCTGGGTGAGCAGTGCGCCTGCGCGCTCAACAAGGCGCGGCTGATCGAAACCCAGCGCAGCCAGTACAACCGTTTGATCCTGCAGACCGAAAAGCTCTCCGCCCTCGGGCGCATGGCGGCCGGCATCGCCCACGAGATCAACAATCCGCTGGCCGGGATCCTGCTCTATAGCTCCAACATGCTCAAGAAGGCGCTGCCGGACAGCCCGTTTCGCCAAGGGCTGGAAATCATCGTCCGAGAAACGACCCGCTGCAAGGGCATCATCCAGGAATTGCTCGAGTTTTCCCGGCACAAGCCCCCCAAGAAATGCCCGTCCAAGATCAACGAGATCATCGAGAAGGCCCTCAGCATCCTGGACAACGAATTCATGCTGCGCCACATCAAGGTGGAAAAGCGCCTGGCCGGGGACATGGAAAACATTCTTCTCGACGGCAACCAGATGGAGCAGGTCTTCATCAACCTGCTGCTCAACGCGGCCCAGGCCATCGACAAGAACGGCCACATCACCATCGAATCGCGGATGGATACCTGCCACCGGATGGAAATCGTCGAGATCACCGACGACGGCTGCGGCATCGCCCCCATGGACGCCACCCGCCTTTTCGAGCCCTTCTATTCCAACAAGAGCACCGGCACCGGCCTGGGCCTGGCGGTGAGCTACGGCATCGTGCGCAATCACAACGGCCAGATCAAGGTGGCCAGCAAGCTGGGCGGCGGCACCCGATTCACCATTGAACTGCCCGTCGACGGGGGCTCCGGGATCGTAGCGCGGGAGAGAGGAACTCTGCATGGAAGCCCTTGACATCCTGGTCATCGACGACGAACCGGTGATCTGCGACGGTTGCCGCATGGTGCTCGGCGAGGCCGGTCACCGGGTCGAGACCTTCGTGAGCGGCTGCTCCGGACTGGACGCCTTCTTCAACGGCCGTTTCGATGTGGTGCTGCTGGATCTCAAGCTTCCCGATGCGGATGGAATGGAGATCCTGGAAACGATCCACAGTCGCCAGCCGAACGTTTATGTCATTGTCATGACGGGATATTCCACGGTCAGCAACGCCATCGCAGCCATGAAGGCCGGGGCCTTCGATTTTCTGCCCAAGCCCTTCAGCGAAGACGAGCTGAACATCACCCTGGAACGGGTGCTGGAAAACCGCCGACTCGTCACGGAAAATCTCTCCATGCGGCGCCAGCTCACCGAACGGTTCCATTTTGACAACATCGTCGGCGAGAACCCGGCGATCCTGAAAATTTTCGAACAAATCAAGAAGGTGGCCCCCACCGACACCACTGTTTTGCTCTACGGCGAGAGCGGCACCGGCAAGGAACTGTTCGCCCGGGCGATCCACGCCCACAGCCAGCGGGCGGCGCACCAGTTCGTGGCCTTGGACTGCAGCACCCTGGCGGCCGGGATCCTGGAGAGCGAGCTGTTCGGTCATGTCCGCGGATCCTTTTCCGGGGCGGTGAAGGACAAGCAGGGCATCTTCGAGGTGGCCAGCGCCGGGACCCTCTTTCTGGACGAAATCTCGGGTTTGAGCCTGGAGATCCAGGGCAAGCTCCTGCGGGTGATGGAGTCGGGGGAATTCAAGCGGGTCGGCGCCACGGCGGTGCAAAAGACCAACGCCCGCATCATCGCCGCCTCCAACCGGGATCTCAAGGCCATGGTGGATGAAGGCACCTTCCGCGGGGACCTCTTCTACCGGCTCAGCGTCTTTCCCATCTTCATCCCTCCCCTGCGGGAGCGGCGGGACGACATCCCGCTTCTGGCAGCCCACTTTCTCAAGCTGTTCAACAAGAAGACGAGCAAGGTCATCGACGGATTTACCGACGATGCGATGGAGCTGCTCGTCAATCAGGAATGGCCGGGCAATGTGCGCCAGCTCAAGAACGTCGTCGAGCGCCTCGTGATCCTGTCCGACCGGCGTTTTCTGGATATGGTCTACCTGCTGGACAACCTCCAGGCCCGGCCCGCCGCGGAAGGCCGCAACGTTCCCGGGTCTCTCTCCGAACTCAAGGCCGCCAAGCAGAAGATCCTGGAGGGAACGTTTAGGCAACTGGAAA
This sequence comes from Desulfobacteraceae bacterium UBA2174, assembly GCA_002327445.1. Taxonomy (GTDB): domain Bacteria; phylum Desulfobacterota; class Desulfobacteria; order Desulfobacterales; family UBA2174; genus UBA2174. The sequence goes on along the minus strand of DCWA01000041.1, from coordinate 248,884 downwards.
AAGCCTTCATTCTCAAGGCGTTGCAAGAAAGCAACGGCAATGTCAGCCAGGCGGCGGCCAAGGTGGGAATGCAGCGGCCCAACTTCCATGCCCTGATGCGCAAGCATGGGATCGGCGCCGATTCGGCATGAGGCACCGCGATCCCCGCGACCATTCCGGGAAGCCGTCGGCATCTTGCCGCGCGAGGTCGCGGATATGTATTAATTTTTATACAATTTGAAATAATTCGGGATTATAGCGTTTTTGGCGATGAAAGCCCCTTGCCTGTATGGGCTCATATACAGTATAGAGGGCGGCAAGGGATTTCGGGTTTTGCGCCGACAATCCGTAACTATCCGAAGTCAAATGTAAATATAGTTTTTTGGCCCTAGGCTCCTCTTCCGGCACGCCTCTTGCTACTTGGTCAAGGCAACGATCGATGCACATGGACTCTTTCCGATGCCAACAACCCTAAGGAGGCGCAAATGAACGCAGAAGCCCGGGCAGTGGACAAGGATGTGGCGCAGAACGTACGGATTCTCTTGATGGAAGACGAGGCCGTGGTGGCCGAGGGCCTGAAGATGATTCTGGCCGAGGACGGCTACCGGGTCGAGATAGCCGGCACGGGCAACGGTGCCCTGGAGCAGCTCCACAGCCAGCAGTACGACTTGCTCGTGGCGGATCTGCGCCTGCCGGACATCGATGGCATGGAGGTGATCAAGAAGGTCAAGGCCGAAAAGCCGGAAACCTTCGTCATCGTGATCACCGGCTATTCCACGGTGGACACGGCGGTGGAGGCGATGCGCTACGGCGCTTCGGACTTCCTGGCCAAGCCGTTCACCGAAGACCAGATCCGCACGGCGGTGGGCAAAACCCTCCAGGGCAAGAAGACCCGCACCGCACCGGCGGCCGCACCGGACGACGATGCCTCCCGGGCCCTCATCGAGAAGCGCGAAGTGATGCGGGTGCTCAACCGCACCAGCGAGGACGAAGTCTTCTGGAACGCCCTGATGGAAGAGGGATCGAGTGCCCTGGCGGACTACGAACTGTCCGATGAAGCCAAGGCGGCCATCGTTTCGGGGGATCTGGGCTGGATCAACGCCAACATCGGCGAACTGACCCAGAAGCAGCTCATGTTCATCTACAAGCGCCTGGAGCGGGAAGCCTGGTAGGGTGCCGGCGGCTTCAGCGCGGATCGGTTTCAACGCCCAACCGTGGAGTCAGACATGACGATTTCCAACGCAGCGCAACCCAAGGGGGCAGTGCTGGTGGTCGGCGGCGGTATCGCCGGCATGCAGACGGCCCTGGACATGGCAGACGCGGGATTTTTCGTTCACCTGGTCGAGCGCTCGGCGTCCATCGGCGGGGTGATGGCCCAACTGGACAAGACCTTCCCCACCAACGACTGCTCGATGTGAATCCTGGCCCCCAAACTGGTCGAGGTCGGCCGGCACAACAACATCGAGTTGATCACACTGGCGGAAGTCGAATCCATCGAGGGCGCCCCGGGCGATTTCCAGGTGCTGGTACGCCAGCATCCCCGCTATGTGGACATGGACAAATGCATCGCCTGCGGGCAGTGCGCCGCCAAATGTCCCAAGAAGGTCGATGACGAGTACAACGCGGGGCTCAACAAGCGCAAGGCCATCTATGTGCCCTATAGCCAGGCGGTGCCCCTGAAGTATGCCATCGATCCGCGCTACTGCATCTTCCTGGAGAAGGGGCGCTGCGGGGTCTGCGAAAAGGTCTGCCCCTCGGGCGCGATCAACTTCAAGGACACCGAAAAGACGCGCACCCTGGCGGTGGGCTCGGTGGTCCTGGCCCCCGGGTTTCGCAGCTTCGATCCCAAAGGCCTGAAGATCTACAGCTACGGCGAGACCCCCAACGTGGTCACCTCGCTGGAATTCGAGCGGATCCTGTCGGCCACCGGCCCGTTCGGCGGCCATCTGGTCAAGCCTTCTTCGGGCAAGGCCCGCACCGAGCCGAAGAAGATCGCCTGGATCCAGTGCGTCGGCTCTCGGGAAATCAACCGTTGCGATCACGGCTACTGCTCGTCGGTCTGCTGCATGTACGCCGTCAAGCAGGCCGTGATGGCCCGCGATCACAGCAGCGGCGACCTGGAATGCGCCATTTTCTATATGGACATGCGCACCCAGGGCAAGGATTTCGACCGTTACATGGAAAACGCCAAGCGCAACGGGGTCCGCTTCGTACGCGCCCGGGTCCACTCGGTGGCCCCGCCGCAGCACGGCGAGGATCTCTCATTGCGCTACGCGCGCCAGGACGGCACCATAGAAGAGGAGGCTTTCGACGTGGTGGTGCTTTCCACCGGCCTTGAGATTTCCCCCGAGGTGGTCGCCCTGGCGGAAAAGCTCGGGGTTCCGCTCAACGCGGACCACTTCGTGGAAGGGGACAGCTTCGACCCGGTGGCCACCGGAAAGCCGGGCGTCTTCGCCTGCGGCGCCTTCACCGGGCCAAAGGACATTCCCCACTCGGTGATGGAGGCCAGTGCCGCGGCCGCCGCGGCCACCGAATCGCTGGCCGTGGCCCGCCACAGCCAGACCCATACCTTGGTTCTGCCGAAGGAGATCGACGTCAGCGGCCAGCCCCCGCGGATCGGGGTCTTCGTCTGCAACTGCGGCATCAACATCGGCGGGGTGGTGCGGGTGCCGGAAGTGGCCGAATACGCCCGTACGCTGCCGAACGTGACCTACGTGGAGGAAAACCTCTTCACCTGTTCCCAGGACACCCAGGACAAGATGGCCGAGGTCATCGGCCGCGAGAAGCTCAACCGGGTGGTGGTGGCCGCCTGCACCCCGCGGACCCATGAGCCGCTGTTCCAGGCCACCCTGGCCAGCGCCGGGCTCAACCGCTATCTGTTCGAGATGGCCAACATCCGCAACCAGGACTCCTGGGTCCACGCCAACGATCCGGACGCCGCCACGCGCAAGGCCAAGGACCTGGTGGCCATGGCCGTGGCCAAGGCGGCCCTGCTCACTCCGTTGACCCAGACCGAGCTGCCCATGAGCCGCAACGCGCTCGTGGTCGGCGGGGGCATTGCCGGCCTGACGGCGGCCCGGGCCCTGGCGCGCCAGGGTTTCCCGGTTCACCTGGTGGAAAAGAGCGATGTGCTGGGGGGCCATGGCCGGCGGTTGCGCGCCACCTGGCGCGGTGAGCCGGTGGGCGAGCGTCTCGCCGCGTTGATCGCCGAGCTCGAGGCCGATCCGCTGGTGCGGATCTACACCAACGCCAAGGTGGCCGAGGTGGAGGGTTTTGTCGGCAACTTCAAGACGGTCGTCACCGCCGACCGGCAGAGCCATGCCATCGACCACGGGGTGGCGATCCTGGCTACCGGGGCGAAGGAGTACAAGCCCCGGGAGTATCTGTATGGCCAGCACCCGGCCGTGGTCACCCAGACGGAACTCGACGACCTCATCGGCAGCGGCGACCCGCGCCTGGCCGGTGCCACCGATGTCGTCTTCATCCAGTGCGTCGGGTCGCGTAACGCCGAACGGCCTTACTGTTCCAAGGTCTGCTGCACCCACGCCCTGCGCAACGCCCTGGCCATCAAGGCCGCCTCGCCGGACACCAACATCTACGTGCTTTACCGCGACATGCGCACCTACGGGCTGCGCGAGGAAATCTTCCGCGAAGCCCGCGCCAAGGGCGTCCTGTTCTTCCAGTACGATCCCGAGGCGCCTCCGGTGGCGGAAGCCAGCGGGGATCGGGTGCGGGTGACCTTCCGCGATCACATCCTGAACCGTCCGGTGACGGTGGATGCCGATCTGCTGGCGCTGGCGGCGGCCGTGGTTTCCGATGCGGAAAACGGCCTGGCCCAGTTTTTCAAGGTGCCGGTGGACGGCGACGGATGGCTCCTGGAAGCCCACCAGAAGCTGCGGCCGGTGGATTTCGCCACCGACGGGGTGTTTCTCTGCGGCCTGGCCCATTATCCCAAGCCCATCGATGAGAGCGTCTCCCAGGCGCTGGCCGCGGCAGCCCGGGCGGCCACCTTCCTGGCAAGGGACACGATCCTGGTGGGCGGCGTCGTTTCCTGGATCGATCCGGCACGGTGCACGGGGTGCGCGGGATGCGTCCAGGTCTGTCCGTACAATGCCATTGCCATGTCGGAAATCACCGGTATGGCCGAAGTCAACCCGGCCCTGTGCAAGGGGTGCGGTGCCTGCGCGGCGACCTGTCCGAGCGAGGCCCCGATTTTGATGGGATTCAACAACCGGCAGCTCTACGCGCAGATTCACAGCGCCTTGGCTGCCTGAAACGGTATCGAGGGGGAAAACAGTGAGCCCGGATCCATTCGAACCGAAGATCGTCGCCTTTTTCTGCAACTGGTGCACCTACGGCGCCGCGGATCTCGCCGGTGTCAGCCGCATGAGCTATCCGCCCAACATCCGGGCCATCCGGGTGATGTGTTCGGCCACCGTGTCGCCCCACCACGTGCTCAAGGCCTTCCAGGAGGGGGCCGACGGCGTCCTGGTGGGCGGGTGACACATCGGCGACTGCCATTACCTGTACGGTAATCACATGACGTTGAAGCGCATGACCTTCCTCCAGCACCTGCTCGATTTCATGGGGCTGGCCGGACGGTTGCACCTGGAATGGATTTCCTCGGCCGAAGCACAGAGATTCGTGGCCACGGTCACCGGCTTCACCGAAACGATTCGCCGGCTCGGCCCCAGCCCCTTGAGGAGCGCCGCCTTGCGGCGGTATGACAACATCTCCGCCGCGCCGGTGCCATGCAGCGGCCCCGCCTCGCTCCAACCCCCTGCGATGCCGGACTCCGGCATCCAGATCGCCAACGGATGAGCGCCATGACAAGCATTCAGCAACAAGTGCACACTTGGCTGGAAGAGGGGCGCGTGGACATTTTTTTGGCCTATCGCATGGTCGAAGGCCATCCTCTGCCCCACGCCTTCACCCGGGAGCGCATCGATGAAACCGATACGCTGGTCACCGGTCCGGCCCGTTACAGCCTGGAAAAATTCGCCACCCACATCGCCTCCCGCTACCCCGACGCCAAGATCGGCATGGTGGCACGGGACTGCAACCAGCGGGCGTTGAACGTGCTTCAGGTGTGGAACCAGCTCAAGCCCGGACAGGTGGATACGGTGCCGGTCAACTGCTGCCCTTCCCTTTTGAAACCCCATGCGGACTGCTCCTACCTGGAGCCGAAGCCCGCCGGGCACGTGAAGCTGGAACGGGGCCAGGACCCCAACCAGTCGCTGGCCCAGGCCGATACCTTGCCCCGGGCCGAGCGTTTCGACCGCTGGATGTACGAGTTCAGCAAGTGCATCAAATGCTACGGCTGCCGCAACATCTGCCCGGTATGCTTCTGCAAGGATTGCAGCCTGGAGCACCCCGACCTGATCGGCACCGGTCACCTGCCCCCCGATATCCCGATCTTTCACCTGGTGCGGGCCGTTCACATGGCCGGACGCTGCATCGACTGCGGCCTGTGCGAAGACGCCTGCCCGGCGGAGATCCCCTTGCGCCTGCTCTACCGCAAGGTCAACGCCATCGTCAAAGACCTGTTCGGTTACGAGACCGGCTCCGGCGACACCCTGCCGCCATTTTCCATCCTGGGCGACAAACCGACGATGAGCCCCCAACCGCTGCTGGCGGTTTCACAGGAGTGACGGCATGGATCTGAAATTCGTTCCTTCGATCTGTTCTTACTGCGGCACCGGATGCGGGGTGCTTTTCGAGGTGCTGGACGGCGAGTTGGTGGGCACCTTGCCGATGAAGACCCATCCGGTGAACCATGGCAAGCTGTGCATCAAGGGCTGGAACCTCCACGAGCACGTCAACAGTCCCCTGCGCCTGAAGCACCCGCTGGTCAAGACCTTCGGCCGTTTCACCAAGGTCGACTGGGACAAGGCGATCGGCGTGGCCACCGACCGGCTCAAGGCGGTCATCGCCGCCCACGGTCCGGACAGCGTGGGGATTCTCGTTTCGGCCAAGATGACCAACGAGGAGAATTACCTGGCCCAGAAGTTCGCCCGGGCCGTCATTGGCACCAACAACGTGGATCACTGCGCCAGGCTCTGACATGCGTCCACGGTGGCCGGTCTGGCCGCCGCATTCGGCAGTGGCGCCATGACGAATTCGTTCGACGATCTGGAATCCGCCGGTTGCATCTTTGCCATCGGCACCAACACCACGGCCTGCCATCCGCTGATCGCCACCCGGATCTACCGGGCCAAGGAGCGCGGAGCGCGGGTGATCGTGGCCGATCCGCGCCACACCCAGCTCGGGGATATGGCCGATCTGTGCGTTCACCACCGGCTCGGCAGCGACGTGGCGCTGCTCAACGGGATGATGCACTGGATCATCGAAAACGGTTGGCACGACAAGGACTATATCGCCGCGCGCACCGAGGGCTTCGAGGAAATGGCGGCCGTGCTGGCCGAATATACACCCCGGCGGGTGGAGGAAATCACCGGGGTGCCGGCTGCCGACATCGAGAAGATGGCCGAACTGTACGCCACCTGCGGCCCGGCGGCCCTGCTCTACGCCATGGGCATCACCCAGCACACCACCGGCGTGGACAACGTCAAGTCCTGCTGCAACATCGCCCTGCTCTGCGGCAACGTGGGCGTGGCCGGCGGCGGCGTCAACCCCCTGCGGGGCCAGAACAACGTCCAGGGCGCCTGCGACATGGGCGGGCTGCCCAACGTGTTCACCGGCTACCAGCCGGTGAGCGATCCGGCCGTGGTGGAAAAGTTCTCCAAGGCCTGGGGTCGTCCCCTGTCCAGCAAGCCGGGCATGACGATCACCGACATGATCGCCGCCATGCTCGACGGCCGTATCAAGGCCCTGTATGTCATCGGTGAGAACCCCAAGCTCTCCGACCCCGACTGGAACCATCTCCAGCACGCCCTCAACCGGCTCGATCTGCTCGTGGTCCAGGAACTGTTCCTGTCCGAAACGGCCCAGATCGCCGACGTGGTGCTGCCGGCGGCGTCGGTGGCGGAAAAGGATGGCACCTTCACCAATTCCGAGCGCCGTTGCAGCCGGATTCACAAGGCCATCGAGCCGGTGGGCAACGCCCTGGCCGACTGGGAGATCGTCTGCAGGCTCTCCACCGCCATGGGCTACCCCATGGACTACCCGGGCGGCCCGGAGCAGATCTTCGACGAAATGGCGGCCCTGACGCCCAAGAGCTACGCCGGCATGTCCTACGCGCGCATGGGGCTCGACGGCCTGCAGTGGCCCTGCCCCAGCGCCGATCATCCGGGAACCCCGATTCTGCATACCCGGGGATGCACCCGGGGCCCGGGCAAGTTCCACGCCATCGCTTACCAGGATCCGGCCGAGATGCCCGACGAAGAATTTCCGTACTTCCTGACCACCGGACGGATGTTCGCCCATTTTCACACCGGCACCATGACGCGCATCTCGAGACATCTGGACGCCGAGCAGCGTACCGGCTACGTGACGATCCATCCGGACGATGCCCAGCGCCTGGAAATCGCCGAAGGAGACCTGGTGGCCATCACCTCGCGACGCGGGCAGATGGAGGCGCCGGCCCGTATCAGCGCCGACGTGCCGCCGGGGAATCTCTTTTTGCCGATTCATTTCGGCGAGAACCCCGCCAACATGCTCACCAGCGCCGACGCTTTCGACCCATTGGCCAAGATCCCCGAGTTCAAGGTCAGCGCGGTGCGCATCGCCAAAGCCCGGGCGGCCTGAATCGGAACGAGGGAAGGGGAGGCCCGAAAAGAAGGACCGACGGCGGGCCGTAGAAAAAGTCACGGGGCAGCCGTAACCGGTGGAAGGAGGCAAATCCGGGTACTGGCTGCCCCGTGGCGGGGTGAGCGCCATCGCCGCGAAGGAGGCGGATGGCGCCAGGGGGCCGGCGGAAAGTCAGTGGGTAACGATTTCGGCTTCCAGCTTTTGGGCGATGGCCATGGATTGCTCCAGGGCGTCGTTGATGTTGAAGAGTTGAATCTTGAGGGTCTTCAGGCTCGCCGGGGTCGCCCGGATCGGGACGCCACTCTCCAGGATGGATTTCAATTCCCGGGCCTTGTCGGTCAGACCGGTCAACTTGTCGGTGAAGGCGCCGACCTCCTTGGCCCACTTGACCCGTTCGTCGGCGGGAAACGTGATCGGTTGGGCCCCCAGACCGGCGACAAGTGCCTCGATGCCGTATTCTTCCGGATCCGCGATAATCTCATAAGTGGACATGCGTCTGCTCCTTTCCCAGAAAGGTCGGTCTGCCGCGGGCCGGTCCGGTTCTTCCGGATCGGCGACGCCGCTCGAAGCCGCCCGGCACGGGCCGGCTGTCCGCGGTGTCCAGAGAGATTATTCAATTCTCATGCCATAAAATCCGGATCGCATCTAACCCCTTGCCGTAGCGGAAGATCAGGACATCTTCGACCCTCTTGGGAAAGGCTCTGCACCGCCCCCGGCCGGCAGGCGATGCACAGGCGTTGAACATGGGCCGTACAGGCTGAAGCCGGATTCATCCGATTGCCGCCGACAGATCTCCCTTGAGGCCGATGGCCTCGGCCGCGGTGCGCATCCCCGCGATGGTTTCTTCGATGAGCGCGGTGAGGTCCAGGTTCAGCATGGCGGCCCCCTTCTCGATGATGCCGCGGTCCACGCCGGCGGCAAACCGCTTGTCCTTCCACTTCTTCTTGATCGACTTGGCCGTGAGGTCCATCACGCTGCGCGACGGGCGCACCAGGGCCGCGGCGGCCACCAGTCCCGTCAGTTCGTCGACGGCAAAGAGTACCTTTTCCATCTCGCTCTCCGGACGCACATCGGAACAGATCCCCCAGCCGTGGCTCACCACCGCCCGGATGTAGTCCTCCGGCCACCCGTTTTCCCGCAGGATCCGCTCGCTCTGCCGGCAGTGTTCGTTGGGATACCGCTCGTAGTCCAGGTCGTGGACCAAGCCGACGATTCCCCACATTTCCTCGTTGGCGCCGCGTTGGCGGGCCATGTGGCGCATGACGGCCTCCACGGCCAGTGCGTGCTTGAGCAGGCTTTCCGATTGGTTGTAGCGGGTCAACAGTTCCCAGGCCTGATGGCGGGTCGGTGCGGCGTTGTCATTCATGGCGTATTTTCCCGGGTTGGTGTAGAATTAAAAAAAATGGACAGTTGGTGGACCATTTTTGATAGTCCGCCTCTCGACGGGTGTCAATCGATGGGCCGAAGATTTCAGCGATGGCGTTTGACAGCCACCCGTCCATGACTAGGTTGAAAGCAGGGCGATGGCAAGGCGCCCGGATTGCCGATGGCGGCGCCGGCCATCGAAACGATTCACCTCTGATCAGGAGGAGCTCATCTATGCAGGTATCGCTGACGTTCAAGAATCTGGATGCATCCGAGCATTACAAACAGTACGTTCAGGAGAAGCTGGACCGGGTGGACAAACTCCTGGACAAACCCGCCGCAGCGGAGGTGGTCTTGGCCGCTGAAAACCTCCAGCAGGTGGCGGAAGTCCGTCTGGCCGGCGGGGGATTGAGCGTTCAGGCCAAGGCGGATGCGGATGATTTGCATGCCGCCATCGACCAGATGGTGGACCGGGTCAGGCGTCAGATCACCAAGCAGAAGGAAAAAGTGCGCGAACGGCGACCGGCGGCTCCCCTGGCCAATTAGGCGCGCGCCGCTGTTTCGAAGCCACCGGTTTCGATTCCGTTCCGATCCCTGCGATGACAAGTGCCGGAGGGTTGCGGCCGCAACTCTCCGGTGGCATTTCGAGGGTGCGCGACCATCCGCGGCGGCCATGACTCGCGTGACACAGAACAGTTTGAAAAGCCCCCAAGTTGGTGATAGGATGCCGTTTCTCTTTTATCCCTTGGCGCCCTCGCACGACCGGTGCCGATGGGGGGCCGTAACCGCCTCTTCCTACGACCGCGACTCCAGATGAAGCGTTCCGGGTTTCGAAGCTTCGACGCGTGGGCCGGTGCTCTTTTCGTGGCCATCGGCATCGCCGGCGTCTTTTTTTTCGGCTGGGGGGAATTGCGCCTGGCCTTCCTGTTGCTGATCTACTTTCTGCTGATCATCGGCTTCCGGCTGGATGAAATCGCCCGCCAGCTCGCCGCCATCGATCGGCGCCTGGCCGCCCAGCGGACATGGCGACCGCCGTTGGCGCCGGACGCATCGAGCCCGGTCCCGCCGGATGCTCCGCCTCCGGGTGCCAGGGGGGCCCAATGAGCCGCCCGGGCGACAGGATCGCCCGTGTATCGGTGCATGGCGGCCACAGCGGCCAGTTTTGCAGCCATGCCGTCGACGACCTGGCGGCGGTGGTGGCAGCCTACGCGGCCCAGGGGTTTGCCTGGGTCGGGTTGACCGAGCACATGCCGCCGCCCGAAGATCGTTTCCTGTACCCGGAGGAACGGAAGGCGGGGCTCGATGCCGCCGCGCTGATGCGCCGCTTTGCCGCCTACATGGCCGAAGCGCGGCGCCTGCAGCGCCAGTGGGCCCCGGTGTTGCCCATCCGGGTCGGCTTCGAGACCGAAGCGTGCAGCGGCGCCCTGGATCTTGCCCTCCACCTGATCTCCCGATTTCATCCGGATTACATCGTGGGATCGGTGCACCATGTGGCCGACATCCCCATCGATCTTTCCCCGGCCGTCCATGCCGAAGCCGCCGAGCGCTGCGGCGGCCTTGAGGAGTTGTATCTCGCTTATTTCGATCTTCAACTGGAGATGATCCAGGCCCTCAGGCCCCAAGTGATCGGCCACTTCGATCTGGTGCGCATTTTCGATCCCGATTACCCCCGGCGGATCGCCTCCGCGTCCGTGGCCCGCCGGATTGTCCGCAATCTGGAGCAGGTCCGGAAGATCGGGGCGGTTCTCGATTTCAACACCGCCGCGTGGGACAAGGGGGCGCAGGAGCCGTATCCCGCCGCCGCAATCCGGCAGCAGGCCCGCCGCCTGGGGATCGCCCTTGTCCCCGGTGACGACAGCCACGGCGTGGCAGCGGTGGGAAGGCACCTGGATCGGGCCATCGCACTGTTGGCGGCGGAAGGGTTTTCCACCGACTGGCCGATGCCCGGCGCGTAAGGAGGCCGTTGTCGCACCCGGAGCGATATGCTACAAAGCGCTGCTTCCTCATTGCCCGGGTGGTTTGCCGATGGCCAGAAGAAAAAACGCCCCCTCCGAACCGAACTGCTCCATGCCCCCCAAGCCGGGCCAGTTGGCCGACACCGCGCCGCCGGGGCTGTTCAGGCGCGCCTATGAACGCTTCATCAGGCTGCGGGGCTGCCCCCGGGAAATCGCCCGCGGGTTCGCCGTGGGGATTTTCGTGGGGCTCACGCCCACCATGGGCGCCCAAATGCTCATTGCCGTGCCGCTGGCGGCTCTGGTGAAAGCCAACAAGGTGGCCGCCGCGGCCGGCGTCTGGATTACCAACCCGGTGACCGCGGCCTTCATCTACGGGCTGACCTACGTGGTCGGATCACGGATCACCGGTCTCTCCGGTCGTCTGGCCTCCGGTTTTGCCGACCAGATGACGTTGATGGAGATTGTTGCCCGGGCACCGCACGTTTTCTGGACCTTGACCGTCGGCGGCATCGTGATGGGCATCCCGCTGGCGGCGGCAGGCTATTACCTGTCGCTGGTCGCGGTGACCCGATACCGGGATGGCATCCAGCAAAAGATCGCCGTCGGCAAGGAAAAGTTGATCCAGCGAAGCCGGAGCCGGCGAAAAAAGAAGAAGAGCACGCCATAGGAACCCTTCATCCGGGGAATCGGAGCCGCTGTAAACACGATGCTTCGGATTCGGCCAAGATTCCTCGCCTGCACCGAATCTCCCCAGGACCCCGGCATGCCGCAGATTTGCCTGATTCAGCCGCCGATCCGCGACTTCTACCTCACCGCCAAACGCACCTTTCCCGCCGGCCTGGCGGGCATCGCCGCCGCGCTGCGCGCCGCCGGGTTCACCGTGGCGCTGGTCGATGCCCTGGCCGGCGCCAAGCGCCGGGTCAAGCCGCTGCCGCCTGAATTGGCGGATCTCGAAGACATGTACGGCCCACCGGACCAGTCGCCCTTCGGCCTGTTTTCCACCTGGGCTCACCACGGTGCCGGCTTCGACACCGTCGCCCGCCGCGCCGCCGAGGGCCGGCCTTTCCTGGTGGGCATTTCCAGCCTGTTCACCGCCTATGCCGACGAGGCTCTGGCCACGGTGGAAGCGGTGCGCCGGCACCTGCCCGGTGCCCGCATCGTGGTGGGCGGCCACCATGCCACGGCGCTGCCCGAGCAGGTCATGGCCTGCCCGTCGGTGGATTTCGTGATCCGGGGGGAAGGAGAAGAGGCGATGGTGGCCCTGGCCCGGGCATTGACAGGCCAGGGCGATCTGGAGAATGTGCCCGGGTTGGTGAGACGCCGGTCCCCTGGCGGTCTGTGGATGAATCCGGCGGTCTGGGTCGCCGATCTGGACCGCCTGCCGCCAGCCGCTCTAGACCTGGTGGCGCGCCAGGCCTACCGGCGCGGCGGGCGCGGGGCCGTGCAGATCACCGCCAGCCGCGGATGCCCTTACCGGTGTTCCTACTGCGCCTTCGGCGACGAGACGGCGCCGCCCTACCGGCGCCGTTCGGTGGCCTCGGTGCTGGCGGAGATCGATGGCGCTGCTGCCGGCGAGGACCTCGGATTCATCGATTTCGAAGACGAAAACCTCAGCCTGGATCGCGGCTGGTTCGTTTCCTTGCTGGAGGGGATCCGGCGGCGCTTTGCGCCGGGGACCGTCGAATTGCGTGCCATGAACGGGTTGATGCCCTCCACCCTGGACGATGCACTGCTCGACTTGATGCAGGCCGTCGGCTTTCGGTCCCTGAACCTGTCCCTGGGCACCGCCGTACGCCGGCGCACGCGGTTTTTCCGGCGTCCGGACCTCCGGCGGGACTTCGACCGGGTGCTTTCCGCCGCCGCGTGCCGCGGGATGACGGCGGTGGGCTACATCATCATCGGCGGACCCGGGCAGCCGGCCGGCGAGAGCCTCTCCGACCTGCTCTTTCTGGCCCGGCGCCCGGTACTGGCGGGCCTTTCGGTGTACTACCCCGTACCGCAAACCCTGGATTTCGAGCGCTGCCGGGAGATGGGGCTCCTGCCTTCCACCTTTGCCCGCATGCGCGCGACGGCCCTGCCGGTGGGCGACGACCTCGCCCGGCGCCGGACGGCGACGCTGCTGCGCCTGGGCCGCCTGCTCAACTTCATCAAGGCCCTCAAGGACGGCGGCGCGCCGGTGCCGGCGCCGATGCCGCTGGACGGCGAATCGATCGGGGCCACCGACGATCGCCTCGCCCTGGGCCACCGGCTCCTGGCGGCCTTTCTTCACGACGGGAAAATGCGGGGGGCCGATGCGGCGGGAAAGGTCTGGAGCCATTCCTGCGACGCGGTCCTCACCGAACGTTTCCGGCGGGCCCTGTGCCATGTGCCGGTCTGTCCCAGCGGGCACCGGTCCTTCTTGTGAAACCCGAAGCCGGAGTCAATCGGTTCCGTCGTCTCGACGCAGGCGGATCAATTCCCCGGGCCGGCTCTGGAGGGCCACCGTCAGCTTGGCCCGGCAGGGGCCGAGACCTTCGGCCACCACGTTCAGGGCGCATTCCGGAGTGTTGTTGATCTCGCTGAGGTGGGCCAGGACCACGTGGCGCAGCCCGTCGTGGCGCACCCGGCCGAGGAGGTCCCGGGCTTCCGGGTTGCTCAGGTGTCCGGTGCGGCCGGCGACGCGCTGTTTCAGGGGCCAGGGGTAGGGACCTTCCACGAGCATGCGCGGGTCGTGGTTGGCCTCCAGCACCAAGGCCTGGCAGTCGGCCAGATGGGCCTGGATCATCGCCGGAGCGGTTCCCAGATCGGTGGCGATGCCCAGCTTGACCCCCTGGCTGGCAACGGTGAATCCGGACGGATCCGCAGCATCATGGGGCAGGGCGAAGGGATGAAAGGCGAGGGTGTGGATGCAAAAGGGACGGCCGGGTTCAAAATGGACCACCTCCGCGATGCGGCCCAGGGCGCCAGCGGCGTTTTGTCCCGTACCCGGCGTCAGGTAGACGGGGACCCGGTAGCGGCGGGCCATGACGCCCACGCCCCCGATGTGGTCGCTGTGCTCGTGGCTCACCACGATGGCGTCGATGCGTTCCGGAGCCAGGTTCCGGAGGTGCATCCGTTTTTCCAGCTCTCTTCCGGAAAGACCGGCGTCGATGAGCACCGTGGTGTCCCCGTCGGACACATAGACGGCGTTGCCCTTGCTGCCGCTGGCGAGTACGCAGAAACAGATGCCGCCGGGGGGCGGGGGCAGGGGGTCAGGCACCGGTGTGCCCGAAGCCGCCGTCATGGCGCTCGGTGGCGGGAAGGGTTTCCACCAGCACGGGCTCGGCCCGCCGCACCGGCGCAATGACCATCTGGGCGATGCGGTCGCCGCGCTGGATGGTGTAGGGGGCAGCACCCAGGTTGATCAGGGCCACCTGGATTTCCCCGCGGTAGTCGCCGTCGATGGTGCCCGGGGCGTTGACCACGGTGACCCCGTGGCGGACGGCCAAGCCGCTGCGGGGCCGGATCTGGGCCTCGAAGCCGTCGGGCAGGGCCATGGCAAAGCCGGTGGGAACCCGTTCGATCCGCCCCGGCGGCAGGGTCAAGGGGGCCGCCACGGCGGCGGCGATGTCCATTCCGGCGGCCCGGTGCGTCATGTAGCGCGGCAGCGGAACATCCCCGTCGCACTCCGGCCGCAGTCGCAGGAACGCGATGGGCAGCGCGTCCTTCACGGCGGTATTTTCCTGTCGCTCGGGGTCCTCGAGGGCCTTGGTCATTGCTGCCACCAAGCGCCATCCACCGCCCCGGCGGGCACCGGCCCCAGAGCGGTGAGCGCCAGACGCCCGGGATCGAGCAGTCTGGCGGCCAGATCCTGGATTTCCGCCGCACGGACGGCGTCGATCCGTTCGGTGACCTCGGACATGGGGATGAACCGGCCCATGTAGATTTCGTTTTGCGCCAGACGCATCATCTGGTTCTCGTTGCTTTCGGCCGACAGCAGGAGGCTGCCCTTGGTGAACGCCTTGGCGTCGGCGAGCCGCTGGGCCCCCACCGGCGTCTCGGCCAGGCGCCGAATCTCGGCGGCAATGCGCGCCAGGGTTTCGCGGGTGTTTTCCGGTGCCACGGCGGCGTACACCCCGATCATCCCGGAATCGGTGAAGGCGGATACGAACGAGTAGACCGAGTAGGCCAGGCCATGCTGCTCCCGGATGGCCTGAAAAAGGCGCGAACTCATGTTGCCGCCGAGGATCGAATTGAGCAGGCTGAAGGCGTAGCGGCGTTCGTCGGCGACACTCAAGGCGGGTCCGGTCAGGCAGAGGTGCACCTGTTCCAGGGGCCGCGGCACCACCTGGATCGGCGACCGCGCCGCGGGGACTTGGCGCGGTGGCGTGGCCGTGTCCCCGGACGGCAGGGCGCCGAAAGCCGGGGCCAGCAGGTCGCGGATCCGGTCGTGGTCCAGATTCCCGGCCGCGGCGATCACGATGCGTTCCGGCCGGTAGTTGCGGTGGAAAAACCCCTGGATGCGCTTCTGGTCGAAGGTCGCGAGATTCTCGGGGGTGCCGAGGATCGAGCGCCCGAGGGGATGTTCTCCCCACAGGTCTGCGCAGGCCAGGATGTGCGCGAGGTCTTCGGGGCTGTCCTCCACCATCCGGATCTCCTGGAGGATCACGGTGCGTTCCCGCTCGATCTCCGGAGGGGAAAAGGTGGAATGGAGGAAGATGTCCGCCAGCAGGTCCACCATGGTTTCCTGGTGGGCGTCGACGACCTTGGCGTGATAGCAGGTGGTCTCCAGGGAGGTGAAGGCGTTGGTATGGCCGCCGATGGCATCGAAGGCCTTGGCGATCTGGTAGGCGCTACGACGCTCGGTTCCCTTGAAGATCATGTGTTCGATCACGTGGGAAAGCCCGCTGTCGGCCGCAGCCTCATCGCGGGCCCCCACGTCGACCCAGACCCCCATGGCGATGCTGCACACATGGGGCATCCGGCGGGTGACGATCCGAACCCCGTTGGGCAGGCGGATGGACTCAACGTTTCCGGCCATCGCCCTCTTCTTCCAACAGCGCCTTGTGGCTGAGGCGGATCTTGCCGTCCCGAGTGATCTCGAGCACCTTGACCCGCAAGGTATCGCCTTCCTTGACCACGTCGGTCACCTTGGTGACCCTCTGGGTGGAGAGCTGGCTGATGTGCACCAGCCCGTCCGTGCCGGGCAGGATCTGTACGAAGGCGCCGAAATCCATCACCTTGACGACCTTGCCCTCGTAGATCTGGCCGACCTCCGGCTCCATCGTCAGGGCACGGATGCGTTCGATGGCCGCCTGGCCATCCTCCTTGGAGACCGCAGCGATCTTGATGGTCCCCGAGTCGTCGATGTCGATCTTGGTGTTGGTTTCGCTCTGCAGGGCCCGGATCACCTTGCCCCCCGGGCCGATGATGTCGCGAATCTTGTCCGGGTTGATGTCGATGGTGGTGATGCACGGCGCGTAGGGCGAAATACTGCCCCGGGGCGTGTCAAGGGCGGTGAGCATCTCCTTGAGGATGTGCAGCCGTCCCTCCCGGGCCTGCGCCAGGGCCTGTTGCAGGATCTCGCGGGGCAGCTCGTGGATCTTGATGTCCATCTGCAGGGCGGTGATCCCCTCGGCGGTACCGGCTACCTTGAAGTCCATGTCGCCGGTGTGGTCCTCGTCGCCGAGGATGTCGGTGAGCACCACTACCTTGTCCTCACCCTTGACCAGCCCCATGGCGATGCCGGCCACCGGAGCCTTGATCGGCACACCGCCGTCCATCAGCGCCAAGGTTCCGGCGCAGACGGTACCCATGGAGGAGGAGCCGTTGGACTCGAGCACTTCCGAAACCAGGCGGATCGTGTAATCGAAAATCTCCTTGTCGGGCAGCACCCTTTCGAGGGCCCGGGTGGAGAGGCCGCCATGGCCGATGTCGCGCCGGCTCGGTCCGCCCAGGCGCTTGACCTCGCCCACGGAAAAGGGCGGAAAATTGTAGTGGAGCATGAAGGGGCGGAACTCATCCCCGCTCAGGGTCTCCACCCGCTGCTCGTCCTGCCCCGATCCAAGGGTCAGCACCCCCAGTACCTGGGTTTCGCCCCGGGTGAACAGGGCGGAGCCGTGGGGCCTGGGCAGGATTCCCACCTCGCAGGTGATGGGTCGCACCTGGTCGAAGCGGCGGCCGTCCATGCGCCGTCCCTCCTTGAGGATCATGTCGCGGCTGATCTTTTTCTGCAGGTCGTCGAGAATCTCGGCCACTTCGCTCCAGCGGTCGGCCAGCTCGGGATCCAGTGCGGCTTTGACCTCGGCCTTGGCAGCGTGCACGGCCTCGTGGCGGGCCATTTTTTCGGGCACCGTCAACGCGGCGCGCAGCCGATCGCCGGCCAGGGCCGCCAGGCGCTCGGCCAGGGCCGCATCCGGTGCCGGGGCGGCATGGGCGCGCTTGGCGCGGCCGCAGCTTTGCTGCAGCTCCACTTGTATGGCGATGACCGGCTGCATCTGGGCATGGGCGAAAAAGATCGCCTCGAGCATGTCGGCCTCGCTGGCGATGTCGGCGCCGCCTTCCACCATCACCACCCCGGTGGCCGATCCGGCCACGATGATGTTGATATCCGAGCGTTCCAGGTCCGGCAGTGATGGATTGGCAACCAGTTCACCGTCAATCCGGCCGACGCGCACCGCCGCGATGGGGCCGGCAAAGGGGATGTCGGAAAGCTCCAGGGCGGCCGAGGCGCCGATCATGGCCAGCATGTCCGGATCGTTTTCCCGGTCCATGGAAAGGACGGTGGCGATCACCTGGGTCTCGTAGCGCCATCCCTTGGGGAACAGGGGGCGGATGGGACGGTCGATGAGACGCGATGTCAGGGTCTCCTTTTCGGTGGGACGTCCGATCTCGCGCCGGAAATAGTTGCCGGGAATCCGCCCGGCGGCGTAGATTTTTTCCTGATATTCAACGGTCAAAGGTAAAAAACCCGCGTCACGGGTTTCCTGGGCCGCCACCACCGTGACCAGCACGATGGTATCACCGTATTGAACCACGGCGGCACCGGAAGCCTGTTTGGCAACTTTGCCGGTCTGGATGCTCAGCGTGCGACCGCCGATTTGACAACTGACTGATTTTTCCATGTGTTCTCCTGCTGCCAGGTCCCGCGGATCCGCCTTCAAGCGCATCGGTGGGCCGTGGCGATACCCGATCCGGCCCAGGCGGATCGCCTGGCCGGTGCAACGACGGACCGCGCCGGTTCAGCGCTGGTCCCGCGGCGGTCGGCGTCTCGGGATCGCGGTCCCGGGCCGAAAATGGCCTCTAACGCCGGATGCCAAGGGCTTCGATGATGCCGCGGTAGCGGTTGACATCCTTGCCCTTGACATAGTTGAGCAGACGCCGCCGTCGGCCGACGAGCATCAGCAACCCCCGCCGGCTGTGATGGTCCTTCTTGTGCACCTTGAGGTGTTCGGTGAGGTAGGTGATGCGCTGGGTGAGCAACCCCACCTGGACCTCGGGCGAACCGGTGTCCGATTCGTGAAGTTTGTACTGGTCTATGAGTTTTTTCTTGTCATCCGTCGACAGCACCACTGGCTTTTCCTCCTCGTCTCACGTTACGGTTGGTGTGGCATGACACAGACATAATCATAGCAGCGGGTTTGCGGGTCGAAGGTGATCAGCGCCAGCAACCGGTGCCGGCTGTCCACCACCTTGAACGGCCCGGCCTCGTCCGGCGGAGGGATGTCCGCCGCCGTCAGGCGCCCGCCGTTGGCGATGCGCTGGACCAGTGCCGGGGCCGCCGTGACCCCGCTCATCTCGCGCAGCGCCGTGTTCATGTCGATGATCGCTTCGGCGATGCGTCCCCGGCGGGCCAGCTCCTCCATTTCCTCCAGGGTAACGGCTTCGGCCAGGGTAAAACCGGCGCTGGCCGTGCGCCGCAAAGCGCTCAAATGACCGCCGCAGCCCAGATCGGCTCCCAGGTCGGCGCACAGGGTGCGCACGTAGGTGCCCGCCGAACAAGCGACTTCCAGGTCGATCCGCGGCAGGTCCACCGCCTGCACCGTCAGGCGGTAGACGGTCACCGGCCGCGGTGGCTTGGCCACGGGTTTCCCGTCCCGGGCCAGGCGGTAAAGCGGTACTCCCCGGTGTTTGAGCGCCGAAAAAACCGGGGGCACCTGGGTGATGGCACCCTCGAAGCGGGCGGCCGCGGCCCGCACCCGGGCCTCGTCCACCATCACTGGCCGGGTAGCGGTCACCTGGCCGGATGCATCCTGGGTGTCGGTCTCCACCCCCAGGCGGCAGGCGGCCCGGTACGTCTTCGGGGCCGCGAGAAAGAATCGCGACAGGCGTGTTGCAGCGCCCACCGTACACACCAGCACGCCGGTGGCCTCTGGGTCCAAGGTGCCGGTGTGGCCGACCTTGGCGGCTTTCAGGCAGCGCTTTACCGCCGCCACCACGCGGGCCGAGGTGACGCCCGCGGGCTTGTCGATGACGATCACCCCATCCATCGAAGCGGATCCGATCCCTTGCCCTCAGAGCTGCGCGGCCAGTCGCAGCAGATCCGCCTTGACATCGGCAAGGGGCGCCGTGACGCTGAATCCGGCGGCCATGGCATGGCCGCCGCCACCGCGGGCCTGAGCGATGCGGGCGACGTCGACGCTGCCGTCGCTGCGCAGACTGACGTGAAATTGGTCCGCCTGGCCGCTGTTGAGTTCCTGGATCAGAGCGGCCACCCGGACGTCCTCGATGCGGCGGGCGTAGTTGATCAGCCCGTCGCCATCCTCGGGCTGGGTGCGCGTTTCCCGTAGCATTTCTTGCGACAATGTCATGATGGTCATCTTGCCGTTGGCCGTCAGCTCGATGGAATCCAAAGCCATGTTGAGCAGCTTGATCCGTCCCAGGGAATAGGTGCCGTACACATGCTTGGCCACCTGGTAGGGATCCACGCCCAGGGCCACCATTTCCTGGCAGATGGTGAAGGCTCCCAGATTGGTGTTGGAAAATCGGAACGAGCCGGTGTCGGTAAAAATTCCTGTGTATATGGCCGTTGCCACGATTTTGTCAATCGGGGCGCCCATTTTCCGAATCAGCCGGTAGACGATTTCAGCGGTGGCGCAGGCGTTCGGATCCACGAGGGCGAAGGCGCCGAAGGCCTTGTTGGTCACATGATGATCGATGTTGATCACCAGCGGGACCTTCGCCACCGTCGTCCCCACCGCGCCGATGCGTTCCAGCGAGCCGCAATCGAGCACCACGGCGGCATCGAAATCCGTATCCGGCGGCGCGTGGCGGAGGATCCGTTCCACCTCCGGCAAAAACCGGTAAATGGCCGGAATCGGATCGTCGTCGACCATGGCGATGGTCTTGCCCATGCGTTCGAGAATCAACCCCAGCGCCAGCAGACTGCCGATGGCGTCGCCGTCCGGATGGGTATGGGTGGTAAGCAGCACCCGCCTACTTTGGGTCAATTGATGAATGATCGACTGCATCTTCTTTTTGCAACATCTTGAGAATCTGGTTGATCCGCGCCGCCTGGTCGAACGTGTCGTCGTAGAAAAACTCCAATTCGGGCATGTAGCGCAGGGTCAGCTCCGGAGCCAATCGCCGTTTGAGGAAGGCCCGGGCGCTGCGGAACCCTTCCACCGCGGCTTGGCGGTCGACCGCGCCGCCGGCACCGCCGGCATGCACGGCGAAATAGATCCGGGCCAGGCGCAGGTCGGCGCTGACGCGCACGCGGGTGATGGTGGCCATGCCGATGCGCGAATCGGCGGTTTCCTTGATCAGGATGTCCGACAGCGCCCGCTGGATTTGACCGGCGACGCGATCGGCGCGGGAAAACGGTTTCACAGGTGGATGATCTCCATTTCGCTGTCTGCCAGCTCCGCCAGACCCATGTCCTCGACCAGATCCAGAATCTTTTCGATCCGGGCGTCCACCGTCCCGGCGGTGTTGGACACCACGGCCAAGCCGATCACGGCCCGCTGGTAGACATCGTTGTCCTCGATTTCAGCCACCGAGGCGTTGAAGTGATTGCGGATCCGGGCGATCACGGCCTTGACCACCCGGCGCTTGGCCTTGAGGGAGCGGCAGTCGTGAATTCTCAGGACAATGCGACCGCAACCGACAACCATCGGAGCCGCTTTCCGCCACCTCGCCGGCTAGGACTGCGCCGGGGAGGCCACCTTCGGCCGGATCTCCTCCATGAAAAAGACCTCCACGGTGTCTCCGACCTTGATGTCGTTGTAGTTTTCGATCCCGATGCCGCACTCGTAGCCGGCCAGCACCTCCTTGGCGTCCTCCTTGAAGCGACGCAGGGAGCCGATCTTGCCTTCGTACTGGACCACTCCGTCGCGCAGCAGGCGAGCCCGTTCGCCGCGTACCACCTTGCCTTCGGTGACGTAGCTGCCGGCGATGGCGCCGATCTTGGGGACATGGAACACCTGGCGCACCTCGGCGCGGCCGAGCAGCTTTTCCTCGAATCGCGATTCCATCAGGCCCACGATGGCATCCTGCACTTCCTTGATCACCGTGTAGATCACGTTGTAGAAGCGGATGTCGACGTTTTCCTCCGTCGCCATGGCTTGCACCTTGGCGTTGGGCCTCACGTTGAAGCCGATGATGATCGCGTCGGAAACCGTGGCCAGGGACACGTCCGATTCGGTGATGGTCCCGGTGGCCGCGTGGATGATGTTGATCTTGACTTCTTCGTTGCTCAGCTTGATCAGCGAGTCGCTCAATGCCTCGATGGAGCCGTGCACGTCGGCCTTGAGGATCAGGTTCAGCTCCTTGACCTCACCCTCCTTCATCTGCTCGAAGAGGGTTTCCAGGCTGAGGCGGCTGGATTTGGCCAGTTCCTTGGAGCGCTGTTTCTGCTGGCGATGGGCGCTGACCTGCCGGGCGTCCTTCTCGTCGGCCAGGGCGATCATTTCGTCGCCTGCGGCCGGGACCCCGGAGAGTCCGAGAATTTCCACCGGGATGGATGGTCCGGCCGAATCGACGGTGACGCCCCGGTCGTCGATCAGTGCCCTGACCTTGCCGTAGTGAACCCCGCAGACCACCGGGTCTCCGGTGCGCAGCGTCCCTTCCTGGACCAGGATGGTGGCGACGGCGCCGCGGCCGGCGTCCAGCTTCGCCTCCACCACATGACCCATGGCCAGCTTGTCGGGATTGGCCTGCAAGGCCATCATCTCGGCTTGCAGCAGGATCATTTCCAGCAGATCCGAAATGCCGGCGCGTTGTTTGGCCGAGACGCGAACGAAGATCGTCTCGCCACCCCACTGTTCCGGCGTCAGGCCGGCATCGGCCAGTTGACGCATCACCCGTTCCGGATCGGCGCCGGGTTTGTCCATCTTGTTGATCGCCACGATGATCGGCACCTCGGCGGCCTTGGCATGGTTGACGGCTTCGAGGGTCTGGGGCATGACCCCGTCGTCGGCCGCCACCACCAGGACCACGATGTCCGTCAGGCGGGCCCCGCGGGATCGCATGGCGGTGAACGCCTCATGGCCGGGGGTGTCCAGGAAGACGATCTGCCCCTTTTCGGTGGCCACATGGTAGGCGCCGATGTGTTGGGTGATGCCCCCGGCTTCCGCCTCGGTGACATGGGTCTTGCGGATCACGTCCAAAAGCGACGTCTTGCCATGGTCCACGTGGCCCATGATGGTGACCACCGGCGGGCGGTAAGCCAGGTTGCCGGGCTCGTCCGTCCGAGGCTTGAGGAGGGTCTCCTCCTCGAAGGCAGCCTTTTCCACCTCGTAGCCGAATTCGTTGGCCACCAGGGTAGCGGTTTCAAAATCGATGGTCTGGTTGACGGTGGTCATCACCCCCATGCCCATCAACTTGCCAATCAGTTCGTTGGCCTTGAGGCCCATGCGTTTTCCCAGCTCGCTGAGCACGATGGTTTCGTCGACCTTGATGCGGCGCTTGATCGCCTTGGCCACCGTGATCTGGGGCTTTTGGCCCGGGGGGGTCTTGGCCTTGGCGCCCTTGCGGCCCTTGCGTCCGCGCAGGTCGGCGGTGTAGAGGTCTTCGCCCTCCACCACGGCCTTTTTGCGGAACGAGATCTTCTTCTTGAAAAAGCGCTTGTCCGTTTCCTCTTCGGCGTGCTTTTTCTTCTTCTTCCGCAGGGCCTCCTCGGCAGACTCTTCCACTTTTTTTTGCGGTTCGCTCTCCGCTGGCACCGGCTTGGCCTTGGGCTCGGGCTTCACCGGTCGGTCCGGCAGCTTGATGATCTTGGCAGGGGTGTCCTTCTTGCCCTTGGCCTTGGCTGGCGCCTTGGGAGCCGGCCGCACCGGTTCGGGGACTGGCGCCGACGGAGCGGCGGGGGCGGCCGGTTCCACCGGTGCCTCCGGGGGGGGCGGCACCGGCTCAGGGATGGGCGCTGCTTCGATTGCCTCGGGGGCCGCGGGCGCCGGGGTTTCCGGTGCCGGTGCCGCGGCGGTTTCCACAGGTGCCGCGGGTTCGACCGCCGGCTCCGGTTCAGGCGTCGCAGCAGAAACGATTTCGGGTTCAGCCGCAATGGGACCCGCTTCGACAGGCGCTTCGGAAGGTGCCTCGGCAGGCGCCTCGGCGGCGGGCTCTGGCGCTGTTGCCGTTTCCTCGATCTCAACCTCTTCCGCCTCGGCGACCGGCGGCTCCTCCGGCGCGGCCTCCTCCGGTGGCGCTTCCTCGGCGGCCCGGGCAGCCGTCTTGGGACGTCGGCGGATCACCGTCGGCTTGACCCGCGTGTCCCGGGAAACCTTCTCCTTGCGGGAGAACAGGTATTGCTTGATCCGTACGACCACGTCGTCGTCGAGGGAGCTCATGTGGCTGGCCACTTCAATTTGCATCTCTTGGAGCTTGTCGAGAAGCTGCTTGTTTTTCAGGTTCAATTCCCTGGCAAGCTCATAGACTCTGATCTTTGCCATCCATTCCCCCTCAATCCGGCTTGGATCACGCGTTCGACCGTCGGTTGACCGGTCGGTTGGGTTCTGCCTTCGTTTCGCCAACGCGGATTTTCCGCTCTTGGCATGCCGCGTTTTGCAAGAATATCAATCGGTTTCCGGCGCCGCGCCGTTTTCTTCGTCTCCCTGAGTCTCTTCCCGCGTCTCCGTCTCCGGATCGCTGGCCGGATCCGGCGCTGCGGTCAGGGATGCCGCCGGGACACCCGGCGAGTCCGCTTCCTCCGCTTGCTCCGCTTTTTCGGCCTCGGTTCCCGCTTCGGCCAAAATTTCGCCGACGGTTTCCGTTTCGGCGGCGGCTGGCGGTTTGGCGCTCGCGACGGCGGCGGTGGCGGCGTTGCGGATCAATTCGGCAGCCTTTTCGGGGTCCAGCTCCCGAACCTGGGAGAGGTCCTCGACGCTGGCATGGCTCAGCTCCTCGGCGGAGAAAAAGCCCATCTCGTAAAGGGTATCGGCCAGGCTGATGCTGATGCCGGGCACGGCGACCAGCGAGTCGTATCCGTCCCGCATGGCCTGGCTGTACTTGGTTTCACTGATCACGTCCAGATGCCATTTGGTCAGTTTGGAGGCGAGGCGCACGTTCTGTCCCCGTTTGCCGATGGCGATGGACAGGTGTTCGTCGGGGACGATGACTTCCATCGCGCGGTTTTCCTCATCGATGATCACCCTTGAAATCTCCGCCGGTGCCAAGGCGTTGCAGACGAACTTGGCCGGATCGACGTGCCATGGGATGATGTCGATTTTTTCTCCGCGCAGCTCCTGGACCACGCTCTGCACCCGGCTTCCCTTCATGCCCACGCAGGCGCCCACCGGATCGATATCCGAATCGTTGGAAGAGACGGCGATCTTGGTGCGCACCCCCGCCTCCCGGGCTACCGCCATGATCGTGACGATGCCTTCGGCGATTTCCGGCACCTCGGTCTTGAACAACTGGACCAGGAAATTGGGGTGGGTTCGGGACATGACGATCTGGGGGCCCCGGGTGTCGTAGAGGACATCCATGATGTAGGCCCGGATCCGGTCTCCGCGGCGATAGCTCTCCCGCGGGACCTGTTCGCGGGTGGGGACGATGCCCTCGGTGGTGCCCAGGTTGACGATGATGTCGCCGCGGTCGATGCGCTGGACGATGCCGTTGATCAGTTCGCCCTTGCGGTCGATGAAGGCGGCATAGACGGCGTCGCGCTCGGCGTCCTTCATCTTCTGAATGATGACCTGCTTGGCGCTCTGGGCGGCGATGCGGCCGAAGGTGGTGGTATCCATCTTCGTCCCCAGACTGTCACCCACCTCGCAGTCGGGATCCAGTTGCCGGCCCTGGCTGAGGCTGATCTGAACGTCCGGTTCGGTGATGGTTTCCACCACCTCTTTGAACTGGAAAACCTCGATCTCGCCGTTTTCCTCGTTGTACTGGACCTCGATGTCCGCCTTGTTGCCGAAACGCTTGCGGGCGGCCGACCGCAAGGCCTCCTCCAGCGCCTTGATGAGCACCTCGCGGTCGATGCCGCGGTCCCGGCTCACCTGATCAACGACGCGTTTGATATCCGAGATAAGCATCCGCTGTCTCCATTCTGTCGGGCCGGTGGCCAAGGGGCCGTCAGTCGGCCATCAATCGGGCCCGGACGATGTCCTCGAGGGCCAGGGTTACCGTTGCATCCGCCAGTTCCAGGGCCACCCGGCCATCGGCCATCCCCGCGATGCGGCCGGTGAAATTTTTGCGCCCCCCGATGGCCCTGGCCACCTTGACGCGCACGGGATGACCGGCAAAACGCTGGAAATCCTCCGGGCGGCTGATGGGACGATCCGCCCCCGGAGAGGAAACCTCAAGATTGTAAGGGCCGATGTGTTCGTCGAGGACCGCGTCGAGCACATCGCTGAGGTGGCGGCTGATCTGCGCGCAGTCGTCCAGGCTCACGCCTCCGGGTTTGTCGATGTACAGGCGCAGGGTGGCGCCGGCCGGTTCGCGCTGGAATTCGCAATGCACCAGGTCATAGCCGGCGTCGGCGCACAGCGGTTCCGCATGGCGCCGAACCTCCTCAACCACCACCGCCGGCGGCAAGGAGGGCGGCAATGGTGCCCCGATAATATTTTTTTTCTTTTGTTTCAAATAGATAACCCTGTTTTCCAAAAACAAAAAACGGGCATTTGCCCGTTTTTCCGTGAGGTAGATTTCGATGGCTACAGCCGCAACTCAAACCTTGAGGGGGTTACCTTTTCATCGGAACCTTGCTCCTGACGATGCGCTCGAAAATCTACCGCAACAGAAAAACCCCTCATGGCCAACCGACTTTCCATGAAAGGCGGGACTTCGTTTTGGAGCGGGCAACGAGATTCGAACTCGCGACTCCAAGCTTGGGAAGCTTGTACTCTACCAGCTGAGTTATGCCCGCTTACCAAATTAGCTTTTCTAAGCCAGTCGCGGGCACTTGTCAATACATTTTCAGGTGGAATCGTCCAGCATCCCCCGGAGTTGCTTCAGTTCCCGGTAGATCCGGGCGAGCATTTCCTGGTCGACAGGTGCGCTGGAAGGAGCGGATGCCGCCGCCAGGTGCTGACGGGCGCCGGCGATGGTGAAGTGCTGATCGTAAAGCAGGCGCTTGATCTTGAGGATCAGGGACAGGTCGCCGTCGCGGTAGAGCCGGTGGCCGGATGCGGTGCGTCTGGGCTTGAGCGCCGGAAATTCGCTTTCCCAGAAGCGCAGCACGTAGCCGGGCACGCCGGTGATCGCGCTGGCTTCGCGAACCCGGTAGTAGCGCTTGGTCGCATCCGGATGGGAGTGGGCCGATGATTCGTTCATGCCGCCGACTCGGGGCCCCGCCGTCGGGCGCGGCGCACTTTTGACGGCTTCGTAAAAAGTCCATCTGCGGCGTTGCGCTTCATCTTGCGTCATTGCGGAGTACTTCTATGTACGCCTCATTCCTCAAGCTTCGCGCGCCTTGCATCTGGAGCTTTTTACTGTGCCGTCCCATTTGACGACTTCTTACGAACTCATCACTTTTTGGGTCAGGTCGGTAAAGCGGCGCCGAAGCCCGCCAGCAACCGCTCGGTGATCTTTTGGTGCAACGGGTTGATCTGCTCGTCGGCCAGTGTGCCCTGATCACTGCGATACGTGATCCGGAACGAGACGCTCTTGCGACCCCGGGGAATCGGATCGCCGATATACTGGTCGAAGAGGGTCACGCTTTCCACCAGCGGCTCGTCGGCCGCCTGGATGGCTTCGGCCAACCGGGCGCTTTCCACCGATGCGTCGACGATGAGCGTCAGATCCCGGGCAATGGCCGGAAACCGCGGGATCGGCCGGCTTTGACGCCCGGTGGTCATCCGGCTGGCCAGCAGCGGGAGGTTCAGTTCGAAGACGAAGGCCGGTTGCTTGAGATCATAGGCGATCCGGGTATCCGGATGCACCTCGCCGATGAGGCCGAGCCGATCCTCATCGACGTTGATCCAGGCGCTGTGCCCGGGCCGGGTGCAGTCGCATTGCGCCGCCGGCAGGGCGGTGAACCGTATGCCCTCCACCCCCAGGCGATCGAGCAGGGCCTCCAGCGCGCCCTTGAGGTCGAAAAAGTCGCAGGGCGCCTGGCGCTCCTGCCGGTCCTGGGCCCAGTGCTCATCCTGGCGTTGGCCGGTCCACAAGGCGGCGAGCATCTGCGTCTCCTCGGGCAGGCGTTCGGCACCGCCACCGGTGGCCACGAAGATATTGCCGACCTCGAAGAGCTTCAAGTGCCTGTTTCCCATGGAGATATTGCGTGATGCGGTCTCCAGCAGACCCGGCAGCAGCGAGGTGCGCATCACCGCCTGGTCTTCGCTCAGAGGGTTGCGGACCGCCACTTCGCACCGCCGCGGATCGTCGGGCGCCAGACGCAGCCGGTCGCTGCTCTGCCGATGGACGAAGCTGTAGGTGATCACCTCGGCAAAGCCGAGACCGGCCATCCGCACCCGCAGGTGCTGGCGCAGGGCGAAGGCGGTTGCCGGGCGCCTCCCCGCGGCGGGCAGCGAGGGATGGGTGGTGGCGATCTTCTCGTATCCATGGCGCCGGGCGATCTCTTCGGTGATGTCCTCGCCCCGCGAGACATCGACCCGGAACGAGGGTACCTGGACTTCTATGCGGGTGGCATCCCGGTTCGAAACCTGGAACCCGATCTCCTCCAGCAGGGTCTTCATCCGGCCGGCGGTGAGGTCGGTGCCCAGGTGCCGGTTGGCCCGGTGGACATCCAGCGCGATGACGGTCCGGGGCGCCGGCCGGGGATGAACGTCGATGTGCCCCGGGACGAGACGTCCCCCCGCCACTTCCTGGATCAGGGCCGCGGCGCGGTCCAGGGCGTTGAGGGTACCGTGGGGATCGACGCCGCGTTCGAAGCGGTAGGCCGCGTCGGTGGCCAGGTTGAAGCGTTTGGCCGTCTTGCGGATGGAAACGGGGTCGAAGCAGGCGCTTTCCAGCAAAACCCGGGTGGTGGTGGGCTGGATCTCCGAGTCCAGCCCGCCCATGACCCCGCCGATCCCCACCGGACCTTCGGCGTCGCAGATCATCAGGGTGTCGGCGGTGAGGCGTCGCTGCTTTTGGTCCAGGGTGACGAAGGGCTCGCCTTCCGCGGCGGTCCGCACCACGATGCGCCGGCCCCGTAGCCGGTCGAAATCGAAGGCGTGGAGCGGCTGGCCGAGTTCCATCATCACGAAGTTGGTCACATCCACCACGTTGTTGATCGGCTTCAGATCCACCGATCGCAGCCGGTCCTGGAGCCAGTCCGGAGAGGGGCCGACGGTGACCTCGAAGAGCAGCCGGGCCGTGTACCTGGGGCAGTGGTCCGGGGCGAGGATTTCGACCGATGTTTCACGGTGGATATCGTCGCCCTCCGGCAGTGCCGGTACCGGCGGGGCCACCAACGCTTTTCCGCAGATGGCCGCCACCTCGCGGGCGATGCCCAGGATGCTCAAGCAGTCCGGTCGGTTGGGCGTCAGTTCGATCTCGAGCACCGGGTCGCTCAGGTCCAGGGCCCGGTGGAGCGGGGTGCCGACGGGAAGACGGTCGTCCAGGATCATCAGGCCGCTGGCGTCGGCGCCCAGGCCCAGTTCGAAGGCGCTGCACAGCATGCCCTCGGAGGTCACACCGCGCACCGCTTCGGCTCTGAGAGGCCGGCCTCCGGGCATTTCCGTTCCCGGCAGAGCGCAGGGCGCCAGGCAGCCGGCCGCCGCGTTGGGGGCGCCGCAAACGACGGTGAGCGTCCGGTCGCCGATGTCCACTTGACAGCACTTGAGCCGGTCGGCGCGGGGATGGGGGCCGACCTGGACGATTCGCCCAACCCGGACCGTTTCCAGGAACCCGTAGCGATCGGTGACGGAGGCGACCTCCAAACCGACCAAAGTCAGGGCCTCGGCCACCTGTGCCGGGGTCAAATCGACGTCGACGTACCGGGTCAACCAGCTCCAACTGACCTTCATCTTAAAATTGCCTCAAAAACCGCAGATCGTTTTCGAAGAACCGGCGCAGATCGTCGATCCCGTACTTGAGCATGGCGATGCGCTCGATCCCCATGCCGAAGGCGAAACCCGAGTAGCGGTCCGTGTCGTAGCCTACTTTTTCAAACACCGCCGGATGCACCATCCCCGAGCCGAGAATTTCCAGCCAGCCGGTGTTGGAACACACCCGGCAGCCGGCGCCGCGACAGATGGTGCAGCCGATATCCACCTCGGCGCTCGGTTCGGTGAAGGGGAAGAAGGACGGGCGAAAGCGCAGGGGGGTCCGGGGACCGAAGATTTGGTGAACGAATTCCGTCAAAACGCCTTTCAGATCCCCGAAGGACACATCGGTGTCCACCAACAGCCCCTCCACCTGGTGAAACATCGGCGTATGGGTCAGGTCAGAATCGCAGCGGTAGACTTTTCCCGGCGCGATGATGCGCACCGGGGGCTGCTGCCGTTCCATCACCCTCGGTTGGGTGGGCGACGTCTGGGTCCGCAGCACGATGTTGTCGGACACGTAGAAGGTGTCCTGCATGTCCCGGGCGGGGTGGTCCTTGGGAATGTTGAGGGCTTCGAAATTGTAGTAATCGGTTTCAACTTCCGGGCCTTCGGCGATGTCGAAGCCCATGCGTTCGAAAATTTCGCAGATTTCCACGCTGATTTGCGTCAGGGGATGCAGGCAGCCCGCGGGGGCCGGACGCCCCGGCAGGGTGATGTCGATGCGGTCTTCGTCGGCCCGCTGACCGGCTTCGATGGCGGCCAAACGTCCGGCCAGGGCCTCTTCGAGCTCGGTCTTGAGACGGTTGGCGGCCTGGCCGGCGGCGGGACGGTCCGGCGGCGGCAGAGCGGAAATTTGCCGCAAAAACTGCGTCAAGACACCTTTGCGGCCGAGAAATTGGACGTTCAGTGCTTGAACGGCTTCCCGGTCCGCGGCCGTCTGCAGCCGCTGCAAGGCGTCGGCGCGAATCTGTTCGAGAGTCTGTTGCACGGTCAAGGGCCTGATCGTAGTTGGCGAGTTGGTGCCGGCCCGGTGGGTCGGTCGGTGCGGCGGGGCGGAACGCGCCACCCCGCCGGGAGGCATCAGGACTGCTCGGCGGCCAGCCGGGCGAGGCGCGCGAAGCCGGCCGGGTCAGAAACGGCCATTTCGGCCAGGACCTTGCGGTCCAGGGCGACGTTGGCGAGCTTCAGTCCATGCATGAAGCGGCTGTAACTCAGGTCGTTGAGCCGTGCGGCGGCGTTGATGCGGGCCACCCACAGGCGCCGGAATTCACGCTTGCGAACCCGCCGGTCCCGAAAGGCGTAGTTTAAAGCACGGTCGACGGTGTCGGCGGCGGTGCGAAACAGCTTGCTGTGGCCGCCCCGAAACCCCTTGGCTTGCGCCAAAACCTTGTTGCGACGGTGTCTTGCTTTGAATCCGCGTTTTACGCGCATGACGATCTCCTTGAAGCATGGCGCCGGCGGCGCACCGTATGGCCGACGGCGACCGGATGACGTTTCTACCGCAGCTTACCGATGCGGCCTGGTGTTTCAGCCGTTGGGCAGAAGGCGCCGCACGGCTTTCATGTTGGTTTGATCCACGATCCGCCCCTTGCGCAGGCTGCGCTTGCGCTTGGTGGTCTTGCTGGTGAGGATGTGGCTGTGGTGGCTCTTGTTGTACGTGAACTTGCCTGTTCCGGTGCGCTTGAAGCGTTTTGCCGCGGCGCGGTTGGTCTTGATTTTCGGCATGATCGGCAACTCCTTGTCAATCGATCGGGATCGACGATTGACGACAAATTAGAAAATGAAGATGGCGTGAGCGCCGCGATGGGCGTGTCACGCCATGGCTCTACCGTGCTTTGGCCATCCGTTCGGTCCCCGTCGATGGCGACCAAAAGGGGGGGAAACGAATGCCAGGAGCGGGTCTCAATGCGTTCGCGGCGAGAGAATCATCACCATGGTCCGCCCTTCGAACTTCGGTGCCTGCTCCACCGTGGCCTCTTCGCCAAGGGTCTCGGTGATCCGCGTCAACAGATCCCGGCCTTGGTTGGCCATGGTGATTTCCCGGCCACGAAACATCACGGTCACCTTGACCTTGTCCTTCTTTGCCAGGAACTTGCGGATATGGCCGATCTTGGTTTCCAGATCGTGGTCGCCGGTTTTGGGGCGAACCTTGATTTCCTTGACCTGGACGGTGCTCTGCTTTTTTTTGGCTTCCTGCTTCTTTTTGGTCTGTTCGTACTTGAACCGACCGTAATCCATGATCTTGCAGACCGGTGGATTGGCGTTGGGCGAAATCTCCACCAAATCCAAGCCATGCTCAGCAGCCGTCGCCAAGGCCCTGGCGAGGGAAACGACGCCGATCTGACCGCCTTCCGGGTCGATCAGCCGAACTTCCTTGGCCCTGATGTTTCGATTGATCCGGGTCTGGTCCGCACGCGTTGGAATGACGTTTCGCAAAAGAGCTATTCCTGCACCTCCTGGCGTTGAAACGGTTTACTCTTGCGGCGGCTTCCGGCGAACCACAACCGATCCGGCCACCGCATAAATGCCCAGTCCAATATACAATCATCTCGAAAAATGCAACCGAAAAAAAGGAGTTCCGGCGCCGACCCATCCCGAGAGGGCCGGCATCAGCTCCGAGGGTCTTGCCCGGGCTGCTGGGCCAAGGTGTATCGGGCCAGCAGGCTTTCCTGCCAGTAGCCGGTGGCGGGGTCGGCGAAAAACGCCTGAAACAATGCCAGGGCTTCACCGCGCCGCAGACCGGCGACGATGCGGGCGCGGCGGGCAGGGTACAGCGGCCCGAGCCGCTCCAGCGGGCAGCCGGTGGCGCCGCCCATGGCATCTTCATAAGCATAGACAATTTTTCCGATTCCCGCCAGCAGAATCGCGCCGTAGCACATGAGGCAGGGCTCCAGGGTGACGGCCAAGGTCAGATCCTGGGCTTCGGGTTGCGGCGCCACTAGTTCCAACCGTTTCAAGGCGATCATTTCGGCGTGGGCCAGCTCGCTGGGCGAGGGGCCGGTGCTGCCCCGACGGGCGGCGCGCACCAGGATCCCCGAACGGTCCGCAATGACGCAGCCGACGGGAAATTCCCCCCGCGCCAAGGCGCCGCGGGCTTCCGCGAGGGCCGCCTGCATCAGTTCGTCATCCGTCATTGCCCCTCGTCTTTCGAATCAGAATGGAGATGGGCATCCAAGGCGCAGTTGCCGTCGATTTCGAACGCGTAGACGATCCGGGCGGCCATCTCGGCCTGGCGGCTGTCCACTGGCACCGCCGGCGTATCCCCCAGACGGCGTTCGAGCGCCTCCCGGGTCGGAATCGCCTCCAGTCCGCTGCCAATGATTCGTCCCCGGCCGCTCTCCAGGACATCCGCATCGCGGCCGTTGGTTACCGCGACCACCGGCACGATGCGCGGTCCGAGCAGGCGGGCCAGGGCAAGGGCCGGCCGGTGGCGGGTGACGATGGATCCGGGGCCGTACTTGATCATCATCGCCGGAACCCCCTGGACGGAAACGAGAAAGTCCAGCGGCACCTCGGCGCGTTTCTCCCCGACGCAAATCGGAATTCGCAGCCGGCACTGGATCTGCTGAGGTGAAAATCCGCACTCGGTCAGCAGGCGTCGGGCAATTTGCTGGCGCAGGCGCTCGTCCTCGGTATCCGCCAGCGGCGTGCCGGAGACGATATCGGTCAATTCGCCGTAGACGACAGGTTGGGCCATGGCCATTTCCCCCGGGCATCTTCGTGTGCCGTCACGGCACGCCGAATGCCGACATTCTGGCGCATCGCCGCCCGGATGTAAACCCCGCCGACCTCACGCTTCTTGTCGGCGGCAGGCTTGACAAGCAAATCCCCGATCTCCTATGAAGCGGGGCGAATCCTCAAACGACGCTGCGCCGGCGCAGCGCCCGCCGTTCCAAACGACAAAGGAGAGCATCCATGGCCCAGGTGATTGCCGACCGCCGCGACATCGATTTTGTTCTCTACGAGCAGTTCGACGTCCAGACCCTGTTCGACTGCGACCGCTACCGGGATTTGAACCGCAAGGCCTGCGACATGGTCATCGACGCGGCCCGCGATTTCGGCATCAAGGAGATTCTGCCGACCTATGCCGCGGGGGACCGGGAAGGGATCCGTTTCGACGCCGGCAAGGTGACGGTCCCCGAATGCTTTCGCCGCCCCCACCGGCTTTTCGTGGAAAACGAGTGGATCGCCATGACCGAGGACCCGGATCTTGGCGGCCAGGGGTTGCCCCACGTCATCGCCAAGGCGGCCAACGAGTATCTCGTGGGGGCCAACTTCGCCTTCACCGCCTACGCCACCCTCGGCCACGGCGCCGGCAAGATGGTCGAGCTCTTCGGCACCCCCGAGCAAAAGGCTCTGTTTCTCAACAAGCTCTACACCGGCCGCTGGGGCGGCTCGATGCTGCTCACCGAGCCGGAGGCCGGCAGCGACGTAGGGGCCCTGACCACCACGGCCCGGCCCAACCCGGACGGCACCTACAGCATCAGCGGCAACAAGATCTTCATCACCAACGGCGAACAGGACCTGACGGAGAACATCATTCACCCGGTGCTGGCGCGCATCGAAGGCGCTCCGGCGGGCACGCGCGGAATCTCCATCTTTCTGGTCCCCAAGTACTGGGTGGAGACGGACGGCCGCATGGGCGCCTTCAACGACGTGGTGTGCACCGGGGTCGAGGAAAAGATGGGGCTTCACGGCAGTCCGACGTGCAGCCTGACGCTGGGCGGCGGCGGAAAATGCCGGGGCTGGCTGCTGGGGGAACCCAACCAGGGGATGCGCATCATGTTCCACATGATGAACGAGGCCCGTCTCGACGTGGGCTTCCAGGGGTTTTCCCACGCCACGGCCGCCTACTTGTACGCGCTGGACTACGCCCGCCAGCGGCGCCAGGGCCGGGACCTGGCCGCCGGCAAGGATGCCAACGCCCCCAGCGTTCCCATCATCGCCCATCCGGACGTACGCCGGATGCTGATGTGGATGAAGGCTTACGTGGACGGGATGCGCAGTTTTCTCTACTATGTCGCCCTGGCCTTCGACCGCAAGGAGACGGCCGCCGATGCCGAGCGGGCGAACTACTGGCAGGACCTGATCGATCTGCTCATTCCGGTGGTGAAGAGCTACTGCTCCGACCGCGGCTTCGAGGTCTGCACCCAGGCGATGCAGGTCTACGGGGGATACGGCTACACCCGTGAATACCCGGTGGAGCAGCTCGCCCGGGACTGCAAGATCACCAGCATCTATGAAGGCACCAACGGGATCCAGGCCATGGACCTGCTCGGCCGCAAGCTGGCGATGCGTAAGGGCGGCGTCTTCATGGATTTTCTGGCGGCGGTGCGCCAGACGGCGGAAGAAGCCGGCAAGATCGATGCGCTGGGTGCTCTGGCAGCCGCGGTGGGGGATGCCGCCGACGCGATGGAGAAGTCGGCCCTGGCGCTGGCGAAGCAGGCCGGCGGCCCCGGTCTCAAGGTGGCCTTCGCCCATGCCTGCCCGTTCTTGGATGCCATGGGCGACCTGGTCGTGGCATGGATGCTCCTGTGGCGGGCCAAAGTGGCCTCCCCCAGGCTGGACGCCCTCTGCGCCAAGGCGAAAAATCCCGCCGAGACGGTCGCCTCGAACCGTCAGGCCGCATTTTACGACGGCCAGATCAAGACGGCCCGCTTCTTCATCCGATCCCTGCTGCCGGTCACCCGGGGCCGCATCCAGGCCATTGTCAATGCCGAGGGCGGCGCGGTGGAAATGGACGAGAAAGGGTTCGGGGGGCTGTGATGGCGGACCGACCGGACTTGCCAGGCCCGCCGGTCAGGCCCGACAGACCACGGAAAACCGGAGTTGGATTTCCTTCATTTCAAATCTGCAACCTGAAAGGACGTTTCCCCCATGCGTGAAGTTGTGATCGTTTCAGCCTGCCGGACCGCCATCGGCGCCTTCGGCGGCACCCTTCGGGACAGCCACGCGGCCCGTATCGCCGCGGTGGTGATGAAAGCGGCCATCGAAAGGGCCGGCATCGAGGCCGGGCGCATCGACGACGTGCGATTCGGCCTTTGTCTGGAGCCTTCCGACACCCTGAACACGGCCCGCGTGGCGGCCCTGATGGCCGGGATTCCGGATTCCGTGCCCGCGGTGACCATCAACCGCGTGTGCATATCGGGAATGGAATCCGTGCTCAGCGGGGCGGCGATGATCCAGGCCGGAGTGGCCGACATCATCCTTGCCGGCGGGGTGGAGCACATGTCCGGGGTGGCCTACGAGGTGCCGGCGGCCCGCTGGGGATGCCGCTTGCAGGACCAGACCTTCGTCGATGCCCTCATCCGGGGGCTGCACTGCGGCTCCCACCTGATTCCCCATCCGGAAGACGGGCCGGTGGACGCCAGCCAGCCGCCCCTGAGCCATTTCGTGGGCAAGCCCTACATCATGGGCCACACCGCCGAATTCATCGCCCAGCACATGGGCATCACCCGGCAGGAGATGGACGAGGTGGCCCTGCGCAGCCACCACAACGTGGAACGCGCCACCCGGGAGGGGGACTTTGCCGAGGAAATCGTGCCGGTGGAGGTGCCCCAGCGCAAGAAGCCGCCGATTATTTTCGAACGGGACGAGCATTATCGCCCCGGTCTGACGATGGAACAGCTCGCCAAACTGCCCGCGGCCTTCGTTCCCGAAATCGGCACGGTGACCGCCGGCAATTCCAGCGGAATCAACGATGGGGCCGCAGCCATGGTGATCATGGGGGCCGACACGGCCCGGGCGCTGGGCATCACCCCTCTGGCGCGCATCCGGGCGGTGGGCCGCGGCGCCTGCCATCCCTCGGTGATGGGGTTGTCGCCGGTGCCGGCCGTTCAGGATTTGATCCGTCGTAGTGGCCTGGCCATCGCCGACTTCGAGTTGATGGAAGTCAACGAGGCCTTCGCTTCCCAGTACATCGGCTGCGAGCGGGAGCTGGGCCTCAATCGGGAGATCGTCAACGTCAACGGTTCCGGGATCGGCATCGGCCACCCGGTGGGCGCCACGGGAGCGCGGATCATGGTGACGTTGATCCACGCCATGCGCAAGCGGGGCCAAACCCTCGGGTTGGCGACCCTCTGTGGCGGCGGTGGGGTGTCGATGGCCTGCGCCTTGGAGATGGTGTGAGGGGATAAACTTACGGGATGCGATGCGGATTCCCGCCGTCTGAGGTTTTTGGCTGGAATCCACTTCGCAGGCGCCCCATCGGCAGGGTCGTCTTGACCTGATCTTCGAATTTGTTTATATGACACAAATAGTTATCGACACATGCGGCGATAATGGAAGTTCTTATTCAGCCATTTTTGAGCAGGGGGCGACAACATGGGAGAAAAAGGAAGCAAGGACAAGGGAAAAAAGGAGCAGAAGAAAAAAGCCCTTCATACGCCCCAGGAGAAGCGAAAGATAAAAAAAGAAAAGAAAAACAATTAGACGCCGAATTGAAAGGAAGGTCCATGACCGCCAAAACCAAGATCGGGATCATCATTTGCGATCGTTATCGGCGCTGCGCCGGGGGCAAGTGCCTGCGTTCGATGCGCAATAGGGAAGGCGCCTTCAGCATCTACACCGACACCGAACCGGAGCTGGTGGGCTTTACCACCTGCGACGGATGCCCGGGCGGCAACATCGAGTACGCCGGGCAGGAAATGGTCAAGAACGGTGCTGAAGTCATCCATCTGGCCACCGGCCTGGTGGTCGGCTACCCGCCTTGTCCCTATATCGAAACCTTCAAGGCCTTCCTGGAAAAACGCTACGGGGTCAAAGTGGTGGTGGGGACCCATCCCATCCCGACCCATTACCTGGAGATGCACACTCACCTGAGAACCTGGGATGCGCCGGAATGGAAGCCGCTGATCGCCCCGACGATGGCCGATGAGGCCACCCGGGCCAGTTATGTCTGATCTGCGGCGGTGGACCCGGACCGCGAGTGGCGGCGGGTATGGATGGTCTCCCAGGCGCCGGCGCCGGCCGGGGCGGATCCTCGTCCGGCTGGTACTGCCGGGGCTGCTGTTCTGCGCGGCGGCCTACTTCCTGCCCGCTGTCTCCGACTCCCGCATCGACCCTTCCGAAGCCCCTTCTCCGCCGTGCTCATCGATGACGGCATCCACCGAGAAACCGACGGCGGATGCGCTTCCGGTAGAGACCCGCTACGGGATTCTCCTGGAAAACCTGGCCGTCTATGAGGGAAAGGTGTCCGAAGGCGCCACTCTGGCCGGCATTCTGGACAGCCACGGCGTTTGCGCCCAGCGGATCGCCGAGGCCGCCGCGGCGAGCCGTGGAGTCTTCGACCTGCGCCAGCTCAGGCCCGGTCAGCCCTACAGCCTCTTCGTCAACGGTGATGGACAGGCGCGGCACTTCGTCTACGAAATCTCGGCCGCCGACTACGTGGTCTTTGATCTGGCGGAACCGGTGGCGGTGCGAACCGCCAGCAAGCCGATGGAGACCAGACTCGGCACGGCGGCGGCCGCGGTTTCATCCTCGCTGTGGGAGGCGCTCCAAAACCAGGGGGTGGACCCCAACCTCATCGTTTCCCTCGACGAGGTGATGGGCCAATCGGTGGACCTGTTTCATCTTCAACCGGAGGACCGCATCACCCTCGTCTTCGAAGAGTCGTTCGTCGAGGGGCGCAAGGTCGGTTTCGGCAGAATCCGGGCGGCCCGCATGGTCCACGAGGGGACCGTATTCAATGCCTACTTCCATGACGACGGCCGGGGCGGCGGGTACTACGATGAAAACGGGTGCAGCGTCCAGCGCCGTTTCCTGCCCGCGCCGCTCAAGTACAACCGGATCAGCTCGGGGTTTTCACGGCGGCGGCTCCATCCCATCCTCAATACCTACCGACCCCACCTGGCCATCGATTATGCGGCACCCGCCGGCACTCCCGTGTTGGCGGTGGGGGACGGAACCGTGATGCGCACCGGCTATGACAAGCACGCCGGGCGCTTCATCCGCCTGCGACACGGCAGCCGCTACGAAAGCCGCTACATCCACCTGTCCCGTTTTGCCAAGGGTATCCGTTCCGGGAGCCGCGTCCAGCGCGGCGACGTCATCGGTTATGTGGGCCAGACCGGGCTGGCCACCGGCCCCCATCTGGATTTCGCCTTTTACCGCGACGGCACCCCGGTCAACTATCACGCCCTGGATTCTCCCCGGCAGAAACCGATCCCGGCCGACCAGAAGATCGCATTCGAACGGGACGTGACTCACCTGAGCCAGTACCTGGACGATACCGAATCGGCCCTGATGGCATCCAAGCCGTCGGTGGAAGACGGCAGCGACGACAGCTGAAGATCAGAAACTTCCGCGATACGCGTTGTGGCAGGCACCGCAGCTCTGCTGCAACGCGCCCATCGCCTGGATCACACCCGCCTTGTCGTTCTTTTCGGCGCTCATCCGCAGATTCTGCGCCGCCGACCGCAGCGCCTCGCTGACCCCCTCGAAGGCCGCCGGCTCGGCTCCCTTGAAAAACTTGCCCTGGCCGTCGTAGGCCGCCTCGTGTTTTTCCCGATACAGCGGCGGCATGACCTTGGCCGCCAGGGCGACGGTGGCGCCGTTGGCCTGGATGTCGCCGATCCGGTCGGCCTCGAACTTCTTGGCGGCGTCGTCTACGTTGATCTTGATGGTGTGCATGAGGTACTTGCGGGTCTTGACGACCTGGTCCGCCGATTCCATCCCGGTCTTCAACACGCCTTCAGCCCACAGCGCGCCGGTGATGGACAGAACGAGAAACAAGCCCAGACATGTCGCGGTCAGATGCTTCATCTTGGCCTCCTTGGGAAAGTGGGAGAGGTTTGTTCAGGTCGTCAGCAGCGCCAGCAGGCCGTGGATCAACGCCAGGGCGAGCAGCAACTGGCCGAAGCGTCGATGCACGGCGATCTTGACCTTGATCCAGCGGCGGCCGCTGGCCACCTGAAAAGCGCATAGAATCAGGTTGGCAACGCCCAGCATCAGGACGAGCCAGCCGATGGGGCTGCGGCCGGTGGGCTCGGCCCGTACCGGCCGTTGATCCGGCCCCGGGCCCGGGGCCGGATCAACGGCCACGTTGGCGTGGACCGCTCCGGCGCTGCCGTGGACGTTGCAGTTGCCCTGGGCGGTCAATGTCACCGGGCCTTCAACCCGGTAGGAAACCTGGCGGGTGAAGTTTTCGTCTTCCGGACGGGCGTCGGGATTGAATTCCCAGCGTCCGATTTCCACGTCGTTGGCCTTGAGCCAAACCCAGTTGGTGAAATGAAAAAAATTGTTGCCGGAATGGGTGACATGCACCCTGACGGTGATCTGGCTGCCCGGCGAAGCGGAGGAAGGCGCCTCGATGCGCACGGCGGTCTGGTCGGCCAGGGCATCGGGCGTCGCCATCAGTATCCCGCAGAGCAGAGTGCCACAGAGCCATCGGTGTCGAGGATACATACGGACCATTTCTCCGGACGGAACGAAAAAGGTTGTGGCCAGCAGGTTCACGCCAACCGTCCCGAGTGGAATCAGCTTTTTCCAAATTGTATTCAAGATGACACCGACGGGTTTCGCTGAAGCGGCACCTATCGCACCGTGCAACAAAATCAGTATCATCTTGAATACGAAGTCGAATGGCTCTTCACCATTTATCAAAAAATAACGATTCTCGGCAAAGAAATTTCCAGCCGATGCCGGATGGGCGGCTGGCGACCGCGCGGTTTCGAACAGAAATCCTAAAGAATTCAGTCAGATATAATCGATGGGAGCCAGTCCTAGCCGTCGACGAAGCGCTTCGAGGAGGCCGGTGGTGCCGGTCATCATGTTGTCGCCGAATGGCGCGCCGAAAACGAGGGGGAGGGTGCTTCTTCGTACCAGCGCCCGCCGGGGACCGGTAGCCACAATGACGCCGAGGCGGTTGAAGCCGACCCGGCGGCGGGTGTAGGCCCCATGGCCACCGCCGGCCAGAACCTCATCGTGGGTCAAGCGGCCTTCGGCCAAGGACGGCAGCAGCGCTTCGAGAAGGTCGGCCGACAGGTCCCGGGTGTGGTACTCCAGATAGGCGGCCACTTCGCCGCGGTGCAGGGTTGCCGCCACGGTGTGGGAGGTGGCGATATCCAGCACCATGGCATCCCGATTTACCGAGGCCAACGGATCCAGGCTGGCGCCCAGGATGGCGGCCATGCCGCTGTCCATCACGTAGACGGCCCGCGCCGGCAGGCGGGCGGCATCGGTTGCAATGGTCCGCAGCCGGTTGAAGGATTCGGGAATTTGGTCCGCCGGGTATAGAAGGGCGGCCGGGGAAGGGTCGGCATCCAGGGCCGCGGCATGGCACCGGTGACGGTAGTCGAGGTGGGACACGCCTTCCGGCGGCATGCCATGATCCTGGGCGCAGACCGCCACGGCGTCGAATGCGAAGGGGACGTCCAGGGTTTCGGCGATCCGACGGATTTGCCCCCCGTCGATGTCGGCGAGTGTGATCGACGGGGTTCCTGAGGCGATGAGCCGGTCCGCCGCCTGCCGATCCACGATTTCCAGTCCCATGGCGGCCACCTTTTGCGGGTCGTGGTTCAAGGTGTGAGCTGCCTCGGGGGTGATGGATACCCGATGTCTGCGGGCGCGTGACTCCAGCGTGGCGCTGACGGGTCCACCGCCCATCTCTCCCCCGGTGACCACGAGATCCCCCTCCCCGGCGGCCATTTCGGCTACCCGCCATACCGGAGAGCGGGTCACGATCTTGAAACTGCGGCCCGAGTCACTGTCGTACCACAGGATGTCCATCGTTCCAGCGCCGATATCGATCATCAAGAATTGGCCCATGAATCGCCTTCGCTTTCAATTGCCACCCGGTTGACTAACAATCAGGAACAATTACTATCAGCATTCCGGTTGGATTCCCTTTGCGGATCGGGGCTGAAATTGGATCCGACACCGGAATGCTGAACTCAGGTTTCGTGTTTTTCGTGTCTTGGCTCTGCGCAAATGGACGAAAGGAGCTATCTTATGGCGACTCTTGAAAAAATTGCCAAGGACCGCGAACTGGTCAACGCCATCGATTGGGACATGACGCCCGAGGAAGCCGTTCGCCTCTACCTGGAGTGGGGCAACAACTGGGCGCGGGGCAACTACGTGATCCGGTCCAAGAATGATGTCACCCATTACTTTGTCGTCAACACCTGGCGCAAGCCGGTGGTCTACCTGATTCGCCGCAATTCGGACGAAGCGGAGGAGCTGGCCGAGATCCGGATGCCGGAACGCATCGAGCGTCGTTTCCTGGAACGTGTTGGCCACCACAAGGGGGTTTGGGCGGCTGATGGCGAAGTCCGCGATTGGCTTCAAGGAAAGCTGGGTGTCGCTTGATGGGGCGCGGTACCGGACCTGACGGGGCTACATCTCGGTGAGGTATCGGCTTTCGGCTTCAGCTTTGGCTTGGCACTTCGGACAGAGGCCCAGAAACTCGATGCGGTGACCGGTGATAGTGAAGTCGGTTTTTCCATCGAGGAGCCGTTCGATGTCGGGCAGCACCTCGACCGGTGCGTCGACCACCTTGTGGCAGCGCAGGCAGCGGATGTGGTAGTGGGGTGAAATGTTGCCGTCAAATCGCTTGAGCGAGCCGCCTGTTTCGATTTTCTGGATTTCGCCGGTGGCCGACAGCACCTCGAGGTTGCGATAGATGGTTCCCAGGCTGATCCGAGGGAGGCGCCTTCGCACCCGGGCATAGATTTCATCGGCTCCGGGATGGGAACAGGTACGGCGCAATTCTTCCAGGATGACCTGCCGTTGGCGGGTCATTCGCAGATGAGATTCCGTGTTCACGATCTTCCTTCCCGATTGTGCTGCTCAGAACGCCGGCCCGGGGCCGGTAGCCTTCCCCAAAAAGGATTTGAGAACCGTACCTAGATCATGGCGACGCCAATGTCAACCGAAACCCGATGCGGCAAGATGCCGGGGCGCGAGCACGGGGAAAGGAAGGGATGGTCAGCGTTTTTCCAGCGGTACAAATGCGCACTCCGCCGGCCCGCAGTAGTCTCCCACGTAATCGGATCCGGGGCGATAGAGGGCCGGTTTGGGTGCCGCCAGGGCGAACCGCTCCTCGATGACGTGGGCGCTCCAGCCGGAAATCCTTGAAACGGCGAATACCGGAGTGAACAGATCGATGGGGATGCCCATGCAGTAAAACAAGGAGGCACTGTAAAAATCCACGTTGACGAAGATGTCGATTCCCTTGCGGGCCTTGAATGCCTCTTTGCCCTTGATTTCCAGCAGCTTGGACATCTCATACCACTGCGGCTGGCCCACGCGCCGCCCCAGTTCCTGGCTCATGGGCGCCAGGATGTGGGCCCGGGGGTCGTCGACCTTGTAGACCGCATGGCCCAGGCCCATGATCTTTTGCCCTTCGTCCAGGATGCGGGTGATATAGGCCTCGACCTTTTCGGGCGACCCGATGGCCTTGAGCATCTGCATCACCCTGACGTTGGCCCCCCCGTGCAGTTCGCCGGAAAGGGAGCCGACGGCCGCCGATACGGCGGCGTAGAGGTGGGCACGGGTCGAGGCAACCTGGCGGGCGGTGAAGGTGGAGGCATTGAAGGAGTGTTCGGCGTGGAGCACCAGCGCCACGTCGAAGAATCGCGCCACGTCACTTTCCGGCCGCTGGCCGGAAAGCATGTAGAGGAAATTGGCGGCATGGCCGAGGTCCGGATCCGGTGCCACCGGCCCCAGACCCTGCCGGATGCGGTGCCAGGCAGCCACCAGGGTGGCCAGCTTGGCCACCAGACGGGTCGCCCGAAGCTGTTCGGCCTCGAGACTCGGGTCGGCCAGCGTCCGGTCGTAGGCCGCCAGCAGCGGCACGGCAGCCTGAAGCACGTCCATCGGCGGGGTGTCGGCGGGCAGGGCTGCCATCGCGGCGATCAATCCCTCCGGAATGGCCCGGGCCCCGGCGAGGTCCCGCCTGAATTTTTCCAGGGCCTCGGCTTGCGGCAGGCGATCATGGAGCAGCAGGTGGGCCACTTCCTCGTAGGTGGCGGCCTCGGCGAGATCCTTGACAAGATAGCCGCGATAAATGAGCTTCCCGGCTTTGCCGTCCACGTGGCTGATGCGGGTACTCGCGACGGTGACACCGCGCAGCCCGGTGTTGATCGTCGATTTGCCTTCCTCCATGGCCGAGGTCTCCTTCCGGCGCAAAGCGATATTTCAAAAGGAAATTCGATCCCGGGAAACGGTCACAGGTCGATCCACATATCTGCTTCGTTGCCGCAGTGGCTGCACTTGGCGTGCCCCAGGACGCGATGCGGGGTATCGGCCGAGGGCTTGGCCTCGGGCGCCGGCGCATCGGCATCGGGCAGGCTGCAAGTCACCACCATCTCGGCTTCGTTGCCGCAGTGTTCACATTTGCAGACTTGTTTTCGGATGATTTCACTCATGGCCGTGCCTTCCTCTCTGTCGATGGTGCCCATCATGCATGGTGGTGAAAGGGAAACGGAACATCAGGTCAAAAAAATTCCTTTAAACATGTAAACAGAGGATGGAAAAGTCAAGCCGCAATTGATTCCACTGCGTGGCCGG
Organism: Desulfobacteraceae bacterium UBA2174; assembly: GCA_002327445.1. GTDB lineage: Bacteria > Desulfobacterota > Desulfobacteria > Desulfobacterales > UBA2174 > UBA2174. The sequence continues at coordinate 205,038 of DCWA01000041.1, read as the reverse complement.
CAACCCCCCGGCAATTGAAATGCGACGCCGATGCCAGTATGTTGCCCGTCATGAAAGGAAACCCTCGAAAATGGTTGCCCGGCCAAAACACGGCGCCCATGGATGCCGCAATGCCGGAACGCATCACCTTGCGGGTGCCTCCCGGTCAGGCGCCGGATGAGGCCCGGATCCGCCATCGACTGGCCGACGCCTTGCGCCTCACGCCCGGCGCCCTGCCGCCGTATCGGATCTTGCGCTGCAGCATCGACGCCCGGCGCGGCCGCCCCTGTTACGAACTCACCGTCGTCCTCGGCGCGGCCGCCGCGCTGCCGCCCCCGCCGCCGCCCCTGGCGCCGGTACCGGCAAACGCAAAGCCGGTGCTCGTCGTCGGAGCCGGACCAGCCGGCTATTTTGCCGCCTTGGAATTGATCGCGCACGGCCTCAAACCGGTCATTCTGGAGCGCGGGCCGGACGTCACCGCCCGCCGCTATGCCATCGCCGCCCTTTATCGCGCCGGGTCCGTCAACACCGACGCCAACTATTGTTTCGGCGAAGGCGGAGCCGGGGCCTATTCCGACGGGAAGCTTTACACCCGCGCCACCAAGCGCGGCGACGTCGGAAAGGTGTTGCAACGCATGGTGGCCCATGGTGCCGATCCGCGAATCCTCATCGAGGCTCAGCCCCACATCGGTTCCAACCGCTTGCCGCGCATCATCGCCGGCATCCGCCGGACAATTCTCGACAACGGCGGAGAGGTGCATTTCGGCCGGCGTGTCGTCGGCCTGGTGCGCCATGGTGGACGGGTTCGCGGCGTGATGTCGGCCGAGGGGGAGAAATGGTTGGCCGAGGCGGTGGTTCTGGCCACCGGCCATTCAGCCCGCGATGTTTACACCTGGCTGTCGGCCTGCGGGGTTCGCATCACCGCCAAGCCTCTGGCCGTGGGGGTGCGCATCGAGCATCCCCAGAGCCTCATCGATCAAATCCAGTACCGCAGTCCGGTGCGCCCCGCCGGCCTGCCCCCGGCCGTCTACCGGCTGAAAACCCGCATCGACGGCCGGGGGGTCTATTCCTTCTGCATGTGTCCCGGCGGCCACGTCATCCCCGCCGCCACCGCACCGGGAGAACTGGTCCTCAACGGGATGAGCATGGCCGGCCGCAACGGCCCCCTGGCCAATGCCGGACTGGTGGTGGAAATCGGCCCGACGGACTTGGCCGCCGAGGCGGGTGACGACCCCCTGGCCCTGCTCCGGTTCCAACAGCGCATCGAGCAGGCCGCCTATGCCGCCGGCGGCGAGGGGCTCAGGGCGCCTGCCCAAAGGATGACCGATTTTGTCGCCGGTCGCCCATCGACATCCCTGCCGTCGAGTTCCTACCGACCCGGCCTGGTTGCCTGGCCGGTGCACACCCTTTTGCCGGCACCGGTGGCGGGGCGGCTCCAGGCGGCCTTGACGCTTTTCGGCCGGCAGATGAGAGGTTTTCTCACCGAAGAGGCCCTGGTGCTGGCGGTGGAGTCCCGCACCAGCGCGCCGGTCTGCGTCCTGCGCGATGCCGAAACGCTCATGGCGCCGGGTTTCGACGGGCTGTATCCCTGCGGCGAGGGGGCCGGGCACGCCGGCGGCATCGTCTCGGCGGCCGTGGACGGCCAGAACGTGGCCCGGCGCATCGTCGGATTCCCGGGAAAGGTTTGACCCGAATTTTGAAAACGATTATGTTTACTGAAACATGAATCCCATCCCGCCCGATTCTCCATTTGGCTGAAAGCAAGGAGGTGCCATGCGCGGTCCCCTGTTCATGCTGATCGTTGCGTCGGTGTTGCTCGTTTCCATGCCGGTCCACGCCGAACCGGTGGGCGCCGGCGATCCGTTGCCGGCCATTTCCCTGACAGGCCCGGAGGTCGAGGCGCAGCGGACCTACCTGGGCCTCAAAAAAGACGGCCCTTTCAATCCGGCGGATATTTCCGCCGAGCTGGTCATCGTGGAAATCTTCAGCATGTACTGCCCCCACTGCCAGCGCGAGGCGCCCAAGGTCAATCAGCTATACCAGTTGCTGCTGGACACGCCGCGACTGGGGAACCGGGTCAAGCTCATCGGCATCGGGGTGGGCAACTCGCCCATGGAAGTGGATTTTTTCAGGGACACCTACGAGGTCCGCTTCCCGCTGTTCCCTGACGGCGATTTCGCCATCCACAAGGCCCTGGGGGAGCCGCGGACGCCTTATTTCATGGGAATCAAGCTTGGCCCGGGGGGAAAGGCGGACGTGGTCTACGCCAAGCTGGGAGAATTCGCGGACCCGGCTCGCTTCGTCGATGAGGTCATGGCCAAGGCCGGCATGAAGTGAGGCCTGCCCGGAGCAATGCATTTGATCCGTCCGATCCGTCCGATCGGTCCGAACGGTCTGATCGGCAGACCGAAGGAGAGCAAAAAACGATGAAATCCAAGGGATGGCTTCTCATTGCGGCACTTTTCGGGATAACGGCAGCAGCGCCGGCTCTGGGCGAATCACTCGCCTTCAAGGAGCAGATCTACGACGTGGGGCACCTGAAACCCGTTGACAGCGTGCTCAAGGTGGCCGAAGGGGAGTTGGCCCCGGATTTTACCCTGCCCTCGGTGGGGGGAGAGAAAATCACCCTGAGCGGCTACCGGGGCAGCAAGCACGTGATGCTCTCGTTCGTGCCGGCGGCCTGGACGCCGGTGTGCTCCGACCAGTGGCCCGGCTACACCATCGCCCGTCCCCTCTTCGAACAAAACGACGCCGTGATCCTCGGCATCACGGTGGACAACGTTCCCACACTGTTCGCATGGACCCGGCAGATGGGCGACATCTGGTTCCCGGTGCTCTCCGATTTCTGGCCCCACGGCCAGGTGGCCGACCGCTACGGGGTGCTGCGCGGCGACGGGACGGCGGAGCGCGCCCTGATCTTCATCGACAAGAGCGGCAAGATCCGCAAGATCCACGTGGGGGACATCAACGAGCGCCCCAAGCTGGACCTTATCGTGGCGGCCTTGAAGGAGATGAACGCCGCCCCCTGATCTTATCCGGTGACGGTTCTGGTCAATCCCCCCAGTTGGCCCCGGACACCGGAGTCAACTGGTTTTCACCGGCCACCAGGTCCAGGTGGACGGTGAGTAACTGCTCCAGGGGAGGATAGAAGGGACGCGCCAGTCGCCGGCGGTCCACCGTCTTGATGTAATGGTGGCAGACGTCGCAGGCATCGATGCGGTAGGCGGGTTCTTCCTCGCTGTAGATATAGTAAAGCTTCTCGGCATTCGTCTGGCCGCAGGCGGCGCAGCGCACCCGGGGCAACTGCCAGGGCTGCCGGCAAACGCTGCAGACCAGAAAGCGCCGTCCGTCCTCCTCCAGTACCCCCAGGGCCGGGGCGCTGCCGCAGATCGGGCAGAATCCCCTGCTTCTTGTCAGGTCCGGCTCCCAACCGGCGGCCAGCAGACGGCGGCCGACGACCAGCGAAGGGGCCAGGCTCTGATCGGCGAAAAAGGCCAGCACCTCCACCGGAATTCCCAGCGCGGCGGCCATGGCGGCAAATCGGTCGGAATTTTCTTCCCGATGGGCCCGCAACATTTCCTCGGGGGCCAGGGGTTTTTGGTCGATGGCGGCTTGAATCGCGCCGGCCGCCGCCGCCAGGGGTGCCGTGGCGCCTTGCACCGCCCGGCACAAGCGGACCAGCAGGTCGGCCCCGTGGGCCAGGTCCACCGGTAATTCGGCCGGAGAGACCAGGGGAAATCCTTCCCGGCGGGCGATCTCGACCCGTTCGGCATCCGGAGCCTCCACCGTCACCGCGATCGCCTCGATGCCGGTGGCCTGTTCCTGGAACACCCTTCCATAGAATGCCAGAATATCGTCATAGGCCGGCATGGCCTCCCGGGCCGCGGCGATGGCCCGCTCCAACTGCTCCGCGCTCGGTTGGTCCCAATCTTCCAGCATCGTTTTTCCCTTCGGTTTGCCCGGGTTCAGGTGCACAAGAGGGGAGGCGGCTCGGCCGCCTCCCCTCTTTTAGATGACAACGGTTCGGGGATCAACCCAGATGCGAGAGGGCCGCGGCAAAGGGCCGCACCATCTTGCGCAGGGCCATGTGACGGGTGACGCCCGACGGTTCACGGCTCGCGATGGCGAACTCGTGGTAGTTTTCCGGCGGGAAGGCCACCAGGTAGATCACGCTCACCGTATCCGGATCCAGCAGCAATGCCTGGGGATACTTGGCCTTGACCACTTCCAGGCGCTTGTTGGCCATTTCGAGCATGGCGTCACGTTCGCCGAAATTCATCGCTCCGGTGGGGCAGGCCTGGACGCACGCGGGCAGCAGGCCGTTGTGGACCCGGTCGTTGCACATGTCGCACTTGGACACGCTGCCGTCCGGTCCTTTCCGCGGAATATGGTACGGGCAGGACTCGATGATGGCATCGGCATCCGCCTGGCGCGTCTGGCGGGTGTAGAGGATGGCCCCGGTATCCGGATCCTGGTAGATCGCCCCCGGGTCGCCCAATGCTTCCAGGCAGGGGGCTTCGATGCAGTGGCGGCACTGCTCCGGGAAAAAGAGCCAGCGCAGCTGCCCGTCGATGACCTTTTCGTTCATCCGGACCAGTTTGTAGGTGTTGAAGGAGAGATCCGGAGGGTTCTGGTGGGTCCCCAGGTTTTTCGTCTCCTCGGCGGGCAGGTCGTGCCACTGCTTGCAGGCCACCTGGCAGGCGCGGCACGCCGTGCACAAGGTGGTATCGATAAAAAAGGCTTTGGCCATCTGGATCACCTCCTCTCTAAAGCTTGGTCACGTTGACCATGAAGGCCTTGGATTCCGGGATGCGGGTGTTGGGATCGCCGGTGGACGGAGTGAGCAGGTTGGCGCTCTCCTCCTCACCGCTCTCGGGCCAACGCCACCCGAAATGCCAGGGGATGCCCACCTCGTGGATCACGGCGCCGCCGATCTTGAACGGCTTGAAGCGCTTGGTGACGATGGCGGTGCATTTCACCTCGCCGCGGGCCGAGGCCACCAGGACCCGTTCGCCGTTCTTGATCCCCCGCATGGCGGCCAGCTCTTCGCTCATCTCGACGAACATCTGGGGCTGCAGCTCGAGCAGCCAGGGCTGGGGGCGGGTCATCAAGCCGCTCTGCCAATGCTCGCTGACCCGGTAGGTGGTGCCGACATAGGGGAAGCGCGGATCGCAGGTCATATGGGCGTCGGCATCCGTGCCGTAGACCGGCGCCACCGGACTCATCCGCTGCCCGTTGACCAGGTTCTTTTCGATGGGGCATTCCAGCGGTTCGTAGTGCTCGGGGAAGGGGCCGTCCTTGAGCCCCGGCCCGTAGATCTGGCCGAAGCCCTCCTTGGTCATGATGAAGGCGTAGCGGCCGGCCTCGTTGGGGCTGCCGTCCGGGTTCTGCGGAGGAGGCCAGGGCCCGTCGGGAACGTCGCCGACCCATTTCTTGCCCTCGGCATCCCACTTGACCACCCAGCGATTCGGGTTGTACGGCTGGCCCTTGGGATCGCAGGAGGCCCGGTTGTAGATGATGCGGCGGTTGACCGGCCAGGCCCAGGCGAAAGTCGGGTAGAGCCCGATGTTGTTGGGGGCGTCCTCCTGCCCCCGGCGGGCCGACATGTTGCCCTTGTCCGTGTAGGAACCGCAGTAGACCCAGTTGCCGCAGGAGGTGGACCCGTCGGCCTGGAGCAGGGCGAAGCCCGGCGCCACCAGCGAGCCGGCCTTGTAGGTTACATCGCCGATCTTCTTGTCCACCAGCCAGTAGCCGTTGATCTCCTTGGCCACCTTGTGGGGATCGTACTTGTGGTTGGTCAGGTAGTCCCACTTGAGATTGAGGATGGCATCGGGGAAGGCGCCGCCCCCGGCGTAGAGTTCCTTTAGCCGGAGACCCAGCTCCAGGATGATGTCGCCGTCCGGACGGCTGTTGCCCATCGGCTTGGGCCCCTCATAGCGCCACTGCATCCAGCGGCCCGAGTTGGAGATGGATCCCTCCTTCTCCACCGAGACGCAGGCCGGCAGCATGAACACCTCGGTCTTGATCTCGGCCGGGTTCATGCCGGGGCCGCGCCAGAACGATCCGGTTTCGTTGTCGAAGAGGTTGACGTTGACCATCCAGTCCAGCTTGGCCATGGCCTGGCGGGTCTTGTTGGAGTTGGCACCGGAGCAGGCCGGGTTTTGGCCCCAGGAGAAGAATCCCCTGATCTTGCCGTTGTACATGGTGTCGAAGATGTCCAGCCACGAGTAGGCCTTGCCGTCGTCGAGCTTGGGCAGCCAGCCGTAGCCGAATTCGTTCTCGGCCGTGGCCTTGTCGCCGAAGTAGGACTTGAGCAGGCTGACGACGTATTTGGGCCGGTTCTGCCACCAGTTGGCCGAGCGCGGGTCGTTGCTCTTGGGTGTGTTCTTCTCGTTGTAGACCGCCAGCGAGGGAATCGAGGCCGACGGGGTGGGCAGATAGCCGGGCAGGATGTGAAAGAGCAGACCGTGGTCGGTGGACCCCTGGACGTTGGATTCGCCGCGCAGGGCGTTGACCCCGCCGCCAGCCACGCCCATGTTGCCCAGCAGCAACTGGATCATGCACATGGACCGGATGTTCTGCACGCCCACGGTGTGCTGGGTCCAGCCCATGGCGTACATGATCGTGGCAGCCTTGTCCGGTTTGCCGGTGGCCCCGTAGGCCTTGTACACCTTGAGCAGGTCCGCTTCCGGGGTTCCGGTCACCGAGGAAACGAGTTTGGTGGTGTAGCGCTCGTAGTGCTTCTTGAGCAGGTTGAGCACGCAGCGGGGATTCTTGAGGGTCGGATCCTTCTTGGGGACGCCCTTGTCGTCCATTTCGAAGGCCCACTGGCTCTGGTCGTAGCCGCGCTTCTTCTCGTCGTATCCGGTAAACAGACCGTCCTTGAACCCGAAGCCCTTGCCCACGATGAAGGACGCGTTGGTGTAGTTGAGCATATACTCTTCGTGGTAGAGCTTGTTGTCCAGGATGTACTTGATCATCCCGCCCAGGAAGGCGATGTCCGTCCCCGAGCGCAGCGAGGCGTAGATGTCCGCCTTGCTCGATGTGCGGGTGAAGCGCGGGTCCACGTTGATCAGGGTGGCCCCGTTCTTCTGGGCCTCGGTGACCCACTTGAAGCTGATGGGATGGTTTTCCGCGGCGTTGCTTCCCATGATGAGGATCACGTCCGCGTTTTTCAGGTCGATCCAGTGATTGGTCATCGCACCGCGTCCGAACGACTCTGCCAGAGCCGCAACCGTGGCGCTGTGTCAGATCCTGGCCTGATGTTCGACGTACACCAGCCCCATGGCACGCAGCAGGGCCTGGTAGAGCCAGCACTCCTCGTTGTCCATGGCCGCCGAGCCCACCGAGGCGATGGCCGTGGTGCGGTTGACGGTCTGGCCCTTTTCGTTTTTCAGTTCGAAGTTGGCATCGCGGGTCTCCTTGACCCGCCGCGCGATCTGGTCGAGGGCCCAGTCCCAGGAGACCTGCTTCCACTCCTTGGCCCCGGGGGCCCGGTACATCGGTTCGGTGAGGCGGTTGGTGTTCTCGGTGAGCTGCTTGAGAGCCGATCCCTTGGAGCACAAGGCACCGCGGTTGATCACATGCTCCGGATCACCCTCGATGTTGATCACCCGGCCATCGCCGCGGCGGCTGGTGTGCACGATGGCACCGCAGCCGACCCCGCAGTAGCAGCAGATGGTGGTCGTCTCCTTGGCGTACTGGGTCTTCAGCATCTGGGCGTGGGCCTTGACCGGCCGAAGATCGAAGCCCAGATGGCTGACGGCCACTCCGGCAGCGGCGGCCCCGGAGATTTGAATGAATTTCCTGCGACTGACGTCCATACCGCGATCCTCCCTTGGTCCTCGGGTTGATGTGGAGATGCGCCACTCGGGGATTGCGGCGCATGCCATCCGTATCCGACAACGGGCGCCTTCCCCCGCGAAGGGGGAGGGACGATTTTCCAAAAATACAGTTAAGTGTCCGCGGGGAGGCAGAAAACCAAACTATCGGTTTTTCTTAACATATGGAAGGATACAGAAAGGTTACCGGATCGGCTTCGGTGTGAATCGCCTTTCAGCCAAGGCCTACCGTGGTGTCCTGCTGGAGCCGGCGATAAAGCTGGGTGGTGGCCGGGTCGGGCGCCGTGTCGAGGTCGGAAGAAAGGAAATCTCTAAATTTTTCGTAGGTTTGCAAGGCAAGAAGGCGCTGCCCCCGGATCTGGTAGAGGATCATCAGACGCCGCAGGACATCCTCGCGGGCCGGGGCGGCCTCGATTATGGCGGCCAGCACCTCCACGACCTCCTCCGTCTGCCCCCGGGCTTCCAGCAGGCCGGCCATGCGGCCGAGGATGTCCACGTGCGTCTCCCGCAGGGCGTTGCGCTTGGCCTCGACCCAGGGGATGTAGGGCTCTTCCGGGAGCAGGTCGCCGCGGTAGATGCCGTGGGCCTGCCGGCACAAGGCCAGGACCCGCTCGTCGTCCTCGCCCGGCCTCAGGGTTTGCAGCGCGGCCGAGCACTGTTCGAGTTGCTGGACATCGATGCGGCAGAGTTCCGGGTCCAGGGAGACGAGATGATCCTTGAGACGGACATAGGCCCAGCGGAAACGGCGGTCGATCCGGGACTCCAGCGCAGACCGCAGCCGATGGAGGGTGACCTTGAAGCGCTGCATCGCCGCTGCAGGCTCGGTATCCGGCCACAGGTCCTCGATGAGCACTTCCTTGGGCACATCGGTGGCGCCGTGGACGATGAGGCTTTTGAGCAGAAGCTTGGGCATGTGTCCGTGCCATTCGTCCTCCGCCACCGGATGGCGACCGTCCCGGTGGACGGTGAACCCGCCGAGAGTGGATATTTCCAGGCGCGGGAGGCGGGCACGGCGGGCTGCGGCGCTGAGCACCGGCGTCTCGCCGCGGCTGCCGGCGGTTTCCGCCGGCAGTGCCGCGGAGAACGTCGTCACGGTGTTCAACAGTTGGCGTGCGCCGTCGGCCAGCGGCCCCGGAGGCAAGGTTGGCGCCAGCCGGCAAGCCATGGTCACATCCTGAGGCCGCATTACCCGCAGGTGGCGGTAGCCTTTCTCATGGACGATGCCCAGGGCTTGGGACAGGTGGGCATGCATCGATGCGGTGCGATTCCCGCTCTCGGCCGCCAGCGCCAGCGCCAGGTGGCATTCCGCCGCACCGATGGGGCTGGCCAGACGGAGGAAATGGGCGAGGCTCGCCTCCAGCCAGCGACCCGCTTCGTCATGGGCGCCCCGATGCCAACTCAGGATGCCGAATAGCAGGCCGGCACGCTGGCGGTCCAGGCCACCGCAAGCCCTGGCATCCAGCTTCTCGATGGTTTGGGCCGAGAGCCGGGCCGCCCCCTCGAAGTCGCCGCTGTGGTAGCGGATCATGGCTTCCAGACCCAACGCCAGGGCTTCGATCCGGGATCCGGAGGCCATCATCACGGCCACGTCGCGGCAGTGGCGAACAGTGGCCTCGGCTTCGGCATACGCGCCCTTCTGGATCTGCAGCAGCCCCCGGATTTCCAGCATCACCGGATACAGAAACAGGAGGCCGAAGGTTTCGGTTTCCTCCCGCAGGCTTTCCAGGAATCCGTCCGCGCGTCTGAGGTTTCCCGCCAGCAGCGCCAGTTGCAGATGGGCGAAATGGGAAATGGCCCGGTACTCGGGGGCAATCTTTTCCGCCATGCCAACACGGCCTTGCGTCAGGACCTGCTCGGCCTCGGCCACCTCTCCCAGAGAGGCGAGGGCCGAGGCCATGAGGATGGCGGCACTGCGTTGCAGATGGGCATCGCCGATGCGCAGGGCCAGCAGCTGCGCGTTACGGCATGCGGAAATCCCGCTGGCCAAATCGCCGCTGCCGAAGATGTGCCCCAAACCGATCTGCCGCCACAGGAGGGCCTTGGCATAGGTGTAATAGGGTCTCGGGCCGGCGGTCGCCAGCAATTCGCCGGCCCGAGCGAGCCATTGGGCGAGGTCGCCGGAGTCGGTCCACTGAAAAACGGCCGTTTCAATGAGGTAGGCCACAGTGAGGCACTGGCCGCGGAGGTCGTCGTTTTCCTCAAACCGGGTCAAGGCCGCTTGCAGTTCCTCGCCGGGTTTGACGCCCCCGGGGCTGCGGCGCGCCACGGCATGCCAGAAGACGAGCCAGGGATCCGCCTGGTACTGTTCGTCGGGAATGGCCTCCATCCAGCGGCCCAGCTCTGCCAGGCGGTCGTCGATGGTCAGATCCAGGGCGGCGCGCTTGATGGCCTTGGCCGCTTCGGCGGCGTCCCCGGATTCCAGGAAGTATCCCACGGCCAGGTCGGATCGCTTGCGGCTCCCGTAAGCGCGGCCGATCCGCTGCAGCAGCCGCCGATACTGGCCCGGCGCGAGGTCGGCGCGGGCGTGGGCTTGCAGAAAGGCGCGAAACAACGGGTGATAGCGATAGACGTCCCGGCCGGGTCCCTCGTAGCGCACCCGAGTGAAGACATTGCGGGCCACCAGGTCCGCCAGGATTTCCCCGGCGCTTTGCAGGCCGGTGAGGTCGGCGGCCATCTCAGGATCCATTTCCTCCAGCAGAGCGGTGCGCAGCAGAAAGTCCCTCACCACTGGCGGCTGACGAAGGAATACCTCTTCCTCGAAGTAAGCCCAGGCTTCGGCACGGATCAGCTCGGCGACGCCGTCTTCCGGCCCCGGCGGGGCAATATTTTTTTCCTCCAGGCGGGTCAGGGCTTCGGCAAGCAGGACCAGGCCGCCGGGCCAGCCGTCGATGTCACGCTGGATTCCCCGCAGCTGGTTCTCGCTGAGCCTGTGACGATGATGGCCTATTAGGAACGCGCGCACCTCGTCTTCCTCGAAGGCCAGGTCCGCGTTGCCCAGCACCAGCATCTGCCGGCCGACCCGGAGACGCTGGATGCGCAATGCCGGCATGGCACGAGAAATCAGAAATACCTGGATTCCCGGGGGAACGTCAAAAATTAGCCGTTCAATCAGGGCCAAGGCATCCGGGTGGCCCTTTACCGCGTCGAGGTTGTCGAAAACCACCGCCGCCGGCCGGGGGATCCGTGCCACCAGGTCGGCCAACCGTGCGGGCGCCTCCGGATCCTTTGCCTTTTTTGCCGGGTTGGGAGCGGTCTCCAGGATGGATTCCAGGACGTTGGTCAGCAGGCGGCAGATTCCGGAGGCGGTAACAGTGGTTGCATCGAGTCGGCACCAGGCCGTCGGCAGGGCTTCTGCGGTGAGATAGGCCGCCACCAGGCAGGTTTTGCCCTGGCCCGGTTGGGCCGCAATCCGGATCAGCGGCCTCTGGCGGTTGGCGCGCAGCTTTTCCATCAGGCGCCGGCGTTCCACCAGCGCCTCCGGCAATGGAACGGGAATCGGCGCCAGGTGCGTGGCAACTACCATGTTTTTACCGATTTCGGGCGGCGGATGGAGACATGCCGATGCGCCGCCGGAGCGTCTGCTTCGTGCTGGAGCTCAGAACTGAAAAGTCATTCCGGCGCTGGCTGGCTGCACCATCGCGCCCAGCGTTTCCTTGAGAAAGGCGGTGGCCCCGTCCCCGGTGCAATGGCAGGGCATCACGGATCGGGGGGCGATGTCCCGTAGGGCCGCCACGGTGTGCGCCAGCCGTTCCTCGCTGGCGGCCACCAGATGGAAACCGCCGATGACGGCCCGGATGGGGCGATCCGGATCGAGGCGGCGGATTTGATTCAGAGTGTTGATCAGGCCGGCGTGGCTGCATCCCACGCAAACCACCAACCCCTCCCCGGTACGGACCCACAAGGCCAGGTCGTCCACGATGGGGTCGGCCCGGGAACCTTCCGGATCGAGAAAAAACGGTCCGCCGGTGTCTTCAAAGCGGGTGCGGCGCTCGATGGGGCCGGTGAGGCCGATGGTCGAATCCAACCATACCGGCGTCGGCACCCAGTGCAGCCGATCGCTGTCCAGCCGGTCCAGGGCCGCCATGGCCTCGTGGGGCATGGAGATGAGCCGCGCCTGCCCGTCGCGGATGCTGTAGCGCGGCTGCACCACGCCGGCGTGGGCATACACTGCGATATGGTCACTGGAACCCAGCACCAGGGGCAGTCCCCCGGTGTGGTCGTAATGGCCATGGCTGAGGACCAGCGTGTCCAGCCGGCTCAGGTCGATGCCCAGGGCCGGGGCGTTGGCCGCCAGGGCCGGGCCTTGCCCGGTGTCGAAAAGGATGCGGTGGCGGCCGGTATCGATGAGTAGGGACAGGCCGTGTTCGGCAGTCAATCCCGGGGCGGCGTGGTTGTCCACCAACACCGTGATGCGCAATTTTTCCGGACTCATTTTTCTGGTTTCCGCGTTGCGCGGACCGGCGCTACAGGGAATATCCCCAGAGAACCGATGGCACCGTTGCCGCTGATAAGATCGTGAAAGGGGAACCTTGCCTCAATTCTTTCAAAATTGCAATGCGCAAGCGCCCTCGCGATGAAAGGGGGGGAGACTGCCGCGGCGTTTCTTTCGCTTATCGAAAGACGCCGCGACAGTCTCAGAGGAAGGAGAAGAGGAATTCGGACTTCTGGGATATTGCTGGATTCCGAATTGTTTTTATTTTAAGCAATCATTATGCCATATAGTTCAATTATTCGGCAGAAATTATATATCCTTTTGTTATTATAGGTAATATTGATTTTTCAAGGTGAATGGATCTTGATGGATGAAACTTCAAGTTGTTTCAAACTTTGCAAAAGTGTCTCATTTTTGCCGGAAACACCGGCAAATTTGTCATGCGCCGGCAAGATTTTTGACGCACGTTCAACCTTGCCTCGTTTGGAATGACAGCCGGACATCGTGGTCGCGGGCGGTGCGGTCTCAGGCGCACTTCGACAGCAGCTCCGCTGCGTTGCCGCCCAGCACCCGGGCGCGCTGGGTCGGGGTCAGCCCCGCGGCGTCGATCTCCTTGAGGTAGCGGGGCGCGCGCAGGAGTGGAAAATCGGTGCCGAAGAGGATCTTGTCCAGCCCGATGGTGTCCCTGGCGGCGGTCCAGATCCGGGCGTCGTACAGGTACGGCGACGCGGCGGTGTCGAACCAGACGTTGGCGAGGCGTTGAACGACCTCCTTTTTAAGGAGGCTGTAGAAAAAGATGCCCCCGCCCCAGTGGGCCAGTACGATCCGGTTTTGCGGAAAGCGCCCCACCAGGTCATAGATCTGTCGCAGGGTATTGGGAGTTTTGCCCGGATAGACGTGGCCCACCGGCTCGTTGGTGTGGATCAGGGCCAGGCGGCCGCGCTCCCGGCACAGGGCCATGGGTTCCTCCAGATGGTCGAGATCGGCCGCTTCGATGCCCCCGGTGTAAAAGGCCAGTTCCCCGATACCGGCCAAGCCGGCGTCCAGGCAGCGGTCCACCTCGGCGGCGGCCCCCGCCGCGGCCGGATCCAGGCAGCACAGCCCCACGAGGCGTCTGGGGTGGCGCGCCACGGCTTCCAGGATATAGTCGTTGTTCATGCGGGCCGTTTCCATGCGGCGCCAGGGGAAACCGAAGACCACCGAGCGGTCCACCCCGTCCTCGTCCATGGTGGCGATGAGGTCTTCGATGCCGGCCATGCGGGATTTCGGAGAGTCGTAAAGGAGCCGAAAGGCCGGTTCGCCGTCGAAATAGCGTTCGCGGGCGATGCGGATCGATTCGGGGAACAGATGGGTGTGAAAGTCGATGATCGGCGGAGACGGGGGTTGCGTCATGGCGGCATCCTCATGAGGTATCGCGTGTGTGATGAAAGCATTGACCCGATTCGCAACTGTTATAATATGAGCACGTTGAATTCAACCGGCGACACCGCCGCCTCCAAGAAGACTTTTGCCCATGTTCATCATCGCCGGTATCCAGCCCAAACGTACCCGGCTCGACAAGCGTCCCGCCACCTGCCCGCGCTGCGGCCAGGCAACGGCCTCCCGGCAGCGCGTCGACCAGTATTTCAGTTTCTTTTTCATTCCATTGTTCAGGGTTTCGAAAGGCGAAGAGGTGCTCTGGTGCGATCACTGCCAGATGGGCTTTGCCCCGCAACGGCCCGGGCCGACGGTGGAAGATCTTCGCCCGGCGCCGACCTGCCGCCGCTGCGGCCGTCCCCTGGCGCCGGATTTCAACTACTGCCCCTACTGCGGCGCACCTCGGTAGGCCACGTTCCATGGCGACCCAGCCCGTCCCCGGCGAGGACCCTGTCATCGGCGAGCGCCACGTGGTGCTGGTGCATCCGGAGGTGCATTGGAACACGGGCAATATCGGCCGCACCTGCCTCGGGGCCGGGGCGCGGCTGCACCTCATCGAACCGCTGGGATTTCGCCTGGATGACCGCCACGTGCGGCGGGCCGGGCTCGACTACTGGCCCCGGGTCGACCTGTGGGTCTGGAAGGACTTCGCCACCTTCGAGGCCGCCCTGGCACCGGCGGCAGCAGAGATGGCGCTTTTCAGCAAGGTCGGTGAACGCCTGTTCTGGGACATGCCCCGGCCCGGGAGGCTTTTTCTCGTTTTCGGCAGCGAGAGCCGGGGGCTGCCGCCGGCGCTGTTCGAGCGCTACCGGGACCGGTCTTTTCGTATTCCCATCGGCAACCGGATCAGAAGCCTGAACCTGTCGACGGCTGCCGCCATCGCGCTTTACGAGAGCCTGCGCGGGCCTTATTGACGCCTTGCCGCGCCTCGTGCCAAAGTGAATGCACCACTTTTCAACCCCAAAGGAGGTATGCCATGGCCAAGAAAACCGCCCCCTCGTCCAAGGAAAAGGTCATCGCCGTTCTCAACCAGGCCCGGGCTCTCGAGCTGCAAGCCATCCATCAGTACATGAACCAGCATTACAACCTCGACGACATGGATTTCGGCGAGCTGGCCGCCAAGGTGAAGCTCATCGCCATCGACGAGATGCGCCATGCCGAGATGTTCGCCGAGCGGATCAAGGAACTCGGCGGCGAGCCGACCATCGACAAGGCCGGCCCGGTTGAAAAGGGGCAGGCGGTGGAGGCGATTTTTCCCTTCGATGCCATCGAAGAGGACAAGGCCATCACGGCGTACAACCAGTTTCTCAACATCTGCCGGGAGGTGGGCGACAGCGTCACGGCCAAGATCTTCGAGGTCGTCATCGACGAGGAGCAGGTCCACTACAACTATTTCGACAATGTCGCCGGCCACATCGACCGCCTGGGCGCCGTTTACCTGGCCAAGATCGCCGGCACCTCCTCGGCGACCGGCCTCAACACCATGGGGTTCGTCGCCCGGCGGGGCGGGGCCGCCGAAGCCTGAAAACTGACGGAATTCAACCCTTTCCCCCAACGCGGTCGATTTCCTGCCGGTTTGCAACCACGGCACATGGCTGACGCGCGCCTGGAAATTCTTTATGCGGACAACCACTTGCTGGCCGTCAACAAGCCGGCCGGTGTGCCGTGCCAGGCCGACGCCAGCGGCGATGCGACCCTGGTCGATGCGGTCCAGGCCTACCTGAAGGAAAAGTACCGCAAGCCGGGCAACGTTTTCGTGGGGCTGGTGCACCGCCTGGACCGCCCTGTGGCCGGCGTCGTCGTGCTGGCGCGCACGTCCAAGGCCGCGGCCCGGCTGTCGGCCGCCTTCCGCGAGGGACGCATCCGGAAGACCTACCGCGCCGTGGTCTCGGGTCGCTTTGATACCGATGCGGGCCGCCTGGAGCACTGGCTGCGCAAGGTGTCCCGGCGGCGGCGCAGCGAGGTGACGGGGCCGAATGATCCCGGAGCGCGCCAGGCGCTGCTGGACTACCGGGTCCTCGCCACCGAGGGCGGAGCGAGCCTGCTGGAGGTGGCGCTGCACACCGGCCGCAGCCATCAGATCCGGGTCCAGATGGCTGCCGTGGGGCATCCGATCCTCGGGGACCTCAAATACGGGGCCGGCGCGCCGCTGCCCGGCGGCGCCATCGCCCTCTATGCCAGGTGCCTGCGGTTCGATCACCCGACGCGCGACCAGGCGGTGGAGATCGTCGCGCCGGATCCGCCGGGTTGGTCCTGGCCGCCGGGGGAACCGGCATGGGAACGGAACGGTTTTTCATCGGCGCTGCCATTCGCAACAAGGGAAGACGGCGTCCTCAAGCCGAACAGGAGGAGTGGCGGATGAGCGACTACGCGTCAAAGAGCTGGTGGCTGGAATCCCTGCCCGCGCCGATTGCGGCCAACCCGCCCCTGGCGGGCAGCCAGCGGGCCGACGTGACCGTCATCGGCGGGGGATACACCGGCCTGTCCACCGCCTATCACCTCAAGCGCCTCGATGCCGGCATCGATGTGCGGGTGATCGAATCCGATGTCTGCGGCTATGGCGCTTCCGGCCGCAACGGCGGCTTTTCCATGACCCTGTTCGGGCTGACCAAGGGAATCACCCGGTTCCGGTTCGACGATGGCAGCGCCCGGGCCGCCCACGCTTACATGGAGGCGGCGGTGGACGGCCTGCACGAGCTGATCGCCGATAACGGCATCGACTGCGACTACGAGCGCAGCGGCTACCTGCTGGTGGGCACCAGCCCCGCCCAGGTCCGGCGGGTGGCGCACGATTTCAAGATCATCGAAAAGTGGGGTGCCACGGGAATCGAGCGCTGGGACCGGGATCGGTTGAGGCAGGAGTTTCGCACCGATTATTACCGGATCGGATGGTTCGAACCGCGCTGCGGCATCCTGCATCCGGCCAAGTTGGCCCGGGGGATGAAGGCCCTGGCTGAACGGATGGGTGCCACAATCCACGAAAATTCGCCGGTGACGGGTTTCGCCAAACACACCGGGGGCGGATACATTGTCAAGACAGCAACCGGCGAGATCCGCTCCGAGTACCTCGTGCTGGCCACCAACGCCTACTCCGTCCTGTTCCCCCAGCTCCGGTCGCTGCAGCGGCCCGTCTTTACCCACATCGTGATGACCGAACCGCTCACCGACGCGCAAATGGACGGCATCGGATGGCGCTGCCGGGCCGGCGTGGAGGATGCCCGGGACCTGATCCACTACTATCGCTTGACCCGGGACAATCGCATCGTCATGGGCGGCGGGGATGTCTCGCTCACCTACGGCGACGATCTGGACGGGGATCTCAACGAAAAAATCTTCGGCCACCTGGAGCGGCACGTGACGGAAGTTTTCCCCCAGCTGCGCGGGATCCGTTTCACCCATCGCTGGGGCGGGCCGGTCTCCGTGACGCTGGACATGACTCCTGTGATCGGATTTCTCGGCGCGGACCGGACGGCGATATTCTCCCTGGGATGCATCGGCCACGGGGTGTCCCTGACCCATTTCAACGGCCGCACCATCGCCGAGCTCATCGCCGGACGGCGCACCTGGCGCACCGAGATGTTTTTCGTCGGGCGCAAGGTGCTGCCCTGGCCCGCGGATCCGGTCACCCACGGCGCCGCCCACGCCATCCGCGGGTTCATGAAGATCGAGGATCGGCTCTACTACGGATAGCGACCCGGCTTCATCACGACGAGATGCCGGAAGGTGATCCGGAGCCCGTCCGCGCCAGCGTCGCCACACTCGCGTCACCCCGGATTGACGCCCAAGGAGGCTTCCGCCATGGCCAAGCGTTCCAGTAAAAGCGATTCGATCCCCGCCGCCAGCCGGCCCCGCATGGGGATCCTCACCGGCGGCGGCGACTGCCCGGGCCTCAACGCCGTGATCCGGGCCGCGGTCAAGACCGCCCTGAACACCGGCTGGCAGATCTGCGGCATCCGCGAGGGATTCGCCGGCCTGCTCAAGCCCGAGACGGCCGTGCATCCCCTGGGGCCCGAGGACGTCAAGGGCATCCTCAACATGGGCGGCACGATCCTGGGGACCACCAACCGGGGCAACCCCTTCGCCTTCCCGGTGCGACAGGGCAAGGAGTGGGTGGAAAAGGACCGCTCCGACGAAGCCCTGGCCAACTTCAGGAAACTCGGCCTCGACGCCCTGATCGTCATCGGTGGCGACGGGACCCTCAAGATCGCACGGCGCTTTTTCCAAAAGGGCATGCCGGTGATCGGGGTTCCCAAGACCATCGACAACGACATCGCCGCCACGGTGATCACCTTCGGCTTCGACACGGCGGTTTCCACCGCCACCGACGCCATCGACAAGCTGCACTCCACCGCCGAGAGCCACCAGCGGGTCATGGTGGTGGAGGTGATGGGCCGCTATGCCGGTTGGATCGCCCTCAACAGCGGCGTGGCCGGCGGTGCCGACGTGATCCTGATTCCCGAGATCCCCTTCCATCTGAAACACGTGGCGGCCAAGATCCAGGCCCGCTACGCCGCCGGCCGGCGGTTCGCCATCGTGGTGGCCGCCGAAGGCGCCACCGCCCGGGGCGAGACCCTGCGCACCCGGGGAAAAAAGGTCGGCCAGGAGGTGCGCCTGGGCGGGATCGGCGAGTACGTGGCCGTCGAGATCGAGCGGCGCACCGGCTACGAATCCCGTTCCCTGGTGTTGGGCCACCTGCAGCGCGGCGGGCATCCCACCACCTTCGACCGGCTCCTGGCCACGCGCTTCGGCTCGGCCGCCGTGCGCCTGGCGCGGGAGGGGTTTTTCGGCCAGATGGTGGCCCTGGATCCGCCGCACATCAAGAGCGTTCCCCTGGAGGACGCCCTGGACCGGATGAACCTCGTGCCGCTGACCAGCGACGTGATCCGCGCGGCCCGGGACATGGGCATCTCCTTCGGCGACGCGTGAACTTCAGGATTTTTCGCCATCCTTCGCGGTGTCTTTCGCCCAAAGCCACATCACCGCCGTCTGCAGGATCGAGAGCATCGCGAAGTAGCCGATCCAGGCCGGCATCCCCAGCACCAGGGGGCCGATCCGGCCCCAGGCCCAGAAATCCATCGCCAGGGCGAACACCGACGCCAGCATCCAGAAATAGGGGTCGCGCAGCCAGACGGGGACGCTGAACGGCTGGCGCAGCACCAGCCCATGCAGGACCAGATAGACGCCGAAGGCCGCCAGCAGGATCCACACCACCGGCAGGAATGAACCGCTCGGTATCCATTGGAAGTGGAAAGCGACCAGCAGGCTTTCGCCGGTCAGGATGGACGCGATGGCCGGCGCCGGGTGTACCCGCTTCAAATAGAGGCTGAAGACCACGGTGGGAAACAGCACCGCCAGACCGGTGAAGGTTTCGGTGGCGATCTGGAGGATGGTGGCCGGCGGCTTGTAAGCCAGGGCCAAGCCGCAAAGACTGAGGAAAATCACGAAAAGACGGCCGGCGACGCCCCCGGACGCCTCGCGCCGTGAGACCAGCGGCTGGATGTCCCGCGTGAAGATGGAACTCAGGGTGAGCAGTTGGCTGTCCATAGTGGACATCAGGGCCGCCAGCCCGGCGGTGATCACCAAAGCCGCCATGGCCTCGCCGCTGATCTGGGTAATTACCATGGGCAGGATCCGATCGGCTTCCTTGCCGGCCAGAAACGGAAACGAGAGCCGTCCCAGAATTCCGATGGCCACCGGGGGGAAAAAGACCACTGTGCACACCAGCGGATACCAGAGCATCGTGCCACGGAGACTCCGCGGGTTGCGGGCGGCGAAAAAGCGCTGAAAGAGCTGGGGAAACATCGGGTCGCAGAAGAACCACAGGAGCATATAGCTGAACCAGATGGCCGGGGTGTAGTAGTTCAGGCCCCCCGGACGGGAAAACAGGGCCGGGCAGGCGGCCAGGACCTTTCGGTTGGCCGCGGCAAGTCCCCCATGATGGGTGACCACCAGCACCAGCGAAACCACCAGAAGCACGACCATCAAGCCCCCCTGGAACACGTCGGTCCAGGCCACGGCGCGCATGCCGCCGCGCAGGGTGTACAGGAGGATCACCCCGGTCACCAAAAGGCAGCCTTGAAAATACGGCAGCCCCACCAGGGCTTCCAGGGCGTAGCCGGCCGCCATGGGCTGCAGGGCAAGGTAGGGAATGGTGAAAACGATCAGGACGCAGGCAAACAGCACACTGAGCAGCCGGCTACCGTAGATGGAACGCACCAGTTCCGAGGGCGTGATCAGGCCGCGGGTCTTGCCGAGTTCCCAGACGCGGCGGCCCAGCAGCCAGAAGGTGATGGCCATGAACCCGGTGCCGAAACCCATGATGGGAAAGAAGGCATACCCGTCACGGTATCCGGCACCGGAGGTCCCGAAGACGGTAAAGGCTGAAAAGTTGGTGGCCGCCATGGTGCCGAGCAGCACGATGGGACCGAGGCGCCGGTCGGCCAGAAAATAGCTCTCCGGCGTGGACTTCCAGCGGGTTCGCGCAATCATGCCGATGATCAGCATCACGATGAAATAGCCGCTCAGCACTGCGATCTTGACAGCCATGGGAGCCCCTTTTCCGCCGGCCGCGCCGCCTGCCCCGGGAATCGGCGCCGGCGGGTGAAGCCCCCCCATGACAAACGCCATCCCCAAGGTCGGGATGGCGTTGGCCTGGCATAACCTTGATGTGCCGCGATTGGTTTGACTTTTTGCTTAGCGGATCGGGCAAGGCCCTGTCAAGGCCCGGCGATCCGTGCTTGGGGCTTGCCCGGGGCGGAAAATCCATCTATAAGGGGCCACTTCAGTGTTGACCCAAACTTTTCCCGGGCCGATCGGCACCGTCGGTCGGATATCCTCGCAGCAATGGCAAAGGCGATGATGGATGTCGGCATCTCGACGGTTAAACCGGTCCCGCGGGTGGATGTCGCCGCCGTGGCGGCCCTGATCCGCGACACGCAGCTGGAAAGCGGCGAAATCCCCTGGCACGCCGGCGGCAAGACCGACCCGTGGGACCACGTGGAGGCAACCATGGGCCTGGGGGTGGCCGGCCACCTGGACGCGGCCCGGAGCGCCTTCGCCTGGCTGAAGGGCCAGCAACTTGAAGACGGCAGCTGGTATGCCGCCTACCGCCAAGGCCGGCCGGAAGACCGGACCCGGGACGCCAACCAGTCGGCTTATATGGCCGTGGGGGTCTACCACCACTACCTGCTCACCGGTGACCTGGACTTTCTCGCAGCCTATTGGCCCACCGTGGCCCGCGCCATCGATTTCGCCCTCGGGCTCCAGGCCCCCGGCGGAGAGATTCACTGGGCCGTCAGCCCCGAGGGGCGCGTCGACCCCATGGCCCTGCTCACCGGCTCCAGCTCGGTGCTGATGAGTGTGCGCTGTGCCCTGGCGGCGGCGGAGCAGCTCGGCATCCGCCGGCCCGACTGGCGGGCGGCCGCCGCGCGCCTGGCCCATGCCATCCGCCACGAGCGTCACCGCTTCAACGTCACCAAGTCGCGGTTTTCCATGGACTGGTTCTACCCGGTGCTCTGCGGGGCGTTGACCGGCGTCGAGGCCCGCCGCCGCATCGAGAAATACTGGAGCAAGTTCGTGGTCAAGGGGCAGGGGGTCAAGTGCGTTTCGGACGAGCCGTGGATCACCATCGCCGAGACCTCGGAGCTGTGCCTGGCCCTGGCCGCCATGGGCAACGGCAGCGCCGCGGCGGCCGTTTTTGCCTGGATCGCCGACAAGCGGTTCGATGACGGCACCTACTGGTGCGGCCACACCGTGCCGGACATGACCGTCTGGCCGGAGGAAAAGATCACCTGGACCAACGCCGTGGTGCTGCTGGCGGCCGACGCGCTCTTCGGCCTGACACCCGCCGGCGGTATCTTCAATCACCGGTTCTGGCGGCCCTCAGGGGATCGCTGAGCACCGGATTCACCTTCGGCCGATTCCGCATGCGAAAAGACCATCGCCCCTACCGGGTCAAACGCGCCTGGCTGCGCTTCCAGGCGTTTTACGCCCGTCGCTTCGTGCGCCCCCATCTCGACCGCCTTGGCCGGGGCTGCACCTTCATGCGTCCGTGGTGCGTTGAGATCTTCGGTCCCCGGATTTCCATCGGCGATTACGCCACGGTCATTGCCACCACCGACGGCCGGGTGCGCCTGGCGGTCTGGTCCAACCTCGAGGGCCAGGGGCGCATCCGCATCGGCCGCAGCGCCCTGGTCTGCCCCGGGGTGCGAATCCAGAGCGCCGCCTCGGTGGTCATCGGCGACGACTGCATGCTGGCCAGCCGGGTCTACATCACCGATGCCGATTGGCACGATGTCTACAACCGCCTCGCCACGGGGCCAACGGCGCCGGTGACCATCGGCGACAACGTCTGGCTGGGCGACGGCGTCATCGTCTGCAAGGGAGTGACAATCGGGGCCAACAGCATTATTGGCGCCGGGGCGGTGGTGGTGCGCGATGTTCCGGCCAACGCGGTAGCGGCCGGAAACCCGGCCCGGGTGGTCAAGACCCTCGATCCCGACGGCCCTTTCATTCGCCGTTCCTTCTGGTTTTCCGACAGCTCGCGCCTGCGCCGGGACATCGACGCCTTCGACCGGGCCATGCTCGGCGGCAACACTCTCGGCGGCTGGTTGCGCTACCTGCTCAGCCCCCGCAGGGGGGATTGAATTTCAAACTCGAGATCTCACGTCGTGGCAGTATGATCCGCTTCCGGCAGCAGAACCGTCACCCGGGTCCAGGCGCCTTGTCGGCTTTCGAGCTTCACCGTCCCGCCGTGAAGCTCGACGATCCGTTTCACGATGGCCAGACCCAGCCCGGAACCGCCGTGCTGGATCGACCTGGACTTTTCGACCCGGTAGAATTGATCGAAGACCTTGGGGATTTCCGCCTCGGCAATGCCGGGGCCCGTGTTGAAGACGGTGACGGCCGCCCCGGCGGGGGACGGGGCGGCCGTCAGCTCAATCCGTCCGCTGTCCGCGCTGTACTTGACGGCGTTGTCGAGAATATTCGAGAAGGCGCGATGCAGTTTTTCCGCGTCTCCCTGTATGATCAGACCTTCGGAAAGATGAGTCTCCATTGTGATCTGGCGCGCATCGGCAAGAAAGCGATACTCCGCCGCCAAGGATGACAGGAGCGAGGCTATCGGAACCGGTTTGCGATCCAACCGCGTCAGCATCTCCAGCGCCGACAGGTTCAACAGGTCCTTGACCAATCGTTCCATGCGCAAGACCTGGTTTTTCAGCCGGAAAAGGTTTTCTTCGGCGTTGAAGGGCATCGCTTCCAGGTCGTGGGTGCAGATTTCATCGATCGCCAGCCGCATGGTGGTCAGCGGCGTTTTCAACTCGTGGGATGTATCGAAGAGAAAATCCCTCTGCCTCTTGAAAGAATATTGCAACCGGTCCAGCATCCGGTTGACGGTTCTTGCCAGTTCGCTGAACTCGTCCTGCCCGTCTCCGGCCGGGATTCGTCGATCAAGGTTCTTTTCGCCGATATCCTGTGCCAAATCCTTCATCCGCCCGATCGGCCGCAGAATCTTGCCGGCCACGAAACGGCTGATGGCGACCAGGGCGAGGGTGGAAAAAACCAGACCGGAGAAAATACCGAGAACCAGCTCCCATATTTCTTCCTCTAGTTTTTCCATGGGCCGCGCGATCTGCGCGAGAAAGGTGTTGCCATTCAGCGTAAACAGAAAGCTTCTGATTCTGAAGGTTACCTCCTGATCTTTTTCGTGGTTGAGGTCGACTTGGCTCCTGGCGATGACAGCCTTGGCAATCGATTTGCCGCCGGGTGGGACCGGAGGCAGCGTTGCCAGTTCAGCGAGTTTGGAGCGGAAAAGAATTTTGCCGCTTTCCCTGTCGGAAATTTCGAGCCAATACCAATCCAAATCCCGGTAGAGCGTATCGAGTTCCACGGGGTCCGTTTTTTCGGGCGTTTTTACGATCATCCGGACGGTTCGAGACGCTTCTTCTTTCAGTACGGTATCCAAAAGTTCGAAAGGTTGTTCGATCAATTCGTAAAAAACGACAACGGAAAACAGCAGGCTGGAAACGAAGCCGGCTCCGACAATGAAAAGGGTGATTCTCGTCTTGACGGTCATTGCTCCGCGTCCCCGATGATATAGCCGACGCCGCGCACGGTTCGGATAATCCTGGTATTGCCGGTATCCCCAATTTTATGGCGCAGGTTCTTCATATGGACATCCATGAAATTGGACATGCTGAAAGGGTCGAAGTCGTCCCCCCAGACATGCTCCGCAAGGCTGAAGCGGGACACGGCCCTGTTTTTGTTGTGAAGGAGAAACTCGAGAATGGAAAACTCCTTGGGGGTCAGTTCGATGGATTTATCCCCCTTGGTGACTTTGCGGCTGACCGTGTCCAACTGCAGATCCTCGACCTGCAGGATGGATTCGCACTGGCCCCCGGCTCTCCTCAGGACGGCACGCAAGCGGGCCACGAACTCGTCCAGGGAAAACGGCTTGGCGAGATAATCATCCGCGCCGAGGTCAAGGCCTTTCACCCGGTCGTTCACGTCGCCTTTTGCGGTGAGCATCATCACGGGCGCATCGATTCCCGCTTTGCGTACTTGTTCCAACACGCTCAGACCGTCCATTTTCGGCATCATGATGTCGAGGATGATCGCGTCGAAGGGGGTACCGAACAATTTGTCCAGCGCTTCCTCGCCATTGGTTGCCGTTTCCACGATGTAGCGCTGGCGTGTCAAGACCTGCCGGAGCTGATCCCGCAAAGCGCCATCATCGTCAACAATCAAAATTTTCACGACCGTGGGCCTCCAAATCTTCTTCTCAAAGCACCTTTTCAAGCCGATCGTGTGATCATCCAAACGCCGCAACAGATGACCACGATGCCCGCCCACCGTGTCGTACCGATACTCTCATGAAAAAAGATCCCGCCGGCAAAAGCGGTGACGATATATCCGATGGAAAGCAGCGGATAAGCATAGCTGACCTCGACCCGGGAAAGCACCAGCAGCCAGACCGCTACGCTGACGCCATAACAGGCCAATCCGGCAAGGACATACGGGCTGGCGGCCACGGCGAGGCCAACCCGGCTCCAGTTTTCCAGGGCGAAGTCGAAATAGCCGATGGCGCGCATTCCCTGCTTGAGGCACAACTGGGCCGCCGCGTTGAGCATGACACCGAAGATAATCAGGGGGAGGTATCTGGCCATTGTCTACCTTTCATATCACCAACGTTGCACCATGTCATGGCATCGCATCCGGGCCAGGCTCCAAAAACCAGCCGGCCCCATGTTCAATACTTCCAGAAGACGTACCCGGAAGATCCGCCCTGGTCCTGAAAGACCGGTTGAGGAAGCTGATCCCGCCAGCGGGAGATCCTTTTGCCTCTAGCCACCAAAATGGTTTTGCCGCGATTTCGTTCTACAAGGTCGGCGGCGGCTTTCGTGTCAAGCGCTCTTTTCTTGGCATCCTCATATTCCAACCCATAATCGAGTTCGCCGGCTCCGCCAAGCAGGTAAACGTCGCTTCGCCGCAAATACCAGCAAACCGCACCGATTGAAGTCTCGTCGGAAATCACGACATGATCGTTGGCCACGTCCGGGGCGTGTTGCTCCAGAAGCTGGCCAGGCGATTTTGCTTCTATGGTTTGATCCGGGATGGTGAAATGGACGAGAAAGAACAACAGAAGCGGAGCCATGCCAAAAATGAAGATTTTGTTCTTTCCCTCGCGGCTTTTCAACGCCCAGAAACAAAACAGGATGAAAAACGAAAGGCCGTTGACGACCATCACCGCTTTCCATGACTGCTGGTACGGATGGAGACCGTTGAAACCGAATAATTGAACGTACAAGAATGCCACCAGGATCAAGCCGAAAACCAAAGCGCCGACGACCACCCCCCCTTGGAACCATCGGTTCGACTTATCTTTCGCGAGGGCCTGAAAGAGCCCGAAGGCGGTGAGAATGGCAAAGGGAGGAAAGCAGGGCAGGATATAAGTGAGCAATTTTCCATTCGACAGCGAAAGAAACAAAAATGGCCCGATCAGCCAGCAAAGGCAGAACCTCAGCAATCGACTTTGCGTTTCCCGCTGAAACAGCCGTTCCCTTATTCCGCTTGCGGCCGCCGGCAAGACGAACGTCCAGGGGATGAACATGGCCGGGGCCAGCACGAAGAAAAACCAGAACGATTCCTTGTGTTGCGCGTTTTGCGCCGCAAAGCGTTGAATGTGCTCGTGCCAGAAGAAAAAGCGCCAAAAATCGGGCTCTTTCAAGTGGATGGCGATACTCCACGGCAGTGCCACCACCACCGCGGTCAGAATCGGCAACCAGCTCATGCGCAGCAGGTCGCCATAGCGGCGTTGCCAGACGAGGTAGGGCGCCAGGCTCAATACCGGCACGGCGAAGGCGAGAAATCCCTTGGTGAGAAAGGCAAGGCCGCAGAACAGGCCCGCGAGCAAGAGGAATCCGCTTTCTTTGGCTGTTTTTGGCGGCGCTTCCGAAGCGAAATAAAAAGCGGTGAGGCAAGCGGTCAGAAAAAAAGAGAACAAATTGTCCAATACGGCGGTGTTGCCCACCCCGAAGACCTCGAAAGCGGATAAAAAGACAAGGGCTGCCAAAACCGCCGTTGCGTCGCCATCCGCATCTTTGCGGCGGGACACCCGTCTTGCCAATCCATAAATTAACAGGGCCGAAAGCCCCACCGCCAGCGCGGATGGCAGGCGCACGGCAAAATTGTTTTCGCCGAAGACCAGTTGGCTGGCGGCATGCACCCAATAGCCCAGCACCGGTTTTTCGAAATAGCGCAGGCCGTTGAGGCGGGGAACGATCCAGTCCCCGCTGGCGATCATTTCCCGGGGAATTTCGGCGTAGCGCGTCTCGTCCGGCAGAACGAGATCCCGCGCCCCGAGCGGCAGGAGGTAGGCCAACAAAAAGAACAGCAGCAGGGCGGCATGCGCGCCCTTGCCGTTCATCGATTTGCGTTCGTTCGATGCGTCGATCATCTCAAATCGTTCTCGCCGATTCGGCCGGCTTCGCGGTTTCCGCCTGGCAGGCCAGCCAGCCGTCTCTTCCGGGCACGGCGGCCGGGTGGATGCCGTATTCCGCGGGTTCGCGCTCACAAGACGCCAATTCGCCGAGGGGCTTGAAGGCGATATCCCTCCTCCCGGCCCTGTTGAGGAAATCTTCGAACAAGGCCAGGCCGGCGATGCCCTCCACTTCGGCATGGATGGTCAACACGTTGAGACGATGGGGGCCGATCATGGCCAGCAAGGATTCGTTGTAGGTTGCCGCCGTGCATTGCCGGCCGATCCGTTCGTCGTAGGTCGGCAGGGTGGTCGGCACCTGGACATGACGATAGCGGCGGCCTCCGATGACGGGCCGGAAGATACTGTGGCCGCGACAATCGGACTGGTATGAAAAAGGGAATCGCTCCAACGCCGCCAGGGCCTCGGGGGTGACCCGCCAGGCGGGGGCGGCAAAACCGGCGGGAGCGCTACCCGTTATCCGCGCCAGCCGGTCAACGCCCTTTTCGATTTCCGCCCTTATGGCCCGCTGGTCCATTTGACCGATCCGGGCCTGCCAGCGGTGATGATCCCAGGCATGGAGCCCGACCTCGTGTCCCGCTTGGGCCGTTTGGCGAATGATTCCCGGGCAGCGCCGGGCGATTTCGGGGCCGGGCCACAGGGTTCCGCGCGCGAGGATATCCCACCCGTAAAGACGGGCGGCCCGTGTGCGGAACATCTTGACCAGGAAACCGGGTCGCACCAGGCGCCACAGATGACGGCCCATATTGTCCGGCCCGACCGAAAAGAAAAAGGTCGCCCGGATATGGTGGCGGCGCAGCAGCGCAACGAGGTTCGGCACCCCGATGCGGGTGCCGCGCAGGGTGTCCACATCTATTCGCAGGCCGACACGGCACATGATGCCTCCCGCGCGCAGCCCACCACATCGTCGAGGAAGTAATCGAGCGTCTCATTGACCGATTGCTCAAGAGGCACCTGCGGCTGCCATGCCAGGATTCTTTGTGCTTCCCGAATGGAGGGCCGCCGGTGCTGCACGTCCTGGTAGCCCGGGCCATAGAACGCCCGGGCTTCGATGGACTGGATCCCGCCGTCGGGGGGGAAAAAGCTGCGCAGCGGATGGCTGGCGAATCTTTCCCGGAGCATAACGGCGAGCTCGCGCATGCTGAATTCGTTGTCCGGATTGCCGATGTTGAAGATACGGCCGCTGCAGCAGCCGTTCTTGTTTTCGATAATCCTGAAAAGACACTCCACGCCGTCCTTGACATCGGTGAAACAACGTTTCTGCCGGCCGCCGTCCACCAGTCGAATCGGGGCTCCTTCCACCAAATTGAGGATGAACTGCGTGATCACGCGGGAACTGCCGATGCGGGCCGATTGCAGGGAATCGAGTTTGGGCCCGATCCAGTTGAAGGGGCGAAACAGGGTGAACGCCAGGCCCTGGTTGACGCCGTAGGCCCAAATCACCCGATCGAGCATCTGTTTGCCGCAGGAGTAGATCCAACGCTGTTTGTGGATGGGGCCCAGCACGAAATTGGATCGTCGTTCGTCGAACTCGTCATCGCTGCACATGCCGTAGACCTCGGAGGTCGAAGGGAAGATCAACCGTTTGCCGTACTTCACGCAATACCGGACGATGCGCAGATTTTCCTCGAAATCGAGCTCGAACACCCGCAAGGGGTTGCGGACATACTCCATGGGGGTGGCAATGGCCACCAGGGGCAGGACGATGTCGCACTTGCGCACATGATACTCGATCCATTCCCGCATGATCGAGATGTCCCCTTCCGTGAAATGGAAATCCCGATGCCCCATCAAATGCTGAATGCTGGTGGCGCACAAATCCATGCCGTGGACTTCGTACCGGCCGCTCTCGAGCAACCGTTGGCTGAGATGGTTGCCGATAAAGCCGTTGACCCCGAGGATGAGTACATGCTTCTTGCGCCGCTGTTCCGCCACCGTATCCTTGCGGCCGTTGAAACGCATGCCGACCGCCAGGTTGAGTTCCCGGGCGAGCTGGCGCCCGCTCATGTAGACGCCGTTTTCAGGTTGGGCAAAATGCACCGTCACCGCTCCCTTGCCGCAGGCGATGATCAACGGATCCGTGGCGATGACCGTGCCCGGGGACGCAGCGCCGGGATTTTCCGCCTCATCCACCCGCCAGAAGATGCACTTGAGATTGCCGAGCCAGGAAAAGGCGCCCGGATAGGGGCGGGTCACCGCCCGCACCAGGTTGCGCACGACGTCGGCGTCCGTCGCCCAGTCGATCCCGCCGTCGTCCGGTCGGCGCCCCCCGAAATAGCTCGCCGCGGACGGATTCTGGGGCATGCGCTGGACCCTGTTCGCCCGGATTTTCGGCAGCAGGTCGTCCAGCAGCGCGGCCGCCGCGTCGGCGAGTTTTTCATGAAGGCTCCGGGCCGTGTCGTTGCGGTCGATGGGTACTCGTTTTTGCCCGACAATGTCCCCGTCATCCGGCCGCGGCGTCATGTAGTGGAGGGTGACGCCGGTCTCTTTTTCGCCGTTGATCAGAACCCAGTTCACCGGACAGCGCCCCCGGTAACGGGGCAAGAGAGAGCCGTGCAGATTGAGGCACCCGGTTTGCGGCAGTTCGAGGATCTCTTTGCCCACAATGTTGCGGTAGTAGAATGAAAAGAGAATGTCCGGCCCCAATTGCCGTATTTTTTCCACCCAGAGGGGGTGGTTGATATCCGCCGGCGCATAAACCGGGATATCGTTGGCCGCGGCCAGTTCGGCCACCGACTCGAACCAGATGTTTTCATTCGGATCGTCTTCATGGGTGAAGACCGCCTGGATTTCGTATCCATGGGCCAAGAGGGCTCTGATGCCGACGCATCCGATGTCATGGTAAGCAAGTACGACTGTTTTCACGGTTTTCTCCTCGATCACGGTTTTCGATGGTGACTATTTGGATCAAGTATTGCCGGCGATGCCGTGGACTCTAACAGCGCCAAATGAAGAAAGGATGAAGGGCCGACCGCATAAGGCACTAAAATGGGTTGAAGAAAGGCGGCGAGGCGCCTGTATTGTCCTGTTCCGGGCCGAGCCGGTAGGCGTAAAGTTCTTTGGACCGGATATTTCCCTTCGCTATCCGGAGGACCCTTCGATGCACGGGCAGGTCGGCCACATCTGAAAGGGGCGTTATCAGAAGGCACGGTTCGGGCAGTGCATTCAATTCTTCCGGACGGTCCACGAAGCGGATGGCCCTTGGATTCCGGCTGCTGTAAAAAATGTATTTCAAGGCGTCTCCATCGCGCCCCAAGCCAAAAATGACCACGGGCAGGCGGGGGTCGACCGACGTTTCCGCCGCGCTGGTAAAAGCGTGCGCCGAGGCGTGGCGCGAAAGGGCCGGCGTTATCAGGAGATCCGCCCCGGAGAGGCCGATGCCGAGCAACAGCAAGGCTGATGCAATCAGGCGACACTTCGGTTCGATCCATCTTGTCGCCAGGCCGGCTGCGGCGATTCCCGCCGCCAGCCAGAGGATCATCATACCCGGGGGGGGGACGGCTCCGAATCTTCCCGATAAAGGGTAAAAGACCATGCCGGCGCATAAAATCGCCATGGCGCAAAAGACCATGATGTTCCCGGGGCGCTCGGTTCGAAAGGCGTTGTTTACGACAAACAAGTGTTGCAGCAAGGCGGCCAGAAGAATGGCCGCCGGCGGATATAGCGGCAAAAGATATCGGGAGTGTTTGGTGGCGGCGAATGAAAAAACAAGAAAAACGCCGATGAACCAAGCGAGCGCTAGGCGGTTTACGGGATGGGGGGGTAGCCGTTTGGGAAAATGGATGCCCCCTTCCTTTAACCGTCCATCCTTCAACGGAACGTAAAGACCTGCAACGATCAGTCCCCACCAGAGTCCCCCGATTTCCAAGAGACAGAGAAAATAATAAAAAAACGGCTTGTTCGCCTGTCGCAGTCTTCCGGTCACCTGCATTCGGATCATGTCGCCGACCAGTTCCCTGCCGCCGGCGATGTAAGCGAGCGAAAATTCCGCTCCCAGGCACAGCAGGCCGACAGCCGTCATCGCGGCGCCGAAGAAAAAGAAATCTTTCCACCGGCGGTTCAACAGAAGATACCCGCTCCAGGAAAACGCCGGCAAAACAATCCCGATGGCGCCCTTGACCATGAACGCCGCCAGTAGCGAGAGCAGCGCCCCGCAGGCGAAGGCTTTTCTTCTCTTTGCGTCGCCGGCCGCATCGCCGCAGTAAAAGCAGAGGATCGCGGCGGTTGCCCAGAAGGCAAGGAGCATGTCGATGGTGGCGCTGCCGGCATTGCGCCAAAAGGAGGGAATGAGGGCCAAAATCAGGGCGGAAAGCCATCCCGTGCGGTTATCGATGCGTCTTCCGAGGGAAAGGGTGAGGGCCAGGAGCCCGACCGCGGAAAGAGCGCTGGGAAGCACCGCACTGAAGGTGCCGACTCGGCCCGCCGGCAAGGAAAACAGGACCTCCAGCCAGAAATAAAGCGGCATATAATCCGGATAATAATGCCCCAATACTTTCGGCAAGAGACTCACGCCGTTATCGAGCATTTCGCGGGCGATGAGGGCATTGCGGATCTCCAGGCCGTAAAGATCTCGAAACGGGGTGGTCCATGTATAGGCTATCAGGAAAAAGAGGAGAAAGCCGGCCCATCGCGGCCAGCCTTCGCCACGGATCGCTTTTTTTATTGCCGGGGAAACCTTCATGCCGCCGAGCGTCATTGGTGCAGGTAGTTTTTCGTGGAGTTGTGCTGCGTACTGCCTTGCCATCCGGGCCGAGACATCGCCGGGTCGCTGGCGGCGGTGATGTGCTCGACAAAATACCGGGGCCGGCCCCGCACGTCGTGATAGATGCGGCCGATGTACTCGCCGAGCAGGCCGAGGCCGACAAACTGCGCGCCGATGAAAATGAAGAGCAAGGCGAAGAGCGTGAAGACGCCCTCGGCGGCCCACGTGGCGCCATAGACGAAACGAAGCACCATGAGGAGGGCGCCGAACGAGATGCCGCAAAGAGAAATCAGCGCACCGATGAACGACAGCAGGCGCAGGGGAAAAGTGGACATGGAGGTGAGCAGATCGAACTGAAGCGAAATCAGCTTGAAGAGGCTGTACTTGGATTTACCGTTTTCCCGCAAGGCGTGTTTGACGGGTATTTCGGCGGTGCGGCCGGCAAAACCGTTGGCCAGGATCGGAATAAAAGTGGAGCGCTCCCGACACTGGAGCATGGCCTCGACAACCGGCCGCCGGTAAGCCCTGAGCATGCAGCCGTAGTCATGCATCATGACCCCGGTGGTCTGGCGGACGAGTCGGTTGACCAGGGCCGATGCTGTGCGGCGGAATAGGGAGTCCTGCCGATTTTCGCGCACCGTGCCCACGACATCCAGGCCGCGATCCATTTCAGTGACCAGTCTGGGGATTTCTTCGGGCGGATTCTGAAGGTCCGCATCCAGCGTGACGACGATACGGCCCTTGCTGTGCTCCAGCCCGGCGAAAACCGCCGCGTGCTGCCCGTAATTGCGGTTCAAAATCACGCCGGCGACTTCAGCGTGCCGATCGGCGGCCTGGAGAATGAGATCGCGGGAGCCGTCCCTGCTGCCGTCATCCACCAGGATGATCTCGAAACTGCGACCGGTTTTTCGGCAGGCGGCCAGACAGCGGTCAATAAGCTCAGGCAGATTCTCTTTTTCGTTATAGACCGGAATGACCACGGAAAGACCCGGCGCGGCATTCATGCGAGCACCTCCTTGATGGCCGCAACAACGTCATCCACATCCTTCAAGGTCATGTCCGGAAACAGGGGGAGCGAAAAAATCCGATCCGAATTCCACTCCGTGTTCGGCAGCGCGCCTTCGGGCAGTTGCAATGTCTCGCGGTAATATTTCTGCCTGTGCACGGCCTTAAAATGGATACCCGTACCGATATTGCGTTTTTTTAGTTCCGCCATGAAGGTTTCCCGGTCCATGCCCACCCGCTTTGTGTCCAGACGGACAACAAACAGGTGCCAGGCGTGGCGCATGGGATAGGAAGGAACGGCGAGAGGCACGATTTCATCGATATTGGCTAACAATTCCCGGTAGCGATGCGCCAGAAGCGCCCGTTTTCGATTGAACTCGTCCAGCCGGCGTAATTGTCCCAAGGCAAGGACCGCCGCCATGTCGGTCAAATTATACTTGAATCCAGGCTCCTGAACCTCTGCCTGCGGAGAACGCCCCTGAGTGTTGCGGTCATAGGCGTCCATGCCAAGCCCGTGAAACTTCAACCTCCGGATATGCTCGATAAGACCGGGGTCGTCCGAACAAAACATCCCGCCTTCGCCGCAGGTC
The DNA here is from genome assembly GCA_002327445.1 of Desulfobacteraceae bacterium UBA2174. Taxonomy (GTDB): domain Bacteria; phylum Desulfobacterota; class Desulfobacteria; order Desulfobacterales; family UBA2174; genus UBA2174. The sequence goes on along the minus strand of DCWA01000041.1, from coordinate 172,076 downwards.
ATGTTTTTGATGGGGTGAAACGAAAAGATGGCGGTTCCCCGCCGGCCGATTCGTTCCCCCCGGTATTCCGTGCCGGCGGCATGGGCCGCGTCCTCCACCAACGGAATGTTTTTGGCCGAAGACAGTTGCCGCAACGGGTCCATATCCACCGCGGCGCCTGCGAAATGCACCGGGATGATCAGTCGGGTGCGTTCGGTAATGAGCGGTTCAACGGTTTCCGCCGCAACCAGTAGCGTCTCGCGTTCGATATCGGCGAAAACCGGCGTGGCTCCGGCGAGCGTGATGAGATTCACCGTGGAGACCCAGGTCATGGAGGGGGTGATCACTTCGTCTCCGGGGCCGATACCCATGGCCGCCAACAACAGATGCATGCCGGCCGTACCGGAACATAGCGCCACTGCCCCTTCGACATCGCAGTAAGCTTTAAAGGCCTCTTCAAACTCGGCGACCTTGGGGCCGGTGGTGATCCAGCCGGAACGGAGAACTTCGGCCACCGCCTCGATTTCGGATTCGCTGATGCACGGCTTGGAAAACGGCAGAAAGGTGTTCCGCATCATTTTTCCCCTTCGTCCAGATTCGCTGTTTTGGTGGCGGATCGAGGAGGGCGCCCCTGGTTCGATCCGCTGTGGCATGGGAATGTAACCGATGAAAATGAAGAAAGGATGAAGTCGGGGAATGGTTCGGGTCGGAATTATAGGAATATGTTTTAAAGAAACTGGCCGGACAGTGCGGCTGCCCTTGTTTGTCAGGAATTAGCCGATTTTGCGAGGACGACCACCCGCCGATACAGTCTTGAAACCCTTGCCGCGATCTTTTCTTCGGAAAAAGCCTCGGCAAAGGCCCGGCTGTTTTCGGACAGGACGGACAACCGCCGGCGGTCCGTCAACAGCGTTGCCACCGCTTTGGCCCAGCTCCCGGTACTTTCAGCAACCATTAAACCATTGTAACCGTCTCTTACCGCGTCGTGCACCCCGCTGGCCCGCACCGCCACAACGGGACAGCCGCCGGCCATCGCCTCGATCAGCACCATGCCCTGGGTTTCCGAGGTGGAGGCGAAGACGAAAAGATCGGCCGCAAGGTAACACCGGGCGACGTCGCGGGGGGGCAGATTACCGGTAAAGACAACCTGCTCCCGCAAGCCGAGGGCGGCAACCTTCTCCTCGAGCCTTGTCTTTTCCGGACCGTCTCCCACCAGCAGGCATTTGAACGGAATGTGTATTTGCGCTTTCGCTTTCGCCAGTCCATCGATCAGGAAGTCGAGATTCTTCTCCTTGGCCAGGCGCGAAACACTGATCAAGAGGGGCTCGTCGGTTGCGGCGTAGCGACTGCGCAGTTCGCGAACCTCCTTCGGCGTCCAGCCGTTGTAATCCTCCATCTCGATGCCGGTGGGGATGGTCTCGATCAGGGCGCTGACCCCCAGGTTGCGCAGGTACTCCTCGGTTGAAGGCGTGGGCGTAACAATGGCGTTGCAGTGGTTGGCGAAACGCTTGATCAAAAAATGAGCCGCGAGATTTTTTATCGCCGTGCCCGGAAAAGGGAGATAGTGCGTGTAGCGCTCCAACCGGGTGTGATAGGTCAAGACCACCGGCAGGCCGCGTTTTTTAGCCAGCCGCATCCCCTTTTTCCCGAGCCAGAAAGGATGGTGCACATGCACCAGGTCGCAGTCAAACGCCTTGAACGCCGCCTTGATCTTGCGGGAAAAAACATTGGCGACGGGAAATCCGGCCAGGCGCAAGTTAAACAGTGCCGGGCATCGCACCACGCTGCCGTCTTCAGGGTCGCTCCATGGCTTTGGATATTCCGGCGCGAAAATCTTCACCTTGCTCCCGGCCTTGACCAGCCCCCGGTAAAGCCGGTCAATGGAAAGGGGCACGCCGCCGATAAACGGCAGGTAGTTGTTGGTGAACACGGCCACCCGAAGCGGCTTTTTCGAAAGCTCTTCTTCATCGATACTGAAATCCCGGTACAAATGTTCCTGGCGCAAAATCAGTGAATAGAGCTTCAAGGCCACCAGGCTGATGATGCTCAGCACCAGCAACGAGTTGAAAAGATTCATGTAGAAGAACGAATGGAGATACAGCTTGAGCGTTTCCAGTTTTTCCCGGATCGTCCCCAGGCGGCCCCCGGCAGCGATGTTTTCAAATGACACTTGCTCGGGGCCCACGGTGACATTCACGAACTGGTAGGGTTCGCCGCGGTCGAGGAGCAAGCCGCCGCCTCCGCCCGTGACGATATACCGGACGCCCTGCTGCAGGCGTTCGTGAAAGGTGGGATAGCCGGCGGAAAAGACCGCGGTCGCCCGGTAGCGGGAAAAGAGCCGCCGCAGGTTCCGGCTTAGCTTCTCTTCAAGGACATAGCGGGGTTCGTCCGGATCAAGGCCCGGCAGGGAAAACAGGGAGTGATTCAAGAACACGAATCGGTACCGGTAGTTCCCCGCTGCCGCCAATTGTTCTTCCAACCAGCGCAGCTGCCATGTCCAGGAAGTTTGCCCGGTGGAATCAAGAAAAATAAAGTAGGAATGTGCAAGATGGAAGGAGAAGAAATAGGGCCCGAAATGCCGGTAGAATTTCCCCGCCCCGAAATCTTCGATTTCGTTGTGCCCGGCGGACAGCACGTAGGGAATTTTCAGCTTTTTTAAACCGCGGTAGAGCAAACGGTACTTTCCTTCCGCGCCGTCGTAAACTGCATTGCCGACCGATATCATGAACTCCGTGCCGCTTTCGCCCATCAGAGGGGCGATACGTCTTTCGAAAATCCGCATGGAATTGCGGATATTGCCGATAACGGCGAATTTGTAACTGGTTTTACCGGGGAGTCTTGTCTCGATCCGTTCTATATTTTCGGCGTTGAGGGCCTGGTAATCCGTCTCGCGGACGAAGAGATAGATCCGGTAGCCGACAAGAACCGCCAGCAGCACCAGGGTGAAAATCAGGTAGAGTGTCAGCCGCCTTTTTTTACGGTTCATGTCCGGTCCGCTCTGCCACTTTGAAAAAGCTCCCTGTACATCACTACCATACCGATCGCCACCCCGACATAGATGGTCAAAAAGCGCCAGGCCAGGGTCAGCAAGGCGATGTCCTGTCTTTGCACCAGTTGGGCGAACAGGAGCCCGTAGCCGCCTTCGGCAACACCCGTTGCCCCCGGTGTGGGGGTGAAGTACATGAAAAAGGTCACCACCACCTGGAAGGCCAGTACGGTCAGCACCGGGGCCTGGTACCCCAGGGCCCTGAGCAGCACAAGGGAAAAAGAGAAAAGCAGCAACAGGAAGAGCGCCGTAAAGAAAACGGAAAGGGCCGCCCAGCCGGGGCTGTTCCTGAAATAGCGTCTAAACCCGTCGGAAAACAGGTCCAGCTCGCGCGAAACCTTTAAAAACCAGTTTCTGAACCGGGGCCGCGACACAACGTGCATTGCATTGAGCAGATACAATCCCCGAAACATCCAGCGTTTGATAATCCGTATCCGGCACAGAATAATCCAGAAAACGACCAGGTAGGCACAGGAAACCCCGGTGATGCCGTAGAGAAGATTCCGGTGAAAAAACATCCGGAACCGATTCGGCTCGGTCCAGATGATGACCGGGGTGAGGGCGAACAGGATCAGGACCGCCAGGATGGTGCGGATCGACGTGGCCGTCATCGCCTCCCCGACGGGCATGCCTTTCCGGCGCATGAAGTAGACCTGGACCACGCCGCCGCCGGTGGCCAGCGGTGTGACGTTGGATACGAAGATATTCACAAAGACCAACTTGATAATGTAGGAAAACGCGATGCGAAACCCCATCGCCCGAATGACGCTATACAGCCGCAGACCGTCCGCCAGAAAGTACAGCACCAGGAGAACCGCAAGAATGCCGATGACGTTTGCCGAAAGCAGGCTGGAAGGTATCCGTAGGCGTCCGGCGGAAAAATAGTGGTGAACAAAGTAAAGGGTGGTGAAAGACAGGGCGAAAAACAGCGCCGCCAGCCCGAAATAAGCGGTAACCTTCCGCGCAACATGTAATGGAATATGCTGCAATCCTTTTATCATCGTTGCCACCACAGGAACCAGGCAAACGATAAGCCTTTCAGCTCGATGGGAGCACTGTGTTTTACCATGCCAGCAGCACCCCGCCCCGCCATCGGGACCATTGATGATTTTGGTCGCTTCGAAGCTCTTGATCCGTTCGACAAACGTGCATTACGGAAAACCTTCCGCCAAGTGTTTGCGCCAACAGGTCCAAGGGCTGATCATAATCTCCGGTGTTTCTTGCCAGGGTGATCAAGCCAGCCAGGCTGCGGCCCTGCTGTTCCTCTATGGTTCCCGCGAAAAGATAAAAACCGTCATTTCCTTCTATTTTTACATCGGTATCCCACAGGCGCAATACAAGACGGCTGTCGCCATCTGGACGCACAAGACGCAAACGCTCCGTCCTGCCGTCGTGAAGCCGAGGCAAAACCGGCAACCGTTCAACCGGCGTGTTCGGAGAAAACATCCCGAGGAGACTTTTCAGGCTTAGCGGCTGTGGCTGCCGCCAGCCGGTTTCCTTGAGAAAACGGACCAGCTCGACAGGCAGCCCGGCCCACTGAACGGTAAGGGGCTGCTCGAGCGCGCCTTCCATGTCAATGCGCCAGGCGGGCAGGTCGCGCCATCCCCCCCTTTGCCAAACAGAGAGTGTCATGGTTTTCTCCTCATGGCGAGGGGCGTAAAACACCAGGTCTTTCCCGTGGCGCTGGGCCACATGCCAGCTCCCGGCAATGGCGACAACCAGGGCAAGCGTCAAGGACAGCGACCGGTTGGGAATTTTCTCATCAATCGCCTTCAGCCAGGCGATCCCCATGACCGCCGTCCAACTCGTGCCGATGAAATAGCCTCCCAGGACATCGGAAAGCCAGTGGGCGCCCAGATAAAGACGGGAAATACCTATCACAAAGGAGATGAAAAGAACCCCTGAAAACAATCCCCAGCGCCACGTTCCGGAAAGCTTCCGGGCCAGCAGGATGGCAAGGAAGCCGTAGAGGACGACGCTCATGGTCGTGTGACCGCTGGGGAAGCCATAAGCCGAAGCCCTATGATATATCGCCACCGGGCGCGGCAAATGGATGGCCCATTTGAGCAACTGAACTCCCAACAGCCCGCCCAGCGCCGTCAGCACCCAGAAACCCGCTGTGCGGAAGCAGCGTTTGACGAGAAGAACAATCAACACCGCGCCGGCCAGCGACAGGTTCACAAAGGAATCGCCCAGTTCGGTGATGGCCACGAAAACGCTGTCACCCCATGCGGTCCGAAGAGATTGAAAAAAATGGTAAACGGCCTGGTCGGCGACCACCAGCGGGTCTTTGGCCAGAACATCCTGCAGGACGCCCAGAAATGCCCATCCGGCGATAAAAAGCGTTACGGCCAGAAAGGCGACCGGCAACGCCTCTGCCCTCCCGCCGAAAAGCAGAAAGTATAAAAACCGTTGAACAAAGCGCGCGAACCGGTGAGACGATGGTTCCGATGTGGCCCATTGTTTCAGATTGCTAAGCCAGAGGGGCCCTTTTCGCGCCAACAAGGAGATCACCCGGCGAGACCCCCGGATGACCCCCCATGCACCGGCGGCCAGGATAAAAACGAGAACGGCCAGCCGGCTGCTGACCGCCCCGGCCATCGCCAGAGATGTTCCGAAAAATACTCCCGGCAGAATATAAACCAATGCCCAGCCGATGGCCGAAAGCACGTTGACCACCGCAAAATGCGCCGGTCCCATGCCCAGCATTCCCGCCACCAGCGGAATCACCGGGCGCACCGGGCCCACGAAGCGGCCAAACAGGACGCTTTTGCCTCCATGTCGATAAAAAAATGCTTCGCCGTTTCGCAGCATTCCGGGGTAACGGGCAAATGGCCAAATCCTCTGGAGCCTTTCCCGATAATGGTGACCCAGCCAATAGCTGATACCGTCACCGGCAATGGCCCCGGCCATGGCCAGCAGCAGGACGTGCGAAAGCTTCAGGCTGCCCGTGGCCACCACCGCGCCGACGCCGAACATGATCACCGTGCCCGGGACTATCAACCCGACCAGTGCCAGGGACTCGGAAAGAGAAAGCAGAAAAACCGCTCCGTAGGTCAGCCCGGGGTAATGACCGATGAGGGTCAATAATGTGTTGAGGTAGTGCATCCGGTTTACTTTTCTTTTGGTGCGCCTTTTTGCATTCGCGCCAGTCGATCCGTCCACTGATCGCTTATCCGGATCAATCGTTTGTTCAATGGATTCAACGGTTTTTCAGCAAGATGCATCAATCCGACGCTTATGACCCCAACCGCCAGACTGCCGGCCATGTCGAAGGGGAAATGCACCCCGCTGTAAACCCGACCCCAGGCAGTCAGAAGGGTGACCGCCAACAGGGGGATACCGCAGGCGGCCCAGCGCCGGGCAAAGAGCAGATAGAAGGCGGCCGCAAACATCAACGTGGCGTGGTCGCTGGGAAAGGAGGTTTCCGGACCATGGGCAAAAAGTGGCGTAAAAAGGCCGATCATGTACGGGCGGGGGTGGAAATATAAAAGGCCGATCAGCTGGTTGACAAGAAGACCGATGATGGCCGCCTCGGTCGCTTCCAAAAGGGCCGTCTTTTTGTTTTCATCCACAAAGAACCAGAGAACGGCAAACAAAACCGCCAGGAAATAAGGACCGCCCTCGCCGAAGAAAACGGCCATTCCGTCCACGACCGGACGCGTCCCGGCTCCGGCATGGATCCACTTAAAAATCTCTATATTCAGACTCGATTCCATGCTAAATTTTCTTGTAGAAGTACTGCCGCGGATGGCGCCATGAACAGTTTCCGGGAAACTTCAGATAGATGGCTTTGCGCCTGAAAGTGTTTGCAATGAACCCGGATGAAAAAATATTTGCCATCGGAGACATTCACGGGTGCCATCGCAACCTCGTGGAATTGATGAACCGCCTGCCTTTTGACCGTCGGCGTGACACCCTCGTGTTTTTGGGCGATTACATCAACCGGGGGCCGCGGTCCCGCCAAGTGATCGACTACCTGCTGGACCTGCGGGCCGAATGCGCCCGGGCCGTTTTTCTCATGGGCAACCATGAATACGCACTGCTGGCATACGCGGCCAGCGGCGATGTGAAGATCCTCCACCGCCTCCGCAGCATCGGCGTCGAAGCGACCTTGAAAAGCTACGGGGATGCATCCGTGCGCCGCCTGCGCGACTTGTCCTTTCTGCCGCCCGCGCATTTGAACTTCTTGCGCTCGCTGCAATTATCGTTTCGCTCCGGAACGTTTCTCTTCGTCCATGCCGACACCGATGACGGAGATTCCGATCGACCCTACCAGCAGCTCACCAGCCGGAGACTGGCTTCCGCCGGGGTTCAACCCGAAGGCGATACGGTGATCTTCGGCCATACGGCCTTTGAGACCCCGCTGGTTGCCCCCGGCCGGATCGGCATCGATACCGGGGCCGTCTACGGCAATCTGCTTACCGCCGTGGAGCTGCCGCGTCTGTGTTTCTATCATGCCGGAGCGACCATCCGTTGATCGTACCGGCCGGCCAGGAAGGCCTCGGCCAGCCGCTGCGGGGTTTGATCGTCGTCCATGACCGCATCCAGCAGCCGGCTGAATCCCAGCAGCCGACCCATCATGACGAGGCGTTGCTCGATGGCAGGTTGGGCGGCACCGACCAGCGACGCTGTGACCAGATCGGCGACCGCCGTGGCGGCAAATCCGTTGGCCTCCAATACCTTGCACAGAAAGATGGCCCGGCGCCGGCTGCGCTCATGGCCCGTCCCCCCGCCCTTGAAACGAAACCGGATGTAGTTGTCCATCGGGCTGGCCCCGCAGACAGTATCGAGCATGGCAAAATGGTATTCCACCCGGCTGTTGAGGTTGAGGTAGTCTTCGGTGACCACGGCGTAGTTGAACGAACCGGCCGGCCGGGGGCTGCGGCCATCGAGGAAGGTGCGGGAAAACAAGCCGCCGAGGGCGGACGCCGGGGGCGGGGCATGCCAATTCAATCCCGGGGTGGAAAGACCGCGGCAGAGGGCGGCCAGCGGTGCACAGCGGATAGCGTCGACACTCAAGACGCGCCTTTTCCGGGCGGCGGCCAATCCTCCCCCCAGATCGATCACCAGAAAATGAAAGGGCACGTCGAGATCCACCCTTTTGAGCATCGCGCCGGCCTGCTCCATCAGGTCGTCGCCGGCCTCGAACATCGCCAGCAGCGTCATTTCGTGCATCAGCCGCACCAGGTCGTGCACCGACCGGCATTGGCGGATGTTGAAGGTGGGGCCGAAGGCATCGGTGAGATTCAAGGGCACCACTCGTTGCCGCAGTTCGTTGCGCAGCGGATCGGAGGGGCGTTTGGACGGCCTGCGAGCCCTGTGGTTCCGTCGATGAACGGGACTGTTCTGCCGCCAGAGATCCTGCGGCGCGGCGAAGATCTTGCCCCGGTCGGCATCCAGGACGACCCAGCACCCGTCTTTCAGAGCCGGGGCCGCGTTCAGGGCCGTCACCATAGGGACCCCATACTCTCTGGCGATGCAGGAAAGATGATCGGCCGGGTTGCCCCGTTCGACGATCACGGCTTCAAAGTCCTGTAGCCGACGCGCCGCGTCGACCGTGGCTTGGGCCAGCAGGAGGATCCGCGGCTGGTCGTCTGTTTCCGGGATGGCCGCCAACTGATCGGCCGAACGTCCGGAAACGACCCGTCCGATGGCCCTTCCCGGACAGGCGCAGACCCCGGAAATCAGCAGCACCTCGCCGGCGGCCGGCGGCAGATGACGGCCGGTTTCCATCAGGCGCAACGGACGGGCCTGCAAGAGGTGCAGCCCGCCGCTGGGGTCGAAAGCCCACTCGATATCCTGAGGCTGCCCGGCAATGGTTTCGATCACTTGCCCGCATTGGACCAATTCACCCAGTTGATCCTTCGAGAGCAGAGACTGACGGCTCCGGTCGGCGTCGATGGCGATCTGGCGCAGACCGCCTTGCGGGGCGGCGACTTCGGCCGTCGGCTTCTCGGCGATGACCGGCGGTCCGTCGGTATCCGCCTCACCGGGGCGCGCCGGACGGTAGATATCTGCCGCTGCCGTGCCACCAACGGCTCCGGTACCGAGCCCGGGCACCGCGCTGATCAGCATTCGGCCGCTGTCGGCCGCCGAGGGGTCGCGGGTGAGCATCACCCCGGCGCAACGCGCATCGACCATCCGCTGGCACAGCACGGCCATCTCGGCGTCGGCCGGCGCCAGCCCGGCGCCGATCCGGTAGGCGACCGCTCTCGGGCTGAAAGCGGAGGCCACCACTTCACGGTAGGCGCCCGGCACATCGCCGACGGCGGTAACGTTGAGAACCGATACGAACTGCCCGGCAAAAGAGTGTTCGGCCCGATCCTCGGCTACGCCGCTGCTGCGTACAGATACGGCCAACGGTCGATCGCCCGCCAGTGTTTTCCATGCGTCGAGAAGGGCTGCGGACAGATCTTCCGGCAGGGCCGCGCGTTTTACTTCTTCCTGGATGGCCCGGGCGTTGCGAGCCAGGGCCGTGGGGTCGTCGACTGTCGGTCCGAGGCGGCGCCCGATGGCCTCCGCCAGGCCCGCGGCTTTCAGAAAATCGCGACAGGCATGGGTGGTGATGACAAAGCCGTCGGGCACCCTCAGTCCTAGGCGCCTCAAACGGGCCAGATTGGCGGCCTTGGCGCCGATTTGTCGGTCCATGGCCGGATCCACGGCGTCCAGGGCAAGACAGTAGGGCCCATGCGGAGACGACCGTCCCAGACCCTCGGCCAGTTTCGCCACGGTTTGAGCGAGGCGGCCGTGAAATTCATACAGCCCCTGGTAGTGGTTGTCGGAGACCATGTTGAGCCCGTCGACCATTTCCCCGCAAATGCCCCGCAGCTCTACCAACCGATCATTGAGCGCCTCATCGTCGTCGGCATCCAGGGCCCTGTCGACGGCGCCGATCAGTTCCAGGGCCCGGCCGTTGTTTTCCAAGAAGACGCGGAAGGCATGGTACCGGGCGATCAGTCGCTCCAGAGCCAGCTTTTCCCGGGTCGCGTTGCGGCTTCGCCAGCATTGCATCAGGTGCCGTATCATCATTGGGTGCCTTCGGTGGCCGCGGGGGGCAGGAATGCCTCCGTAAAGCGCTTCAACAGGATCTGACGGTCCGCGTCACGGGTCATGACGGTGTCGCGCTGCCGGGTGAAGGCGGTGAGAGCGCCCAGGACGCCCATGACGGTTTCAAAAGAGTGGGTATCGGTGGGTTTGAGCCGTCCCACAACGAGGTCCTGTTTTTGGGTGACCGTGAAATCCAGGAGGGCCAGTACATCGTGAATCAAGCCGGCGCGCCGGGTTCGCCGCCGCACATCGGCAAATCCGCCGGCATAGCGGAAGTAGATGTGGCTGCGCTGGGGATCGGGGCTCTGGTAGGCATCGATGACGCTGAAATGGTACCCCGTTTGCAGGCTCAAATTAAAATAATCCCGCGTGACGATGGCCAGGTTGCCGCCTGCGGCGGGCGGCGGCCCTCCGGAGGCGATGTCTTTCAGGGACAAGGCGGCCGGATCGCGGCTCCAGGCCCGGGGCGCGTTCAACCCCTTCAAGAAAGCGGCCAGCGGCTGGCAGCGCAAATCGGAGACCCCCGCTTCGGAACCGGCCTGCGCCGCGATGCCTTGGCCGATGTCCAGGATCCTGATTTCCAGGGGAACGCCGGTGCGCAGCCGGTGGGTGCGCAAGCCGGCCAGGCCGGGCCGACGTTCCTGGAGATGGGTCAGTTCATGCACGGCCTGCTCGTGGCAATAATGCAGAATATCATGCCAACTGCGGCAGCCCCGGGGGGTGAAATCCGCGGCGCGGGGGTCTACCAGGTTCAGCGGCAGTATCAATCGCAGCAGCCGGCGCAGGATGCGGTATTCGGGGTCCGTGGGAAAAAGTTCTCCGCCGGAGGCTCCGGATTGGAGCAGGCCATCCAGGATCCCCTCGTAGACCGTGGCGGCGGCGGCGTCGACGGTAACCATGCTCCCCGGCGCCAGCCGGTCCAAGGCGCCGGGCTGGGCGAAAACGGAGGGGACTCGCATTTCGCGCGCCACAATTCCCAAGTGGCCGGTGGCCGTACCGATTTCGGTGATCAGGGCGCCGGCCCGCTGAAGCAGCGGCGCCAATCGGGGGGAGGCGCTGCGGGCCACGGCGATGGCGCCCAGCGGGAAAGCGGCTGGATCGGACCTTTCATCCACGTGGACCACCGTGCCGGCCGCCACCCCGGATTGGACGGTCTGGCCGCCCTGGCCGCAGATCCGGGCACTGGCCAGCGCCGCCGCCAGATCCGTTTTCCTCTCAGCCGGATCGGGCGGTACCATGCTCCTGAGCCCGGTGACCACGATGGTGCCATCGGATGTCCGTTGCCAGTCCACCAGGCACGGTTCGCCGAGCAGGCGCTCCAAAACCAAGGCCGCCCGGGCCAAGGATTTCATGGCCCCGGGCGTGAGGAAAGCCGAACCCCGCAGCAGTCCGAAAACACCGGCGGCGGTGGGCCGTTGGCCTTCCGGCAGGGATTTGTCATCGGGCTTGGCCGCTATCTCGGAGGCCACGATGTCGAATGGCTGGGCGCGGCGCAGAAAGTAGCGGTCGATGGCGTCGGGGGTCTCCGGCGTGTGGGCCGTTACCATCAGCACCTCCAGTCCAGCGGCATCGCCGGCCATCGTGGCCACCTCCCCGGTTTCCAACGCCGCCGCCGCCTGGACCAAGGCGGCCGCCGGCTGGGCCGCCGGTTCAATCGATGCCCGATCCGCCGGGATTCGATGCAGGAGGCGCTCCAGCGTATCGGCGAGGTCCGCCGGTGTGCAGGTGGCCCCGGGAAGCCGCGAGGGCGAAAGCGCGTCGATCGAGACGAGCGAAACGCTCAGGCGATCCGTCCCGGTCTTTCGCACCAGGTCGGCGACGGCGGCGTCCAGGCGCTCCCTGAGCGCTTCCGGCGGCCATTGAAGATCCGGCCGTATCAGGGCCAGGCAGCCGGTCCGCGTGACGGTGAAGCCCTCGGCGACACCGATCTCGGAGCGCCGACGGATTTCCGCCAGGCAGACAACCGCCAGGCCGACTTCGGGTTCCAGGTCCCAGTCCACAGCGCCGAGGGGAATGCAGACCTCGGGCTGGTCGGTTTCCGGCTTTCCGGCCAAAATTTGCCGCAGGGTACGGCCGATCTGTTCGCAGCGCTCGTAGAGCGCCACATGGGTGTTGTCGGTCAAGGCGTTGAGATTATAGACCACATGGTGAACCAGGGTGGAAAGCCGGTGAACGGACGCTTCCAGAAAGGCGCGGTCGAAGATGTACGCTCCCCCGAGGGCTTGTTCCATGGCGGCCATCTGCTCGATCGCGGCGTTGTTTTGCTCCAGGATCCGGCGAAAGTTGTTGAACAGCGCCTGGATGCGCCAGACCGTGGCCAAGGTCTCATCGGCTGGATGCCCCTCGCGCCGGAACCGATTCCATGGCCGCCACTGCATCACCCGCACCTCCCGGCCGGTCCGCCTACACCGTCGATGGCTGCGCCCGACCCTCTTGCCCGGCGGGGCGAATCCGATTCTCGATCCGTTTGATGCAATCCAGGATATCGCTCAATTTGAACGGCTTGGCGACAAAGTCGAAGGCGCCCTGGTGAAAGGATTCCTTGGCGGTTTCCATCGTGGCGAAGCCGGTGATCACCACCACCTGGATCTGCGGATGGCGTCTCTTGGCGTCGGTGAGCACCTGGATACCGTCGGTCCCTTCCATCTTCAGATCGGTGACGATGGCGTCGAACGGTTCATCCATGAGGCGGGCCAGGGCCGCGGCGCTGTCCGTAAAGGCCTCCACCCGGTAGCCGGCCTTCAGGAAAGCGGACTGAAGCCGTTTGCAGACGATGGGTTCGTCGTCGATGACCATGATGCTCAGCCTGGCGGAATTTGCCGGCACGGGATTGTCATTCATTCGAGCCTCCGATGGCCTTGCCGATGGCGTTGGTGAACAGCTTCACATGACGGGCGATCTCGTTGTCGCTGTGCATGCGCGCATCCAGTTGCCGCGTATAGCCGATCAGGCCGCCGAGCATGCGCATGCGTGAGGTCATGCGGGCAAGCGGCAGCTTCTTGATTCTGGCTATCACGAGGTCACCTCGGACATCTACACGAAAATCGAAATGTTCCAGGACGGCAGCGACGAATTTGGCCCGACGCGAGCGGCGCAAAAAGTCCGTGACCCCGCCGAGGAACCGGAAATGGATCATATTGTCGTTGATGCGGTCGCTCATGTAGGCGTCGATGATGGTGAAGTGGTAACCGATGCGCAGGTGGAGATTCAAGTAGGCTTCCAGCACCACGGCTAGGTTGCGCCCCATCTTTTGGGGCGCGGCCAGCGAGGCGGTGAAGGTGCGGGTCAAGCTGGACATGAAGCTTCCCATATCCACCGAGAGGGGCTGCGTGCCCCACATCGCCGATTCGTCGATGCCGTCCAGCAGGGCGCCCAGGGGCAGGGAGACGACCTGATCGCGGGTGATGGCGCCCGTGGTGGGCGAACCGGCGATGCCGCCGCCGGCGTCGATCACTGTCAGCCCCAGGGGGACCTTGGTCGAGAGCCGACGCGGCGCCGATGAATGCCCGACGCCGATTTCATCGCTGAGACGGATCAGGGTTTCCACCGATTTTTCGTGAATGTAGCGGGTGATGTCGTGGTAGGTGCGGCAGGCGGAAGCCGTGAAGTTGGCCGATTTGGGATCCACCAGGTGGAAGGCGCTGATGCGTTTGAGCAGCCGACGCAGCAGCCGGTACTCGTAGGATTCCTCGAAAACGATCTCCTCGGTGAGTTCAAAGCGATCCAGGTTCGCGATGTTGCCGCGATACACCACGTTGCCGGTGGCGTCTAGGGTGATCTCGTCGCCGTCGTTGAGCCGTTGCGTCGCAATTTGCGTGTTGACCACGGTGGGGATGCGGTATTCCCGGGCGACGGTCGCCATGTGACCGGCGGGAGACCCCACATCCGTGATGATTCCCCGGGCCTTGTGCATCACGCGGGAAAAACGGGGAGAGGTGTAGCGGGACACGAGAATGCCGCCATAGGGGAAGCGCTCCAGATCCGTATCGTTGCGTACCACCACTACTTTACCCACCGCCACCCCGCGTTGGGCCACCAGGCCCCGCTCGGCAAAAACGATCGAGGCCCGGGCCGTGGTGTCGATCACGGCCGGCTCGCTGTTCGGTGCTGCGGCCTGCAGGCGCAGGGGACCAGCCTGCAGAATCACCGGTTCTCCTTCATCTGTGAATGTCCATTCGATGTTCTGCGGGCGTTTATAGTAGCATTCGATGGCCATGGCCTGCTGAGCCAAAGCTTCCAACTGAGGCGGGGTCAGAGAGGCGGTTTGGCGCAGATCGTCGGGGACCGGTTCCCAGGCCGTGCCGCCGCCGGGGACCGCGATCAATTGCCGCGTCTTCTCCGCCAACTCCTGCCGGATCAGCTGGTACGGCGGCGTGCGCGCCAGGTAAAAAGTGTCAGCCGGCGCATCGCCGCCGACCACCGCTGCGCCCAGGCCGCGGACGCTGGCGACCAGGATCGCCGGCTGGTCGGAGAGGTCCGCATAGGTTTGCACAACGCCGCTGACCGTGCCGGTTGCCATCATCTGGCAGCCGACCGCCATGGCGGTTTCATGTTCGCGGTAGTCATGGTCCAACCGGTACTGCCAGGCTTCGAGCGAATAGAGGCTCGCCAGCACGCGACGGTAAGCCTCCAGCACCCGGGATCGGGGCACATTGAGCACGCTGGTGTACTGTCCGGCGAAGCTGCTTTCTTCGTCCTCGCCCCAGGCGCTGCTGCGCAAGGCCAAGGCCAGGGGGCGATGCGGGTAGTGCCGGGCCAGAATATCGAGCTGCGCGTCGATCCGGGCCGCCAGCGCCGGCGGTATGGTGGCCGCCTGAATGTTCTGCTGGATTTGTTCGACAAGGCCCTTGAGCCCCTCTGGATCCTGTCGGCTCAACCCCGCGAAGCCTTCTTGCACCCGGGCGAGCAGACCGTTGTGGGCCATCAAATCCATGAATGCCTTGGTGGTAATCACAAAACCATCCGGCGTGTTCAATTGCAGCCGGTTATGGATTTCCGACAACACCGCCATTTTGCCGCCGCCCCGTTCGCGCAAATCCTGGCTCGCCTCGAACAGCGGAATCACCAGGCTGCCGAGGGCGAAAGCGGGGTGGCCGGCCAGCTCCTCCCGAATCTGCTGGCGGATGCGCTCGAAGGCCAGAAAGAGGTCGGCGTTCTTGCGGTTGTCCAGGAGACTGAAATCGGAGATCAGCTTGAAGACCTGATCCGTCAGCCGGTCACTGGCGTCGACGAGGTACTGGCGGTCGAATACGTATTCCCCGCTGAGCTTGTCTCCCGTGTCGGCCATCTCTTCGAGGATGCGGTTATTGCGTTCCAGGATGCTCGTGAATTTTTTGAAGAGCACCGTGAAGGGCATTCCGATATCGGCTCGGCGCATCCCCCGAAAGGGCCATACGTATTTCAGACCATTAAACATCGGGAAACCCCGAATGTTTTAGTGGGCGCCGCTCCTGCCCTGGAAAATCATGCCGATGAACAAACCGGCGACGAGGGCGATCGCCGTGGCCAGAACACCGTAGATGGCGCCGTGCGCATGGGCCAGGGAGCTGAGCCAAGCCGGCAGCCCGGTCAGTTCGGCCCTGACGGGGACGGACAGCCGGGTGCACATGGCGCCGTCTTTGAAGGCGATGGCTTCCAGTCGATAGTTCCCCGGAGAGAGAGCCGCCGGTACCGGAAAGTCCGCGCTGAACGCTTGCGCCCCATCGGCCGACGGTGGGCTGAAGGTTATCCCCCCGATTGTTTCCCTGAAGAGCCCTTCTTGCATTTTCAGGCGCAACAATTCCCGCGGACCATCTATGGCCGCATCGGGATGATCGTTTTCGAATTTCACCCCTGCGCTCCATGTTTCCAATCCATAGGCGGCGGCTGCCGGGCCCATTTCCCCAAGGAGCCTGGAGGATTGAACCAGGCAGACGCCGGGAATGTTTTTGAAGGTCACCATACTCCGGTTCATCCACAACAGCCCAAAAACTTTTTCTTTTTGGCGCAAGTGCAGGTCTGCGGGGGAGCCGGAGAATCGCAGCACCACATCGCTGGCGGCCGGAACCGTTCCGGAGATTTTCAGCACGGCCCCATCATAGCCGGCCCCGATACAGACGGTTTTCGGCATCACATCCAGATTGGCGGCCCCTGCCGGAGCGGCGGCCAGCAACGCAAGCGACAACCAGAGCAGCATCCGCACCCGGCACCGGTTGGGTAAACGGGTCATTTCAGTGTCCTCCCATATATGCCAGCAAAACGGCCGGCTGAACGAGCAGGTCCAAAAGCATCTTGCCCATGACTACCAGCACCAAGGACGCCAGGAGGATCTTGAGCCGGTCGCCGGGAAGCTTTTTACCGACCACCGCCCCCACCTGGGCGCCGATGGAGGAGCCGATCAGCAGCAGGAGCGCCAGCATGAAATCGACGGTATGGTTCTGGGCGGACTGCATGATCGTCACATTGACGCAGGTGAACAGGATCTGAAACAGGCTGGTGCCCACTACCACGTGCATGGGCATGCGCAGCAAGTAGACCATCACCGGCACCATGATGAACCCCCCGCCGACTCCCATGATCGCCGCCAGGATGCCCACCAGGCCGCCCAGCACTAGAGGCATGAGGACCGACAATCGGATGCCTGAACAGGGAAAATCCATCTGCCAGGGGAGTTTGCCGATGAATCGCGCATAGCCGGATTCCGTCTTGGGTTCCCCGGTGTCGGATTGTTTGCACCGGCGCATGGACTGGAGGCTTTCCATGAACATGTAGCCGCCGATCAACCCGAGCATCAGCACATAGGTGACGTTGATCAAAAAATCGGCATTGCCGAGCTGGCGCAACAGCTTGATGATTTGAACGCCGAGTGTGCCGCCGGCTACGCCGCCGACCAGCAGCAACAACCCCATTTTCACGTCCACGTTGCCCAGCCGAAAATGGGCCAGGGTGCCCGAAGTGGAGGCGCCCACGATCTGGTTGGAGTCCGAGGCCGCGGCCACCGTCGGGGGAATTCCCATCATGATGAGCAGCGGTGTCATCAGGAAGCCGCCGCCCACGCCGAAGATGCCCGACAGCAGACCAACCACGCCCCCGAGGGCCGTGACCGCCGCGATGTTAACGCTGTTGCCCGCGATGGGCAGATAGAGGTGAAGGAATGAACCCATGTCGCTCCTTTCGTGTATTTTGTCGTGTATTTTGGGGTGTTCTGCGCGGCGCCACGATTTCGACCTTGCAGGCGATGCGGTGCCGAATGGCCTGGAGCGACCATTGGCCCTGTTGCGCCGATCGGAGGTCCCGGTTCGTTATTTCGTAAACGAGCAGCGTTATCCGGTAGTGGCGCACGAAACGGATGATCTCTTCCTCATAGCTGCCTTCGGTGATGAAATAGTCGATGGCGATGCCATCCGCCTTGGCGGTTTGGATGCACTGCTCCACGCGCTTGCGCAACTCGGCCTCCCAAACGGTTTCAGCGCCGCCGATGCCGGCATCGGGCGGCGGATGCACCAGCAGGACGTGCACATGGGCCTCGATGCGTTCGGCCAGGGCGCAAGCCCGGGCCAACGCCTCCCAGGCACCGTGTCGGATATCCATTCCAACGAGTATCTGTTCCATTCGGTCCCCCGCCGCCGGAGAGAGAAGCAATTTCGGGACCAAGGGGGCAATGGGCCATAAAGATAAATGAAATTAAACGGATGCTTTTGAGAAAGGAGCGGGAGGAGATGGCTTTTGTTTCATTTTGAAAAAAATTCGGGTATTGTCCTCAAAGGCTGTTTCAAAATGAAATCAAGCTCTCTTCGGGCGCACCGGGCCCCTTCGGGCCGGATATCCCCAGGGGAACAATTTTCCCCCTGAAACGCGGAGGACGCGATGGTTCAACAAGCCGATTGCAGCCTGACCTGCCCGGACGTCGGATGGTTTTTCGGCTCCATCAAAGGTCGCATCTTCATTCTCTTCGCGGTGACCTTCCTTTCCATCGTGGCCCTCGCGGCGCTCAACTACTGGAACATTTCCACCGTCAAAGCCCGGCTGTTGCTCGGCGAGCGCTACGACGATCTGCTCAACAACATTCTTGAAGTGCGGCGCTTCGAAAAAAACTTCCTCTTTTTCAATGACGCTGGCAGCCTGGCTGAAAGCGAGACCTATCTGGATCGCATCGACATCGTGGTCGGCAGTTTGGCCAAGGATCTCGTGGCTGTGGCCGGGGTGGCTGCTTTTTCCCGTTTCCAGGACACCTTGCATGCCTACCAGGGCCATATCGGTATCTTGGCGCAAAGTGGCCAGGGCGACCGGGAGCAGGTGCGTTCGCTGGGTAAGGCGCTGGTGGAACAGGCCGACGACTTTCTCAAGATCAAGCGCCACCGCATCCACCGCGCCATCACCCGGACTTCCGTGTTGCCCTTCGCTTATCTGGCGATTTTTATGCTGTTGATGGTGCTGGTGATCAAGTTGATCTCCTACGGTCTGTTGAAACCGCTGGACGCCGTTTTGTCCGCGACCCAACGGGTGGCTCGAGGCGATTTCCGTCCCATCCATCTGGAGAACAAACATCTTCAGGAAATCGGCTGCCTGGTCGACGCCTTCAACCGGATGTCCCGGGAACTGGAAACCAATCAGGAAGATCTGCTCCAGGCTCGCAAGATCGCCGCCCTCGGCACGTTCACGGCGGGTATCGCCCACGAATTGAACAACCCTATCAACAACATCGCCTTGACCGCGGAAAGCTTCGTCGAACGATACAAGGAACACCTGGATGCCGAGGGCCGTGAAATGCTCAACGATATCTTGTCGCAGACCGAGCGGGCCGCGGAAATCGTCAAGAATCTGCTCGATTTTTCGCGCACCGAACGCCCGGTTTTCAGCAGCCTGAAGCCGGGCGAGGTGTTGAACGCCACATTGAACCTCGTGAAAAATCAAATCCGGATGGCCGGTCTCAACCTTCGGGCCACCGTGGCCCGGGATCTGCCGTTGATCCGCGGCAACCTGAGAAATTTGCAGCAGATTTTCATGAACCTGCTCCTCAACGCCGTTCAGGCCACGCCCCGGGGCGGCACGATTAGCGTGAACGTCACCGCCTTTAGCCCGGAATTCGTTTACTTTCAGGTCGGCGATACCGGGCCGGGAATTCCGGAACAGATCCGGCAGCAAATCTTTGAGCCGTTTTTCTCCACCAAACGGGTGGGCCAGGGAACCGGTCTCGGATTGTCGGTGGTGTATTCGCTGGTCCAGCGGCACGGCGGGCGCATCGAAGTGGCCAACCGGGAAGAAGGGGGAGCGGTTTTTTCCGTTTATCTCCCCGTCGCCGAAGCCGAAGGATCCGGCGGATCCCCCGTGGAGGTGAAACCATGAGCCTGCCGCTGGCGGTTGTCGATGACGAACCGATCGTTTGTCGGCGTTTGAGCCAGGCCCTGAACCGCGAAGGTTTCGCCGTGGAGAGCTTTACCACCGGGCACGCGTTTATGGAGCGGATGGCGCAACATGCCTTCGACATCGTTTTGCTGGACTTGAAATTACCGGACATTGACGGCATGGCATTGCTGCCCCGCATCAAGGCGTTGCATCGGGAGGCGGAGGTGATTGTCGTCACCGGTTTCGGAGGGGTGGAAAAAGCCATCGAGGCCATCAAGAAGGGTGCCTACCATTACGTCGCCAAACCGGTCAACCTTGGCGCAATCCGGTCGTTGGTCAAGGGCGCCAAGGACAAGATCGAGGCATGTCGAGAGAACCTGCGGCTGCGCCAGGCCCTCACGGGAGACGCGGGACTGTCCGCGATCATCGGCAACAGCCCGGCGATGCAGGAGGTTTTCGCCCTGGTGCGCAAGGTGGCCCCCGTCGATTGCAACGTTCTCATCCATGGGGCCAGCGGGACGGGTAAGGCGCTGGTGGCCAGGGCCATCCACCAACTGGGCCCCCGGAGCGGCGGTCCCCTCATCAGCTTCAACTGCGGCGGTTTCACCACGGAACTGATCAGCAGCGAACTGTTCGGTTATGAGAAGGGGGCGTTCACGGGGGCCACGGCCACCAAGATCGGCCTGCTGGAGGCGGCGGCCGGAGGCACGGTGTTTCTCGACGAGATCGGAGAGATGCCCCTCGCCATGCAGGTCAAACTGCTCCACGCTTTGCAGGAGCGGCGCATCTTGCGGGTCGGCGGCACCGCGCCCATCGATTTGAACGTTCGATTCATCGCCGCGTCCAACAAGGACCTCAAGAACGAGGTCGCCTTGGGCAATTTCCGGGAGGATCTTTTTTTCCGGCTCAATGTGGTTCTCATCAATCTGCCGTCACTGGCCCAACGCCGCGAAGACATCCCGTTGCTGGTGCGCCACTTCATCGAAAAATACAACCTATTGTTTCACAAACAGGTCACCGGGATCAGGCCCGGGGCGCTGCGGATGCTTTCCGGCTACAGCTTTCCCGGCAACGTGCGCGAAGTGGAAAACATCGTCGAACGCGCCGTCGCCCTCTGCGATCATCAGGAAATCGGGCCTCAGGATTTGCCGCAGGATTTGCAGCGCCTTGAATCCGATACCTTGGAGGGCGACAATCTGTTGCCGCTGGCGGAAGTGGAGCGTCGCTACATTTTCAAGGTGCTGGAAAAAACAGGCTATGACAAGGGACTGAGCGCCCGGATTCTGGGTGTTCCCCGGACTACGCTGTGGCGCAAGATTAGGAACATGGGATCGTAATTTCGAGATGAAGTCGAACGTGGACCATTTGGTTGTTATCGCGTCACCTTGGCAGGCGCGCCCCCCGCCACGCTTTGAAGACAACGCCCATCATCGCCAAGGCCGCGAAAACTGCCCCCGCGTAGAAGGTGAAGGAGGCGCCGAAGCTGTCCCACAGCAGCCCCGCGATGGCGCTCGCGATCAACATGGCGACGCCGCTGACCAGGTTGAAAAAACCAAAGGCCGTGCCGCGCAGATCCTCAGGCGCTGCGCCGGCAACCATGGTCGCCAGCAACCCCTGGGTAATCCCCATATGAAGGCCCCACAAGGACACCCCGACAGCAACGGTGAGCCAATCACCGTTTGTCGCTAGAACCAGATCGGCCGCGACCAGGACGATCAATCCCAATGAGAGCAACGCGCCGTGGTTTATTCGATCCGAAAGCCTGCCGAAGGGATAGGCAGATCCTGAATAGACCAAGTTCATGCCGACCATCACCAGCGGGACGTAGGCGGCCGGAATCCCACGCTGCTGGGCGCGGAGCACAAGGAAGGCTTCACTGAATCGGGCCAAGGTGAACACCGCGCCGATGCCGACGACTCCCCAGTACGCACCGCTCAGTTTTCTGAGATTGTCGCGGCGAATCGGGTTGGTGCGTTTTTCGCCGACGTGCCGGTCCGGTTCGCGCACGCCGAACAAGAGCAGAGCGACAGCGATCATGCCCGGGATGACAGCGACCCAAAACACGGCTCGGAAGTCGTTGCCCCAGAGCAGCATCAGGCCGACCGCCAGCAGCGGGCCAAGGAGCGCCCCGACCGTGTCGAGGGCTTGACGCAGGCCGAATGCCGCGCCGCGCATCGAAGATGGAGTCAGGTCGGCCACCAGTGCATCGCGGGGCGCGCCCCGCATCCCTTTCCCCACGCGATCCAGCAAGCGGGCCGTGAAAACGACGGCGGCGGAGGGCGCGATGGCAAACAGCGGCTTGGTCAGCGCTCCCAAGGCATAGCCGAAAACAGCCAGTGCCTTGCGTTTGCCCAGATAATCGCTGAGTACGCCGGAAAAGACTTTGACGATGAGAGCCGTGGACTCGGCCACTCCTTCGATCAGGCCGACGGTGGACGCGCTCGCACCCAAGGTGACGACTAGAAACAGGGGCAGCAGGCTGTGGATCATCTCGGACGAGATGTCCATGAACAGGCTCACCAGGCCGAGGGCCCAAATGCTGGCCGGAATGCGTTCGAGCGGGGCGTGCGTGCTCATTAGCTACCCGGATACTCTCTGAATCCGTCTGGTACGTCGTTGCCATTTACGCCAATACAAATAATAAACGATACCGCACCCGGTTGCCAAAATCAATGTGACCCAGTGCAGGTTTTGCATCGCCAATTGCTCGTTGCGGCCAAACCAGAATCCCAAACCGGCCAGCACCAGCACCCATAACCCAGCGCCCAACGCCGTTGCGACGCAAAAGGTGGAGACATTCATACGAGTCAACCCAGCCGGCAAAGAGATGTATTGGCGGATTCCCGGAAACAGCCGACCAATAAATATGCTGCTATGCCCATGGCGGTCAAAAAACGGTCGGCCTTTTCCAGAGAATGGCGACTGACCAGCAGGTAAGGCCCATACTTTTCAAAGAACGGTCTTCCGAACTTCAGGGCGATCCAGTAGTTGAATACAGCCCCCAGCAGGCTGCCCAATGTGCCGCAAAAGATGACCATCGCAATATTCATCTTTTCGCTAGCGGCAAGATAGGCTGCCGGTGGGATCACCACTTCGCTGGGAAAGGGGAAAAGGAAGACTCCAGGGCCATGAGCATCACGATGCCCGGATACCCCCCACTGACCGACGGAATGGGCAAGCCAGACGATAACCTGGTGAAACATGTCAAAGCCTCCCGTTCCCATGACGCCGCCTGGTATTATTGAAGATCATCAGACCGATGAACAACAAGGGTATCGCCGCGGCCACCGGCAGGACCCGGCCCGCTTGAAGAACCGGCTTTTGCCGGACATGGAACTGGACGGTCGGACTGGTGTATACTTGACGGCCGCCACGGTCGGTGACGCTGACCACCACCCGGTAATCGCCGCCCTTGATCAACCGCATGGGCCAGTCGGTGCGCAGGGATTGCCCCGGTTTTAAAGACGCCCCGGTAACGGCCTTATGCGCGCTCCAGTCTTCCAAATCCACCGGCTGTTCGTTGCCCGGATCGATTTCCACCAGGCTGATCCACGCCACCAGACCTTCAATGGGGGTCTCCCCCGTGTTGGTGATGGTGCTCCAAAATTGCAGGTGGTCTCCCATGACAGGCGACGCCGGATTTTTCCCACCGGGCTGAAGGTCGAGGGCCACCGGGGCCTGAGCCGCCGCTGAAACGGACACGAACAGGAACGCGGAGAGAATAACCGGAAACAGAGTTTTCCATATTTTCATGATGGTTCCCCTTATTGAAAATCGGGACGGGCGGCACTGCGGCGGGCCGCAAGCAGGCAAAGGACCAGCCATACCGTCACAAGGATCAGTCTTGACGTCTGAGCCGAAAACGGATCGCTATCGATAATGACACTATCGAAGGTGTTGAGCGCTCCGGCAAACGGATTGATCGCGTCCAGGATGCGTCCGACGGCCGTGCCGCGCAGACCGGGTCCGATGACCAGCGGACTTGCGGCCAGCATCAGCAATGTGACCGTACCGAGCAGGGATGCCAGAACACTGCCCGTACGGGCAGACAACGCCACTGCAAGATACCCGAACCCGAGCGCCACAGGTGTGCCGAAAAGGGCCAGATAGAACAGGGCCGCGCCAAGGTTTTGGCCGCTCGCGCCCACCGCCCACAGGTAAGGTGTCGCCACCGCGAACATGACTCCCCAGGCGGTCAGCAGGCCCAATATCTTTCCGGCCAGCAATGTGTTGGGGGCAATGGGTGCGCACAGCAAGGGCACCAGAGTGCCACGCTCCTTTTCCCCGGCGTAAGCGTCGCTTCCCAAAATCGCCGCCAGCAGCGCTCCGGCCGCCATGACCGTTCCGGCCATCATATAGACCACCTGGGCGTTATCGAGCAGGCTGAGTTCGGTGTTGCTCACCAGAAGTAAACTGAACGCCGACAGCAGTCCGCTGAAAGTCAGCAGCCATATCATACCCCTTTGACTGCGCAGCATTTGCGCGCCTTCTTTTCGGGCAATGATCCAAATCGTATTCATCATACCGCCTCCTGTGTGTTTGGTGCCCATCCCACAGCGTAGTCCTCCCGGGCCAACTCTTGTCCGACCGCAGTGGCGATCATGGCATCATCCTCAATCAGTAAAATTCTCATCTTCAGCATTTACCAAATAAACTCTTGCAGGTTCAACATCGATCCGACTGACAGTTAAGTATGCAGTCAATCCGATCACAACCGTAAAAAAAGCGATATTTACCAGACCGTTCCCTAAACCAAACCCGCCATCTTTCGGCATCTGGATCATCAAATCGCCCAATGATGCCCCAATCGGCCTGGTCACGATAAAAGCAACCCAGAAAGCAGTGACTCCGCCTAAGACTTTGACCTTAAAAAGAGCGTACGCAAGCAGGAAGACAGCACCAAATGCAATCAGTGAGTGCATATATCCAAAGCCGAAATGCTCAGAAACCGTATCGCCTACGGCCGTTCCAAGTGCGAAAGTAATCAGAACAATCAACCAATAGAATATCTCTCTTCTATTATTGTCAATGGCATGTATCGACAAGGTGCCTTCTTCTTTATACCAAAGATAGAAAACAGCCAACATCGCCAAGCAGAAAATAACATCTAAAGTAATTAGCGATACACCAAAACTATCTACCAGTATATCCGTGATGAGCGTCCCCTCTATGCTCATCATGATGATTAAAGACCAGTAGGCAGGAGCATAATATTTTTGCAATTTCAGTTGCCAAATCACTGATAAAATTGTAACTATGCCCATGATGATAGTTGTTTCTATTAAGCCAATGCCTAAATTAACGCTAATAAAATCTGCTGCGGTTTCCCCGACAGTAGTAGATAGAAGCTTTATAATCCAAAAAAATACGGTCAATCCCGCAACTCTATTTAGTATTTGTGACTTTGACATCGTGATTTCTCCTGTTTTTTTACTGTTTTTTCGGGCAGTGATTTAATTAGTGCCTGAACGAAAAGTCATGTTCAGGCAAAATCCGAATATCGAAACTCGAAACTCGAAACAAATTCGAATACCAAATGACAAAATGACTAAAAGGAACTTGTTGAAATTTCATTGTTTTGGTCATTGGAACATTTCTGTTTTTGTCATTGTTTCGGATTTCGAAATTCGGATTTCGAATTTTTTACCGAAAAACCGGGGTTTTCGTTCAGACACTAATTATATTCATAATACCGCCTCCCGGGCATGAGGCCTGTCTTGGCCGGTATAACGCATGTAAAGCTCCTCAAGGCTCGACGCCTCGGAACGGATTTCCATAATTTTCCAGCCTCGCCGCCACAACTCACCCCAAAGCGAGGATGGCCCTTCGGACGGCGCAGCCTGGACTTGAACGCACCACCAGCCGCCTTCATGGCCCGCTATGGCGACACCGGCCGGCAAGTTGGTGGTGTCCGGATCGGTTTCCAGGCGCAGGCGGTATCGTTGACCGCCCCCCTGTTCCGCCAGCAGATCACCAAGGGAGCCTTCGAGCCGGGTGCGGCCGTTGTCGATGATCCCGATCCGGTTGCACAGACGGTCCACATCGTCCAACAGGTGGGTACACAACAGCACTCCAGCCTTTCCGTCGGAGGCGAATTCCACCAACAGGTCGTGAATCTCTCGCCGGCCCTTGGGATCGAGTCCGTTGGTGGGTTCATCCAATATCAACAGTTTGGGGCGAGATATTAAAGCCCTGGCCACGGCCAGGCGCTGCTTCATTCCTCGCGAATAGGTCCCGACGAGGCGGTGCGCTTCCGTCCCAAGCCCTACTTTTTCCAACATTTTTGCCACAACCTTTTCGGTGGGGACAAAATCGTAGAGCCGTCCGTACCATTTGAGATAGTCGGGGGCGGTCATCCAGTCGTAAAACCCCGCCTTTTCCGGCATCACCCCCACCGAACGGCGGATGGAAACGGCGTCGTTCGCCGGGTTACCGCCCAGAACCCCGATACGTCCACTTTCGAAAGCACGGAGGCCCAAAAGGGCAAAAATAGTGGTGGATTTGCCGGCCCCGTTCGGCCCCAGCAGACCATACGTGTCGCCGGGACGAAGATGCATATCGATGCCCTTGAGGATTTCCTTTCCTTCGATAGTTAACCGAAGGTTCTCGATATTGATCATGGTGTAAGCCTCGCACTAAAAAATTGGCACGACATTGCCGCCGTTGATAACAGCGCGCCCCGAACCAGTTTGACAAGTTGGCGTTCAGGGCGCGCTGGTTGGGTATTAATCCTCACGCTCCCGGTCATTGTCTTCGCCGGATTCGCGATCCTCCTCGTCCGCTTTGTCCTTTTCCATGGCCAGCACCTTGCCCGAGCCGGCATCCACCTTCACATCCATGACGGACTTGTCGGCGGACACCACTTCGATCCCATACACCAGAAAGCCGTTTTCATCCTCCAGTTCCGTCTTCAAGATTTGGCCCTGGACCGAGGCCAAGGCTCGCTCAACGGCTTGGTCCATCGAAATCTTGGCCATCGAAGGGAATTCGGCTTCGGTCTGTTTTTCGATCCGGATGGTGCCATTCTTGACTTCGGTCCCGTCCGTATCGGCGAAACTTGCGCCGGCGACGGCAAAGCCGATGGCCAAAGCTCCGCTTCCAATGACCGCAATCCATTTGCCTTTCATGATGATACCTCCTCTTCTTCGGGTTATTCCGGCAGCGCATCGGCAAGACGACCCGGGTCTTGTCCCGGCCGGGTTGACGCCACTGTAAGCCCTCATCATGAAGAGAGCATGAACCGAAGCGTATTGTTGCCAGGTGCCGGAGGAATCGGAGTTTGATATCGGCGCCGGGGCTTTGGGGACCCGGGCCGTGACCTACGACCCCATTGGAAGTTTCTGGTACTACACTCCCTTCCGTCTATGGGAGTACCCGGATGGCGGGAGGGATGGCAACTCCCACGGCCCTGAAGACGCTGCTGCACGTGCCGAGACACGGTGACCGCAGAGCGAAGCGCTTGCCGTTCTCCTCGATGACGATTTCCTGGAGCTCGAACCGCTTTTTCTTTTGCGGATCGGTGCGCGCCTGCAAATCGCTTTTCCCGCGTCATTCCAAACGACCGGATGCTCTTCCGCCGTCTCGTTCCGATGAACCTGGATTCCCCGGATCGAGTCCGGGGCAGTCTCTGGTCAAGCCCGGAATGACGGCCAAAAGCCGGACGCATCCGGTTTGCCTCAGCAGTTCGATGATGTGGGTTTAATTCAAAAGGCATCGGCAACCTGGGGCATCGCTTCTAATCCGCAAGTCTTAATGTTTTCTTCATCAAACAAATCCTACCTTGCTTCATCAACGATTTTTTAAAGGTGAGGCATTCGGATGCGTATCGGCTTTCTTTTCAACCATGACCAAATTCATCAGGTCGCCCATAGCCTTCCTATCGCCAGCGCGCTGGCCGATGGTGGTTTTCCCGGGGAGATCATCGTCGCCACCACGACGGAGCGGATGAAGCGGGAGTGTCTGCGCCTGGGCGGGGACCGAATCGGGCGTGATATCCAGCATGTGGCATTGGAGCTGAAGGGAAAGTCCCAGTTCCTTTCCCACCTGCTGGAAATCGCCATGCCTTCCCGCAAGCTTCTGATCTATGGCGACAATCTGGATTTCTTCCGCAGCCTGGACATTTTGGTCGTAGCGGAGAAAACCTCCCTGGTTCTGAAGAAGCTCTATGGGCTGAAGGATCTGAAAATCGTCCATACGCGCCACGGAGCCGGGGATCGTGCCATCGGTTTTGATAAGGCGAGCGCCGGTTTCGATCATGTGCTGTGCTCAGGGCCCAAGATCAAGGAGCGACTGATCACGGCGGCGGGTGTGCCGGCGGAGTGCATCAGCATCGTCGGCTACCCGAAATTTGATACGCTCAATCCCAGCGTCATCCGGTTTCCGGCGCAAAACGGCAAGCCGGTCGTGCTGTATAATCCCCATTGTTCTCCCCATCTGTCCTCCTGGTTCAAACATGGGCGGCAGGTGCTGGATTTCTTCAGCGAGAACGAGGATTACCAGCTCATCTTCGCCCCGCATGTCATGCTCTTCGAACGTAGGTTCGTACTCACCATCGACAAGCTGCGCCTCAACCGGAGGGGCCATATCGATGTGCGGTACCTGAAGGCCCCCAACATCCGTATCGATCTGGGCAGCCGTGCCTGCACGGATATGAGTTACACGCTGATGGCCGATCTCTACCTGGGGGATGTCAGCAGCCAGGTCTATGAATTCCTGCTGCGGCCGCGTCCCTGCCTGTTCCTGAACAGCCAGGGTGTAGACTGGCGCAATGATCCCAACTACACGCAGTGGCAGGCAGGCCCCGTCATTGATTGCCCGGCACAGTTGGCCACGGGCCTAAAGCGGGCTTTCGAAAGTCATACGGGAGAATATCTTGCCGTGCAGCAGCAGATGTTCACCCGCAGTATCGATCTGGATTATCGCCCCTCCTCCAGCCGGGCGGCTGAGGTGCTGATGCGGCTGGCCGACCAGACAGCGGGCAGGGTTGGATCATCCAGAGCTACCGGATAACCCTGGTGCTCACGATCCTGCTGCCCTTCTGCAATGAGGAAGGCTGGATCGGGGATGGTATCATCAAGTATCATCGCACCGGTCGGGCCGGCGATAGAACCTGAATCCCCGGTCCCGGATGAGTTGGCCTTGATGATTCCCGGCGGTCCAGACTGAGATGCCGTCGCTTTGGGCGAGAAAAGAATTGGACGTGAAACAGGTTGGGGCGTCGCAGGGGACGCTGCGGCGGATTTTCGGCGGGCTGGGGCTGGTACTGGGGGGCAAAGCCGGGGCGGGGCTGATTAGCCTAGCCTATCTGGTTATCGCCACCCGCGCCCTGGGCCCGCATGATTATGGCGTGCTGGTGCTGATGCATGGCTATGTTACCACGGTCTGCGGCATCGTGGAGTTTCCTGCCTGGCAGGCGGTGGTCCGCTATGGGGCGGAGGCGCGGCGTGATGAGGCCACGCACCGGCTGGCTCGCCTGCTGCGGTTCGGGGCGCGGGTGGAACTGTTGGGCGGGCTGGCCGCCATCGTGATGGCGGCCCTGTGCGCCCCGCTGATTGGTCCACGGCTGGGCTGGCCGGAGACGGCGCTCGTTTTCTCCCTTCCTTACAGTCTGGCCGTGCTGGGCTCCGTTCGCTCCACCCCGGCCGGCTATCTGCAATTGATCAACCGATTCGATCTGCTGGGGCTGCATAACCTGGTCCAGCCGCTGGTGCGGCTGACCGGCGCCGGCCTGGCGGCCGTGGCCGGCTGGGGGCTGGCCGGCTTTCTGGGGGCCTGGTTGCTCGCGGCGCTGGCGGAATTCGCCGTGCTGTGGGGCCTTGGCCTCTGGTTCGCGCACCGCCATCTGGGACGGGATTTGCGCTATCCGGAGCCGGGCAATGCGGTAGCGGACAATCCGGGCATCTGGCGCTTCCTGCTGGCCAGCAATGCCGATGTGACCTTGAGTGAGCTTGCCGGGCGGGCGGTGCCGCTGATTGTCGGCTGGGTGCTGGGGCCGACGGCGGCCGGCCTGTTCTCCGTGGCGCAACGGGCCACCGTGCTGGTTGCCCAGCCGGCACAGATTCTGGGCAATACCGCCTATCCGGAAATGGCCCGCATGGTGGCCAGCGGACAGGGCGGCAGCGCCCTGCGCCACACGCTGCTGCGCCTCACCGGCATCGCCCTGGTGGCCAGCCTGCCCATCATCGCCATTATCTGGCTGTTCGCCCCGCAGATTGTCCAACTGATTGCCGGGCCGGAATTTGCCGGGGCGGCGGGGCTGATGGTGGTGCTGGTACTGGCCCGCGCGCTGGGCCTGGCCGGGCCGCCCGCCACGGCGGCACTAACGGCACTGGGGCGGCCCGGCTGGTCCATGTCCGCCAACCTGACCGCCAGCCTGCTGTTCCTGCCCATCTTGCCGGTGCTGCTGAACCTCCAGGGGCTGGATGGGGCTGGCGTCCAGGCCATGGGACAGGCCGCCACCGTCAGCCTTCTGCTGCTGATCCTAACCTGGAAGCGGAGTGCGCAGACATGACCACCGCCCCCCGTATTGCCTATATCATCAATTCCATGGAAGGCGGTGGGACCGCCCTGCCCGTTCCCGCCCTCACCCGGGTGATGCGAAATGCCGGGGCGAGCGTGCGCGTCTTCGCCCTGACCCGCCGGGATGGCCGCGCCATGGTGCCGATGCAGGCGGCCGGGCTGGATCCGCTGGTACGCGAGGGCGGGTTGAAGGACCATTGGCAGGCATTGCGCTGGCTGCACCGGGAGGTGCGGGCCTGGGGAGCCACCCATCTCTGGACCTCGCTCAGCCGCGCCACCATCCTGGGTCTACTGCTGGGGCCCCATCTGGGCCTGCCCGTCATCTGCTGGCAGCACGCGGCCTTTTTGAAACCCTGGAACCGCCGGCTGATGCGGCTACTGCAATCACGGGCGGCGTTGTGGGTGGGGGATTCCGCCTACATCGCCGACCTGACCCGCCAACGGCTGGCGGTGGGGGAGGATCGGCTGATGACCTGGCCGATCTTCGCCGCCGATCCTGACCAGCCTGTAGCCGCCCTCTGGCAACCGGGGCAGACCCTGCAACTGGGCAGTCTGGGCCGGCTGCATCCGGTTAAGGGCTATGAAGAATTGATCAAGGCGCTGGCCCTGTTGCGCCAGCATGGCTTCACCCCGCCCTGCCCCATCCGGCTGACCCTGGCCGGTGAGGGGAAGGAGCGGGAAAGGCTGGCGTCCCTGGCAGCCCGGGGCGGGGTGGCGGACATCGTGCTGCCCGGCTATATTGACCGGCCGCAGCACTTTCTGTCCGGGTTGCATCTCTATTTGCAGCCATCGCGATCCGAGGGGTTCTGTATCGCGGCGCACGAGGCGATGGTGGCGGGCCTGCCCGTGCTGGCCTCCGCCGTGGGGGAAATCCAGTTCAGCATCCGCGAAGGCATTACCGGCCACACGGTGCCGCCCCGCGATGTGCCCGCGCTGGCCGACCGGCTGGGCCGGATGATAGCCGAACCGGGGCGGCTACACGCCATGGGAACCGCCGCGCGAAACCATATCCTGGATCGTTTCTCCATCAGCCGCTTCAACGCATCGGGTCAGGCAATCATGCAGCGGATCAGCGAAACCGGCGCCTGACCTCCAGCCACAGGCCGCCCAGGGAGCGGTCGATATATTTCACATCGATCAGGGTAACGCCCCCGCCGCTGCTCAGGGTGTGAAACCCCTCCCGGTAGCGCCCCGCCGATGCCGGGACCGGCAGAGGTGCGCCCGCATTGGCGGCAAACCCCGTCTCGTCCAGCCGGTCGATCCAAAGGGGGCGCAGGGCGCCGCCATAGGTGCGGCGGCAATCCTGCGTCGGCAACATGATCCGTCCATCGATCAGGGTCGCCGTACCGCCAGGGCGGGACGATGTCATGTCGATGCGCACCGGGTTGCCCGGATGCGGGAACCAGGGGCCGGTGATGCGCTCCGCCCAGGCCACATGCAGATGACCCATCCGGGTTTCCCGCCGGTCAGCAGGGGAATAGAACAGCCACCAGCGCCCACCATGGGAAAACGGGGTGGTATCCACCGGCACCCGGTCCAGCTTGATCTCCACCTCCCGTACCCAGTCATGCAGGCCGCTGCGCATTCGATAGAGATGCAGGGTGCCGGATCGGTGCGCCTCCGGCAGCATCCAGAGGGCACCATCCGCCTCGAACACAGTAGGGTAGGAGAGGTGCCAGGGCTCGGCCAGACAGGGCCGCCGCTCAAATACCTGGAAATCAGCCCCCAGGATTAGCAGGTCGATGGTGCCGTGCCGGACGCGGTAATCATAGGTTTCGGCGAACAGATTCAGATGCCCGTCCTGGCGCCAGGGAAAGGGATCGGCCAAGAAGTGGAAGGGCGGTTCTTCCGGTAGCCAATGCACCGGCACGTCCGCCAGCCCCCGGGCCAGCACCTGTTCCACGGGTTGGTTGATGATCCCGCATCTCCAGATATCCTTGCGGCGCGGCATAGCTCTCCCCTTCCTGAATCAGATTCGAGATTCGGGATCCGAGCGTTGAAATCTCAGCGCGGCGGCCATGAGCAGCCCACCGGCCAGGGCGATGCCGGCGCTGACGAGAAAAAGGGGCCGGGTGCCCATGATTTCAAACAGATAGCCGTTGAGAAAAAAGCCCGCCATGTTTCCCAGACCGTAAGTCACCGCGTTGTTCAGAGCCTGGCCGGAGGTCTTGGCCGCCTCGGGCATCAACCGGTCGACGAACAGGATGCTGGCCATGTGGAAGGTGCCGTAGGTGACGGCGTGGAGGATCTGGGTGGCGAGAATGGCCGCCGGGGATACGGCGAGCCAGACGAGAATCCAGCGCAACACCGCCACGGCGATGGAAAAAACGAGCACTGCGGGCAGGGAAAAGCGGCGGAAGAGCCCCTCCGAGCGAATCATGACGCCGATCTCGGCCATCGAGGCCAGCGCCCAGGCCATGCCGATGAACGACTTGCCGAAGCCGGCCATTTCCAGGTGAATCGAGAAGAATCCGTAGTAGGCCCCGTGACTGACGAGCATGAGAAAGGCGCCGGCGAGAAACAGCCACAGGCGCAGTCGCCGCATGGCCGAGGCCCCCTGCCAGAGTGGCCGGGCCGGCTTGCTCTCCGACCGGGGCAGCGCCAGTGCGAAGACAGCCTGCACCCCGGAGCCGACGAGAATCAGCGGCACGATGAGGTTCACCGGCCGGTTCTCCAGCAGGCGGCCGATGGCCAGCACCACGAGAATGAAGCCGATGGAGCCCCAGACGCGCAGGCGTCCGTAGCGCTGCTTGCGGGCGCCGAGGACATCCATGCTGAAGGCTTCCAGAAATGAGATCAGGGGAGCGAAAAAAAGGGCATGGGCCACGGTGATGGCCAGCATGGGGGCGAAGCGCCCCGTGGCGAGATAACCGCTCCAGACGATGGCCGTCGCCAGACTGCAGAGGATGAAGATGCCGCGGCGCGACTGATAGCGATCCGCCAGCGCGCCCCACACCAGGCCGAAGACCACCAGTGCCATCGAGCGCAGGGCGGAGAGGATGCCGATCTGCAGTCCGGAAAAGCCGAGGTGGTAGCAGTAGAGGTTGAAGTAGGGGAGATAGATGGCGAATACGCCGAAATACAGGAAGTACTGCAAGGCCACGAGGGCTTGGCGACTCCGGTCCGACGGCGGGTGGAAGACGCCCTCCGATGCCTTGCGGGCGTCTTCCGCCGAACGGAGCCACGGGGCGTTCATTCGATGGGGATCTGGACCTGCCAGGGCTTTCCGGATGCGGGCCAGGCGATGAGAATGGCGAGCACGCCGTCGCGGAAACGGGCCGTGACCTCAGACGGCGTCACCATGAACGGCAGGTTGAAGGCGCGGTGGAACGTGCCGAGGCAACGCTCCTTGCGATAGTAGCGGGATTCCGGGATCTGCTGTGCGTCGGTTCGTTCGCCGTGAATCGTGAGGACGTTGTCTTTGACATCGAGGTAGATCTGCTCCTTGGCAACCCCGGGGAGGTCCATCTCGATGACCATTCCCTGCTCGCTTTCATAGACGTCCACCTTCGGCTTCCAGGCGCACATGGAGACGTCCTCGTCCACGTCGCGGCCGAGGCTGAACGCCTCCTCGAACATCCGGTTGATGCGTTCTTGCAGGACGGTGATGCTGCCGTAAGGATTCCAACGGATGACGGCCATTCAAAACCTCCTTTGCTGCGGGAATGATTTCACCATAGGCCAAAGGATTGCCGGAATCAAGTCACCCCCGGGCGGGGAAGGACGCCTGAAGATCCCGAGCCGCCGGCACTTTTCGTCGATCGCCGCTCTCTTTACAAGCCGGTGTTTCGATGTTACTTAATTTTTGGTCGGCCGCATGCCGCGTATCGCAAGGGATCCCTGTCCCACGCTCAGCCGCCACCAACGAGCAGGAGAAGCGAGCATGGACTACATCAAGATCCGCTTTGGCAAGGACTTCGATCCACTGGGCGCCAGCTTCGAGCGAACCATCGAGGACATATTTCGGCAGCACGCCGTCAGTCCAGTCTTCAGCAAGGCGGGAAGCTGGACACCGCCCATGGACATCTGCGAAACCCCCGAGGAGATCATTCTGCGCGCCGAGATCGCCGGCGTCTCCAAGGAAGACCTGGAAGTGGAGATCAACAGCCGTGCGGTCCGGATCTACGGCCAGCGGCTGGAGCCGCCGCGCGGACAGAGCGCCACCTACCGACTGGCCGAGATCCAGTACGGCCCTTTCGAGCGGATCCTGTATCTGCCGGCGCCCATCGACCCGGAAGTGGTTTCCTCATCCTACGTCAACGGCTTTTTGCTGATTCGTCTGGCCAAGCGGAACCAGGCCAAACCGCACCGGATCACCATCACGGATGGCTGATGCCGCCGGACCATCTCAACCGAAGCCCTGATGCGTCACCACCGACGACTCTTTCATGGAGGTCCGCATGACCGAATCGCAATCACCGCCGGCCCAGAGTCATGAACAACTGCCGGACCTGATACCGATCCTGCCGCTGTATGATGCGGCGTTGTTCCCCAAGATGGTGTTGCCCCTGGTGGTGATGGAACCCGCGTCGGTGTTGCTGGTGGACGAGGCCATGGCCGCCAAGCGCATCGTTGGCCTGGTGGTGTCCCGCAAGCACCTGGAGGCGGAAAAGGCCGAAAAGCCGACAATGGAGAAACCGGCGGCTGAGGAGATGGCCGCGATCGGCACCGCCGCGATGATCCTGAAAATGGCCAAGACGGAGGACAACAAGGCCCAGATGCTGGTCCAGGGGCTGACCCGCTTCAAGATCGCCGGTTTCGTCGAGGGCAAGCCCTACCTGCAGGCCCGCATCGCGCCACTGACCGATATCGTCCAGCAGGACACCGAAACCGAGGCCCTCAAGACCAATCTGCAGAATCTGTTCGAGAAGATCGTGGAGCTGTCCCCCGGGCTGCCCCAGGAAATCGCCGCCATGGCCAAATCCCTCCAGGATCCGGGCCTGCTGGCCGACATGGTGGCCTCCACCATCAACTCCACCACCGCCGAAAAGCAGGAGGTGCTGGAGATCCTGGACGTCAAGAAACGGCTGAAGACCGTCACGCGCATCGCGACCCAGCAGCTCGATATTCTCGAACTGGGCAAGAAGATCCA
Organism: Desulfobacteraceae bacterium UBA2174; assembly: GCA_002327445.1. Classification (GTDB taxonomy): domain Bacteria; phylum Desulfobacterota; class Desulfobacteria; order Desulfobacterales; family UBA2174; genus UBA2174. The sequence goes on along the minus strand of DCWA01000041.1, from coordinate 137,067 downwards.
GAGCCAGGTCAAGGGGGACATGGACCGCAGCCAGCGCGAGTACTACCTGCGCCAGCAGCTCAAGGCCATCAAGGAGGAGCTGGGGGAAAAGGACGAAAGCCAGGTGGAGGTGGAGGATTACCGGGCGCGCATCGATGCGGCCAACCTTCCCGAGGAAGCCAAGAAGGAGGCCGAGCGGGAGTTGAACCGGCTCTCGCGGATGCACCCCTCCTCGGCCGAGTACACCGTGGCTGCGACCTATCTGGACTGGATCACCTCCCTGCCCTGGCACACGATGACCGAGGACAACCTGGATATCGACAAGGCGTCCCAGGTCCTCGACGACGACCACTACGGACTGGAAAAAGTCAAGAAGCGGATCATCGAATACCTGGCGGTGCGCAAGCTCAAGCCGGGCTCCAAAGGGCCGATCCTCTGTTTCGTCGGCCCCCCCGGTACCGGCAAGACCTCCCTGGGCCGCAGCATCGCCCGGGCCCTGGGGCGCAAATTCCATCGCATCGCTCTGGGCGGAGTCCGCGACGAAGCGGAGATCCGGGGGCACCGGCGCACCTATGTCGGCGCCTTGCCAGGGCGCATCATCCAGGGGTTGCGGCGAGCCGAGTCGAGCAACCCGGTCTTCATGCTCGATGAAATCGACAAGGTGGGCAGCGATTTTCGCGGCGACCCGTCCTCGGCCCTGCTCGAGGTGCTCGATCCGGAGCAGAACTTCTCCTTTTCCGACCACTATCTCGACGTGGCCTTCGACCTGTCGAAAGTGATGTTCATCACCACCGCCAACGTGCTGGACACGATTCCGCCCGCTCTGCGCGACCGCATGGAAGTCCTGGAGCTGGTGGGTTACACCGAGGACGAGAAGATCCACATCGCCAGGCGCTTTCTCGTCCCGCGGCAACGGGAGGCCCACGGGTTGACCGCCGCGCAGATCAGTTTCTCCACCGGGGCCCTGCGGCGCATCATCGCCGGCTACACCCGCGAAGCGGGGCTGCGCAATCTCGAACGGGAGATCGCCACCGTCTGCCGGGGTGTGGCCACGCGGGTCGCCCGGGGGGAGACCGAAGCGATCCAGATCCGCATCGATGATCTGCACGGTTACCTCGGACCGGTCAAATTCGTCCCGGAAGCCGCCGAACGCACCCTGACGCCCGGCGTGGCCATGGGGCTGGCCTGGACCCCGGTGGGCGGTAGCCTGCTGTTCATCGAGGCCACGGCCATGAAGGGGAGCAAGCACCTGACCCTCACCGGCCAGTTGGGGGACGTGATGAAGGAGTCGGCCACCACCGCCCTGAGCTTCATCCGCGCCAATGCCAAGGCCCTGGGCATCGCGGAGGACTTTTTCGACGATCGGGACCTGCATATCCACGTGCCGGCCGGCGCCATCCCCAAGGATGGGCCGTCGGCGGGGGTGACCATGCTCACGGCGCTGACCTCGCTGCTCACCGGCCGCAAGGTGAAGAAGAACCTTGCCATGACCGGAGAAATCACACTGCGCGGTCAGGTGTTGCCAGTAGGCGGGATCAAGGAGAAGGTGTTGGCGGCCCATCGGGCCGGCATCCGCGAAATCATTCTGCCCAAGCCCAACCAAAAGGATCTCGAGGACGTTCCGGAAACGGTGAAAAACCAGATCACCTTCCACCCGGTGGAAAAGATGCGGGAAGTGACCCGCATCGCCCTGGACGTTTGACGCCCCTGGAAGCGATGCGATGATGTCCCAGAAGACCCTCGGGGCGGTTTTGGTCCTGGCGCTGCTCGTGGCGCTCGCCGGATGCGCCGGTACGCCGCGGTCGAAGCCGCCCTCGCCGGTGCCGGGCCAGCCACGGGCGTACCACGTCAACGGCAAGTGGTATCAACCGCTGGCCAGCGCCGACGGTTACAGCGAAACCGGGTTGGCCTCCTGGTACGGCCGGAAGTTCCACGGGCGGCCGACATCCAGCGGGGAGCGCTACGACATGTACGGCCTCAGCGCGGCCCACAAGACCCTTCCTCTCCACACCTGGGTGCGGGTTGACAATCTGGAAAACGGCCGCCAGATGGACCTTCGCATCAACGACCGGGGGCCGTTCGTGGACGGCCGCGTCATCGATTTGTCCTATGGCGCGGCGCAGCGGCTGGGGGTGGTCGGCCCGGGTACGGCACGGGTCAGGCTCACGGCCCTGGGCCGCCGCCTCGAGCCCGACCAGCCCGGTCAGGCTCCCTCCTACGCCCCCATGGACTACACCCACGGCAACTTCACCTTCCAGGTGGGCGCCTTCCAGGATCCGGCCAACGCTCACCGTCTGCGGGACCGCTTGGCGGCCGAGCATCCCAACGTCCACGTGCAGACCTATTTCCACGCTGACCACGGGCAGTTGTATGCCGTGCGCCTCGGCCGCGCCACCAGTCTGGAGGAAGCCGCCGATTACAAGGCCAGGCTGCGCGCCGGACAATTTCCAGAGGCCTTTATCGTGGCGGAATAGATGGCAATTTCCCAACCAAGCCGCATGAGCGCACCGGTGGTGTTTCTCGACCGCGACGGGGTGATCAACCGGGATTCGGACCAGTACGTCAAAAGCTGGGACGAGTTCGAATTTTTCCCCGGCAGCCTCGATGCCCTGGCGCGCCTCACCGCCGCCGGCCTTCGCCTGGTGGTGGTGACCAACCAGAGTGCCGTGGGGCGAGGTCTGATCCCCTTGGCGGGTCTGGAAGAGATTCACCGGCGCATGACGGGCGCCGTGGAAGCGGCGGGCGGGCGGCTGCTGGATATTCTCTTTTGTCCCCATCTGCCCGAGGCGGGATGCGATTGCCGCAAACCGGCCACCGGCATGATCGTGGAGGCCTGCCGCCGCCATGGCCTCGATCCCTCCCGGGCCGTCATGGTGGGCGACCGCGCCAAGGATATCCGCTGCGGCCGGGACGCCGGGTGCCGGGCCACGGTTCTGGTGGGCGAGGAAGGCCGAGCGACGGCTCTGGCCGAACTGGCCCGGTGGGGGCTCGCTCCCGATCGGGTGGCGCCCGACCTGGCCTCGGCCTGCGACTGGATCATCCGCTGCCTGACCGGCCCGGTCCAGCCATGAACGGCCGGCAATCCGACCTCTCCCGGGAATCTGACGCCTCCTTGCCGATCCGCGGCCGGGTGGCCCACATCACCTATCAACACCCGGAAACCCATTTTACCGTCGCCCGCCTGAAGACCGAGGACGGGGCCAAGATCACCATCGCCGGGCATCTGCCCGGGGTGCGGAGCGGCGAAACGCTCCACTTGCGGGGGCGGTGGAAGAATCATCCGCGTTTCGGGGCCCAGTTGGAAGTCGAAGGGTTCGAGGTGCTCTTGCCCGCCGCTGCCGAGGGGATCCGGACCTACCTGAACGCCGGCGCCCTGGCCGGTCTGGGGCCCAAGACGGCCGACCGGCTGGTGGCCTGTTTCGGCGCCGAGACCCTCACCATTCTGGACCATTCCCCCGAGCGGCTGAAAGAGGTGCCCGGCATCGGTGCCAAACGGGCCGCCGCCATCGCCGAGGCCTGGTCTGCCCACAGCCAACTGCGGCGTTTGATCCGCTTTCTCCAGACCTGCGGGGTCAGCCCCCTGCACACCGGAACGGTTCACCGGCTTTACGGGGCCGAGGCCGAAGCCCAGCTGCGGGAGGATCCCTACCAGTTGGCCGAGGATCTGCCTGGCGACGGGTTTCCCGTGGCCGATGCCATTGCCCGGCACCTGGGGCTGGATACCGGTTCTTCCCGCCGGCAGACGGCCGCCGTGTGCCATTTGGTGACCCGGGCCAACGCCGAGGGGCATGTCTGGTGCTCGCGGTGGCGTCTGCTGGAGGCCGCCAGCCGGCGTTTCGGCATCGCGGCGGACGATGCCGAAGCGGCCCTGGCCCATCTGACGGCCGCGGGGCGGCTGATCGAAGAGCCCATCGCCGACGCGCCGGACGATACCGCCGTCTATCCCGCCGATCTTCACACCGCCGAGGGGTGCATCGCCCGCCGACTGGCAGCCCTGCGGACCGTGCCCGCCCCCGCGCTTTCGGAAGATTCCGGACGAATCGCCGAGCAGGTGCTGGCGGCCCTGTCCATCGTGCCGTCGGCCGATCAGTTGATGGCTCTGCAAGGGAGCCTCGGTCAACGGGCCGCCATCGTCACCGGTGGCCCGGGCACGGGGAAAACCACCCTGATCCGGGCCTATGCCGCCTTGATGCGCACCGCTGGCAGGCGCACCCTGCTGGCGGCCCCCACCGGCCGGGCGGCCCGTCATCTGGCCGACGTCAGCGGGATGCCCTCGGCCACGATTCATCGCCTCCTGGGCTACGACCCCCGGGAGGACCGCTTCCTCCATCATGCCGGAAACCCCCTGGACACCGATGCCCTCATCGTGGACGAGGCTTCGATGATCGACACCGTCCTGATGGCCAGCCTGGTGGAAGCGTTGCCCATGAGCGCCACTTTGCTCCTGGTGGGCGACGCCCGCCAGCTGCCGTCCGTGGGCCCGGGCAACGTGCTCGCCGACCTCATCGATGCCGACTGCCTGCCGGTGTACACACTTACGGACATCTTTCGCCAGGCGGCGGCCGGCCCCATCGTGATCAACGCCCACCGCATTCGACGCGGCCAACTTCCCGAGACGGCGACGGAGGAGGGGGAAGAAGCCGAATTCCGCTTCATCGAGGCGGAGGACCCGGCGGTGGCCGTGGCTGCCGTCCTGCGCCTCTGCCTGGACCTGCCCCCGCAACTGGGGCTGGATCCGCTGCGTGACGTCCAGGTGCTCACTCCGATGCACCGCGGCGAAGTGGGCACGGTCCACCTCAACCAGGTTCTGCAACAGGCATTGAACCCGATGCGGGGCGGCAAGGGGCGCTTTCACCCCGGCGACAAGGTGATGCACCTCAAAAACAACTATCCCAAGGCGGTTTTCAACGGCGACATCGGCGCGGTGGTGGGGCTGGATGCGGAGAGCGGGGGCCTTCAGGTGGATTTCGACGGACGCCTCGTGGTCTATGAGCAGGCCGAGCTGGATCAACTGGCCCTGGCCTACGCCATCACGGTCCACAAGAGCCAGGGGGGCGAGTATCCGGCGGTGATCCTTCCCCTGCTTACCCAGCACTACCCGATGCTGCAGCGAAATCTGCTCTATACCGCCGTCACGCGGGCGCGCCGTCGGGTGGTGATCGTCGGTTCGCGCAAGGCCCTGGCCATCGCGGTGGCCAACGACCGGCCCACCCAGCGGCTCACCGGGTTGCGGGAGCGTCTGATGGCAGCCTTCCGGGCGACGGCTGACAGTTGAACCGCCACGCCTTTTCAGGTAGTGTCCCTGTTTTTGGAATGGCATCCGACCGATTGGACCGATCCCTCGGATCGGTCGGAATTTGTTTCCCCCAACGCCAAAATGGACCTTCTCCCTTGCCCAACGCTGCCAACCCAACACCCGCCGCTTCCGACTGGAAGAAAAACCTGGCGGCGAGCATCCATTCCCCCGAGACCCTGGCGCGAGTGCGTCCGGTGGACGCCGCGGCCCTGGAAGCGGTGTGCGCGCGGTATCCCATGCGGATCAACCCCTACTGGCTCTCCATGGCGCAAAGGCCCGGGGATCCGTTCTGGCGGCAGGCGGTGCCCGATGTGCGGGAGCTGGAAGACGGCATCGCCGAGGGGGATCCGCTGGCCGAAGAAACCCAGTCCCCGGTGCCGGGGCTGATCCACCGCTATCCGGACCGGGTGGTGTTTCTCGTGTCGGACCGCTGTGCGATGTACTGCCGCCACTGCATGCGCAAGCGCCGCGTCGGCCGTGCGGCGGGCCCCGGCCGGGAGGCGATCGCGGCGGGCATCGACTACATCCGCGCCACCCCGGCCGTGGAGGAGGTGATCCTGTCCGGCGGCGACCCCCTGATGCTCGAGGATGCCGCCCTGGAGGAGATCCTGGCGCGGTTGAAGGAAATCGCCCACGTGAAGCTGCTGCGCATTCACACGCGCATGCCCTCTTCCCTGCCCGGGCGCATCACGGCGTCCCTGGTGGCCATGCTGGGGCGCTTCCATCCGCTGTTTGTCAACACCCAGTTCAACCATCCGGCCGAGATGACCCCCGAGGCGGCCGAGGCCTGCCGGCGGCTGGTGGATGCCGGCATCCCCCTCGGCTGCCAGAGCGTGCTGATCCGGGGCGTCAACGACGACGCCGGCACCATGGCCGCCTTGATGCGTACCCTGCTCGCCCAGCGGGTGCGGCCCTACTACCTGCACCAGATGGACCCGGTGCGCGGCACGGCCCATCTGCGCACCCCCATTGAAACCGGACTGGGCATCATGGCGGCCCTGCGCGGCCGCATTCCCGGCATCGGCGTGCCGCAGTTCATGATCGATTTGCCCGGTGGTGGCGGCAAGGTGCCGCTATTGCCCGAATCGGTGGTGTCGCGCAAACCGGGGATCTGGCGGGTGCGCAGCTACGACGGCAAGATCTACGACTACCCGGTGTCGTCCGGCGCGCCGGAGAAGGGTGCGCCTTGACGGCCGCGGGCGGGTCCAGGACGCCCCGGCGCCGCCCGCTGACGGCCCTGGCGGCCGACCCCGAGGGGCGGATCCTCGAACTGCCGGGGTTCCAGGCCATGGGCATGGCCGGACCGGAGGGGTTCATCCCCTTGACCGCGGCCGACACCGTCGTGATGCCCTATGGCGGGGAGCTGATGATGCTGCCCGGGCGACGGCCGGTGGTGCTGGACCTGGAAAGCGGCGAGCGCCGGATTCTGATGGAAAACCCCTATGAACCGGGTCAACCGCTTTTTGCCGTGTCCGCCTTCAACTCCCCCGGCTACGTTCATACCGCCGTCAGCGCCTTTGTCGAGGATCCCGGCGCCCGGATGCTGCCCCTGTTCAGCTACGACGCGGTGGGCTGGCTGGATGGCGCCTTCCGGACGCCGATCCTGCGCGTCGACCGCGAACCGCGCCAGGACCTGCGCCGGATGCCCCGGGAGCGGGTGGTGGCCGGCGTCGAGCGCATGCGGCGTATCATGCCTGACAACCGCCTGCGGCGGCACCTGGAGCGCTGCGCCTTGGAGTACGGCTGCCCGGCGGGGAAGAACTTTTTCCTCGGGCGCTACGAGGCCCCCCTGCCGACTTCGCGGACCTGCAACGCCCGCTGCCTGGGATGCATTTCCCTCCAGGAAGGCGCCGAGATCCGCAGCAGCCAGGAGCGCATCGATTTTACCCCCAGCCCCGAGGAGATCGCCGAAGTGGCGCTGGCCCATATCCGGCGGGTGCCCCGGGCGGTGGTCTCCTTCGGCCAGGGGTGCGAGGGCGAACCGCTGCTGGCGGCCGATGTCATCGCTCCGGCCATCCGCCTCATCCGCCGCCAGACCGACCGGGGCACGATCAATCTGAACAGCAACGCCAGCCGGCCGGACCTCCTGGCGGTGCTCCTGGACGCCGGCCTCGACAGCCTGCGGGTCAGCCTCAACAGCGTCCGGCCTGAAGTTTACGCCGCCTACTTCCGGCCCCGAAGCTACCGCTTCGACGATGTGGTGGCCAGCATCGACCTCGCCTTGGCCAAAGGCCGCTTCGTGTCCATCAACTACCTCAACTGCCCGGGGGTGACCGACGGCTCCCGGGAAGTCGAGGCGCTCACCGGTTTTCTCCGTGCCCACCCGATCTCCATGATCCAGTGGCGCAATCTCAACTACGACCCTCTGCGCTACTATCGGGCCATGGCGGCCGCGGCGCCCCCGGGACCGCCCCTGGGCATGCCGGGCCTGCTGGCGCGGCTGCGCCGGACCTTTCCCCGTCTGGTGCACGGCTACTTCAACCCGCCCAAGGAAAATTGGCGAAAGTAATGGATTACCAGGAACTGAAAGTGATTTTCGAGGCCGCCGATCCGGAACTGGCCGCCGACCTCATTGCCGACGCCTTTGTCGACCTGGGCCTTGGCGGGGTGGTGGTGGAGACGCCGGCCCGGGATCCGGAGGCCGACTGGGGCGAAGATGCCGTTCCGGCGCCGGCGCATTATGCCGTGATCGGCTACCTGCCGGTGAACGAGGATCTCGCCGACCGGCGCCGGCGGCTTGCCGACGCCCTGACCGGTCTGGCGGCCCGGGTGCCGTTGGCCTGGGAGGTCCGTGAGGGGCGGGTCGCCGAGCAGGATTGGGCCGAGTCCTGGAAGGCCTTTTTCTACCCCGAGCAAGTGGGCCGGCACCTGGTAATCAAGCCGACCTGGCGCCCCTATGAACCCCGGCCCGGCGAGATCGTCATCGAGATCGACCCGGGCATGGCCTTCGGCAGCGGCACCCATCCGACGACCCGACTCTGCCTTGCCCTGATCGAAGACTATCTGGATCCGGGGGACGCCATTTTGGATGTGGGCACCGGTTCCGGGATCTTGCTGCTGGCGGCGGGAAAGCTGGGGGCCGGCTTCCTGGCGGGGGTGGACATCGACGCGGTGGCGGTGGAGATTGCCGGGGCCAACCTGGCGCTGAACCGCATTCCGGCGGACCGTTTCCAACTGCGGCGCGGCACCATCGGCCAGGCGCCGGCGAAGGCCTATCAGGTGGTGCTGGCCAACATCCTCTCGGAGGTCATCGTGCCGATGATTCCCGGCGTCGCCGGCCTGCTGGCCCCCGCCGGAGTGCTGATCACCTCGGGGATCATCGCCGGCAAGACCGCGGCGGTGGCCGAAGCTCTGGCCGCCGCCGGCCTGGTTCTCGTCGAGGAGCGGCGCCAGGAAGACTGGGTGGCGTTGGTGGCCCGGCGGATTCCGCCCGGCTGAAACAGCTTTCAAGCCGGTTTCGAAAGAGAATCAGGACAGACGGTGCACCAGGGCGGCGGCCGGGACCAGTTCCACCCGCTGGCGGATTTCCGGCAGCATTTCGCGCAGGACGTCCAGGGTGACCCGGTGGGGATGGCCGATCCCCACCGCTTGCCCGGTCAGTTCGGCGCGCCGCAGCAGCTCCCTGATCTGGCGCCGGACGAAATCCGGATTCTGGCTGTGGTCGAGGAACACATCCCGTTGGGCGAAGGGGACCTTGAGCAGGCGGGCCGATTGGGCGCCGAGACTATGGGAAGTGGTGCGGCTGTCGATGAAGAAGAGGCCGCGCTCCTTGAGCACCGAAAAGATCTGGTTGAGCTGGTCCGATTCCCGGGTCAGCCGGGAGCCCATGTGGTTGTTGACCCCCACCGCCTCCGGTACCTCCGCCAAATCCATGCGCAGCTGGGTGATGAGTTCATCCGGGCTCATGCTCGACAGCAGGGCGCCCGGCCCGGGGTCGACGCGGGGATACTCCTCCGGCTCCATGGGCAGGTGCAGCATCACCGATAGGCCGCGGCGGCGGGCCGCGGCCACTACCTCTCGCTGGTGGGGGCTGAAGGGAAGGATGGCCAGGGTCAAGGGGATGTCCAGGTCCAGGAATGCTTCCGCCAGGCGCGCATCATAGCCCAGGTCGTCAATCACGATGGCCACGCGGGGCCTTTCCCCGGGAGAGGGCGGTGACGGCACCGGTGCCGGCGGCGTCTCGACGGCAGGGAAAACCTCGTAAGTTGGCGGGACCGCCGGTTCGGGCCGGGGCTCGGGAGTTTCCGGAGCCGGCGGTGGAGCTACCGGTTCGGGCCGGGGCTGGCTGACGACCGGCGGTGGGGGCGGCGGCACCGGAACGACCCGGGACGCAGGGGGCTGCGGCACCTTGACGGCCACCGGGGCCGTCCGGGGCGGCAGCATCAGGCGCACCGTCACGGCCCCGGCCACCACCAGAACCAGCAGGATTCCCAGCGCCAGCAGGATGCGGCCGCCGTTGGATGCCTTCTTGGAACGCCGCGGCGATCTGGGGCGCACCGTCGGCTTCTTGCGCCGCTGGGGCGCACTGCGTTTCGCGGGCATGGTGAAGAACTCCCGAACCGCGCCTTGCGGCGCTTATTTCTGTTGGCGGCTCAGGAGTTCGTACCCTGTCAGGATGTCCAGGGCCCTGGAAACCTGGTTGTCCTTCATCAGCCGTTCGGCCGTCAGGGGGCCGGGGGGGCGCGGTTCTCCCCGAGGATGGCGCTTTCTGGGCTTGGCGTCGTCGTCCTCGTCGCCCTCGCTCGGCGCCGTTTCCCCGGGTGCCGATGCCGGCTTCGAAGGCTCTTCTGCGTCCTCGGCATCCAGGTGGTTGCGGAGGTCCTTTTCGGAAATGTGGCTGCCCGTGAATTCCTCCCCCGCGTCTTCAGGCGGCAGCGGCTGCACCTCGATGTCCGGTTCGATCCCCTTGGCCTGGATGCTGCGGCCGCTGGGGGTGTAGTACCGGGCGATGGTGAGCTTCAGGCCGTAGCCGTCGCCGAGGTTCTCCACGGTTTGCACCGACCCCTTGCCAAAGGAGGTCGTGCCCAGGATCACGGCCCGGCGCTGGTCTTGCAAGGCCCCCGCGACGATTTCCGAGGCGCTGGCGCTGCCGCCGTTGATCAGTACCACGATGGGGTAGCGCGGCGGGTTGGCGTCGGGGTGGGCGTCGAAGCTCTTGGTATGGCGCTTGATACGGCCCCGGATGGACAGGATGTTGCCCTTTTCCAGGAACAGGTCCGCGATCTGGATCGCCTGGGGTAAGAGGCCGCCCGGATTGTCCCGCATGTCGAGGACAAGCCCCTTGAGCGGCGCTTCGGACTTGTCCAGCTGCGCCAGCGCCTTTTTGACATCGTCGACGGTCTGGTCGCGGAAATGGGTGATCCACAGATAGCCGTAGCCCGGTTTGAGCAGGAGGCTGTGGACGCTTTGGATCGGAATCACGTCCCGGACCAGGTCGAAGTCGATGGGGTCCTGGACGCCTTCCCGCATGATGGTCACCGTGACGTGGGAGCCCTTGGGGCCGCGCATCCTCTTCACCGCTTCGCGCAGATCCCGGGTCGCCTTGCCATCAACGGCCAGGATGCGATCGCCGGCCTTGATGCCGGCGGCGTAGGCCGGCGTTCCCTCGATGGGCGCCACCACGGTGATGACATCGTCGCGCAGGCTGATGCTGATGCCGATGCCGGTAAACTCGCCGCGGGTGTCGATTTTCAGATCCTCGTAAGCCTCGGGCGGCAGCAGGGCGGAGTGGGGATCGAGGTTGCTGACCATGCCGTCGATGGCTTTTTCGATCAGCACCTTGGGATCGACTTCATCGACATAATTCTTTTCGATGATTTCAAGAACATCGGTAAACGTCTTGAGGCCCTGGTACATGCCCTCGCCCTCGGCACGCAGTTCGTGCAGGACTCCCGAGGCCGTGATCCAGAGCAGGGCCCCGATGAGCATGGCAAGCCAGGTCCGGGAGCGGGCGGATGAATGTCGCATGGTGGGTGTCTCCTTTAAAAAAATGGTCCCGGCCGCCGGTTGTCAACCCGTCTTCAGCCAGGCCATCGGGTCTACAGGTTTGCCGCGGTGGCGCAATTCAAAGTAGAGCATCGGTCCTTCCAGCGATCCGGTTTCGCCCACCGTGGCGATGACGTCACCGGTTTTCACCGGAGCCCCCTTTGGCTTGAGCATCTCTTCCATATGGGCGTAGACGGTGTAATAGGCGTCCCCATGGTCGATGATCATCAGGTTGCCGTATCCTTTGAACCAGTCGGCGAAAAGCACCCGGCCAGCATGTACTGCGCGGATCGGCTCTCCCTTTTCGGCCCGGATGTCGATGCCGCCCCGAACATTGGTCACGTTGAAGCGCCGGTTGCGGTACGGACCGAAGAAATGGACGATTTCTCCACTAACAGGCATCTTTAGCAGACCTTTTCGGGCATGAAAAGGTGTATCGCTCAAATTGACCGACTTCGGATCCGGGGGTGCATCCTTCTCCTTCCGGGCCGGCGGTGTCTCATCCTTCGCGGGAGGTGGCGCGTCCTTTGTGGGTGACGCCCCGTCCTTCGCGGACGGCGCCGTGTCCTTCACGGGCGGCGCTTCCAGACGGCGCAGGGTGTCGTCCAGGCGGAGCGCGGCCTTTTGAAGCTCTTCGATGGCGGCCATCTCCAGGGCCTTGCGGCCGCGGATCTGGGCGAGCAGCGCGTTTCGGCGGGTCTGCTCCGCATCGACGGCTTGCAAGCGGGCTTGGAGTTCGGCTTCCAGGGCCGTCTGGCGCTGTTGCTGCCGGGCCTGGTCCGCCAACAGGCCCTCCAATTTGCAGCGCTGCCGGTGGAAGCGCTCCAGGACCGCTTCGTCGGCAGCCAGAATCCGCCGCAGCGCCTTTTCGCGGACCGCAAAATCGTGGACCGTCCCTGCGGCGGCCAGGATTTGCACCCGGCCGAGCCAGTTGAGCTTGTAGAGCGCCGTGAGGCGCCGCGCCGCCATGTCCTGCACCTGGCAGGTTTCCGCCTCCAGTTCAGCCACGGACCGGTCGGTTTCATTCATGACCCCGCGCAGCGCGGCCTGCTCGCCTTTCACCTTGGCCAGGTCGGACCGGGTCTGGTTCAACCGCTGCTCGACGGCGTCCAGGTCGGCGATGACGGCCTGTTCCTGCTCGCGGATCTTCCCCATCTCGGCCTGGCGGCGGGTGATTTGCCGGTCGATGTCCCGGGCTTTGTTCTGGATGGTTTGCTGTGGGGCCGGGGGCTGCCCGGCCGCCGATGCCGCGGATGCCCGGCGCACGAATTTTTCGCTCACGTAGCCGACGGTGCCGTCCACGACCACCTTGAGCCATCCCCCGGTTCGGCCGGCGACCTGTACCCGGGTTTCCTTCGGCAAGACGCTCAGGACCCGGCTCTCGGCGGAGGGCGTCTCCCGCAGTCTGAGTCCGGAGGCCTCCACTACGGCCCAGCCCTCCTCGCCGGCGCCCGCCGTCGCGGCAACGGCCAGGCAGATAAGGGTCAGGAGGAGGCGATGAATTGTCGCAGTGAGGTAAAACACCCCAGCCACCCCACGACCATGGCGCAGATGACGGCGCCCGCCACAGCCGTCCATGGCAGAAAACGGAATGAAAAGCCGAAGCCGCCCAACGTGGCGGCCATGTCGCCGGCGGTAAACAGATAGGCCAGGTACAGGATCCCGATGCCCGTCAGACCGCCGATGGCGCCCTGGAGGAGGGCCTGGATGTAAAACGGGGTCCGGATGAAACGTTCCGAGGCCCCCACCAGGCGCATGATTTCCACCTCTTCCCGCCGGCTGTAGAGAATCAGCCGGATTGTGTTGGCCACGAAAAACACCGCGGCCGCCGAGAAGAGGCCGGTCAAGGCGTAGCCGATGATGCGCAGAAGCTCCACCAGGCCGCCGAAGCGCTGGATCCACTGCTTGCCGTAGGCGATCTCCTCGACCCCGTCGATTTGTTCGATCCGCTGGGCCAAGGGCTCCACCTGCCGTTCCAGGCCCTGGCGAACCTCGACTTCGTAAGCCTCCGGGAGGGGGTTTTGCGCCAGCCCGTCCAGCAGCGCCGCATGGCGGGACATTTGGCTGCGCAGCCGGTGCATCGCCTCATCCTTGGAGATGAATTGCAGGGTTTCGATTTCCGGCATCTGTCGCAGCCGCCCCTCGAGTTCGGTCCGCCCCTTTTGGGAAAGCCCCTCGTCCAGGTAGACCATCAGCCGGATTCCCTGCCGCCAGGTGTTGAGGAGGTCGCCGGCGTTGATGACAAACAGGGAGAAGGCCCCGACGATCATCACGGCCAGCGCGATGGTGACCACCGTCACTGCGTTGAGGAACCGGTTGTTGTGCATATCCTGAAGCGCTTTGCGCATTTGCAGGTGCATGGCGATGTCGCGGGTTACGGGTTGGAGGCCGCCGGCAATGGGTCGCCGGCCGTCTCGGTTTCCGGATTTTCGGCCAGTCTGCCACCCACCAGATGGATGACCCGGGCCGGTACGCTGCGGATGAGGTGGTGGTCATGGGTGGCCACCAGCACCGTGCCGCCGCGTTGGTGAAAACGGAGAATCAGGTCCATGACCACGGCCGCCGACGCGCTGTCGAGGCTGCCGGTGGGTTCGTCCGCCAGAAGAATCCGCGGCTCGCCCACCAGTGCCCGCGCCACGGCCACGCGCTGCTGTTCGCCGCCCGACAGGCTGGGCGGCAGAGCGTCACGGCGCGCCTCCATCCCCACGGTGCGCAGGACGCTGTTGACCTTCGCGGCGATGGCCCGATGGGGGGTTCCAGCCGCTTCGAGCACCAGGGCCACGTTTTGGTGGACGCTGCGGGTGGAAATCAACTTGTAATCCTGGAAGATGATCCCTATCCGGCGGCGGAGCATCGGCACCCGATGCCGGTTCATTCGCGCCAGGTTCATGCCGTCCACGATCACCTGCCCCTCGCTGGACGGCAACCCCAGATACAGCAACTTGAGCAGGGTGGATTTGCCCGCGCCGCTCGGTCCGGTGACAAAGACGAAGGCGTTGGCCGGAATCTCCAGCGAGATGTCGTCCAGGGCCTTTTGTGCCCCGTAGCGCCGGGTGACCCGAAAAAGACGAATGATGGAAGGTTGATCGACTGTTTGCATCTGGGCTGCCGCGCCGGTGAAACCTCTGTGCGTCCGGGTCCGGGCGGGGATTGACCGACCCGGTATTCGTTGATATGGCAGGGCCGAGTACAAGGAGTGCCGTCAACGGTTTTCCTTGCTCGAAGCCTCCACTGAGCCCCGTAGACCCGCTTCTTCCGTTTCAGTGGAGGCTTTTCAATATCAAATCAGGCACTTAATATCAACCTTTTCCTTGGCCGGGCTTTATTTGCCCCCATGCAAGGTGATTTTGTCATGCGCAACGACCTGATCCGCCTCCTGTGCGAAAAGTCCTTCAAGTTCAGCGAAACCCCTTCTTTTCGCCTCGTCTCGGGCCGCATGAGCCGCTATTACGTCAACTGCAAGCCCACCACACTCCATCCGCTGGGCATGTACCTGGCCGGTCACCTGGTTTTCGAAGCCGTGGCCGACCTCGGTCTGGACGCCGTGGGGGGAATGACCTTCGGCGCCGACCCCATCGCCGTGGCCACGGCCTTTGCCTCGCAACTGAGGAACCGGCCGTTGAAGGCTTTCTCGATCCGCAAGACCCGCAAGGATCACGGGATCATCCGCTGGATCGAAGGCGATCTGGAGCCAGGTGCGCGGGTGGCGGTGATCGAGGACGTGGTCACCACGGGCGGCTCGACCCTCCAGGCCATCGCGCGCGCCCGGGAGGAGGGTTTGCAGGTGGAGCGGGTGGTGGTGCTGGTCGACCGCCAGGAGGGAGGCATGGCAGCGATCCGTCAGCAGGTCCCCGACACGGTGGCCATCGTCACCCGGGACGAGCTGCTGTCCTTTCTGGGTCGGGAGCCCCTGGGAGACGAATAGCCGCCGACCCCTCCGGGGCGGACCGTCACGGAAAATACGTGGCGCAGGCGTCTTCCGATTCCCAGGCGCTCACCGAAGCCACCGCCACGGGCGCGTCCGCAAGCCGTTGGGCCAGCCGTTCGGCGATGAATCGCGCGATATTCTCCGAGGACGGTGGCCGCTGGTCGTTGAACCATTCCAGCTCGTTGAGGAAGTGGTGGTCCAGGAGCTGGACGATGTCCCGCACATGGGCCTTGATCACGCCGAAGTCCATCGCCACGCCGCTTGGCTCCAGGGCGTCCCCGCGCACGCAGACCTCGATTTTCCAGTTGTGGCCGTGGAGGTTTTCACACTTGCGGGCCACCATCCGAAGCTGGTGGGCGGCGGCGAATCGGGTGACGATCTTCAGTTCGTACATGGGATGCTTCTCTTTTGTGGCGCCGCTGTCCGCTTGCTGCTCAAGCGATATCGTCGGCCGGTTGACATTCCGGGGGTTCTTGCCTGTTTCTTTCCGAGCGATCCCTGCCCGTTTCATTCCGGTGGCGCTTGCCCGTTTTAATCCGGGCGCCCACTTTCCGTATGCTTCCGCATGCCCTTTAGCGTGTCTTTCCGGACTTTTCTTCCCGTTTGTTTCCCCATGCCCTTTTGCGTGTCTTTCCGAATGCCCATTACCGTGTCATCCCGTATGCCCTTTCCCGTGTCATCCCGTATGCCCTTTCCCGTGTCTTTCCGTATGCCCTTTCCCGTGTCATCCCGAATGCCCGTTACCGTGTCATCCCGAGCGAAGCGAGGGATCTGCAGTCGGGAAAATGGCGGGAAATGGTGGCAATTCGGAAGAGATTCCTCGTCGCTGCGCTCCTCGGAATGACAACAAGAGGG
>DCWA01000041.1:0-120972 GCA_002327445.1 Desulfobacteraceae bacterium UBA2174 | reverse complement strand
AACAAGAGGGTATTCCTCGGAATGGCAACAAGGGGCGTTCATTGGAATGACAAAAAAGGTGCCTCTCGAAATAAAAAATCTTTCCCGGCATGACACCGGGAAAGCGGCATCCGTTTTTGGATCGAGCCGGCCATGCCGGTGGCCGGTGGCCGGGCCCATCAGGGAAAGGGAAGCCTGCCGATTCAATTGACGGCCTTCGCCCCACCCTTGAGCATGTTCTTCAACTTGCTGCCCAGCTTGCCATCCTCCATTTCGGCGAACTGCCGCAGCAGGTTTTCCTGCTTGCGGTTCAATCCGGTGGGGGTGCGCACCAGCACCTGGATGATCTGATCCCCCCGGTCTCCGTTGCGCAGGGAAGGGATGCCGGCGCCGCGGAAGCGGAAGACATCGCCGAACTGGGTCCCCTTGGGAAGCTGGAGGGCCTTTTCGCCGTTAAGGGTCGGCACCTTGATTTCTCCGCCCAGGGTGGCCTGGATCATCGACACCGGTACCTGGCAGATGATGTCCCGGCCTTCGCGTTTGAAAAAGTCGTGGGGCTCGACGTGGATCACCACGTACAGGTCGCCGGCCGGTCCACCGCCGATGCCGGACTCGCCTTCCCCGGAAAGTCGCAGCCGGCTGCCGGTATCCACTCCGGCAGGGATCTTGACCGAAACGCGGCGCACGGTATTCACCTGGCCAGCGCCCCGGCAGTGGGCGCAGGGATGGGTGACGATCTGCCCGGCCCCCCGGCATCGCGGGCAGGTGGTGCGGAGGGTGAAAAAGCCCTGGCTGCGCGTGACCTGGCCGGTTCCCTGGCACTGGCTGCACGTCTCGGGCTGGGTGCCCGGCTCGCAGCCCGTGCCCTGGCACACGGGGCAGGTTTCGCGTTTTTCCACCTCGATGGATTTTTCCGCACCGAAGGCCGCCTCCATGAAGGAGAGGCCCAGGTCGTAACGCAGATCGCTGCCCCTCTGGGCACGGCCGCGGGAGCCGTGGCGGCTGCCGCGGATGCCGAACAGGTCCTCGAAGATGCTGCTGAAGCTGGAGAAGATGTCTTCGAAGCCGCCAAACCCGGTAAACCCGGTGCCTTCCAGGCCCGCATGCCCGTACTGGTCGTAGATCTGGCGCTTGCGGGGGTCGCGCAGCACCTCGTAGGCCTCGGCGGCTTCCTTGAAATTTTCTTCGGCGGTGTGGTCGCCCGGGTTGCGGTCCGGGTGAAACTGGAGGGCCAACTTGCGATAAGCGCTCTTCAACTCGGCATCGGAGGCCTGGCGTCCTACGCCGAGGACTTCATAGTAATCGCGCTTGGTGCTCATGAACCGATATCCGTTTGCCTGCGTTGGGCATGGGTTTGGAAACGTGTCGCGCAGGGCGACAAGATCGGAAAATAATTTTTTAAAATAAGCCCGAAGCCGGGCCTGTCAACCGACATAGGCCCGCCGCAGCACCGTGTCCTTGCGCCACCGCGTGTCGTCGCGCCGCGGATAGGCGATGTTGTAGTGGAGCCCGCGGCTCTCCTTGCGATGCATGGCGCAGCGGACGATGAGGTCGGCCACTGTGGCGATGTTGCGAAGCTCGATCAAGGGCGGCTCCACCTTGAAATCCCAGTAGTACTCCCGGATCTCGTTGTTGATGTTTTCGATCCGTCGCCGGGCGCGTTCGAGACGCTTGTCGGACCGGACGATGCCGACGTAGTTCCACATGCAGCGGCGGATTTCATCCCAGTTGTGCGAGACCACGATGCGCTCGTCGCTGTCGGTGGTGCCCACCTCGTCCCAGGGGGCCGGCGCCGGTGTGGCGCTGAAATCGAGGCCGGCCAGGTCGGCGGCGGCCTGCTGGGCGGCCCGGTCGGCATAGACCAGGGCTTCGATGAGGGAGTTGCTCGCCAGCCGATTGGCGCCGTGGAGGCCGGTGCAGGCGGTTTCGCCCACCGCGTAGAGGCGCTGGATGTCGGTTCTCCCCAGCAGGTCCGTCACCACCCCGCCGCACATGTAGTGGGCCGCCGGCACCACCGGGATCGGTTGCCGGGTCATGTCGAAGCCGAATTCCAGACAGCGGCGGTACAGGTTGGGGAAGCGTTCCTTGATGAAGTCCGCCGGGCGATGAGAGATGTCCAGGTACACGGCGTCGTCGCCGCTCTGCTTCAACTCGGTGTCGATGGCCCGGGCCACCACGTCCCGGCAGGCCAGCTCCTTGCGCGGATCGTAGCGCTCCATGAACCGGCGGCCCGCCTGGTCGACCAGGATGGCGCCTTCGCCGCGCACCGCCTCGGAAATGAGAAAGTTCTTGGCCTCCGGATGATAGAGGCAGGTGGGATGAAACTGGACGAACTCGAGGTTGGCCACGGTGGCACCGGCCCGGTAGGCCATGGCGATGCCGTCGCCGGTGGCCACGTCCGGATTGCTGGTATACAGGTAGACCTTGCCGGCGCCGCCGGTGGCCAGCAGGGTGATCTTGGCGGCAAAGGTCTTCACCCGCTGGCTTTGGCTGTCGAGCACATAGGCGCCCAGGCAGACGTCCTCGTGGCCGGTGGTCACCGTTCCGCGCTTCATGCGGGTCGAACAGGTGATGAGGTCGATGGCCACATGGTTTTCAAACAGCCGGATTCGCGGCTCCTTGTGCAGATGGTCCACCAGGACCCGCTCCAGTTCCAGGCCGGTCATGTCCTGGGCATGGACGATGCGCTTGCGGCTGTGTCCTCCCTCCTGGCCCAGGTCCAGGTCGTCGGCGTCCCGGGGGCTCAGGTTGAACTTGACCCCCATGTCCATCAGCTCGCGGATTCTCTCCGGACCGTTTTTCACCACCTGTTCCACCACCTCCGGATGACAGAGCCCGTCGCCGGCCTCCAGGGTGTCCTGGATGTGCAGCGCGAAGGTGTCCATCCGGCCGAAGACCGAGGCGATGCCCCCCTGGGCATGGGTGGTGTTGCTGTCCATCACCTCTTTCTTGGTGACCAGGGCCACACTGGCGAAGGGCGCGACCTTCAGGGCGAAGGCCAAACCGGCCACGCCGCTTCCGATCACCAGGATGTCGGTCCGGATCATGGTTTCGTCGTCACTCATGACATATATCCTTTGTCCTTAGAAAGTCGGCATCCGCCAAGGCCGAATGCCGATGCGGGTAGATCGCCCCTGTCAGAGGAGGCCGGAGCGCTGGCGTCGGTGGAATTTCAAGCCAATGAGCAAGCCGATGAGCAGCACGCCGGCTCCGGCGAGAAACCATCGGATCCCCTCCGCCAGGGTCTGGTCCTTCAGGCGGGCCTGGCAGGCGCTGAGGCGGTTTTCCAGCTCCTGGACGCGGGTTCGGGCCTCGGCCGATGCCTTTTCCTTGGTGTCGGCGGCGGCTTCCAGCTCGAAGCGAGCCTCGGCCAGGGCGTTTTTGAGCTGCTTGTTTTCCTCGATCAAGGCCAGTGGGTCGGGGCCGCCATCGTCTGTCTGAAAGACGGCCAATTGCTCCTCCAGGCGCCGGATTTTCAGGATGTTGGGCTCTTTTTCGGTCAGCATGCGCGTCGCAATCCAGCCTTCCGAGCCTGCGGGGATGCGCACCCGGCTCCACTCCTTGCCCTTTTCCACCAGTTCGACGCGGTCGCCGGAGGTCATCACCGTCAGGACCTTGTGATCGGAACCGGGGCCGTTTCGAATGGTCACCTTGACCACATCGTTGATATAAACGGGCTGAGCCAAGGCCGCCGCGGCCATGACCAGGAGCACGAACAGCGTTGCACCGAAACTTTTCATGGGGATCCCTCGCCGGTCTTTGCAGGTCCACCGCATTGGATGTCGCCGGGCCGCCCGTCCGTTCCGTCCGTCCTGACGGCACAGTCCGGCTTGTATTTGAAAAAAAATCCCGCCGTGTCAAGAAATACTTTAATTGGCGAAAGAGCTATGATATTTTTTTTACTCTGATTTTTATGGAATTGTCCCTTTATGATCGCCTACGATCTCAAATGCGCCCAAGGCCACGTGTTCGAGGGCTGGTTCGACGACGAAGCGTCCTTCCTCTCCCAGCAGAAGCAAGGATTGATCGCCTGCCCGATCTGCAACGAGGTTTCCGTCGAGCGGATTCCCTCGACCTTCGCCATCCGCTCCGCCGGGGCCGCTTCCGGGCCGGAGGCCCCTCCGGCGGAGGCCGTCGCGCGGCGTCTCGTCGACTTTATTCGCCATCATTTTGAAGACGTGGGTAGCGATTTCGCCAAGGAAGCCCTCAAGATTCACTACGGGGTCAGCTCGCCGCGCAACATCCGGGGATCCAGCACCCCGCAGGAGGAGGAAACCCTCCGACAGGAAGGGGTGGATTTTGTGAAAATCCCCGTTCCCGCGCCGCCCGAATCGGATGCCTGAAGTTCCGGGTTGAAACACGGCGGATCGCTCGGGGAGGCCGGAATCCGGTCTACCCGTGGCGGAGGTGCCCGACGATGTGCCCCAGTTCGGGGAAAATGAGCTCCCGGCAGGCCAGGCGGCAGGCCTTGAGGCTGCCGGGAAGGCAGAACACCGCCGTGTCGGCGATGATTCCGGCGGCGGCCCGGGAGAGGATGGCGGCGCTGTCGATTTCTTCGAAGCTCAGTTGGGCGAACAGGACCGCGAACGCGGTCAGTTCCTTGTCGAACAGAGGCCGCAGGGCCTCGATGGTGACATCGGCCCGGGCAAGGCCGGTGCCGCCGTTGACGATGACGGCATCCGGGCGTTGCAAGCCCAACAATTCGGTCAGGGTGTGCGCGATGGCGGTGGCATCGTCGCCAACGACCTGGTGAAACACCACCGGATGCCCCTCGGCGGCGGCGGTCCGGGCGATCCAATGGCCGCTTTCGTCTTCGGCGAGGCCGCGGCTGGTGGACACGGTCAGCACCCCGACCCGCACTTGGCGGGGGGCCTTGGCCTTGTGAGAATCGGTTCCCATTCGGGCTCCTTTGCGGCGCCGGTTGGCTGCCTTCTCCGGACTAGGCTCAGCCCGAAACCGGCAGGAGGATTACCCTGTCCTGGCCGTCCTTTTCGGTCAGCAGGACGTTGACGGTTTCGCTGCGCCGGGTTTCGACCACCTTGCCGACGTAGTTCGCCATGATCGGCAGCTCCCGATGGCCCCGGTCCACCAGCACCACCAGCTCGATCCGGGCCGCCCGGCCGAAGTCCATCAAGGCGTCCATGGCGGCGCGGACGGTGCGGCCGGTAAAGAGCACGTCGTCCACGAGCACCACCTGCCGGCCGTCCACGGAAAAGGGGATGTCCGTCGCCTGAACCACGGGCTGGTGGGTGATTCGCGTCCAGTCATCCCGATAAAGGGTGATGTCCATGGTGCCGGTGGGGATCTGGACGCCTTCGATGGCCTCCATAATGGCCCCCAGACGGCGGGCGAGGTACACGCCCCGGGTCTGGATGCCCACCAGGGCCAGATCCGCCGAGCCCTTGTGTACTTCGATGATGTTGTGGGCGATGCGTTTGAGGATCCGGTCGATGTCCTTCGCGTCGAGCAGGGTGTGCGCCGCCGTCATGGCCGCTCCTTGGGGGACCGGAACGCCGGCCCCGCGGTTAGGTGTCCGGCTCTTACTACACCACCGCCGCCCCGGTCCGCAAGCCCCGCCAAGGGCCTCGGGCGAGGGTGGAAAGCGGTTGATTTCAATCCGGCCATTGCCTATATGGGGAGGCGTCGGCGACCGGCGCCGCACAGACCGCTGTTTCGGCAAGGAGTTTGATGATGCAAACCGCCTGCACCGGGGTCATTCTGGCCGGCGGCCTCAACACGCGCTTCGGCGGCCAGCCCAAGGCCCTGCTGGAAATCGGCGGTCGGCGGATCCTCGACCGGGTGCTCGACGCCTTCAACCAGGTCTTCGAGCGGGTGCTGCTGGTGACCAACGATCCCCTGCGCTACCTGGCCCGGGATCTGCAGATGGTCACCGACATCCATCCGGTGCGCAGCTCGCTGGCCGGGCTGCATGCCGGCCTGT
The DNA here is from genome assembly GCA_002327445.1 of Desulfobacteraceae bacterium UBA2174. GTDB lineage: Bacteria > Desulfobacterota > Desulfobacteria > Desulfobacterales > UBA2174 > UBA2174. The sequence continues at coordinate 115,052 of DCWA01000041.1, read as the reverse complement.
TTTACGTGCGGACGCCGTTTGCGTTTTTTTCCGCCTGCGACACTCCCTTTCTCCGCCCCGAGCTGATTCGGGCCGTGTTGGAGCAGGTTCGGCCGGACGTCGATGCCGTGGTTCCCCGCATCGCGACGGGCAGCGAACCGTTGTCGGCGGTCTATGCACGGCGCTGCCTGGACCCGATCCAGCGCCAACTGACGGCCGGGGACTTGAAGATCGATCGTTTTTTCAGTAAGATGCGAGTCTGCTGGGTTTCCGAGGACCGACTTCGCGCCGTGGACCCGCACCTGGCATCCTTCATCAACGTCAATACGCCCGAAGACCTGGCCCAGGCCCGGCAGCGGGCGATGGAGCCCACCCCATGAACCTCGAACAGTTGATCCAGGCGGTGAAACGGCACCCGGACTACGCCCGGGTGGGCATGATGCTCTGCCATGTAGGAGTGGTGCGGTCCACGTCCCGTGACGGCCGCCCGGTGCGGGGGCTGCGGGTCGCGGTGGACCGGGAACGCCTGGCGGCGGTCCTCGACACCCACCGCCGCCGGCCGGGGATCGTCGATATCCAGATCGAAATTGCCGCCGACCGCGACCTGGCCCTGGGCGAGGAGGTGATGCACCTTGTGGTGGCCGGGGACGTGCGCGAACACGTGATTGAGACCTTGGCCGACACGCTCAATGCCGTCAAGACCACCGTCACCCACAAGACCGAGTACTACGAGGACTGACCCCAATGCCTGAATTTACCCATATCGACGCCGAGGGACGGGTGCGCATGGTGGATGTGAGCGCCAAGGCGCCCACGTTGCGTATCGCCCGGGCACGGGGAGCGGTGGAGATGCGCCCCGAAACCCTGGAGGGGATTCGCGGCGGGGCCATCGCCAAGGGCAACGTGCTGGAGGCCGCCCGCATCGCCGGGGTCATGGCCGCCAAGAAGACGGCCGACCTCATTCCCATGTGCCACCCCCTGGCCATCAGCCATGCCCGGGTCGATTTTACCTTCGACCCGCAGGGCCACCGCATCGCCATCGAGGCCGAGGCGCGCCTGGTGGGGCCCACCGGGGTGGAGATGGAGGCCCTGACCGCGGTCGCCGTCGCCGCCTTGACCATCTACGACATGTGCAAGGCCTATGACCGGGAGATGCGCATCGTGGACATCTTCCTGGCGGAAAAACAGGGGGGCAAGTCGGGGCATTTCATCCGCGGCGGCGCGCCATCTGTCTGAGCCGTGAACCTTGACCGTCTGCCGGCGCCGGCCGGCCTGCATCGTCCGAGTTCAAGGAAAGGAGCCGGATTCAGATGAACGGTTTGCTGCTCATGGGGGCCCTGCTCTGCCTGGCGGCCGGATGCATCGTGCTTTTCGAATCCATCGCGGCCATGATGAGCGTCGGTGAAATCGTCTTCAAGGCATCCAGTCCGGTGGACCTGCTGGGCAGCGCGGCTTTCTCCTGGATCGACTGGATTCCAATGCTCTGGATGCAAAACCTCCTCAACTACATCATCACCCGGCCGGCCTGGCTGCTGGTGCTCTCCGTGGGGATTCTGTGCCTGCTCCTTTCCGGTTTTCGCAATCGATGAATAGGGCCCCCCTTTTGCAGCGGTCCTGGCTGGTCCTGCTGGTGCTGGCCGTGGTGGCGGCCTGCGCTCCCCGGCCTCCGGTCAAGCCCCCGCCGGACCTGGTGCGCCTGGAGGGCGACGCGGTGCCGGCCCTGGTGGACGATCAGGGGTATGACGACCTGGACCTCGCCATATCCCAGAGCCTGGCCTACCTTGCCCGGGTGCCGGCGGACCGGGGATTCCGTTTCGGGGAAGATACTTATGAGCGCGACTGGATGATCCGCAGCCTGGAAGACTTCCGGTCGCTGATCGCCGCTCGACCCGAGGCGGAGGCGCTGCGCCGGCAGATCCTGTCCCGCTACCGGGTGTACCGGTCCAGCGGCCGCGACGGGCAGGGGGAGGTCCTCTTCACCGGGTACTTCGAACCGGTGATCGACGGCTGCCGCCAACCCGGTCCCGGCTGCCGCATTCCGGTCTACGGCCTGCCGGAGGACCTTCTGACCATCGACCTGTCCCTTTTCGGCGAGCGGTTCGCCGGCCAGCGCATCGTCGGCCGTCTCAGCGGCAACAGCGTAGTCCCCTATCCGGACCGCCGCGCCATCGAGGAGGAAAACGCCATTGCCGGCAAGGCGCCGGTGCTGGCCTGGGCGGCAAATCCGGTGGATCTGTTCTTTCTGCACATCCAGGGCTCGGGCCGGGTCCGGCTGCCGGACGGCAGCAGCGTGGGGCTGCGCTACCGGGCCACCAACGGCCGGCCCTACCGCAGCATCGGCGGGCTGCTCATCGAAACCGGGGAGATTCCCCGGGAGCAGATGTCGATGCAGGCCATCAAGGCCTTCCTGAAGGATCATCCCGAGCGCCGGAGCGAAGTGCTGGCCTACAACCCGAGCTACGTCTTTTTCGAAACGGGCACGGCCGGCCCGGTGGGCAGCCTGGGGGTCGCCCTGACGCCCGGGCGTTCGCTGGCGACGGACCCGAGCTGCTTCCCGCGTGCGGCGCTGACCTTCGTCGCGTGCCAGAAACCCTTGCAGGCGGCCCCCGACCGCATCGCCCGGTGGGTTCCTTTCGGCCGCTTCATGCTCAACCAGGACACCGGCGGCGCCATCCGCGGCCCCGGCCGGGCCGACCTCTTCTGGGGCAGCGGGGCCTACGCCGAGCTGGCCGCCGGCCACCTGAAGCACACCGGCACCCTTTACTTACTGATCCTCAAGCCTTCCTGAACCTGCGCCGGCCGCTCGACGACTGTCGCGGCGGCCGGCGGGAAATCCCACTATTTTCAAACTAAAAAAAATCGGCTATAGACCCAGACCGCAACGCCTCCATTCGATACAGGATTTCTCGGCGGACGCCCATCGCGGGGCCGCCACTCCCCCACAACCCATCTCGGAACAGGAGGTTTCCATCATGCTCAGGCGCTTGGCTTCGTTCTTCACCTACATCATGCGCAACTATCTTCCCGATGCTTACCTGTTCGCCATTCTGTTGACGTTTCTCTCCGCCGTCCTGGCCTTGATCTTCACCGACGCGGGTGTACTGAAAATCATCACCTCCTGGGGAGACGGGATCTACGGCATCGTCGCCTTCGCCATGCAGATGATCCTGATCCTGATCACCGGCCACGCGCTGGCTCTCACCCCGGCGGTGAGCCGGGTGCTGGTGGCCATCGCCGCCATCGGCGACACGCCGGTCAGGGCGGGGATGATCGTCGTCTTCGTCGGAGCGGTCTGCTCGTGGATCAACTGGGGCTTCGGCCTGATCGTCAGCGGTCTGCTGGCCATGGAGATCGCCAAGCGCAACCGCGATGTGGATTTTCCCTACCTCATCGCCGCGGGCTACAGCGGTTTCGTCGTCTGGCACATGGGGCTTTCGGCGTCGATCCCGCTGGTCTGCGCCACGGCCAAGCACGCCCAGAACTTCATCGAAAAGGCCACGGGGGCCGTCATTCCGGTCTCCGACAGCATTTTCCAGGCCTTCAACGTCGTGCCCCTCTTGCTGATGATCTTCACCCTGCCCCTGCTCTACGCCCTCATCCATCCCAAACCGGAGGACGTCAAGCGGATTTCCCCGGAAAAACTCGACGAGGTCAAAAACCAGACCGTCTCCGTCCCCATGCCGGAGAATCCGACCATCGCCCAGCGCATCGACCACAGCTACATCATCAACATCATCTTCGGCATCCTCGGGGTGATCTACCTCATCAACCACTTCAGCAAGAAGGGCCTCGACCTCAACCTCAACATCGTCATCTTCATCTTCTTCATCGCCGGGGTGTTGCTCCACGGCAAGCCGGTCAATTACGTCAATGCCATCGCCACGGCTATCCGGGGCGCCGGCGGCATCGCCCTGCAGTTTCCCCTCTACGGCGGAATTCAGGGCCTGATGATCGGCACGGGTCTGGCCAAGGTCATCGCGGGCTGGTTCGTGGCCATTTCCACTGCCCAGACCTTCTACATGTACCAATTCTGGGCCGGCGGGCTCATCAACGTCTTCGTTCCCTCCGGCGGGGGGCAGTGGGCCGTCCAGGGCCCCATCACCGTCGAGGCGGCCAGGACCATGGGCATCGACATGGTGCGTTCGGCCATGATGGTGGCCTGGGGCGACCAGTGGACCAACATGATCCAACCTTTCTGGGCCCTGCCCCTGCTCGGGCTGGCGGGACTGTCCGCCCGGGATGTGATGGGTTACACCACCATGACCCTGCTCTGGAGCGGGGTGATCATGTCGGTGTGCGCCCTGCTGGTAGGGTTCGGCGTTCTATAGCCCCATCCGCCTCCGGTGGTTCAGCGGCCGCACCGTTTATCGGCGCGGCCGGGCAGGCATCCGGCGGGGCGGCAGGCGAATTCAGGGAGTCGATATCTCGCGATGGCCACTTCACCGGAAGGCCCGGCAAAGAATGCGGAGGAGAGGATCCTGCTGCTGGAGTCCCTGCGCCGCGTTCTGATCCGCAGCACCATCGCCGCCGTGGTCTTTGCGGTGGGTGGTTACTATATCGCGGAGCCGGTGCTGGTGCTCCTGCAGCGGCTGACCGGGGTGGAGATGGTGGCCTACGGGCTGCCGGATGCGTTTTTCGCCATGCTCAAGATGGCACTGGCCATGGGGCTGGTGGCGGGCATGCCCTACACTTTCTACGGTTTGCTTTCCATCCTGCCGAGGTTTTTGCCGGAATTCCCGCGCCGGCTGCTCTTCGGTTTCTGGATCGCCTCGGTGCTGCTGTTCGCCGCCGGCATCACTTTCTGCCTCAAGATCACCCTGCCCTACGGGGTTCAGTTTCTGCTCGATTTCCAGAGCCCGCACATCGCCGCGCTGATTTCCGTCAAGCGCTTCGTCTCTTTCTGCCTGTGGATGTTTCTCGGCTTCGGCTTGATTTTCGAGCTGCCGCTGGCGATGATCCTGCTGGCGCGCCTCGGCCTGGTATCGGCGAAGCGGCTGGCCGGCTACCGGCGCTACGCCGTCCTGGCGATTTTCATCGTCGCCGCCGTCCTCACCCCCACCCCGGACGTGCTCAACATGACCCTGATGGCCGCCCCCCTCTACCTGCTGTTTGAAATCGGGCTGCTCGGGATGCGGTTCTGGTCCTCTTGAACCGGCAGCCCGTCTTCGTCGTCTGGCGGGTTGAGAATGATGTAGCGGTAGACGTAAACGGCGGTGGGGACGCCCAACAGGACGCCCCACATGCCGAAGAGGTTGTGGCCGAGATAGAGAATGATCAGGGTCAGCAGGGGGTTGATCTTGAAGACCGCCGAAACGATGCGGGGGTTGAGGATATAAGCCTCGATGATGTGCACCAGGATGATCATGCCGCCGGCCTTGAGCCCCAGCGCGACCCCGCCGTTGTTGAAAGCCAAAAGAAGAATCGGGATCGACGAGATGAAGGTGCCCCAGACCGGGATCAGGCCGGCGAAGAAGACGATGCTCGCCAGCAGGGTGACGGTCCCGATGTCCAGGATCACCAGCCCGATGGCGGTCAGGAGGGTGTTGAGCACCGCGATGCCGATCTGGGCCTGGAAGGTGTACCCCACCGCCAAGGCGTACTTGGCCACGCTGTCGGCGGTTTCGTCATACACGTCTTGAAAACGGGTGTCCCGCAGGGCCAGGACGCGCTCGCGCAAGTGCGGAAAATCGAACAGGATCAAGAAGCTGAAGAGGGAGGAGAGGAGAAAGTACGTGCCGAAGTGACCGATCCGGTTGAAGAACCCGACCACGAACTCCAGCAGTGCCTCCCGGCTGATGCCCAGGAGGTTCTTGATGGACACCGTTTCCTTGAGCCCCTCCAGCACCGGCCCCAACTGTTGCTGCCGCAGGGCCAGACGGTCGAGGTAATTGTGAAAAGCGTCCACCGAGTCGGGCAGTTGGGTGAAAAAGAGCTTGGCTTCGGCAACGATGCTCGGCAATCCGATGAAAAAGAGGGCGGTCACGATCGCCGCGAACAGCAGGTAGACGAAAATGGTCCAGAAGTGCCGGTTGAAGCCCAAGCGGCGTTCCAGGGAAACGATGGCGTTGTTGAAGATGTAACAGAGGATGAAGGTCATGAAGACGAGCCCGAAGACCTTGCGCACCAGGAACAGAAGACCGAAAAAGGTGGCCCAGATGACGATCTTCTTGTTGATCTTGAAAAAATGATTCAGGTCGAAGGACATGTCGGGGCGAAGCCGCTGTAGATTGCCGGAGCGTCCGGAGGCGCCACCCGGGATGCCCGGGCGCAGATGGTTCTCTACCATCGTTTGCCCATTAAGTCCAGACACTTGACGCGTTCCGCAGCGCGTCCGGATTTCGGCTCGGACGCGCTGCGCCGGATCGCCGCGATGCGATTATTTGGCCAAAGGAAGCGCCACGGGAAACCCTTCGACGGCCGCCGCCGGGCGGGGTTGGGCGCCCGGGGCCTTTTTCAGCGCCTGGGCCGCGGCGTTTTTCTCATAGAAACAGCCCGGCTCATAGCGCCAGCCGGCGGCCAGACGCGCCTCTTCCTTCTTCAAGCGGCCGTGGATCCAGCGGCCGATCACCGGGGCGGCAAGGCGGGTGGGGGTGCCGAAGGTCTCCGTGATGTCCCCGAGCAGCCGGTCCATGCGGGCGAACATCTCCGGGTCGTGGCGGTAGTGGCGCCGCATGGCCCACACGGCGCCGGCATAGGTGGTGCGCAGGGGAGCCGCCTCACGGGCATAGCGCCGGCGCACCCGCGGATCGGGCCAGTTGCGGTATCGCTGCCACCCGGAGAGCAGGGTGCGGATCAGCCGGGCGAGGCTCGGTCCGTTGACGGCAAAATCCCGGTTGAAGGCTTCCACGAGATAGCCCTCCTCGGCACCGTCGCGGATGTGGGGATGGCGGTAGTTGAAGCGGTACTGGCCGTGGGCGTCGGCGGGGGCGATCTCCGTTTCCGGCAGCAGCGTCCCGTCCTGCTGGCGCTGGGCATGCAGCGCGGTTCCCGGAATGGCGGTGTAGAGCATGAACTGGTGAAAATCGGTGGCATGGGCCACCGCCGCGTCGATCACCGCCGAGATGTTTTCCGGGCAGTGGTGGTCCAGACCGATGATGCTCGATCCCAACACCCGGATGCCGTGGGACTGGAGGGTCTTGACCAGGGCGCGGGTATCCACGTGTTCCAGCTTGCGGTAGCCGCTGTGATCCCCTTCGATCCCCATCCAGACCCATCCGATGCCCAGATCCACCAAGTCCTGGATGTCGTAGGAACACAGCACCCGGGCCGAGGAGAAGACGCTGAGCGCCCAGCTCTTGTCGTTGGCCCGCATCAGCTCCAGCAGCCGCAGGGCCCGCTTGCGGTGAAGCAGAAAATTCTCGTCCAGCACGAAGAAGGACTGCACCTTGAGCGTGGCTTCCAGGTTTTTCATGACCTGAAAAAGGTCGTCTCCGGTTTCGAAAAAATTGACGAAATGGCCCTTGCCGCCGAACAGGGCCGAGGTGGAGCAGAAGTTGCAGCCCACCGGACAGCCCACCGAGGGAATCAGGATGGCGGCGGTATCCCCCGGTTTGTCGCGCAGCGGAATGCCCAGGATCCGGGTACCAAAGGCCGAATAGACAGCCGGATGGCGCACCGGTGCGTCGGCGGCCTGGCCGAGGAACCTTCTCAACCAGGCGATCCCCTCGCCGCGCACGATGTGGTCCGCATCCACCAGATCGGCCAGGTCCGGCTTGGCGGCGATGTGCCCGCCCACCAGGATGGTCGCCCGGGGCTGAAGCCGCCGGATCAGGGCGCACATGGTCTGGACCTTGACCAGGTTGGGGAGAATCGCCGTGATGCCGATGATGTCGTAGGGCTCGGTTTCCAGTTCCCGGGTGAAGCGCTCCAGGTCGGGAAAATCCAGCACGGTGCAGGGCGCCTCGATGTTGGCCTGGAGCATGAGCAGATTGAAGGAACGGTGAAACATGCGCAGGGAAAATGCTCCCTGAACCCGGGTGACCTGGTTCTGGTAAAGTTCCATGGGGTTGATGGCGCGGCTGCCGGAGGCGTCGTCCCGGGCGAAGGGCCCGAAGACGCTCGTCAGCAGGACCCTGGCCTTGATTCCCTTGGGATGGACCGGTAGTTCGGATTTCATGATCGGCTCCTGGATGATCGGAAGAAAGAAGATGTTGAAATTCGGAGAGGAGCGAGCCGGTCTTCCCCGGCACGCCCATGACAGGTCGATGCTAGACGTCGGCTTCGGTTAAATCAAGTGCAACACATCGGTTTTACAAATCATTTACACTTGACGGGATTCTGGGGCGATCCGGGGCGGCCATTGACAGTCCGCGGGGATGATGTTACAGGGACCAGCGTGGTTCGAGGTTGCCGGAAAGCCCCGAAAAGGGGCGGCCGACGCCTTGGCCGCCATCATGCACGCGGGCCGTTGGCGCCCCGCAACACCGGATTCATCTTCGATCAGCTCTCGATTCGAATCTTCAAACGGGCAGGTATGCTGCATCGGCTCGCCGGGAGGACTGTACGGACGGGGGATGCGGATCGGTGATCGTCATGGGTTTTGGGATGTGAATTCAATCTATGTGGAGGTGATCAAATGGCCGACGCTTACATCAACATTTTTCTGAACGACGACAAGATCAAGGAACTCGAGGCGGCGGGGCTGGCCGACCAGGTCAAGTCCATCGACGGCAAGAAGGCGATCCAGGTGGCCATGACGGCCAAGGATCAGAAGAAGCTGGTCAAGGGGTTCGAGGGGCTGGAATTCGACGCCGCCAACGCCTGCGTGCTTCCCGAGAAGGGCGAAGCGATCTTGTGGAAGATCATCTGCGACATGAAGAGCCTCGATGTGATGAAGTTCGCCATCACCAAGCTCTACAACCCGCTGGCCGGCCGCGATGTGTTCGGCCGGGGCAGCACCGGCGCCCGTTAACTTTTCCGTCGTCAACTGCCAGGGACGCTTTCCCGTTGCGCCCGTCAAGGAGTTTCTTCCTTGGCGGGCGCAGTGCTAAGGGGGCATCGCTGGCAGGCATCGAGGAGCCTGCTTTGAATGGATTCGACAGCGTCGAAGATACGCGCCGCGCCCTGGAAGCCGTCGGCTACATCTGCACCCCGCAGGTTGCCACGGTGGTGTTTCTGGCGGCGGCCACGGACAAGCCGCTGCTGGTGGAGGGACCGGCCGGGGTGGGCAAGACCGAACTGGCCAAGGCGGTTGCCCAAAGCCTCGGGCGCCCCATGATCCGGCTGCAGTGCTACGAGGGGCTCGACGAGGCCAAGGCCCTCTACGAATGGGAGTACGCCAAGCAGCTGCTCTACACCCAGATCGTCAAGGAGAAGGTCCGCGAGCTGATCGGAGCCGCCGCCTCCCTGTCCGAAGCCGTCGAGCGCATCGCGGTCGAGGAAAGCGCCTTCTTCTCCGAACGCTTCATGCTGGCGCGGCCGCTGCTCAAGGCCATCACGGCGCCCGACCCCGTGGTGCTGCTCATCGACGAGGTGGACAAGAGCGACCCGGAGTTCGAGGCGTTTCTCCTGGAGCTGCTCAGCGATTTCCAGGTCACCATCCCCGAGCTGGGGACCCGCCGGGCCGCCAGCATCCCCCTGGTGGTGCTCACCTCCAACAGCTTCCGCGACATGAGCGACGCCCTCAAGCGCCGCTGCTTGCATCTCTACATCGACTATCCGCCCCCCGAGCAGGAACTGGCCATTGTGCGCAGCAAGGTGCCGGGCCTGGCCGAAGCCCTGGCCCGGCACATGGTGGCGGCCATGGAGCGGATCCGCGGCCTCGAATTGAAGAAAAAGCCGAGCATTTCCGAGACGTTGGACTGGGCCCGGGCCCTGATCGCCCTCCAGCTCGACACCCTGTCGCCCGAGGTGGTCGAGGCCACTCTCGGGGTGATCTGCAAGCACCGCGAGGATGCCCGCCAAGTGGCGCAACAGAGCGCCAAGGTGGCCGCATCCTCGTAATGGACATCCCTATGCCCCACCGCGGCCGATGGTACCCCTGATTCTCGATTTCGTCGCCTGCGCCCGGGCCGCCGGGCTGCGGGTGTCCACCGGCGAGGTGCTCGACTGCCTCGGCCAGGCCGGTCGGATCGATCCGCTGGACGAAAGCCAGTTCTTTTCCCTGCTGCGGGCCAACATGGCCAAGAGCCGGCTGGAGCAGGAGCGTTTCGACCGCATCTACCATCTCTACTTTCACGAGCTGCAACGGGAAATCGAGGATCCGTCGGTTTCCATCGCAGCCCAAACGGAAGAAATCGACGCACAGGTCCGCGCCATGGCGCCGCGCGACCCGATCGCCGGGGCCATCGCCGATTTTCTCGGCGGGGACCCCACGGCTTATCTCCACCTGTTGCGGCAGATCGACGGCGAAGGCGACAGCGGGCGCCGCGGCCCGGGCGCCAACCTCGGCTCCCTGGTACGCCGGCTGCCGGTACTCACCGCCCTTGACCAGGCGCGCACGATTCTGGCGGATTACCTCGCCGCCCACCGGCGCCAGATCCATTGGGAGGCCCGCCGGCAGATCGACCGTCATATACGCCAACGGCTGGACAGCGCCCGGCGCCTGCTCACCGAACCGGAACGGCACGCCGTCAGCGCGCAGGGCATCCGGAGGAAGCCGCCGGAGAATCCGGACCGGTTGGGAGAACGGACCTTTTCCGGTTTGAGCCCGGCCGAGGTGGACCAGATGCGCCAGGTGGTCGCCCGGTTGGTGCGAAAACTCAAGGATGCCGTCGGGCTGCGCCACGCCGCCCGTTCCCGCGGGCTGCTGGACGTCAAGAAGACCCTCCGGCGCGCGGCCCGCTACCAGGGCGTCCCCCTGGAACTGCGCCATCGCCGCCGGCCCCCGCGCAAGGCGCGGCTCATGGTTTTGTGCGACCTGTCCGGTTCGGTCTGGTCGGCGGCCCGGTTCATGCTCAACATGATCTATGCCTTCCAGGACTGTTTCGACCGGGTGCGCAGCTTCGTCTTCGTGGCCGGATTGGTCGAAGTGACCGGTCTCTTCGATCATCACGACATCGACCGGGCCATCGCCAAGGTGTTGACGGAAACCGATCTGGAGTACGGCGCGGCCACGGATTACGGGCTGACGCTGCGCCAGTTCCGGAGCGCCTGCATGGATGCGGTCAACCGGAAGACCACCGTGATCGTCATCGGCGACGGCCGAAGCAACTATGGCAATCCGGAGGAGGGAATCGTCGCGGAGATCCGCGACCGCTGCCGGCGCTTGATCTGGCTCAACCCCGAGAGCGAGGCATTCTGGTATACCGGCGACAGCGAGATGCGGACCTACATGCCGCTTTGCAACGAGGTGCGGCCCTGCCAGAATCTCAATCAACTATCTGATTTTATCAGGGACCTTGTTCTGTAAGGCCGGCCTCCCACCGGCGCCCGGACCGTGGCGGGCCCCGGCGCGCAAAGACGGCCGCGGGCGGGATTTGAAGTTGACGTCCGGGCGGCGGGCATTATAATGAAGCCCATTCACCGGTGGCCCTGGCAAAGGGCGCCGGTTCCTTTTGGAATCCAACCGGGACGACGTCCATGCGCTTTCTCCTGTACAACATCCGCTACGGTGCCGGTACCGGCCGGCGGGTCCACTTCCCTTTCCCCTTCAGCGGCTATCTGAAAAAAACCGGGCCTCAACTGGATCGCATCGCCGATTTCATCCGCGACCAGCGCCCGGACATCGTCGGCCTGGTGGAGGTGGACACCGGCTCGTTCCGCTGCAACGGAGACAACCAGGTGGCGACCATCGCCGGGCCGCTCTGCCACCAGCAGGTCTGCCGCAGCAAGTACGGCCTGGACTCCCTGGCCGGCAAACTCCCCCTTCTCAACCAGCAGGCCAATGCCGTGATGACCAACCGCACCATCCTCGGCCGCACCTTCCACTATCTCAACCACGGGATGAAGCGCCTGGTGATCGAGGTGCAGTTGCCGGAGCTGACCCTTTTTCTCGTCCACCTGGCCCTCAAGTACCGGCCGCGGCAGCACCAGTTGCTCGACCTGGCCGCCATTGTCGCCCGGGCCCGGGGGCCGGTGGTGGTGGCCGGAGATTTCAACGTGTTTCGCGGCGCCGGCGAGCTGGACGGCTTCATGGCGGGTCTCGGCCTCGTCAGCGCCAATCCCCGGGGGCTCCCCTCGCACCCCAGCCGCGCCCCCCACCGCCAACTGGATTTCATCCTGCACAGCCCCGCGTTGCACTCCCTCGATTTTCAGGCCCCGCAGATCCCGTATTCGGACCATGTGCCCTTGATCTGGGATTTCGAGGTTCTCGGCCAGAACTGCCGGGTGGCGGCCTGACCGATGTCGAGACTCGTGCGTGACTGGCGCGTTTTGCTGCCAAATCGCACGCGTTGAGGAATCTCTGCCGTGGATGCCAGGTGTTCGACGAAAGATCAAGGGTGGCCGCCCCGCCCGGGTGGCTGCCAGAACGGTATTTCGGTGCCGGGCGGGGTCTACCTGTGCCAGGTGAGTGAGACGATTTCCTGCGGGGCGTGCTGCGGCCTTTACAACGTGGCCGATGCGTCCCGGCCGGCGCTGGAGGAGATGTTGGCGCGGCGCACGGATCGGTTTTCCCGCCTGCCGCGCCAGATGGACGCCATCCTGTCCTTCGGCGAGCAGACCGCCGCCGCGGAGGGCCATCCGCGGCCCTACCCGGATTTTCACCACTGCCCATACCTCGGCCTTGTCGGCGAGGAACGCACCCGGGTGGGCTGCCTGCTGCATCCGTTGGCGGACGGCAACCAGGGGGTGGACTTTCGGGGCCTGAGTTACTACGGCGGCATGGCCTGCCGCATCTATTTCTGTCCGGCCACCCACCGCCTGCCGGGGCGTTACAAGACGATCCTGCGGTGGATCTTCGACAACTGGTATGACTACGGCCTCGTTGTCACCGAGCGGCACCTCGTGGCGGCGCTGTTCGACGAAGTGGAACGTCGCCTGGGCCGGATGCTGGATCCCGAGGCGCTGACCCGGCGACCGGCGGATGCCGAAGCCCTGGCCGGGCTGCTGGCGATCAAGCGCGAGTGGCCCTTTCGCCATCCGCAAAAGGGCCATCTGTGCCACGACCTGTTCCAGGATGACGGCAGCGGGCGGGCGCCTGCGGGCAGCGGGCCGCGGGATTTTTACACCATCGTTTTCCAGGAGCTCGAATCCGTGCTGGAAAGCGATGATCGCGTCACCGAAGCGCGGGCCGAGGTGGACTGCCGGATCGCGGCGGCGGTCCGGGCGCTCTCGGATTGACGGTCCCGTAGCGGCTGGAAAGGCCGGTATGGACCCTCAGGGCGTGATTTCCCACTTGATCTGGAACTCGATTTCCTCCGTGTTCCCCTCCCGCTCGTGTTCAATATTATAGACGGCTCCCTCCGGAACGCGGATGCGTTCGCCGGCGATCTGGATCTGAAACCGTTTTCCCTTTTCGACGGCGTCCGCCAGGCGGCGCAGCTTGGCGGCAAAAGCGGCATTGGAATAGGCTCTCTCGACATCTCGTTCCAGCTTGGCGGGCATGGCACTCCTCCGGCGATTGGTGGGGTTGGCGGGACGGGGCGGTTTTACCGGCATTCGGCTGTTGCCGGGCGGCACGGAGAAAGCGGACGGGCCATTCCTCCGGCGCAAGGGGGAGGACGGCAAACAAGAGAGGGACGGTATCTGGAGCGGCCGGGAGACGGCGGCCGCGGTCGGATTTCTCCTGCCGAAGACCGTTCCTGGTCCGGGGCGGCGGCCGCCGCCGGTATCGGCGGATGTCGCTCCGGCTCTCATGGCCCTTGAGATCTGTTTGCCCGAGCCCCCTGTCCTGCGCAGAGAAATGGCCCGTTGGGGTGAGGCAGGTCTTCTGACTTCCGGATCAACCGTCCGGCTGCGCCTTCCCGGCAAATCACACCAGTGGCCCAATGCAGCCGTCGTCCCCGATCACAGCGGCGGGACCGCTCCCGAATCTCACGGGATTCCCCTTGCCCCGACCCATGTCCGGGGCAATCCGTTCCGGAGCCTCAATTATTACTAAACCCGATTTTTCCCCTTCGGTCAAGACGGGTGAAAGGGAGATCCCCGGGGGTAAAACGATAGGTCATCCCCCCTATTTTGGAATGCAAGGGGTCGGTTTCATTCTCCGGGGCGATGAATTGGCCGGGGCTCCCGGTCTTCCCGTTCGCTCATGGGCACATAGGTCGTCTCGGGAGGGCCGACGTAGATCTGGCGAGGTCTGGCCAGACGCCAGTTCGGGTCGTCCATGCTCTCTTTCCACTGGGCGATCCATCCCGGCAGCCGGCCAATGGCGAACATGACGGTGAACATGTTGGTGGGAATTCCCATGGCGCGCAGCACGATGCCGCTGTAAAAATCCACGTTGGGATAGAGGTGGTGGTCGACGAAGAAGCTGTCGGAAAGGGCGCGCGCCTCCAGCTCCCGGGCGATGTCCATCAGCGGATCGTCCAGGCGCAGCTTGTCCAGGAGACGATCGCAGACCTTTTTCATGAGGCGTGCCCGCGGGTCGAAGGTCTTGTAGACCCGATGGCCGAACCCCATCAGGCGGAAGGGATCCGACTTGTCCTTGGCCCGTTGGATGATCCGGTCGACGCTTTCATCGCCCTTGTTGATCTTCTTGAGCATTTCGATCACCGCCTGGTTGGCGCCGCCGTGAAGCGGTCCCCACAGGGCGGCGATGCCCGCCGACACGGCCGCATAGAGGTTGACCCGGCCGCTGCCCACCATGCGCACGGTGGAGGTGGAGCAATTCTGTTCATGATCGGCGTGCAGAATCCAGAAGACGTTGAGGGCATCGACCATGGCCTGGTCGATGACGTAGGGCCGCACCGGGGTGTCGAACATCATGTTGAGGAAGTTGGCGCAATACGACAAGTCCGGTCGCGGGTAGACCACTTTGTGGCCGCGGCTGATCTTGTAGGACAGGGCCGCCATGGTGCGCACCTTGCTCACCAGGCGCGTGACGGTCATGTCGATCTCCTCCTCGATGGTCTGGAGCTCCGGGTAGAAGCTGCGCAGGGCGTTGACCATCGCCGAGAGGATCCCCATGGGGTGGGACAGGCGCGGGAAGGTGGAGTAGAAACTGCGCATGTCTTCGTGGACGAGGCTGTGGTCGTTGAGCAGCACCGAAAATCGCGTCAGTTCTCGCCGCGACGGCAGGTGGCCATGGATCAACAGGTAGGCGGTTTCCACGAAGCTGGATTGCTCGGCCAACTGGTCCACCGGAATGCCGCGGTAGCGCAGAATGCCCCGCTCGCCGTCCATGAAGGTGATGCTCGATGTGCAACTGCCGGTGTTGGCATATCCCGAATCGAGGGTGACGAGTCCTGTCGTCTGCCTCAATTTGCTGATATCAAATGCTTTTTCTCCCTCCGTGCCTGTCACGAGGGGCAGTTCAAAGGTTTGACCCTGGTAGGTCAACGTCACCGTCTCCTGGCTCATGGTCCGGCCCTCCTTTTCGCAATGGAGCCCAGCATTAGCCCAAAGCCCCGAAAGGGTCAAGCGGTTGCCGGCGGTGAGGGCGGCGGGATTTCCCTTGCAAGTCGGCGGGGATAGATTTAAGCTGCCGACAATTGTAAGGTTGCAGCAACGGTGGTTTGGCGGCCTGCTTTGGCGAGCGGGCCTTCCTTGTTGAAGGGAAAAGGAGTTTTTGATGCGACGCGGATATATCTTGATGGCATTGTGGATGATGGCGGGTTGGATGTGGATCGGCGCGGCGGATCCGGTTTCGGCCCAAGAGGCGAAAAAACAGGACTCCGCTGCGGTCCAGAAGGCTGATGCCGCGCCCGAATCTCCCGTGGCCACGGTCAACGGTGAGAAGATATCGAAAGCCCAGCTTGATCGCGAGTTGGCCGGCATCCAGGGGCGCATGGCGCGCCAGGGGCAGCCGATGCCCGAGGAGGGCCTGGTTCAGATCCGCGGCCAGGTGCTGGACCAGATGATTGGCGAGGAGTTGCTGTTTCAGGAGAGTCGCAAGCAGAAAATCAAGGTGGACGAGCAAAAAATAAAGGCCCAGATCGATGAAATGGCACAGAGTTTCGCCGATGCGGCCGCCTTCGACCTGGCCCTGACCAACGCGGGGCTCACCCGGGACGCCCTGTCCCAGCGGCTGCGCCGGCAGATGGCCATTCAGGAGCTGGTGGAATCCAAGGTCGTCTCAGGCATCGAGGTAGCCGATGCCCGGGCCGATGAGTTTTACAAGGCCAACCCGGAACTCTTCGTTCAGCCCGAGCAGGTCCAGGCGCGTCACATCCTGATCCGCACCGAGGCCACGGCAGACGCTGCCGCCAAGGCCGAAGCCCGCAAGCAGATCGACGGAATCCGCCAAAAGATCGTTGACGGCGGCGATTTTGCCGAGTTGGCCAAGGCCCGTTCCCAGGATCCCGGCAGCAAGGAGAACGGCGGCGATCTGGGCTTTTTCGCCCGCGGCCAGATGGTCAAGCCCTTCGAGGAGGCGGCTTTCGCCCTCAAGCCGGAAGAAATCAGCCCGGTGGTGGAGACTCCTTTCGGGTTTCACCTCATTCAGGTCACCGGGCGAAAGGATGCTGAAACCATCGCCTATGATACGGTCAAACCGCGCATCCTGGAGCATTTGAAGCAGCAGGCGGTCCGCGAGAAACTGGATGCCTACGTGGACGGGCTGCGCCAGGGCGCCAAAATCGAAAAGTTCATCTGAGGTCTTGCGCTCCGGCCGCCCGGCGCCCTCAGGCTCCGGGCGGCTCTTCACCCATTGCACCGGCTATTTCAATCGCACTTCCACTGCCTGGGCTCCCCGGGGGGTGGTCTTGATCTCGAAGCTCACCGGCTCGTCCTTTCGAATCCCGAAATAGCCGGGGTCCCTGACTCCGTTCTTGTGGAAGAAAATATCCCCCTGGCCCTCGGTTTCAATAAAACCGTAGCCTTTTTTCTCGTCGTACCATTTGATGCGTCCTTCCGGCATCGCAGTGAATCTCCTTTCGGTCGGTGGGCCTCGGGTGCGCTTTCGTTCCACGATGGATGCGGCGCTGCCTGCGGTCTGACAACACTGGCGACCTGCCGCGTTGCATCGGCCGCGACGGTGGGAGGCATGGCATGGGGCAAGGATGAAACCGGCATCCCTGAATGGCATGGGTCCGGGATTCAGCCGGCTCCCAAGCGGATGGCCCGGTGGCGGGGTCGCTGTTGAAAACGGCAGGTGGCAGGCCCGAAGGCCGTGGGTATGTATCGTTCTTTTAGCGCATCCGGGCGGACATGTCAAAAACGCTCTCCAGGCGGCAGTTGACCGTCGCGGGGGGCATGCCGTATGATGGCGCTTCTTTTGTCAGGCCAAAGTGGAACTTTTCATGATTATTTGCATTTTTTGATGCTGAAGGCCGAGGCGGGCCCTCGGGGAGGTATTCGTCATGGCGCAGGAGCCAAACCAGATCATCTGTTCCATGGTCCGCGTGAGCAAGTACTACAACAAGCGGCCGGTGCTCGAGGACATCTCGCTGTCGTATTTTTACGGGGCCAAGATCGGGGTGCTGGGGCTCAACGGTTCGGGCAAGAGTTCGTTGTTGCGCATCATGGCCAGCGAGGATCGGGACTTCAACGGCGAGGTGATCTTTTCCCCCGGCTACAGCGTCGGGATGCTGGCCCAGGAGCCGGTGCTGGACCCTGAAAAGACGGTGCGCCAGGTCGTGGAGGAGGGCGTGGCCGAGACCGTGGCCCTGCTCGACGAGTTCAACCGCATCAACGAGCGGTTCGTCGAACCGATGGACGAGAACGCCATGGACCGGCTCATCGCCCGCCAGGCCGAGGTGCAGGACAAGCTGGACGCCGCGGACGCCTGGGACCTGGATGCGCGCCTTGAAATGGCGATGGACGCCCTGCGCTGCCCCGAGGGAGAAACCCCGGTGCGCACCCTTTCCGGAGGGGAGCGGCGGCGGGTGGCGCTTTGCCGGCTGCTGTTGCAAAAGCCCGACATCCTGCTTCTCGACGAGCCCACCAACCACCTGGACGCGGAAACCGTGGCCTGGCTCGAACACCACTTGCAGCAGTACGCGGGCACGGTGATCGCCGTGACCCACGACCGCTACTTTCTCGACAACGTCGCCGGCTGGATCCTGGAGCTGGACCGGGGCCGGGGAATTCCCTGGAAGGGCAACTACTCCTCCTGGCTCGAACAGAAGCAGGAGCGCCTGCGGCGCGAGGAAAAGGCCGAAAGCCAGCGCCACAAGACCCTCGCCCGGGAGCTGGAATGGATCCGGATGGCCCCCAAGGCGCGCCAGGCCAAGTCCAAGGCCCGCATCCACGCCTACGAACGGCTGCTGAGCCAGCAGGGGGCAGTCCGGGCCGGCGACCTGGAGATCTACATCCCGCCCGGGCCCCGGCTGGGCAATTTGGTCATCGAGGCCGACAAGGTGACCAAGGGGTACGGCGACCGGCTTCTGGTGGACGAGATGAGCTTCTCCCTGCCACCGGGCGGTATCGTGGGGGTCATCGGGCCGAACGGGGCGGGCAAGACCACCCTGTTCCGGATGATCACCGGCCAGGAAACACCGGATGCGGGCACTTTTCGCATCGGCGAAACCGTGAAGATGGCCTACGTGGACCAGAGTCGGGAGAGCCTCGATCCGCAGCAGACGATCTGGGAGGCGATCTGCGACGGGAAGGATCTGCTGGATTTGGGCGGGGTTTCCGTCAAATCCCGGGCCTACGTGGCGCGGTTCAATTTTTCCGGCGCCGACCAGCAGAAGAAGGTGGACCAGATCTCCGGCGGCGAACGCAACCGGGTGCATCTGGCGCGGATGCTCAAGGCCGGGGCCAACGTCCTGCTGCTGGACGAGCCGACCAACGACCTGGATGTGAACACCATGCGCGCCCTGGAGGAAGCCCTGGAGAATTTCGCCGGCTGCGCGGTGATCATCAGCCATGATCGGTGGTTTCTCGACCGCATCGCCACCCACATCCTCGCTTTCGAGGGCGACAGCCGGGTGGTCTGGTTCGAGGGCAACTACTCGGACTACGAGGCCGACCGCCGCCGGCGCATGGGGGATGCCGTCGACCGTCCCCACCGGATCAAGTACCGCCAGTTGACCCGGCAATGATGATGCCCGGGTAAAAAACAACCATCAAAGCGGCAGCCAATTAATTTTTTTTCTGTTTTTGCGGCGTTCGCCGGAGTTGAAAATCACTTTTTGGCGAACGAATCCATGATCAACGACCCGTAACCATCGACCAAGGAGCTTCCAGATGCCCGAACTCGCCTATCTCAACGGAAAAATCATGCCCATCGCCGAGGCGATGGTTCCCGCCGAAGACCGCGGCTACAACTTCGGCGATGCGGTCTACGAATACGTGGCCAGCTACAACGGAAAGCTCTTTTGCCTCGAACCCCACCTGGACCGCCTGGAGCGCTCCATGGGCGAACTCGCCTTCGTGCCCCTGCCCCGGGACATGGTGCGGGACGCCATCCTGGATCTGTTCGCCAAGGCCCTGATTCCCCGGGCCGGCATTTATCTGCAGATCTCCCGCGGCGTGGCGCCCCGGGATCATGCCTATCCGCCGGCGGGAACGCCGCTGCAGTTCTTCATGACGATTCGTCCGGTGCGCGAGAAGCCGCCGGAGCTGCGCGAAAAGGGGGCCTCGGCCATCACCGTGACCGATCTGCGCTGGGGCCGCTGCGACATCAAGACGGTGCAACTGCTGCCCAACTGCATGGCCAAGCAGCAGGCCCTGGAGGCAGGGGTGTTCGACGCCATCTTCGTTTCCGCCGAGGGGGTGGTGCGCGAGGGGACCAGCTCGAACCTCTTCATCGCAAAAAACGGCCACCTGATCACCCATCCTCTCACCCCCCAAATCCTGCCGGGGATCACCCGTCAGGTGGTGATGGACATCTGCCGGGACGAAGGCATTACGGTCGAGGAACGCTACTACGACCGCAGCGAACTGGCGTCCGCCGACGAAGCCTTCCTGACCGGCACGGTCACCGAAGTGCTGGCCCTGGCCCGTATCGACGGCCGGCCGGTGGGCAGCGGAGCGGTGGGACCGTTGGGCAAGCGGATCTACCGCTGTCTGCTGGACCGTATCAAGGATTTGTCATCAGCGCCGTGAATTGCGGGGCGTCTATTTTTTGCTTGCGCCGCTTGCCTTCGGCAACGCGGCGGCCAGGGCTTGTGCCAGGGCCGGCAGTGCCGTCGCACCGGGCTGCT
The DNA here is from genome assembly GCA_002327445.1 of Desulfobacteraceae bacterium UBA2174. GTDB lineage: Bacteria > Desulfobacterota > Desulfobacteria > Desulfobacterales > UBA2174 > UBA2174. Next base: position 94,941 of record DCWA01000041.1, on the reverse strand, counting down.
GGATGAAAAAGCCTTCAGGGTGGGCCAAGGCCAGGCGGGTGAAGACGTTTTCCGCGATGTTGACGTCGATGACCAACGCGCCTTTGGATTTGGCGAGATGGGCCACCTGGTTGGGTAGATTGGTGGCCCCAGAGGTGCCCACGATGATCAGCACCCGGGTGCTTGCGGCTGCCTCCAGCGCACTGTGAAAACGGTAGTGGACCTCGTTGTAGGTTTCGTCGAACCACAGCACGTGGGGACGGGCCAGGCCGCCGCAGCGAGGGCAGACCAGCCGGGCCGCTTCGGCGTCGGTCAACGGTTCGTCGGGCTCCTTGGCGGGGACATCGGCCGGAAGGGGAAAGACTGCCGTCGAACATTCGCCAGCGCACCGCATAAAAAAGACGTTCCCGTGGATCTGCAGGGCGCGCCCGGGGCTGGAACCGGCGCGCAGGTGAAGCCCATCCACGTTCTGGGTGATCAGGGTGAAGCGCTCGCCCAGAAGGCGCTCCAGGTCCACCACCGCCCGGTGGCCCGCATTGGGGGCCGCCTGGCGGCAGACACCCATGCGGTACAGGTACCAGCGCCAGACTTCCCGCGGCGACCGGTCGAACATGGCGCGCGTGGCCATCTCCTGGGGGTGATAGACACGCGATCCCACCGTCCAGTATCCTTCCGTCCCCCGGAATGTCGGAATCCCGCTTTCTGCTGAAATCCCCGCTCCGCTCATCACCGTTAACCGCCCGCCGGATTCCAGCCGCCGGGCAATGGCTTCGATCATGACTGGATTCATTGTTCGTCTCCAGGGCGTCTTGGAATGATCGGAAAAGGAAGCGTTTCGGAATGACCGGAAGAGGGAACTCCCGGGAATGACCCGAAGGGGGAGTCCCTCGGAAGGACAACGAACGAGGGGGTGCGACATGGCGAAAAGAGGCGCTCTCCTGCCCATACGGCATGCGGGCCGATCGGGATACCCGAGTATCGGGAGTGGCCGGCCGGGGTGCATGACGGGAGCTACTTGAGAAGCCCCTTTTCCCTGTAGAACCGCTCCGCACCCGGGTGCAGCGGAATCGCCATCGCGTTCAGGGCGGTTTCCAGCGCCAGGTCTATCCCCTTTAAATGCGCCCAGGCGATGCGAAGCGCCGCCGGCGGCAGCGGTTTTTCGTCCTTGCCGGCAAATGGGGGCATGGCAGGCTCCCACAGCGCCCTGGTCAACTGGTAGACCAGCTCTTCCGGCACCTCCGCGGCACAGACCCACTGGGCCATGGCCCCCACCGTGTTCACCGGTTTGGTTTGGTCGATATAGGTGTCCGCCGGAATCGACATCCTGACATAGAACGGATAGGTCTCGGTGATTTTTTGGATCAGGGTGTCTTCGAGGCCGAGGATTGAGATATCGGTGTTGGCGCAAAGCTCCATCACGGTTGCGCTGGGGATGCCGGAGCTGAGGAATGCGGCGTCGGCGAGGTCTTCGCGGATCATCCGGGCGGCCTCAGCTGACCCCAGCCATTCGATTTTGCCGAAGTTTTCCGGGGCCATGCCGGCGGCTTTGATCATGTTGCCCGCATCCAGGGACGTGCTGCCGGCGCGTTCCCCCATGATGACGATCTTGCCTTCCAAATCCTTGAAGGTGTTGATGTAGGCGGCGGGGCGGGTCACGATTTGTACGGCATCCGGATACAGTGAAGCGATGCCGCGAATGTTGGCGACGGGGGCGTCGGTGAACTGGTCCTTGCCCGTGAAGGCAAGATGGGCGGTGGTGCTCCGGACAAATGCCGACTCAATCTTGCCGGACTGGATCATCCCGAGATTGACCAGCGCGGTGGATCCTGGCCGGACCGTGATGCTCACCTCGGGAAGGCTTTCTGCCAGCGCCTCCGCCAACGCCGTGCCCAAGGAGTAGTAGGTGCCTTCGGCCTTGCCGGTGACGATGGTAAAGGATGCGCCGGTCGCCTGGCAGTTTGCGGTCATGACGAAACCGATGAGCATCACCAGGGGGAAGATGATTCGTGTCGCGCGGGTCATCATCGGAGGGTCGCCTTCCTTCTTTCCTGCCATCCCGAAGAGATCCCTCGTCGCTGCGCTCCTCGGGATGACAAGGAGGGGGGCTCCTCGGGATGACAAGGAGGGGAGCTGGTCGGGATGACAACGGGGGAACCGGTGCGCGTCATTCGATCGGCAACCGGCGCCCATCGTCTGATCGGCAACCGGCGCCCATCGTCTGATCGGCAACCGGTGCGCGTCGTTCGATCGGCAACCGGTGCGCGTCGTTCGATCGGCAACCGGTGGCCATCTTCTGATCGGCAACCGGTATCCGTTATTTGAGCGGGCCGGCCACGCCAGCGGCCGGCGGCAGCGCTCATGTTGACGAACTGGATGCCGGAATGAAACGATCCTGTTGGACGCTGGCAGGGTCATCATACTCAAAAATGAAGATCATTTGAAGCCGCAACCGCTGCCTTTCCACCGCCGTGGTTCTTATCGGCCGCCTCGGTAAGAAGGCGAGTTGCCGGCAAAACGCCCGCTAGCGCTTTTCCGGGCAAAGGGATTCGGCGACGGTGGGGCGGCGCGACGGGGGCGAGGGGCGGATGCCCGAACCGTATCGGGCTCTTGCGATCTCGCCCGGTAGTCGAAGTCCGGCAGGGTGCGCCGTTCCACCCGATGGCCAATGACCCGGTCGATGGCCCGGACCATGGCGCCGTCTTCTTCCGTGACGAGGGTGAAGGCATCCCCGCTGCAGGTGGCCCTCCCCGTGCGGCCGATGCGGTGGATATACGCGTCGGTGGTGGAGGGCACATCATAGTTGATCACATGGGAGACCTTGGCCACGTCGATGCCCCGGGCCGCGATGTCCGTGGCCACCAGGATCTGGAAGGTGCCGTCTCGAAATCCGTCCAGTGCCGCCTGCCGGCGGTTCTGGCTGAGATTGCCCTGCAGCGAAGCCGAGCGGTAGCCGGCGCGCGCCAATTGCTCTCCCAGGCGCTTGGCCCGGTGCTTGGTGCGGGTGAACACCAGCACCGACAAGGCGTCATTTCCATGAAGCAGCTTGAACAGAAGCGGTGTCTTGAGATGGGCCGCCACCGGAAACAGGGCGTGCTGCACGGTGTCGGCCGGCTTGGCCGCATTAATCTGTACCGTGACCGGGTCCTTGAGAAGGTTGTCCGCCAGCGTCCTGATTTCATCCGGCATGGTGGCCGAAAAGAGCATGTTCTGCCGCTGTTGGGGCAAACAAGCGAGAATGCGCCGGACATCGGGCAAAAAGCCCATGTCGAGCATCTGGTCGGCTTCATCGATCACCAGCATCTCGATGCGGGTTAAATCGAGACTTTTTCTGCCCACATGATCCAGCAGGCGGCCGGGGCAGGCCACGACAATGTCGGCACCGCGTTTGAGGTTCTGGATCTGCTGATGGATACTGACCCCTCCGTAGACCGTCGCGCTGCGCAGGCCGGTTCGGCGGCCCAGCGTTTCGATGGCCTGGTGGGTCTGTTGGGCCAGTTCCCGCGTCGGCGCGATGATCAAGGCACGGCAGCTTTTTTCGGAGCGGTGAATCAGGCGTTGCAGGATTGGCAGCACGAAAGCGGCGGTTTTGCCCGTACCGGTCTGGGCCAGGCCCATGATGTCGCGGCCCTGAAGGGCAGGCCCCAAGGCGCGGGCCTGGATTGGCGTCGGTTGGGTGTAGCCGGCCGCCTGGATACCGGCGGCGATGCGGGGATGAAAGGCAAATTCGGTGAAATTCATAAAATCCTTTGACCTTTGAGGTAATAAAAAAGCCCCGGAAAGCATTTCCGGGGCATGAGTACTAAAAACTGTTTCAACCGGGAAACTTTCAAAAAGTATGGGTTATATATCAGCACTGGACAATCGAAGTCAACATGCATAGAAGAATTTTGCCTTCAAGGGGAGGGGCCGCGGAACCAGACGCCTTGACAAGGACGGGCTCGGGGCTTAGATTCATGCCCTATTTGGGCATATACTCATAAAGGAGGGACATGGTCCGCCCCCGCAAGGATCGACTGGTGGCTTTTGAGCCGGATGTGAGCTATTTCAAGCCGCGCGGGATCCCCATGATCGATTTAGCCGAGGTCTGTCTCACCGTGGACGAACGGGAAGCCATTCGCCTGGCGGATCAACTCGGGCTCTCCCAGGAGGAGGCCGGCCGACGCATGGGCGTCTCCCGGGCGACTTTCGGCAGGATCATCCAGCGCGCCCGGCGCAGCGTCGCCGACGCCCTGATCAGTGGCAAGGCGATCCGCATCGATGGCGGCAACTACCGGATCGTGATGGAAGGCCGCCGCTTCCAGTGCGGGGCCTGCGGTCACCGGTGGGACGAGGCGCCCGGCACGGGGCGGCCTTCGGCATGCCCCTTGTGCGGCAGCGAGAACTTTTTCAGAACCGCGCCCCGCGACCCGGATGGCGCTTCGGTGGACGGGTTGCGACCCGACGATCAACGACGTTCCTAACAGAGGAGTTGAATGACATGGTGGAAATTCAAGAGAACATGAGTCCGCAGGACAAGCACCGCCAACAGCAGGCCGAGCAGGACGAGGCCGTCAAGACCACGCTGGGCCAGATCAAGCACAAGTTTCTCGTCATGAGCGGCAAGGGCGGCGTCGGCAAGACCAGCACCTCGGTGAACCTGGCAGTGGCCCTGGCGCAAAAAGGTCATCAGGTGGGCATCATGGACGTGGACCTGCACGGCCCGGACGTTCCCCGCATGCTCGGTCTCAAGGGGATGCTGGACGTGGGACCGAATCGCAAGCTCACTCCCCTCAAGTACAACGACAACCTCAAGGCGGTGAGCATCGAAGGACTGACCCCGGACAAGGACGACGCCATCATCTGGCGCGGGCCGATCAAGTACTCGGCGATCCGCCAGTTCATCGCCGACGTCGATTGGGGGGACCTGGACTACCTGATCATCGATTCTCCCCCGGGCACCGGCGATGAACCCCTCACCGTGGCCCAGACGGTCAGCGATGCCAAGGCGATCATCGTCACCACTCCCCAGGAAGTGGCCCTGGCCGACGTGCGCAAGTCGATCAACTTCTGCCGGGTCGTCAAGATGGAGATCTTCGGCTTGATCGAAAACATGAGCGGATTCATTTGCCCCCACTGCGGCAAGGAAATCAGCCTGTTCGGTTCCGGCGGTGGAGAACGCACCGCCAAGCAGTTGGGGCTGACGTTTTTGGGGAAGGTCCCCTTCGATCCGAAACAGGTGCTCTGCGGCGATGCCGGCACCTGCATCCAGGACAGCGCGGCCAACTCCGATGTGGCCAAGGCCTTCGCGGCCATCGCCGAAACGATCATCGCCCGCGGTTGACGCGATTGCTGCACTCCCGGCCGCTCCGGCGGCCAGCCAGACGGGAAACGCCCCGAAGAAGGCCACCGGCCTCTTTTTCGGGGCGTTGTTTTTTGAACGGCAACGGCCGCGCCTTCTTTTCCCGCTTCCCCTCTCCCGGGTGGCCGGCGGCGCCCATCGCCAAGATCTGCGGCGGGCCGGGGGGCATCAGCGCCGGGTGTTGACATTCATGCTGTCGTAGGATCGAAAGACGAGTTTTTCCCGGGCCAGACGCTCCGCGTCCAGGGGCGCCGGGGGCTTTCCGCTGCCAAATTCGGCGGCCAGGCGGCTGCGATGGGGAATGGCCGCCAGACCGGTGCCGATTTGTTTTCCCGAAACCCCGTCCCAGACGATGGCCGACCTTCCGTCGCTGGCCACGGCCAAAGGCAGGATCCGGTCCGGCGCGAGCAGGCGGGCGGCGGCCACGATTTCCCGCTGGCGCGAGTCCAGATTTCCCGCCGCGCATTTCACGGCCATCAGGGGGCGGGGGCCGAGGCAGATCACCAGGTCCACCCGGCTGCGGTAGATCTCGCCGTCGATTTCCATGTCGATGGGCGCGTCCACCGAAATTTCTTCCGGCGCGTATCCCTTTTCTTCGACCAGAAGGCGCTCCACATCCTGGCGGTTGGCCTCGGCGCCGACGTTCGGGACCGATCGTCCGGTGACGTAGTCGGTGATCATCGGTTCGGATTCGTTGGGAGATGTCGGCGTCATTTGTTTTCCCCCTTGGCGGAATCGGGTTCGATCAGCGATACACCGGTCATTTCCGGCGGCTGGGCGATGCCCATGAGGGCCAGCAGGGTAGGGGCGATGTCGGCCAGGCGCCCCGAAGGCCGCAGGCGCGCCGCGGCGCGCTGGGGGTCCATGAGAATCAGGCGCACCGGGTTGAGGGTGTGGGCCGTATGGGGGTTGCCCTTACTGTCCCGCATCTGCTCGGCGTTGCCGTGGTCCGCGGTAATCAGGGCCGCCCCGCCGACCTGATGCAGCTTTTCCACGATCTTTCCCACGCACCGGTCCACCGTCTCGCAGGCTGTCACAGCGGCGGCCATCACCCCGGTATGGCCCACCATGTCCATGTTGGCGAAGTTGAGCACGATGAGATCGTAGGCGCCGCTGTCGATGCGCCTCAGGACTTCTTCGGTGACCGCCTCGGCGCTCATCTGGGGCTTCAGGTCATAGGTGGCCACGTCCCGCGGCGAGGGGATGAGGCAGCGGTCTTCGCCGGCAAACGGTTTTTCCTCTCCGCCGTTGAAGAAATAGGTCACGTGAGCGTATTTTTCGGTTTCCGCGATCCGCAGTTGCCGCAAGCCCCGTTGGCTGACCACCTCGCCGAGAATCTGCTCCAGGTGCACCGGCCCGAAGGCGGCCGGCACCGTGGTGAAGGTTTCGTCATACTGGGTCATGCTGACGAAGCCGCTGAGCCGCGGCACAGCCCCGCGCGCAAACCCGTCGAAACCGTCCTCGGTGAAGGCCCGGGTGATTTGGCGGGCGCGGTCGGCGCGGTAGTTGAAAAAGATCACCGCGTCGCCGTCGACGATTTTCCCGGGCGCATTGCCGTCGGCGTCCACGATGGCGACGGGAGTGATGAATTCGTCGGTTTCATCGCGGGCGTAAGCGGCACGCACGGCGGCCAAGGGGTTCCTTGCCTGGTGCCCTTCGGCCCGGGTGTACAAGGCCCAGGCCCGGGCGGTGCGGTCCCAGCGCTTGTCCCGATCCATGGCGTAGAAGCGGCCGCAGACCGAGGCGATCCGCCCGTATCCGTGGCGCGCGATGTGTGCCTGGACCTGATCGAGGTATCCCAGGCCACTGTCCGGAGCCGTGTCGCGTCCGTCGGTGATGGCGTGGATGTAAGTGTCCAGCCCCTTTTTGGTCCGCGCCAGGTCCAGCAGCGCCAGCAGGTGGGTCAACTGGCTGTGGACGCCTCCGTCTGAAACCAGCCCCAGGAGGTGGAGCCGGCCGCCGTTGGCGGCGGTGTCGTCCATCACCCGGTTCAAGACCGGGTTGGCGAAGAAGCTGCCGTCGGCGATGGCCCGGTCGATGCGCAGCAGGTCCTGGTAAACGATGCGCCCGGCGCCGATGTTCAGGTGCCCCACCTCGCTGTTGCCCATGATGCCCGGGGGCAGCCCCACGTCCGGGCCGCAGGTGACAAGCTGGGTCGTGGGGCAGGTTTTCTGGAGGTCGTCGAGGACGGGGGTGCGGGCCGCCGCCACGGCATTGCCTTCGGCGGCGGGATTGATGCCCCATCCGTCGAGGATCATCAACATCACGGGACGCGGTCTATTCGACATATTCTTCAATCTCCGGGGGTCGAACCGCAGGCTCGGCCAGGCTGGGGGTGTTGATCCGGGGCGCATCGATCCAGAGGCCGTCCAAATCGTAAAACTGCCGCACCGGCTCATGGAAGACGTGGACCAGGATATGGCCGTAATCGATGAGGGCCCAGCGCCCTTCCTTGACGCCTTCGCTGCTCAAGGGGCGGTATCCGTGCTGCTTCATTTCCACCGCGATGTGCTCGGCGATGGCTTCCACCTGCCGGCTGCTGCGTCCGCTGCAGATGATGAACACGTCGGCGATGGAGGTTTTTCCCCGGACGTCCAGGATCACGATGCGTTCGGCCTTCTTGGCCAGGGCCGCCTGTACGAACAGGTCCAGGTTGGGATCGAGCCATTCTGTCATCGATAGAGCCCCTTGCGTTCGATGTAGGCGGCTACCGCCGGATCCAGCCATGGCCGTGCATCCTCGCCCCGGGCAATCCGCTCTCGGATTTCGCTGGCCGAAATGGCAATTCGCGGCCCGTTGAAGAGATAGACGGCATGGCTGTCGGGATGAATGAAGGCCCCGGCGGCGTCCCAGCGATAGCCGGATGGAAAATGGCGGGCAATGAACCGCTTCAGGCGGTCGATCATGGCAGCGACATCCGCCTCGTCGCCGCCCCTGGCCAAAACAATCAGCGCCACTTCCTTGACGAGGGTACTATAGGCTTTCCAGGTGTTGAACTCAAGGAATGCGTCAATTCCCAGGAGAAAGAAAAACTCGGTTCCCGGCGGGCTGGTGCGTTTGAACCAGGCGACGGTGTCGATGGTGTACGACGGTCCCGCGCGCCGGAGTTCCACATCGGATACTTCCCAGCCGGGCCGTCCCGCCACCGCCAGGCACGCCATGGCGAGGCGGTCGGCGGCTGAGGTGAGGGTCTGTTTGTGGGGCGGCTGGGCCGCGGGAATCAGAAAGATCCGATCCAGCGCGAAACGTTGGCGGGCCGCCTCGGCCACTTCGATGTGGCCGACGTGAATCGGGTTGAACGTACCGCCGAAGAGCCCAAGGCGGAGAGCGTCGTTGGGGGGGTGCGGGAGGTTCGTGGTCGCTTGCCTCAACTTTCAATGTGCGATCATGGCGACGAGGGATCTCTTGGAGGCGGCAATTTCCCTCGCCGTTTTCCGAACGTCTAAAGAGAATCTACATGACCTTCCGAGCCGTCTGAAACATTTTTCGCATCCAGGGTCGCCGCGAGGCGGCCGAGCAATTCGCGCAGGCCGGCTCCCGTGGCGGCCGAAATCATGAGTGTCTCGGCGCCGTCGAGGGCCTGGATGAATCCCCGGGCCTTTTCTTCAGCGCCGGTAAGATCGATCTTGTTCAGGACGACTATCTGCGGTTTTTCGGCTAGTTGCTGCCCATACCGCGCCAGTTCGGTGTTGACGATGCGCAGGTCCCGCAGCGGATCGGACGGGTCGATGGCCGCCGCGTCGATGAGGTGTACCAGGATCCGGGTGCGTTCCACATGGCGCAAAAAACGGGTTCCGAGACCGACACCGGCGTGGGCGCCTTCGATGAGCCCGGGAATGTCCGCCATGACAAAGGGCTCGCTGCCGAAAGGCGGATGGACGACGCCGAGGGTCGGCGTCAGGGTGGTGAAGGGATAGTCGGCGATTTTTGGAGTAGCGGCGGAAACCCGGCTGATCAGGGTGGATTTGCCGGCGTTGGGCAGGCCCACGATCCCCACGTCGGCCAGCAGCTTGAGTTCGAGGCGCAACCGAAGGGCCTGGCCCGCTTCTCCGGGCTGGGCGAAGCGAGGGGTCTGGTGGGTGCTGGTCTTGAAGTGGGTGTTGCCCTTGCCGCCGCGGCCGCCAACAGCCACCACCACGGCATCCTCGGGCGCCACGAGATCCCGGATCAGCTCGCCGGAGTCGGCGTCGAAGACCAGAGTGCCCGGCGGCACCTCGATGGTCAGATCGGCACCGGCTTTCCCGGAGCGCTGGTTGCCCTCGCCGGGAGAGCCGTTCTCGGCCTTGAAAAGCCGTTGAAACCGGAAGGGGTAGAGGGTCCTCCGACCGGCGCGGGCCACGAGGCGTACATCTCCCCCCCGGCCGCCGTTACCGCCGTCCGGACCGCCGCGGGGAATGAACCGCTCGCGCCGAAAACTGACGCAGCCGCGCCCGCCGTTGCCGGACTGGACGGTAACGATGACTTCATCGATGAATTTCACGCAGGATAAACGCTGACCTTTTTGCGCATCCGGCCCGAGCGTTCATACGCCACCACGCCGTCCACAGTGGCAAAAAGGGTATAATCGCGGCCCAGGCCGACATTTTCCCCGGGGTGGATCCGGGTGCCGAGCTGGCGCACCAGGATGCTGCCCGCCGTCACCTGCTGTCCGCTGTAGCGCTTGATGCCGCGCCGTTGGCCCTGGCTGTCGCGCCCGTTTTTCGAGCTGCCGCCTGCCTTCTTGTGTGCCATGATCCCATCTCCTCAATTCAGGGCGGCCGGAAACCGCCGGGAACGTTTCGTTGGCTACAATCGTCCGGAAGCCTTCAGGCTTCTACGGCGTCGATCTGCACGGCCGTGAAAGGCTGGCGATGGCCTTTGCGTACCCGGCTGTGCTTGCGTCGCTTGAACTTGAACACGACGATCTTGCGTCCCTTGCCCTGGTTGACGATCCGGCCGGTGACCCGCGCTCCGTCCACCAGAGGGTTGCCCACCCGCACCTCGTCGTCGGCTCCCAGCATGAGAACCTTGTCAAAGGTGACCGAGTCGCCGACCTCGCCCGTCAGCTTCTCGACCCGCAACACTTCTCCCGGCTGGGTTTTGTATTGCTTTCCGCCCGTTTCCACGATAGCGTACATTGATCGTTTCCTCCTTGAAAGCTGGTACAGCGCTCCCACGCGTTTCGAAAATGCCTATATTTAATTGATTCACCGATTCTGTCAAGCGAAAACAGCAAAATCCCCATGGACCCCACCTGCGCAATCCGCGTGCATTGTGTCGACGGAGAGAAGCCGAGGGAACTGATCGGTGAGGCGCCAGTGAGCGTCGTCGTCCAGGAAAGGCCTTACGCCACCTTGCTGGCCACGCCCGGGGAGGCCGATGCCCTGGCCGCCGGGTTCTGCCTCAGCGAGGGGTTGATCGCCGATCCCGCAGACCTGGCCTCGATCCACGTGGACGGATCCCGGGCGCGGGTGTCCTTGGCTTCCCGGCGGCTGGAGACGGTGGGGCATCGCCTGGCGGACCGACGGATGCCGGATGCGCCGGATCTCGACCTGCGCGACGTGCCCCCCGCGACGAAAGGGCCGGTGTTCGATCCGGCGGCGGTGAGGGCCAAGATCGAGTCCCTCGACACGCTCCAGCCCCTTCGTCGGCGCACCCGCGCGGCCCATTGCGCCGCTCTTTACGACAAGGATCTGCAGCTGCTCAGCGTCGCCGAGGATGTCGGCCGGCACAACGCCCTGGACAAGGCGGTGGGCAAGCTGCTGCTCGGCGGCGGTTTCCATCGCATTTGTCTTTTGGTACTCTCTTCGCGGATCAGCTTCGAGATGGTCAACAAGGCGGCCCGGGCTCGGGTGGCGGTGGTGGCGGCGGTCTCGCGACCCACGTCTCTGGCCGTTTCCCTCGCCCGGCGCCTCGGCATGACCCTGGTCACGCCGGACGGCCCGGGCGGCCTCTGCGTGTACTGCGGGCCAGGGCGTCTGGAAGGATTTGCCAAAGAGGGGGGCATGGATGTCCATTCGTCTGCTGGCGATTGATTTGTATCGGTTGACCCGCGAGGTGGAACGCCTCGAAAAGGAGTTGGAAGCGGCGCCCCCGGATCAGCGGGAAGCGCTGTCCCGGCAGCTGGCCCGGGCCCGGTCGGACCGCGACCGGATGCGACGGGCCCTGGATGGGCAAAAGGACCACAGTGCCGGCGCCGGGGTGTCCTTGGGCTCAAAGCGATGAAGCCGGAAAAAAAACAGATCCTGGATCTCGCCGACGAGTTTCTCGCCGATGTGGCCACTTCCTTTTTCGATGCCCGTTGCCAACTGGACGCGATGATCGAGACCTTCGAGGCCGCCGTCGCCCAGCTGCGTCGGGAGGCCGGGCGCGTGACCGGCGCGGCCGCTGTTCTAAGGACGGCGCTGATCACCGATGCGGCCGTCGAGGCGCTGTTCCATGAGCTCGGGGTCGATGCGGCCCCCTTTGCCACCGGCGCCGCGCCGGAGCAGATCCGCTGGATCCGGGTTCCCTCTTTGTGGGGCCGGCGGCGCCGCTACCGGGCGGTGGTGGGCGAGGCCTACCGGCGCCTGGCGGCGGCGGTCTCCTGCTACCAGGACGGCCCCTCCGCAGAGGCCGGGTCCGGAGAGGACGACGGCGCCCATGCGATTTATTATCGTCTTCTGGAGGAGATGGCCCGGTTGATCAACGATCGCATCGCGGCCGTCAACCGCCGCTGCGTGCCCTCGGAGATGCTCCAGTACGTCAAGCAGTTCGATCCGGCCAAGGTCGAACGCGAAGGCATCACCGGCGGCGGGGGCGGCAACGGCGGTATCGACGACCGCCTCTGCTATCTTCCGCTGGATTTCCCGGCCCTCCAGTTGCCGGTGTTTCCTCGGCTTCCCCCGCCGCAGGAGGCCCGGGAAGCCCTGTGCCAAGCCGCCGATGCCGTCTACCGAGACCGGCCCGAAGCGGTGGCCTGCCTCCTGGAGGAGTTCAAAAGACGTCAGGCCAACTGGCGTCCGGCCTCCGGGCCCGGGGCTACCCCGTAGATCGCCTCGATCTTCATCAGCATGATGCCCTTGGACTTGAGGGGAAATCCCGCCTTGTCCCCCAGGGCCTGGACCCACGCGGCGGTTTCCTCGTAGCGCGGGCCGCTGGTTTCGATGGTCACCGGCCCCTTGAACTGGTAGCCCTCATGGCCGTCCCAGAAGGTGACGCTGGCGCGGGGATTGGCTTCCAGGTTGGCGCGGGTTTTTCTGAAGAATTGGTCCGAGATCAGGATGGTCTCGTCATCGATGACCCGCTTGGCGCCAACGGGAACGGCATTGACCTCGCCGTCCACGCTGGCGGTGGCCAGTACGGCGGTACGCACACTCTTGAACAGCTCCTTCATTCGTTCGGTCATTCGGGCCATTTGAAACATCTCCTTTCAGCGTTGCCGCCGGCCGCTGTCGCGGCCGGTCGGGTCAAATAACTGATACATGATCTTCCTCGGTTATACCGAGAAGCGCTTCATCAATTCCGCGGTCATCCCGAGCGCCCCCCTGTCATCCCACAGCGCGCCCCCCCTGTCATCCCGAGGAGCGCATGCGACGAGGGATCTCCTCCGAAGTTGCCGCCACTTCCCGCCGGATTCCCGACCGCAGATTCCTCGCTGACGCTCGGAATGACAGCGGGATGAGGTTGGCATCCTGAAGCGGTATCCCCTGTCATCCCGAAGCGCGCCCCCCCTGTCATCCCGAGGAGCGCATGCGACGAGGGATCTCCTGGTGGCGCCCCGATTCCAGACGGCGGCCTCTGGCGGCCTGGTCATTCCCCGACCCTGAAAAAGGTTTCGTCGAATTCCGGCTTGCCCTGGTAGCGGGCCATGAAAAAACCGGGAAGCTGATCCATGCCGGCAAACAGCGCCGGGTCGGCAGCGATGCCGGCCTGGTGCAGGGCCTTGAGGATGTCTTCCGGTTTGGGGGGGCACCCCTTGACGGCGATCATCTCCTTGATGGCCGGATTGTCCTTGTGGGCCTGGTACATGCATTTTCCCAGCAGGATGGTCTTCTTCTTTCCCGGCATCGGCGTCATCACCTTTCCGGTGAGTACTTCGACATCGTCGAAGGGCTCTCCCTTCCAGGCGTAGCGGATCGCCGAGAGGACCACGCCGTTGATTCCGGAGCAGTAGGTGCACATGGTCAGGTCGTACTTGGGATACGAGAGGCCGCGAATTCCCTGTTTGATCAGGGGAACCGGGAGCCAGTTGCCGTCCGGGTCCCGGGCGTAGTCGAAGTCGTAGGCGTGAAAGCGGGCCACCGCTTCGACGGGCTCGCCGGTCACCTCGATGTCGGAAAGATCCACCGGCCGGCCGTGATTGCGGGCCTCGTGAACCAGGTACGGGACATTGGCCGGATCGTGCCCCAGGACCCGGGCGCCCACCAGGTCGGCGGAGAGGAGGTCGGCGGAGGCGACCAGCAGGTCGCTGCGGTGCATCTTGCCGTCGAAGCCCGGGCCGCGTTCGGCGGTGTAGATGCCGTCGATGACGGTGAACACCGGCGGCAGGCGGTCGGCCAGGCGGGCCACCATGGCGTGCAGGTCGGCATCGGCGTCCATGCGGTGGCATTTCTTGCGCGAGGGAATGTCGATGAGCCCCTTGAGGTTCTTGGTGCCGAGGCTCACCACCGTCTGGTTGTGCGTCTTGAGGACCGGCAGGTCCACGATGAGATCGCTTTCCAGGGCCCGGGCGCAAAACTTCAAGGTGGTGTCCTCGCCGATCTCCAGCGGGGTGAAGCCGCCGGCCATCACGTCGAGGGTCTTGACACCGTAACGCCGGGCCAGGGCGTCGTAGCCGAGGGTGGCGAAGGCGTGGGCCGGGGTCTCCCGGTCCTTGGGGTCGGCGGTGATCATGCCTTCACCGATGGTGATGTCATCGACGCCGTGGTCCTTCAGCAGCGCCACCATGTCCTCGACCACCCGGCTGGTGGTGATCACTCCCCACTTGGGAAAGGGCACGGCCCGGGTCCAGAAGACGATGTTGGGCTTGATGAAAACCTTGGCGCCGGGTTTCAGGGCGGGCAGGCCGCCGGCCAGGTCCACGGCCCGGCGGACGGATGCGCCCGGGGCCTGATAGCGCACGATGGATACGCGATGTCGCGTCATGGAGTTTCTCCTTTGTCGGTGGGGTCGCCTTCCGTTTCGGCGGCGGCCAGGAAATCCGGTCGGCGGAAGGCCGGGACCGGGTAGGTGTAGAATCCCTGGCCGCTCTTGATGCCCAGGTGCCCCCGGCGCACCAGCTCTCCCACGAAGGCGGCATTGGCCATGGCCCGGGGATCCTTTGTGCGTTCGGCCCAGTAGGTGCAGATCTGGTGGACCGTTTTCAGGCCGATGCTGTCCATGATCCCGAAGGGGCCGGACGGCATCCAGGTGACCCCCATCCACGATCGGTCGATGTCCGGTACCGAGGCGATTTCCTTGGCGGCCAGCGTCGGGGCGGCATCGAAAAGACTGGTGAGCATGGTGTTGAAGACGTAACCGTTGTGTTCCCGGGCCAGAACGATGGGCACTTGTCCGAGGCGGCGATCTCCTCCCGGGGCAGGCGTCCGTGGTGCACGAAGCGCCGGCCGAGCTTTTCCAGGGCCGATGGCGCGGCGGCCAGCGCCTCGGCCGACACGTCGTAGATCGACACCGTCAGACCCCTGGATGCGCAGAGCCAGGCGATCTGACACCCCATGGCCCCGGCGCCCACCACCAGCACCTTTTGGATGTTTTCGCTTTTCAAGTCAGTCTTCCTTCTGTCCGCAAGCCTCGATCAGCAGCGGCAAAAAAGTTTCCAGGGCCTCCACCACCGCGATGTCGGCGTGGTGAAAGATCGCCGCCTTGGGATCCTTGTTGATGGCCACCACCAGGCCGGCGCCCGACATCCCGGCCAGGTGCTGGGAGGCGCCGGAGATCCCGCAGGCGATGTACAGGGCCGGGGCCACGGTGGCGCCGGTGATGCCCACCTGACGGCTGAAGGGAAGCCAGCCGCGGTCGCAGACCGGGCGGGAGCCCGCCACTTGGGCGCCGGCGATTTTTGCGGCCAGGGCGCGGACCAGATCCAGACGGTCCGGCTCGCCGATGCCGTTGCCGGCGGCCACGATGGCCCGGGCTTCACTCAAACCCGCATCCGCCTCGGGCGCCTGGATGCGCTCAAGGTGACGACGGCCGCCATGGGCCGCCCGGCCTTGGGCCCATCGGACATCCGCTGGAACGGCGGTATGCTCCAGCCGGCCGGCAAAGGCGCCGCTGGCCACGGTGACCACCCTCGTGGCCGCCGTCGCGCGGACGCCGGCCCTGAACTTGCCGCCCCAGACGGCCCGTGTCAAGACGATCCCGGCCGCATCGCCTTCCACGGCCTCCACGCCCGTGATGCAGGCGGCCGCCAACCGCACGGCCAGTTCGCCGGCCAGACGCCGGCCCAACGTGGTGTCCTCCATCAAGATCCAGGCCGGCGCTTTCCGGTTCAGAAAATCCGCCAGGACGGCGCCGAAAGCGCCGTCACCGGGGTCGGAGAGGTCGGCGATTTCCAAAGCCGTCACCGGTATCCCCAGATGCCGGGCGGTTTCACCGGCCGCGGCCGATGGATCCGCACCGGCCACCACGGCCTGGATCGGCGCCGGCGAATGGGTGGCGATGGCCCGGGCGCAGGCGGCGAGGTTTTCGGCAGCCGCCGCCCGGCATGGGTCCCGGCTCGCCAGGACGATGCAGATCGGGGCGACGCTCATGGCCTCCCCGGTGGGAGAAACCCCTGCTGTCGCAGGAGGTGGACCAGTTGGACGGCCTTGTCGCCGGCGGATCCCGACAGGGCTCGTCCTCCGCGGGTGGGCGGCGGCGGGGCGAGCCCCTCGATCCGCTGTCGTGGTTCAGGAACGGGCAGAGCGGTCGGATCGAGGGTCTGGATGGGCTGGCGGCGGGCCTTCAGGAGGCCGGACAGCGACGGGTAGCGGGGCGTCCAGGGACCGCTCTGGATGGTTACCACCGCCGGGATCGTGAGGGCGACGATGCTGCGCTCTCCATGCTCCAATTCTTCTTCCACCCTCAGCGCCGACCCGTCGGGCGCCGGTTCCAGGGCCACCGCCGCCGTGGCGCAAGGGCGGCCCGACAACGCCGCCAGGATCGGCCCCACTGCCCCCTGCATCAGGTCTTCGCTCATCACGCCGGCCAGGACGAGGTCGCAGCCTCCGGCCACCGGCGCGATGGCCGCGGCCACGATAAACGGGTCGGGGATATCGGTTGCCGCAACGATGTGGACCGCTTCATCCGCCCCCATGCCCAGGGCCCGGCGCAATGCCTCGGCCGCCTCGGCCGGACCCACGGTGACAACCTGGACCTGGCCGCCGATGCGTTCCCGCAGTTGCAGGGCCGCTTCCAGGGCGCAGGCGTCGTAGCGGCTGATGCGCCGCTCGACCACCCCCGCCGGCACCACCGTGTCGCCGCCGGCACTCGAGGCCAGCTCGGATTCAGGCGCCAGGATTTGTTTGATGCAGACGAGAATTTTCATGCTTCAAATGGAAAGGATGTGGTGCCGTTTGTGTGATGGCAGACTCGGGCACGATAAAAAAAGATCCGTCCCCTGTCAATAAAAAGCGAGCGTTCGCTCGTTTTTTATTGACAAACCCTTTCCTGCAAGGCTACAGGCACCATCCATGGCGGTGCGGCCGACCCGCGCTGCCGCAACCGATACCCACGAGATCCCCATGACCGAAATCTACCTGATCCGCCACGCCCAGGCCTCCTTCGGAACGGCCGACTACGATCGCCTCTCGGATCTGGGCCATCGCCAGGCCGCGCTGCTGGGAAGTTACTTGCGGCGAACAGGCGCCGGCTTCGACAGGGTCTTCGCCGGTCCGCTGCGGCGCCATGTCCAAACGGCCGAAGGGGTGCTGGGTGCCGCGGAAATCGCCGAACCGCTGGAAATCGTCGCCGCCTTCGCCGAGATCGACGTCGAAGCGGTTCTGGCCGCCCGCTTCCCTGCCTTGCTCGATGCCGAGCCGGACCTGGCCGATGCCTACGCCCGGCGCCACAGCGATCCGCTGGCCTACCGCCGGGTGGTGAGCCGGGCCATGCAGATTCGCATCGGTGAAGACGAGGCATCCGCCCACACGGTGGCCGGCTTCAGCCGGCGGGTGCGCGAGGGGCTGCGGCAGGTGGCGGCACGGGCCGACGGCTGCCGCCGGATGGCGGTCTTCACTTCCGGCGGCCCCATTGCCGTCAGCGTCCAGGAGGCCCTTTCCCTGGAACCGGCCGTGGCGATGGAACTCGGTTGGCAGATCTACAACACGTCGGTATCGGTGATCGAAACCGACGGCAGGAATTTTTCCATGAAAACCTTCAATGCCACCAGTCATCTGGAAATAGAAATCGATCCGACCCTCAAAACCCTGTTTTAGGAGACCCCATGGATTTCGGCCTTTCCGAAAAGATGCAGGTCGTGCTGCCACTCATCGACGAGTTCGTCGAGAAGGAACTCATCCCCCTGGAGCCCGGATTTCTCCGCCGGCCCTTTACCGAGCTGTTGCCGGTGGTCGAGGAAAAGCGGCGCCTGGTGAAGCAGATGGAACTCTGGGCGCCCAACCACCCGGTGGAATTCGGCGGCATGGGCCTTGACCTGGTGGAGCACGGGCTGGTTTCCGAGGCCCTGGGGCGGAGCCCTCTCGGGCATTTCGTCTTCGGCTGCCACGCCCCGGATGCCGGCAACATCGAGATCTTGCACCTTCACGGGACGGCGGCCCAGAAGGAAAGGTATCTGAAACCCCTGGTGGCCGGCGAGATCCGTTCCTGCTTTTCCATGACCGAGGTCGACCTGGCCGGCTCCAACCCCGTGATGATGGACACCACCGCCGTGCTGGAGGACGGCCATTGGGTGATCAACGGCCAGAAGTGGTACACCACCGCCGCCGACGGATCGGCCTTTGCCATCGTCATGGCCAAGACCGACCCGGAGGCCAACCCGTATCTGCAGGCCAGCATGATCATCGTGCCCACCGGCACCCCGGGCTTCAATCTCGTGCGCAACATCCCGGTGATGGGCCACAGCGGCGAGGACTACTTCAGCCATGCCGAAATCCTCTACCAGAACTGCCGGGTGCCGGCGGAAAACCTCCTCGGGCCGCGGGGCCACGGATTCGTCATCGCCCAGGAGCGCCTGGGCCCCGGACGCATCCACCACTGCATGCGCTGGCTGGGGATCTGCCGGCGAGCCTTCGACCTGATGTGCCACCGGGCGCTCCACCGGCAGATCGGGCCGGGCAAGACCCTGGCCCACAAGCAGATCATCCAGTCCTGGATCGCCGAATCGGCCGCCGAGATCGAGGCGGCGCGGCTCATGGTCCTCAACGCGGCCTGGAAGATGGACCGGGAAGGGGCCAAGGCGGCCCGGCGCGAGATTTCGCTGATCAAGTTCGTGGTGGCCAACACGATGCAGCGGGTGGTGGACCGGGCGCTGCAGGTCCACGGCGGGCTGGGGATGACCGACGACACGGTGCTGGCCTTCTTTTACCGGCACGAGCGGGCCGCGCGGATCTACGACGGGGCCGACGAGGTGCACAAGGTGTCGGCGGCGCGGCAGATTCTCAAGGGTTACGAAGGACGCAAGGTGAAATAAGCACCCGGCCGGGACTTGCCCCGGTGGGGCGGAAAGTCGCATCCGACCGATCCGACCGATCCGACCGATCGGTCCACATTTTTCGGATTTTTTCATGTCCTACCCTGAATTCAAAAAAACGGTCGAAAGGGCCAGGGCGGACCTCTACCGTGAAACGCTGGAACGCCACGCCGGGGCCGTCCGTGTCAAGAAGGAGGCCACGGCGGTACGCAACCTGGAGCGGATCTTCGCCGCCGCCCTGAAGGTGGCCAACGAGAAGGGGTTTGCCGCCATGACCCTCCGCGACCTCAGCACCGCCGCCGGCCTGAGCATGGGCGCTCTGTACGCCTATTTCAGCGGCAAG
The DNA here is from genome assembly GCA_002327445.1 of Desulfobacteraceae bacterium UBA2174. Lineage (GTDB taxonomy): Bacteria > Desulfobacterota > Desulfobacteria > Desulfobacterales > UBA2174 > UBA2174. The sequence continues at coordinate 75,693 of DCWA01000041.1, read as the reverse complement.
GAGGAGCTGCTGGCCATGCTCCAGGAACAGCACCGATCGGTGACGCGCCGGATCCTGGAAGAATCCCTCAGGCCGGTCCAAGACCCCATGGAACGCCTCCGTACCGCGGTGCGCACCCATCTGTATCTCAGCGAGGCGATGCAACCCTGGTTTTTTTTCGCCTACATGGAGGCGCGCCACCTCCCTGCTGCCGAACAGAAGAAGAGCATGGAGAGCGAGCTGGCCACGGAAAAGCTGTTGGCGGATCTGATGACCGAGGCCATCACCGCCGGCGCCCTGGCGCCGCGGGACTGCCGCCTGGCCGCCAGCCTGACCAAGGCCATGCTCCAGGACTGGTACCTCAAGCGCTGGAAGCACGCCGGCCGGCGGATTACGGTGGACGATTACGCCGATGCCGTGCTGGCGACCATCGAAAATTACCGGGAACGCAGAGAAATCTGATGGCAGGCGGCCAGGACGATCGCCGGCAGACGCCGCGCCACGGCCCAAGCAGCTTCGGCATGCAGGCCCCGGAGGCGGTGTTCGGCCCTCTGGGGCTGCGACCCGGTGACGTGTTTCTCGACCTGGGGTGCGGGCCTGGCGATTACGCTTTGGCGGCGGCCCGGATCGTCGGCCCCCGCGGCCGGGTTTACGGCCTGGACCAATGGGACGAGGTGCTCAAGTCCCTGAGATCGGAGGCGATGCTGCTGGGCATCTCAAACCTGCTGCCCATTGCCGGCGATTTCAGAGAGGGGCTGCCACTGGCCGATGGGTGGGTGGATGTCTGCCTCATGGCCACCCTCTGGCATGTGCTGAACCTGAAACGCGATGCTGGCCGGATTTTCGGCGAGGTGCGGCGGGTGATGAAGATTGACGGCCGGCTTGCGGTTCTCAGTTTCAAGAAGGAAGACCGACCCCGGGGACCGCCCCTGGCGCAGCGGCCGTCTCCGGACCAAATCGCCGCCGCGGTGGCCCCCCACGGGTTTCGCCAGAATCGGCTGGCGGATCTCGGAGACAATTTTCTCTTGGTATTCGGGTGCGAATGACGGCCCGGGGATCGGCCGTCCCGCCGCCTCAAGGAGATTCAATGGACCTCATCGACCCGACCCGCCCGGTTCGCGCGGGCGAGGACCTGGACACTGAACACATCGGCGCCTACCTCAAGCAGACCCTCGACTTGCAGGGGCCGCTGACCATCCGCCAGTTTCCCGGCGGCTACTCCAATCTGACCTATTTCATCGACGCCGGCGGCCGGGAGCTGGTCTTGCGCCGGCCTCCTTTCGGCACCAAGGCGGCCAAGGCCCACGACATGGGCCGCGAGTACCGGATTCTCAAGGCCCTGCGCCCCGTCTACCCTTACGTGCCCGAAGCCCTGGCCTACTGCGACGATGCGGCGGTCATCGGTGCGCCGTTTTACGTGATGGAGCGGATCCGGGGGGTCATCTTGCGCAAGGATCTGCCCCCGGGCCTGTCGTACACTCCCCACCAGGCCCGCACCCTGTGCCTGCGGCTGCTGGAAGCCCAGGTCGCGCTGCACCGGATCGATTTCACCGCCGCCGGCCTGGCCGACCTGGGCCATCCCGAGGGCTACGTCCAGCGCCAGGTGGACGGCTGGTCCCAGCGCTACCGGGCCGCACGCACCGAAGATGCACCGGATTTCGAAGCCGTGATGACCTGGCTCTCCGGGAATCGACCCCCGGACAGCTCCCGGCCGGGATTGGTGCACAACGATTTCCGCCTGGACAACGTGGTCCTCGACCCGGCCGATCCGGTGCGCATCATCGGGGTTCTCGACTGGGAGATGGCCACCATCGGCGATCCGCTCATGGACCTGGGCAATAGTCTGGCCTATTGGATCGAGGCTGGCGACAGCGAGGAGATGCAGGCCCTGCGCCTCATGCCCACCCACATTCCCGGCGCCCTGACCCGGGCCGAACTGGTGGCCGCCTACAGTGAAAAGAGCAGTCTGGCCGTAGGCGACATCGCCTTCTACTACGCCTTCGGATTGTTTCGACTGGCGGTCATCGCCCAACAGATCTATTATCGTTACTTTCACGGCCAGACCCGGGACCCGCGTTTCGCCATGCTGATTTTCGCCGTGGCGGCCCTGGAGCACCGGGCCGCCGATGTGATCGCCGGCGGGCGGGTCTGATGCCCGACCCCTTAAGCCTTTTTATAGCCGTGAAATCGTGCCGTTACGAGGTTCAGTGATTCAAACCATGAGGAGCAATGCCATGAGCGACGTGTACGAACGACTGCGCCAGCGCCTGGACGACCTGGCCACCGGATTTCCCGAGACGGAACAGAAGGTCGAGCTGCGGCTGCTCCGGCGCCTGTTTGCCGATGACGAGGCCGAGTTTTTTCTTCAGATGAGCCCCATGCTGGAAACCCCGGCCCAGGTGGCCGGGCGGCTCAACCGGCCCGAGGAGGAAGTGGCCGGGCAGATGGAAGCCATGGCCAAGAAGGGGCTCCTGTTCCGGCTGCGGCGGCCCGATGCGGTCAAGTACGCCGCCATCCCCTATGTGGTGGGCATCTTCGAGTTCCAGTTGCCGCGCATCGACGCCGAGGTGGCCCGGGACATGGAGGAGTACTACCAGCTCGCCTTCGGCCGCACCATCCAGGCCAACAAGACCCCGGTGATGCGTACGGTGCCGGTCAACCGGGAGCTGGTGTCCAAGTGGCCCGTGGCGCCGTACGATGACGTGCTTGAAATTCTCGAGGAGCAAAAGACTATCGCCCTGGCCGACTGCATCTGCCGCAAAACGGCGCGGCTCAACGGCCGCGGCTGCGACAAGCCCCTGGAAACCTGCATGCTGTTCGGTTCCCACGCCGACTACTACGTGGAAAACGGAATGGGCCGCTATATCACCGTCGAGGAGGCCAAGGCCGTGGCCAAACGAAGCCAGGAGGCCGGGTTGGTGATGCAGCCGTTCAACTCCCAGAAGGTGGGCGGCATGTGCTCGTGCTGCGGGGACTGCTGCGGGGTGCTGCGTTCGCTCAAGCTCCAGCCGAAGCCGGCCGAGGCGGTGCAGAGCAACTACTTCGCCGTGGTGGACGAGGATCTGTGCACCGGTTGCGGCACCTGCGTCGAGCGCTGCCAGATGGAGGCGGTGGCGGTTCCGGCGGACGTGGCGGTGGTCGATCTGGACCGCTGCATCGGCTGCGGCCTCTGCGTGACTACCTGCCCCACCGAGGCCATGCGCCTGGAGCGCAAGGCGGACGAGGCGCTTTACGTACCGCCCAAGAGCGGAATGGAGACCTACATCAACATCGCCATCGAGCGCGGCAAGCTGTAGCTGTTGGGCAAAACCGTCCAGGTTCCCCAAGCATGGACGTTAATAAACCCAATGCGATGAATGCGATGGCAGGCGCCAAAAGAACAATCACGGGGCGGGGGAAACCGGCACGGTTAGGTGATGACGAAGAACAGGATGGCAAGGAAATGCAGGGTGCTGCCGACCAGGACAAATAGATGCCAGATGGCATGATGGTATGGGATTTTGGGGAAAAGGTAAAAAAAGACACCGGCGGTGTAAGCGATGCCGCCGGCCACCAGCAGGATCAGGCCGCCGGGCTCAATTCTGGCCTGGAGAGGGCTGATCACGGCCACCACGGCCCACCCCATACCCAGGTACAATGCCAAGGAAACCATGCGGTGGCGGCGCCAAGGGGTCATTTCGAACACGATCCCGAAAATTGCCATCCCCCATATCGCAGCGAACAGGAACCATCCCTGGGGCCCATGGAGCGTCACCAGGGCAAAAGGTGTGTAGGTGCCGGCGATCAGAAGGAAAATCGCACAGTGGTCCAGGGTCTGCAGAATGGCCCTGGTGCGGGGATTTCGGGCGCCGTGGTAGAGGGTCGAAGCCGTGTACAGCAGGATCAACGTGGCGCCGAAGATGCTGCCGCTGACGATGGCACGGGCGCTTCCATGGATGCCGGCAAAAATCGCCAGGACCGCTGTTGCGGCTACGGCCAGGACGATTCCCACCGCATGGGTGATCCTGTTTGCCGTCTCCTCACTCGTTCGGCATTGATCAAGGGTCGATACGGACATCAGGCGTTCTGCTTTTGTGGGTTCGGATTTCTCCAGCATTCTTGCCAATGCAACCATTTATTCAAATGATCGGACGAAACTCGACGGAATGTCAAACCGATAAGGCCGATAATCGGGTATATACAAAAGTTTTACAAAGGCGCTGCCCGCCAAGGAAGGTGGGCGCCTAGTCGAATCGTCCCGATCGATGCCTGAACTGAGCACCCGAAGCGGAAGATGAGCGCCGGCGTGGGCTTTGCGGTAAATGTTGCGGAAAAGGAAAATTTGAAGCGGTGAGGCGCGAACTCACCGGCAACGGCTCAAAATGCGCCGCACCTGCGGCGCATTGTTGGCCAGAAAGATCGCCAGGGCCTCCAGGGACGCTTCACTCACCTCGAACCCCCCCGACTGGATCAGCTCGGCCAGGGCGGCCGCGGCGTCCAGCACCCGGTCGTAGGCGTCGAATTCTTTTTTTGAAACAGCGGCCATCAAGATTGCATCCGTCCTGCTTTGAGCGCAATGGAAGCCGGTCCACCCCGCGGGGCACCGGGTAAAAAGCGCCGCGGCGGTCGAATCAGGTGCGCCGAGCGGGTTCAGGCGTCCTTTGACTTGCTCTTGCCGGACCGGGGAGACGACTTGGGGGATGTCTGAACCGGCTGGCCGGTATCGTCCGGCTGGTCGAGGGCGGCCACCGGTTTGACCCCCTTGAGGATCGCGGTCACCTGCGGTCCGTTCTCGGCCAGGTAAACGGCAATCGCCTTCACGGTGGCATCATCCACGGGCGGGTCGAGGTCGGCCCCGTGGATCAGGTCGGCGAGCTGTTCCGCCGCTTCGAGCATGCGGTCGTAAGCTTCCGCCTCTTTCTTGTCGGTAAAAACCGGCTCGTATTCGATCCCGTTGCGAACCACAACATAGCGGGTAATGACGGCCATGGGAGTTTCTCTCCTTTTGGATGAGTGTTGCGGTGCCAGCCGGTATCGCCTCCGACGGCATTGGCACCGTGGGTCGGTTCAAGCGACCCGGCGGCCACGGTTATGTTACATGGACCGCATTTGCCGAGAGTTGCGTTATACGCCGGCCATTCAATATGTTGCCGGAGATTGTGAGCTTGGCCGGCTGAGCTGCTTTCTGCCATAGTTACCGGGAATAAGGGACCGGCGCACAGCCGCCGGAGGGTAACCGCAACTCCATTTCATTGACGAAAAAATGCCAAGCAACACTGTGATCGACGCGAACCTGAAACGTTACCTGGAAACGGAAGCGCTTCTCAATGATTTTTTTGCGGCTTTTGACTACTGCTTTTCCCGGTGTGTGGCCATCGCGCTGGAACAAAACGGCAACCGGCCGGTGGCGGCCTGCTGCACCCAAGCGTATTACGCGCTCTACGATCTGGATCACCCGGCATTCGTCCGTTTGCGCCAGGAACGCGAGCGGCTGTACGGCGGACCGGAAGATTTCCGATGGCCGGATCCCGTTTCCCCCTGCCCCTGCCATGACCCGCACCGGGGATGCGTCCTGAAAACCCACAAAAGCCCGATTTGCATCGCTTTTCTATGCCGGCCGGCCATCGATTGCCTCCGGGGGGAATTCGGGATTTACGGGTACGACTACCTGGGGATTTCCTATGCTCTGGAATGGATCCTGACCGGCGATCTGCCTGAAAGCCAGTACCGGGATTTGAGGGCAAGCATCCGTGAAATGATCCGGACCGTCTCCGCATGAGCCATTTCAATCCTATGCCGCGGTCATCGACCGCCGGCCGGCCGTTTCCGGCTGCATCGGCAGGCTGAGGCCGATGGTGCAGCCGGGGCCGTCGTTGTTTTTCGCCCAGACCCGCCCCCCCCATGGCCAGGACAAATTTTTTCACCAGCGCCAGCCCGATACCCGTGCCGCCGGTGCTGCGCACCCCTTCGTCGTCACCCCGGTAAAAATCGTCGAAGACATGCTTCAAGGCGCGCCGGGGGATTCCCGGGCCGGTGTCCGAGACGCTCAGATCGACGCGATCGCCGACGGCCTCGGCGGTGATGACGATGCGTTTTTCGGATGCGTGCCGGCCGAACTTGATGCTGTTTTCCATCAGGTTGATCAGGACTTGCACCAGCACTTGCCGGTCGTAGGCAAAGACCGGCACCCCGTCGGCCCGGGTCGTGAGAACGAACCCGTCCCGGGCCAGGGGCTCGGCCATGAGGGTCTGCACGTCGCTCAGCACATCGCTCAGGTCCCCGTGACTGAAATCGAATCGCCGGGTCCGTTTCTCCAGCCGCGACAGTTCGAGGACGTTGTTGATCAGCCCGGACAGACGGGCGCTTTCCGAGGCCAGAATGCCGAGGTATTCCTGCTCGCGTTCCGGGGTGGCGGCGATGCCCTGGTCGAGCATCTCCACATACATGCGGATGTTGGTCAGGGGCGTCTTGAGCTCGTGGGTGACGGCGGACACGAAGCGCGAGCGCCGCTCGGACAGATCCAGCACCGTCCGGGCGCTGCGGTAGATGGTCGCCAGCCCGGCGGCCATGACGATGCCCAGGATCGCCAGGGCCACCGTCAGGGTCTGGCGGGCCGGGGAGGGTGGCAGCGATACCGCTTGCATCTCGGCGGAGAGAAAACCGAAGGGGGCGGGAAAATCGCGTTCGGCCAGTACCATACCCTCTGCCGCATCCCCGTGGGTTCCATCGCGGGTCGAGGCCGCCCCGGCGGCCCTCAACGTCAGGCGCGTGTAGCGCGAGATGGGCTGGGCGGCGTAATGGGCGGCGAACAGATGGTCCAAAAACGGCTGCAGCAAGACGATGAACCCCTGGCGGTAGATCTGGCCGTTGATGCCGATGCGCCGGAAGACGAAGACCTGCTCCCCGTCGATGGCCACTGCCTGCAAGGGGGCCACTTCCACCTGGAAGCGTTCGTCGGTCGCCGGAAAGGGCTTCGGCTGCCGGACTTCCGCCGGGGCGGGCGAAGGGCTCGAAACGGAGAACCGGGAGGCGTCCTGGGCCAGGCCGGCTTCGGCCTGCTCATCCTTTACTGGCGAATAGGTATCCGCCTTCAAACGAGCCAGGTTCCGCGCCTGTTCCTTGGAAATTTTTTCCAGGCGGGGCTCGGCCTGGCCGAGCACCGACCTGGCTTTTTTGGTTTCGGGGGCACGGATGAAACGGTCGGCGAAGGCCGCTTGGGCCCCCGGGGGCGGCGCTTCCGCTTTTGGCGCTTCGTTGGCGACCGGTGGCGGGGCGCCCTGTTTGCGCTGGTTGAAGCGGGTGTTGGCCGATTGCAGCCGGCGGAGCCGTTCGGCCGCCGGATCGGCGGCGATCTTCTTTTTCAGCTTGAGCATGTGGATGTCCACGGTGCGCGTTTCGATGGCCGGGTCCTTTGAAGACCAGCACGTCGCAGAGCCCCCTGGATATCGCCGGGTCGTCCTCCACCACCAGGATGTGGGCCTTGAGCGGGTTCATTGGCAGCTCCTTTGGGCGCCCGATCTCATCCCTCTATCACCCCGCGGGGATCCGTCAAAGCAAAAGTTTTGCAAAAACAGACGGCTAACCTTTTGCATTTGTTTGAATTGTCTTTCTCGCCGGCCCGCGTACGATCCCGCCATGCACCGATTTTCTTTTCCCTTCAAACGAAAGGAGCATCGCCATGTCCGCCCAGAAAAAAAGCCTGCTGATTCTCATGGGACTGATTTTGGCCACCACCGCCGCACTGGCCGCCATCGGCCACCGGGGAGCCGGAACGACCACCGCCGCCGCGGCGGGCGACGAACGCGTCGCCATCGCCATGGAGGTGGTCCAGGAAAAGGTGCTTCAGGGCGGCGACGGCAAGGTTGCCGCGGCCCTGAACCTGACGGCGGCCGCCTTGCCCGCGCTTTCCGACCCGCCCGACCAGGCCACGGACCTGGTGATCGTCCTGGATCGCAGTGGTTCGATGGAAGGCCGGAAATTGAACGACGCCCGCCAGGCGGTGCTCAGGCTGCTCGACCGGCTCACCCCGGACGACCGTCTGGCCCTGGTGGCCTATGCCAATAGGGTACAAACCCATCTGCCGCTGGTGCCCATGAACCGCTCCAACCGCCAGCAGATGGCCGCGGCGGTGGAAGCGCTGCGCGCCGGCGGGGGCACCAACCTCGGGGCGGGGCTGGGGCAGGGGATTCAACTGCTGCGCCACGCGCCCGCCGGCGATCGTCAGCGCAAGGTCATCCTCATTTCCGACGGGTTGGCCAACCAGGGCGTCACCGATCCGGAAGCCTTGGGGCGGATGGCATCGGCGGCGGTGGAAAACCGTTTTTCCGTCAGCACCGTCGGGGTGGGACTGGATTTCAACGAAGTCCTGATGACGGCCATCGCCGACCGGGGGGCCGGCCATTATCATTTCCTGGAAGATCCCGGCGTCTTTGCCCGGGTGTTTGAATCGGAACTGCAGGCGACCCGCCAGGTGGCGGCCGCCGACGTCGCGGTGCGTCTGACCCTGGCGCCAGGTGTTCGGCTGATCGATGCCGGCGGCTATCCGATTGCGGTCGACCGTGATCAGGCGGTGATTCGCCCGGGCGATTTGCTGGCCGGTCAGCAGCGGACCCTCTTCCTGACATTTCAGGTTCCCACGGATTCCCCGCGGCAGATCGATCTCGGCCGGCTCCGGGTGCAATACCGCCAGGGGGATGAAACGGCGAGCGTGGAGGCCCCGGTGCGTGGGAAATGGCCGAACCCGACGCATCGGAGATCGAGATCGAACTGCTCCAGCGCAAGCAGGCGGTGCAGGAAGGAGGTGCCCGATGAAACGACCCGTGCGCACCACCCTTGTTTTCGGCGCTGCCAGCGGCCTGGCCGTCCTGCCCCTGATCCTGGCGCTCTCCGGCGTTGTCGGCTGGCATCTGGCCTTCAATCTGGTGCTGTGGCTGGATCTGGCCTTGTATGCGATGCTGCTGGTCCGCTGGAGTGGCAGTGGCATCGGCCCCGCCCTCTTTCCGCTGGCCCTGCTGCTGGGGGCTGTTTTGTGGCCTGCCGGGGCCGGCGCCTTCTTTCTTCTCGGGCTCGGGGTGCTGAGCTGGATCCGCAGCGGCGTTTGTTTCACCGCGGCGCCGCTGCGCGCCCTGACGGCGGAGATCTTCACCGCGGGCGGCGGCGCCGGTCTGGTGGCGCTGCTGCGCCCGGGAACGCCCCTTGCCTGGGCCGTCGGCTTGTGGCTCTTTTTCCTCGTCCAGGCGCTCTATTTTTACCTGGTGCCCATCGGGGAGGGAGAAACCTGGAGCCAGCCGACGGAAGATTCCTTCGAGCAGGCCCGGCGCGAGGCCCTGCGCGTGCTGGAGAGCATGGACTGATGGGAAACATGGACTCAGTGGACAACATGGACGTGGTGGACCAAGGGCGCCGTGTACGATGTCCATAAGGTCCACTTTGTCAACCGAGTCCACCGGGTCCACAAAGTCCACCTACCCGGAAATCGCCGCCAACGCCGCCCTGGTGCTCATTGCCGTATCATGCAGCCCATTGGTACCGTTAGGTTGCGGCTCAGGCCAAGGCTTTTGAAAAGGAGGGCGGGTGGGGTTTTGTGGAATGAGATGATCCTGTTTCCATGGCACGGAAACAGGCAATAGATCTTGAAAGGCTGAAAGGTATGATATATTGTCATACCGGAGGTGGCCGACATGGCAGCTACGAAAATTGCAATCACAATCGATGATAAATTATTAAACCAATTAGATATTCTTGTGAAATCCAAGGTGTATCCAAACCGAAGCAAGGCGATCCAGGAAGCTGTCGCGGACAAGCTTCAGCGTCTTGAACGCACTCGCTTGGCTCAAGAATGCGCGAAACTCGACCCCGTGGATGAGCAAAATATGGCGGAAGAGGGGCTTGTCATGGAGATGGATGAATGGCCGGAATATTGAGAGGCGATATCCATTGGGCTGACTTGAATCCTGTCATTGGAAGCGAACAGGGCGGTTTTCGTCCTGTTCTTGTTTTGAGCCATAACGTTTTTAACGACCGTTCCGGCACCGTCATCGTGGTGGCGATCACCAGTCAACCTCAGCGAGCCGGATTTCCGCTCACGCTTGAACTCTCGGACAAGAAACTTCCCAAAAAGTCGTGGGCCAAGATCGGCCAGATCCGAACGCTTTCGACGAAAAGAATAGGGAAAAAGATAGCCAGTGTTTCCGCGGAAGAACTCGCCAGCATAATCGACGGATTGAATGAAATTATCGGCGGCTAACACATCCCGGGTGAGGAGAAAAAAACGATAAAATTGAATTGGTTGGATGATTACCGAAAAATCATGCAACCTTTGGCTTCAGGAGCTGAAGAAGGCAGTCGCTGGCATTGAGCAGCTCATCGAGCAGCTTGAGGTTGAAGTCGTCCATGAAATGATTCCCCACCGTTGCGGAAACCGTCAGTTCTCCCCGGGCGTTTTTGACCAGCCACCCCCGCAAGACCAGCTTGTCGACCTTTCTCCTTACCGTTTCTCGCGGGATGCCGGTCGCCTCGCTGATGGAAAAGGCATTGGTGGAGGTCAGATGTTGCAGCCGGTCCGCGCCGCTTTTGAGCCGGTCTCGGATATCGAGGCACTTCCCGCTTGAAGAATGAAACCGGAGGATGTTGTGGCGCGCGATTTCCCCGAGGACGATGGGCAAGAGCAGGTCGCCGTCGAATTCCTGGTAGAGGAGGTTCAGGTAGCGCAGCAGGAAATGGTTCATGATGAACGCCACAGCGGTTTTGTTCTCGTCGTAGCTTTCCCGGTCGAAGGCGGCGGCCCTGTTTGGCAAGGTGTCCGTTTCCATGGCGTGGCATAGTCCAACTGAATTGGTGAAATAATTCTTTCCTACTGGAAAAATTCGGGGAAAACAAGCAGTCCTCAGCCGCAGCGGATGTAGGCATCGGATGCGTTTTTTGCCAAAGGATAGCAATGGTGTATCGCTCCGCTTCCTTCGGGCGCCCAAAATGGGCAGTTCGATTCTTGTTGCAGTTAATACTTCAAACTATTCTAATTGAGATTATTGGCCCCCCAAAACTCACGGATCGGTCGCCGCAATGCGTCTTGCGTCGAACACCGCCCATTGATCATGGCGATAAAACAAGGATGGCAGTGATGGCACCTCGCACGTCTTGTCCGAATTGGTCCGGATTCGCGGTGTTGATGATGGCGCTGGGCCTGACCCTGGGCGGTTGTGATCGTGCGGCACCGCCGCCGCCGGCGGCCGTCCAGCCGGCCGAAGTCGACGCGGAAACCCTCGCGCTGGTGGATGTTCCCATGACGCCGAGTTTCATCGCACGGGTACGAAGCGCCCACGATGTCGATATCGTCGCCCGGGTGAGCGGGTTTCTCGAAAGGATCGCCTACACCGAGGGGCAAAAGGTCAAGCCGGGAGATGTGCTGTTTGTCATCGACAAAAAACCGTTGCAGGCCCAGAGGGATTCGGCCGCGGCCCAGTTGGAAAGTTTCAGGGCCGAACTCTGGACCGCCAAGGCCAGCCTGGACCGCATTCGCCCCCTCGCGCAGAAAAGGGCGGCCAGCCAAAGCGACCTGGACAATGCCACGGGCCGTTACAAGGCCGCCGAGGCGGCGGTCGCCGAAGCCGGCGCCCGTCTGAAAAAGGCGGAACTGGAGTTGGGCTACGCCACCATCCACAGTCCCATCACCGGTGTCGCCGGGCAGGCCCTGGTGCGTGAAGGCGCCTATCTGAGCGCCTCGGGGGCTGGCGCCAAGTTGTCCCATGTGGTGCAGCTCGACCCGATCTGGGTCGAATTCAGCGTCACCCAGAACCAGTTCGCCCGGATGCAGGACGACATCGCCAGCGGCCGGGTCGTCTCTCCGCCGGCCAGTGAGTACACCATCGAAGTGGAACTGGCCGACGGCAAAAATTATCCGCGCACCGGCCGGTTCACTTACGCCGATCGCACCCTCGACCCCCAGACCGGCACCTTTCTGGTGCGCGTGGAGCTGCCCAATCCCGAGGAGGCGCTGCTTCCCGGGATGTTCGTGCGTGCCTGGATCAAGGGCGCCGTCCGGCCCCGGGCCATCCGGGTGCCGCAGAAAGCGGTGCAGCAGACGGCCAACGGCCATATCGTCTACCTGGTCAACGCGCGCAGCGAGGCCGAGATCCGACCGGTGGTGATGGGGCCCTGGATCGGGCCCGACTGGATCGTGGAGCAAGGGCTCCAGGCGGGCGAGCAGGTGATCGTGGACGGGTTTCAACGGCTGGCACCGGGCGCGCCGGTGCGCCTCGCCACGGCAAAAACCCCGCCCGCGCCGGCGCCTGCCGCCGCCACGAGGTGACGCCATGGCCGGATTCTTCATCGACCGCCCCGTATTCGCCGCCGTCATCGCCATCGTCATCACCCTCGGCGGCCTGCTGTCCATGCAGGCCACGCCGGTGGCCCAGTTCCCGGACATCGCGCCCCCCACGGTGCAGGTGGCGGCTTATTATCCCGGTGCCAGCGCCGAGGTGATCGCCAACACGGTGGCCGCGCCCATCGAGCAGCAGGTCAACGGCGTGGACGGCATGATGTACATGTCTTCCACCAGTTCCTCGGCGGGCACCATGACCCTGACGGTCACCTTCGAACCGGGGACCGATCCCGATATCGCCCAGGTCAACGTCCAGAACCGGGTCAACCAGGCCTCCGCCAAACTGCCCGACGTGGTGAGCCGCCAGGGCGTCAACGTGGAAAAGCGGTCCCAGTCCTTCATGGTGGTCATCGGGTTTTATTCCCCGGACGACCGCTACGACACGGCCTATCTGGCCAACTACACCAACCTGTACATCCTGGATGCCATCAAACGGATTCCGGGCGCCAACCTGGCGAGCATGTTTCCCCAGCCGGACGTGGCCATGCGGATCTGGCTCAAACCGGACCAGATGGCCCAACCGGGCGTCACCACTCAGGACATCGCCGCCGCCGTCCAGCGCCAGAACCAGGCCTTCGGCATCGGCCAGATCGGCCAGTCGCCGGCCGGCACCCAGCAGAGCTTCGTCGTCACCACCCGCGGAATGCTCACGAGCCCGGAGGAATTCGAGGACATCATCATCCGCACCGCCGGCGACGAGACCGCCATCGTGCGGCTCCGGGATGTGGCCCGGGCCGAACTGGGGGCCAAGGACTACGCCATCGTGCCCAAGATCAACGGGAAACGGGCGGTGGCCATCGTGGTCTACCAGCAGCCGGGGGCCAACGCCATCGAGACCTCCCGGCAGGTGCGCCAACTGATCGACGAGCTGAAGCCCAATTTCCCCCAGGGGTTCACGTCGCGCATCGTGCTGGACACCAGCACTTTCACCGAAGCGTCCATCGAGAAGGTCGTGTCAACCTTTTTCGAGGCCGTGGTGCTGGTGATCCTGGTGGTGTTTCTCTTCCTGCAAAGTTTTCGGGCCACCATCATCCCCATCATCGCCGTGCCCATCGCCATCATCGGCACCTGCGTGGGCATCCGTGCCCTGGGGTTTTCCACCAACATGCTGACCCTTTTCGGCATGATCCTGGCCATCGGTCTGGTGGTGGACGACGCCATCATCGTGGTGGAAAATGTCGAGCACAACATGGCCGCCGGCGGCATGACGCCCCTGGCGGCGACCCGCAAGGCGATGCAGGAGCCCTCCGGCGCCCTGGTGGCCATCGTGCTGGTGCTCTGCTCGGTGTTTCTGCCCGTGGCCTTCCTCGGCGGCATGACGGGCACCCTCTACAAGCAGTTCGCCGTCACCATCGCCATTTCCATGGTCATCTCCGGGGTGGTGGCCCTGACCCTCTCTCCGGCCATGGCGGCGCGAATCCTCGAGCCGGGCCATGGCGCGAAACGTGGGTTTTCCCGCTGGTTCGAGAGCGGTTTTCAGCGCTTGACGGACCTCTACGCCCGGGGGTGCGCGGGTTGATCCGGCACCGTGCCATCGGGGTGCTGCTGTTCGTCCTGGCGCTGGCCGGCACGGGGTTCCTGTTCAGGATCGTCCCCGGCAGCTTCGTGCCCCAGGAGGACCAGGGCTACCTGCTGGTGGCCAATTTGATGCCCGACGCGGCCAGTCTGGAGCGCACCGCCCGGGTGAGCGACCAGGCGGTGGCGATCCTGCGCGGCAACCCCGCCATGGGGGACGTGGCCCAGATCGACGGCGGGGTCAAGGAGAACACCGCCGTGCTGTTTGCGGCCCTCAAGCCCATGGCGGAGCGCCGCTCAAAGGCGGGCGGGGCCTTCGCCGTGATCGCCGATACCGGCCGCAAAATGGTGGGGATCAAGGGCGGCATCGTCTTTCCCATCAACCCGCCGTCGATTCCGGGACTCGGCACCATCGGCGGATTCGAATTCTACATCCAGAGCAAGGGCGGCCAGTCCCCCCGGGAGCTGGAGGCCATCACCCGGCAGTTTCTCGCCGCGGCGCGCCGGCGGCCCGAGCTGAGCGGCGTCGCCTCGACCTTTTCCGCGGCCCGGCAGCAGATCTATCTCGACCTGGACCGCGCCCGAGCCGAAATTCTCAACGTGCCGGTGTCCAGCGTGTATGAGACCCTGCAGACCTTCTTCGGTTCGTCCGCGACGAGTCAGTTCGTCGAGTTCGGGCGCATCTGGCAGGCGATCCTCCAATCGGAACCTTTTTGCCGCGACGCCCCGAACGATTTCGATCAGATCTTCGTGCGTTCCTCGGACGGCAACACCATTCCCCTCTCCAGCCTGGCGACGGTGCGCTTCGTGGCCGGCCCCAACCTGCTGACCCGCTTCAACGGGTTCCCGGCGGCCAAGGTCACCGGCGGCCAGGCCTCCGGATTCAGCTCCGGCCAGGCCATTGCGGCCATGGAAAACCTCGCCCTGGAGGTGCTGCCCGAAGGGTACGGGTTTTCCTGGTCGGGCCAGGCCTACGAGGAAAAAAAGGCCGGCGGCACCTCCGTCGTTGCCTTCGCCTTTGGATTGGCGATGGTCTTTCTGGTCCTCGCGGCGCAATATGAACGCTGGTCCCTGCCGCTGGGGGTGGTGTTGGCGGTGCCGTTCGCCGTGGGCGGCGCGCTGCTGCTCACCTGGCTGCTCGGCCTCGAAAACGACGTCTATTTCCAGGTGGGGCTCGTCACCCAGGTGGGGCTGGCGGCCAAGAACGCCATCCTGATCTTCGAGTTCGCCGCCGAAAACCGCCGAGTCGGGATGCCCGCGGCCGAAGCGGCGGTGGAGGCGGTCCGGCAGCGGCTGCGGCCCATCGTGATGACCTCCCTGGCCTTTATTTTCGGCTGCGTCCCCATGGCCACCGCCACCGGAGCTGGCGCCAACAGCCTGCGGGCCATCGGGACCGGGGTGATCGGCGGGATGCTCGCCTCGACCATCATCGCTTCGCTGTTTGTGCCGCTGTTTTTCGTGCTGCTCGACCGGAAGCCGGCCGTCCAGAGCCCAACGGTCCATGGTGACACAGGCGATCCGGTCTAGAAAGGGTGGATGCCCATGCGCGGATGGTTCCTTTCCCTGTTTTTCGTTTTCATGTCGGCCTGCACGGTGGGGCCGGAATACGTCCAACCGGACATCGAGACCCCGGAGAGCTGGTCCATCGACATCACCGCCGCCGAGGATCTCACCGATACGGCGTGGTGGACCCGGTTCGGCGATCCGGTACTCGACAGCCTGGTCGAACGCGCCGTGCGCCAGAACCTGGACCTCAAGATTGCCGCAGCCCGCATCGACCAGTTCATCGGCCAGTTGGAGGTCGCCAACGCCGAGGCCTTGCCGCGGGTGGACGGCGCCCTGAGCATCGGCACCCAGCGTTCCGGCGGTCAGAGCGCCGAGAGCGCCCAGGCAGCCCTCAATGTTCAGTGGGAGATCGACCTCTGGGGGCGGGTGCGGCGGTCCAACGAGGCGGCGCGGGCACGGCTGCTCGCCAGCGAAGCCGGGCGGCAGGCGGTGTTGATGACCCTGGTGAGCAATGTGGCCGGCGGCTATGTCACCCTGCGGGGGCTGGACCGGCAACTGGGCATCGCCCGTCAGACGGAGCGCGCCTATGCCGAAAGCCTCGACCTGATGCGCCTGCGTTATGACTATGGCGCCATTTCGCAACTGGAGCTGCGCCAGGCCGAATCCCTGCTCGAATCGGCCCGGCAGGCCATTCCGCGCTTCGAGTCCCTCGTCCGCCAGCAGGAAAACCTGCTGGCCGTACTGCTGGGGGATATGCCCGGGACCGTCCCGCGTGGCAAGGAGATCGATCTCCTGACGCCGCCGGGCATTCCCGCCGGACTCCCGTCCACGCTCCTCGAACGGCGCCCGGACATCCGGCAGGCCGAGCAGGCGCTGGTGGCCGCCAACGCCGAGATCGGCGTGGCCAAGGCAGCCTATTTTCCCACCATCACGCTGACCGGCCTCCTCGGCAGCGTCAGCGGGGAACTGGGCAGCCTGTTTTCCGGCGGCACCGGGCAGTCCTCGCTGGTGGGCGGCATTGCCGCACCCCTGTTCAACCGCGGCGCCATCGCCGGGCAGGTCACCCAGGCCGAATCTCTTCAGCAGCAGTCGCTGTTACAATACCAGCAGACGGTGCTCAACGCGTTTCGCGAAGTGGAGGATGCGCTGGTCAAAACGACCAAGGGGCGAGAAGAATTCGCCGCCCGGCAGAATCAAACCCGTATTCTGGGCGATGTGGCCGGCCTGGCCAGGCTGCGTTTCGACGGCGGCACGGAGGACTACCTTCAGGTCCTGGACGCCGAGCGGAACCTGTTTTCCGCCCAGCTCGGTCTGGTGGAAAAGGAGGTCGAGGTGCTCCGCGCCCTCATCGAGGTGTACAAGGCCATGGGGGGCGGCTGGATCGATACGGCGGACCGGTTGGGGGATGCCGCCAAAACGGGCTGAGCGGGGTGCCGGTTCGGGATACGCTGCATGATTTCTTTTGATTCCTGACAGTTATGCCCAGCACTGCAGTGGATCGGCCGGCGCCTCGCCGCGGCGGCGCAAATCGATGCATTCCAGTATCCGTTCATGGGTTTTCCGGGAGACGGGAAAGGCCAGGGCCACCGGGAAGGCGGCGGCGCTGCACAGGCTCGGCACCAGGGCGTAGAGCACTTTGAGGGTTTCGATCACCGCGGGCGGTTGGGTCGGGCCGGGAGCGTATCCGGCGGCGCCCGGAATCGTCAGGCCGACCCCGACGCTGACGGCGGCGGTGAGTTTTTTGACCACCGACCAGATGCCGATGTACCATCCCTCCTGGCGCCGGCCGGTGAGGGACTCGTCGTAGTCGATCACATCGGCCTGGATGGCTGACGGCAGAGCCAGGGTGGCCCCGAAGCCCAATCCTGAAATCACCACCAGCGCCGGCGCCGCCGCGGCCGCCAGGGTTCCGGCAATGAGCAGTCCGTCTCGCACCGCAAACAGGGAGGTGCGCTCGTTGTAGTCGGAAGTGATCTCCGGCCCCAAAGCCTCGTAAGGGACCGTTTGCGCTGAAAGACGCGGTCGAAGCCCAGTTCGGTGACCCGGCACTGGTTGGCGACAAACCGCCGGCGCCAGGCAGCCAGGGTCGCGGTGTAATGGGGGCCGATATTCTCCACGGTTTCCACCATGAGGCGCGAGTGGCGGGTCATGGCGCGGGTCAGTACGGTGAGCGACGGCAGGAGGCCGCCGGGAAAATGTGCTTCTGGGTCCAGTCGTGGCTTCTCCGGCAGGCTTCGTAGCGCTGGTCGGGAATGGTGATGGTCTGGATGACGGCAATGCCGCCGGGGGCAAAGAGCCGGTCGATCTGTTTGAAGAAGGTGCCGTAGTAGCGGTGCCCCACCGCTTCCAGCATCTCGATGGAGACGATCTTGTCGAGGCGGCCGTGCATGTCGCGATAATCGCAAAGCTCGATCCGGATGCGGTCCTGGAGCCCGGCCGCCCGCACCCGTTCCCGTGCCACACGGAATTGCTCCCGGGAGATGGTGATGCCGGCGACCCGGCAACCGGTGCGGCGCACCGCTTCGACGGCGAATCCGCTCCAGCCGCATCCGATTTCCAGGACGTGATCCCCGGGGCCGATGCCGGCCTTTTGAATGACCGCCTGGAACTTTCGCTGTTGGGCCGTTTCCAGTGAATCCGCCGGATCCTCGAAAATGGCGCAGGAGTAGGCCATCGAATCATCCAGAAAGGTCCGGAAAAAGGCGTCGGACAGGTCGTAGTGGCGCCGGATGTTGCGCCGGCTGTCGGGGCGGGTGTTGGGCCGGGTCCAGTAGCGGAGTTTTTCCAGGGCCCACATGGACACCGACTCGGCTAAAAAAGGAGATGACGGCGGCGACGTCGGTGTCCCACGCGTCGTCCATGAAGGCTTCGCCTATCCCGATATCCGCCCCGAAAGCCAGCCGATTTCATCATCCTGCCGAGGTGCCTGATGCCCGTTTTGCCGATGCACGGCGAGTGAGAAACCGCCGGGTCAGTACCGGGAGAGCCAGATGGCGAAGACGGGGTCCACCACCTGCCAGACATCGTTTCGTTTTTCGATCAGGTCCAGCTGCAGCAGCTTTTTTTGCGCGTACTGGACGCCGCCGACGGTGAGCCTGTGCCGGGCGATGTAATCGCTGGAGAGGATCCTGGCCGTGGGCGAGGCGGCCAAGGCGCGCAAGAGCGAGATTTGAGGCCCGGTGAGGCCCTGGACCATCGCCTCGAAGGCGTAGCGTTCGGAGGCCAGCAGTCTTTCGAAACCGGCGTCCACGTCTTCCGGACGGACTTCCGGGCCGGCAAGATCGAAGGTGTGGTATGCCAGCGCCTGGGCGTAATAGGGGTGTTGGCCGGTTCGTTGCGAAACGGCTTCCGCCACCGGTGGTGGGCACTCCTTGCCTTCCGACGCGAAGCGCTCCCGGATGAAAGGGACCAGTTCCGGGCGAGGCAATTCATCGAGGGGATACATGATGGCGCTCCGATAAAACGGCCGGTTGCGCTGGTTGAACATGTCCAGCAGGATCCGGCGCCGGCTGCCGACGAAAAAGTACGATGCCGGGTGGTGCTGGATGTGTTTGCGAAGGATGCCCTCGACCGCGGGTTCCTTCAGTTCGGTGACCTCCTGGAATTCGTCCATGACGAAATGCAGTTTCGGCTTTTCCCGTTCGATAAAATTTCCAAACTCTTCCATCGTCTTGTCCAGCACCTCGATTCCCGGCAGGGCGGTGGAAACCGATTCCACGCTCAGGGTGAAGCCGTTTTCGGCGGAAGGTTTCAACACCGGGCGGAACGTGCTGAAGATTTTCAGAAAACGGGACCCCTTTGCCAACAGGGATTCGTGGCGGTGCAACACGGTCCAGACGGCCCTGGCGATGCGCCGGGCCGTTTCCTCCAGGCCGGTCACCATGAAGAGGTCGACGTAGCAGGTGAGGAACCCTTGCTGTTCGAGACTCGCTTGCACCCTTTTGACCAGAGAGGTCTTCCCGTAGCGGCGCGGGGAAAAGACCACGACGTTGGTCTGGTTGGCGGCATGACGCTGCAAATCCTGCAACTCTTTGTTCCGATTGCAAAAAGGAGCATCCGGGGCGATCACGCGAAGGGTGAAGGGATTGGCCATGGAAGCGTCCTGCCATCAAAGTCGATTATTGATTTTCAATAATTGTTTTCGATGTGCTTGTCAACTTTCCCTGAACGCCGTTCGTGCGCCTCGGCGGTGGAGGTTTGGGATTCCGTCGCCGGCATTTGGGGCGTGGGTTTCCCCCTTTTTCGCCGCCCGTGGAAAATGAAGCGCCCTCAGGGTTTGACCATGGCTTCGTCTCGTAGTAAATACGGGAGACTTCTTCCATTAAAACCTGAGAACCGACAGGAGTGGTGCCCCATGGATGAGCCGTTGGTGTGTACCTGGAAAGGCTGGACCGGTCGTGTGGATGGCAAGGGCGGCGGCAGCGCTGCCGCCGACGGGACACCGTTCCGGGCGGTGCTCGGATGGAAGGGGCTCGTGGTCTGGGACCCGGAGATCGATCCGGTGGATCTGCTGCGGGCCTACCTGGAAAAGATCAGGGACGAGTCGTGCGGTCAGTGCACCCCCTGCCGCGAAGGCACGGTGCGGATTTGCGTCGTCATGGACCGGATCTGCAACGGCGAGGGGCGGCCCGGTGACCTGGAGGAAATCGCCGCCATGGCCCGCTTCATTTCCGATGCGGCGCGTTGCGATGTCGGCCTGTTCGTCGCTCCTCCCACACTGGAGATGCTCCAACGCTACCGCGACGTCTTCGAGGCCACCATCCGGGACAAACGCGTGGTGCCGCGCGGCAACTACGAGGCCACGGTGACGGCACCGTGCATGAGCGCCTGCCCGTCCAACGTCGATGTGCCGGCCTACGTAGAGGCGGTCCGCCTGAACAAACTGGACGAAGGTCTGGCCGTCGTGCGGCGCGACTGCCCCATGCCGGGCACCATCGGCCGCGTCTGCGTGCGCCCCTGTGAGGCCAATTGCCGCCGGGCCCTGGTGGATGCACCCATCGCCATCCGGGCCCTGAAACGCTACCTGGCCGACCACGAGATGCGCACCGGCGCCGTGCCGAAACTGGAAACGGCTTCCCCCCGCGAAGAACGGGTGGCGGTGGTGGGGGCCGGACCGGCCGGGCTCTCCTGTGCTTTCTATCTGGGCCAACGCGGTTACCGCACCACGATTTTCGAAGCCCAGGAGAAGGCCGGCGGCATGGCTTCTTTCGGCATCCCCTCCTACCGGCTGCCGCGGGACATCATCGCCTACGAGGTGGCAGTGGTGGAAAAGCTCGGCGCGGAAATCCGCTACGGCGTCCGGGTGGGCGAGGACATCACCGTGGAGGAGCTGGGAAAACAGGGCTACCGGGCGGTGTTCCTCGGGGTCGGCGCGCCGGAATCCTCCAAGATGCGCTGCGAGGGTGAGGATGCCGGCTACGAATGCTTCATGACCGGCATCCACTTTCTCGGCGAGGTGGCCCGGGGCCGCCGGCCCATCGAGGGCGAGAAGCTGGTGGTGGTGGGTGGCGGCAACGTCGCCATGGACTGCGTCCGCTCGGCCCTGCGTATCGGCTTCAAGGATGTCAATCTCCTCTACCGGCGCACCGAGGCCGAGATGCCGGCCGATCCCCAGGAGATCCACGAGGCCAAGGAAGAGGGCGTGAAGTTCCATTATCTGGTGGCGCCGGTGCGGATCGTGGAGGAAGGCGGGAAGGTCCGTGGCCTCGAATGCCAGCGCATGACCCTGGGAGAGCCGGATCGCAGCGGCCGGCGCCGGCCCGTGCCGCAGGAAGGCTCGGAGTTCGTCATCGCATGCGATGCCATCATCCCGGCGGTGGGGCAGGTCTGCGTGGTGGACTGCGTCCTGCCCGAAGCCGAGGATCTGACGCCATGGAAGACCCTGGTGGTCGACCAGATGACCTTCCAGTCCCCCTCCGCGACGGTGTTCGGAGGCGGCGACTGCGTCACCGGGCCGTCCACCCTCATTGCCGCCCTGGCCGCCGGGAAGAAGGCCGCTCATCACATCGCCCAGTACCTGGAACAGGGAAGCGTTCAGGCGACCACTTCAGAGGTGTTGAAGGCGATCGTCAACAACAGCGGGGTATTGGATCGTAAAGAGACCTGGCCCTTCCACGACGTCAGCCAGCGGGCCGATCCGCCGGTGATGGACCCCGAGGTGCGCAAGGAGAGCTTCGAGGAAGTCGAAGGGTGCCTGACCCGGGCCCAGGCCACCGCCGAAGCCTACCGCTGCCTGCGCTGCTACCGCATCGCGGTGGCGGCCCTCTGAGTTTTCCATCCCATCCCGCATAAGCCCGATCCCGCCGCCTGCGCCGGCATTCGCCCGGTGCAGGCGGTTTTTTTCGCATTGATCAATCAGTCCGCCACATCCGCGCAGAGGGCCTTGAGACGGGTGAGCCAGGCCCAGGAAAACCCTTCGGGGCGGCAGGGCCAGATGGCGTTGTTGGCAAAAACGGGATCGGCCTCCAGGTCGTAGCGGGCGGCGCGTTTGGCCGCCGGCCAGAGGCTGGTGCCGGCGATGGGGCTGTAATGGGCCGGAATCGGGGTGACCCCCGCGGCGCGCACCGCGGCGATGGCCGCTTCCACCGCCGCCATCGGCTGGTCCGGCAGGCCGACAAGCAGGTAGGCGCCGATCTGGGCCCCGGTGAAGCCGGCGCGGCGGAGGCAGGCCACCGCTTGCTGAAACTGGCCGGCACTCACCTTGGCGTCCAGGTCGCCGCGGTGGGCGAAATCGGTGGTTTCCAGGCCGAGGCGGATCGTCGCCATGCCGGCGCGGCGCATGGCCCGGGCGACCCGGTCGTCGAGGCAGCCGATGTGCAGGGCGTTGGGGGTGTGAAGGCGCAGGTTCAAACCGGCGGCGGCGATGCGCTCGAACAGCGGCAGGGCATGGGCCTCGGCATCCACCAGGAGGGCGTCGTCATAAAAGGCCACATCGCGGACCCCGAAGCGCCGGTGCCATTGGACGATTTCCTCGAAGACCCGCTCCGGGCGGCGCCGCTGCCGCACCGGCGCGAGGATGGCGGCGGCACAGTAGGCGCACCGGTACGGGCATCCGCGGGCCGTGAGCAGCGGAATGAAAGGCACTTGGCGCTGCAACTCCAACGCCGGCAGCGGATGGGTGTCCAGGTCGTCGGGGTCGAAGCGCAGGTCCGGCCGATGGCCGGTCATCTCGGCCGCCAATTCCAACACCGCCTTTTCCCCGGCCCCGGTCACCACCCGGTCGGCGCCGGAACTTCGCCGGGCATGCTCGGGCAGCAGGGTGGCGTAGATGCCCCCCAGCACCACCGGTCGCCCGGGAAAGGCGCGCTTGAGTTCGGCGATGGTCTCGGCCACGCCCGACGCCCAGTAGGTCATCAAACCGGTGACCAGGATGAGATCCGGCGGCGCCATGGCGGCCAGGTCTTCCCGCAGCCATTCCACCGGAATCCCGTAGCGCGAAAAGGTACGGGGCACGTCGTTCAGCCCCGGCGGCTTGGGGATGGGGGTTTTCAGGAACGGCCCGCGGCCATGGCGTTCCGGCGACCTGTGGGCGCCGGCCCGGGGGTGAAATCGGTCCAGGCAGTCGCAGTAGGCCACCC
Organism: Desulfobacteraceae bacterium UBA2174; assembly: GCA_002327445.1. Classification (GTDB taxonomy): domain Bacteria; phylum Desulfobacterota; class Desulfobacteria; order Desulfobacterales; family UBA2174; genus UBA2174. The sequence goes on along the minus strand of DCWA01000041.1, from coordinate 52,758 downwards.
GGTACCCGTGTTGGCGCAGGATGGCCGCCAGCAGAAGCAGGCCCAGGGGGCGGGCCCAGAAGTCGTAGGCGGCGAAGTCGTGAATCCAGGGATTGACCAGCAGGATCCGAGGGGCGGCGGGACTCACGGGTCGGCGAAGTACTGCATGGAGGTTTTTTTCAGTTCGCGGCGGCTGAACAGCAGGATGTAGTCCGAGATGCCGGTGCGGCGGGAGAGATCCGCGGCGATGGCCTGGCAGGTCTCCCGGTCGCCGGCGTGGATCATGGTGTAGAGATTGTAAGGCCAGCGGGCGTTCGGATCGCGGCGGTAGCAGTGGGAAACGCTGGGCGAGGCGGCCATGATCTCGCCCACCTCGCCGATGCGCGCCTCGGGCACCTGCCAGGCGCCCATGGCATTGGCGGCGAACCCCGTTTTCTGATGACGCAGCGTGGCGCCGAAGCGGCGGATCACGCCGCGCGCGCACAGATCGCGCAGGATGTCCAGCAGCCGGTCTTCCGGGATGCCCAATTTTTCGGCGATCTGCTGGTAGGGGCGCTGGATGACGGGCAGGTCCCCTTGAATCGAAGCGATGACGCGTTTTTCCAGGTCGCTGAGCATGGCAGGCATTAAACGGGAAAACCGGTTGAAATGCAATGCCCGGAGGAAAAGACGGCGGTTTTCGCGGGGTCTGGCCGGGTTTCCAGGCGCGCCGCCACCAGCTCCACCGGGTGCCATACCGGCGTCGAGCCCAGGTGCTCCATCTGGAGGCGGCAGGTGGGGCAATCGGTGGCGGCCGCGGTGGCCCCGGAAGCATCGAGCCGGTCCATCAGGCCCTGGCCGATCCGCCGGCTGAGGCGGTCGTTGGCCGCGTGGAGGCCCCAGCTGCCCGCCATGCCGCAGCAGCCGCTGTCCAGCACCTTCAGATCGATGCCTTTGACTGCCCGCAGCATCCGCACCGAGCTGTCCGCTTCGGGCTGGCCCAGCAGGTGGCAGGGGTAATGGTAGGCCACCGGCTGGCGGCTGCCGTCGGCCAGCGGCAACCGGTCCATTGCCTCGGCGACCAGGGCGCTGACCGGACGGACCTTGGCGGCGATGCCGCCGACGGTTTCGGCGCCCATCAGGTCGATCCACTCGGTCATCAGGGCCAGACCGCAGGACGAGCAGGTCACCGCCACCGCCGCCACCGTATCCACCAGGTCTTTCCAGGCGCGCAGGTTCTGCCGGATCTGCCGCCGGGCCCCGTCCACCATGCCTTTGGCCAGCATCGGCAGGCCGCAGCAATGCTGGGGGGGGACCAGCACCTGCCATCCCGCCGCCGCCAGGAGGTGGACGGCCGCCTCGCCGATGGACGGGCGGATGTAGGCCGCGTCGCAGCCGGCATAGTAGAGCACCCGGCGCGGGCCGTTCCCGAAAACCGTCGCGCCGAGGCGTTCATACAGACTATTGCGGGCGAAGGCGACCATGGGTCGCCGGGCCGAAAGGCCGGTGATCTTCTCGGCGGCCCGGCGCGCGGCGGCCGGGGCGGCGAGGGTTTGCATCAGCGCGGAGACCTTGCGGGTCGCCCGGCCGGCCATTTCGATGCGCGTCACCAGGTGGTCGTGCAGGGGGTTGCCGTAGCGGCGCGCGTAGCGGGCCTTGGCCTCGGCGGCCAGCTTGGGAATGTTCACATGGCTGGGGCATTCCCGGAAGCAGCTCCCGCAGTGGACGCAGCGGCTCATGACCGCCTTGAAGGCCGCCTCGTACTGCGCCTGGTCGTCGATGCGGCCGCCGATCAAGGCCCGCAGCAGGTTGGCCTTGGCCTTGGGTGTGGCCGCTTCCTCCCGCGTCACCTTGTAGACCGGGCACATGCGGGTGGCGCCGGTCACGGTGGTGCACTTGCTGCAGCCGTGGCACAGTTCCACGGCCTCGGCAAATCCGTCGGGCCACACCAGCTCCTGCCGGGCCGCGTCGCGGCGGCGGTATCCGGCCCCGTAGCGCAGGTCGCGGGTCATCTGGTCCGGATCGTGATGGGTGATGATCTCCGGGTTGAGCCGCCCGTCGGGATCGAAGAGGCGTTTGACCTCCAGAAACAGGTCGTAGACCGCCGGGTAACGGCGCCGGATGTAGGCGCTGCGCAGGCGCCCGTCTCCGTGCTCCCCGCTCACCGTCCCGTCCAGGGCCGCCACGATCTCGTAGAATTCATCGGCGATGGGCCGCAGCTTGGCCACGTCGGCCGGGTCCTTCAGATCGAGCAGGGGGCGGGTGTGCATCAACCCCTTGGCGATGTGGCCGTAGACCACGAAGGGGACGCCGTGGCGCTCCAGCAGGGCGTAGACTTCCCTGAAATAGGTGCCCAGATGGCGAACCGGTACGGCGGCATCCTCGATGAGGGCCAGGATCTGGCGGCGGCCCTTGAGACGGTAGAGAATCGGTACCGCCGCCTTGCGAACGGCCCAGAACCGCTTTTTCTCCGCAGCGCTGGCCGCCGGATGGACCCGATCGGTCAAGCCCGCCAGAGCTTCCAGGACCGTCGCGTTGGACTGCTGGCAGGTTTCTTCGTCCGGTCCGTCGAACTCGATGAGCAACACGTTGTCCACGTCTTGCGGCAGGGATGTGGCCAGTGCCGGATCTTCGCGGCGGGCCAGGGCAAGGAGCGACTTGTCCATGATTTCGATGCCCGCCGGCCCCAGGGGCATGATGCGCTGCACGGCCAGGGCCGAGGCCTGGATGTCGTCCATGTAGGCCACCACCAGGCTGTCGCAGGCCGGCCTGGGAATCAGACGGAAGGTGAGGCGGGTCACCAGGGCCAGGGTCCCCTCGGAACCGCCCAGCAGGTGCTCGAGCGCCAGGCGGCCGCCGCGCACCATGCCGCGCAGGTTGTAGCCGGCGCTGTTGTAGGCCGTGTCGGGGTAGGCCGTTTCGATGGTGGCGGCATGGTCGGTGTAGAGCCGGTGGAGCCGGTCGAAGGGCTCAGGGAGCCGCTCGGCGGGCAGGTCGGACAGATCGGCAAGCCGGCAGAGGCGGCCGTCGCCCAGCACCAGTTCGGCGTCCACGAGGTAGTCGGCCACGTTGCCGTACTTGACCGAATGGGACCCGCTGGCGTTGGTGCCGAACATCCCGCCGAAGGTGGCATAGGTGCCGCTGGAGGGATCCGGCGGAAAGAAGAGGCCGGTACCGGCCAGGGCTTCCTCCAGTTCGCCCATGCGGTAGCCCGGCTCGCAGGTGAAGGTTTGCGCGTCGCGGTCGATGGCGACGAGCCGGTTCATGAAGCGGGTGAAGTCGATGACGATTCCCCGCCCCAAAGCCGCGCCGCACAGTCCGCTGCCGGCGCCCCGGGGATGGATGGTGAGGTTCTTCTCGGCGGCAAAGCGTGCCACGGCCTGGACGTCGCCGGCATGGCGGGGGTAGACGACAGCCGCCGGCAGGATCTGGAAGATGCTGCCGTCGGTGGAGAGCAGGGTGCGGCCCAGCACATCGGTGACCACTTCGCCGTCAATGAGACCGGCCAGGCGGGCGGCATCTTCGGTGGAAAACAGGCAAGTCATATGAATCTTCTCTTTCGCCTTGGGCAAGGGTTCCCGGCGGGCCGGCCGAATGCTTGCCGCCGCGGTGCGTCTCGGATATGGTGACGATACGCCTTCTGTCAAGAGGCGATCTCCGGTGATCGCCGGTATCGTCAACCGCAATGAGACGTTCAACCCATGCGCTACCCTGATTTCATCGAATCCGATCCCGTATTCCCCGAATTTGTGCAGGTGACCCGGCCAGCTCCGGACGATCATGTCCGCGACGTGGCCGCGGCGGTGCGCCAGGCCCTGGAAACGATTCTGCCCGCCAGCGGGATCCGGACCGGCCAACGCGTAGCGGTGGCCGTGGGCAGCCGGGGGATCGACCGGCTGGCCGAGATGGTGGCGGCCCTCTGCGCGGGTCTGCGGCAATGGGGCGCCCGGCCCCTGATCGTGCCGGCCATGGGGAGCCACGGCGGCGCCACCGCCGCCGGGCAAAAGGCCGTCCTGGAAAGGCTGGGGGTGACCGAGACCGCCTGCGGGGCGCCGGTGGTCTCCGGCATGGCGACCGTCGAACTGGGCACCGTCCTGGGCGAGGTGCCGCTGTACTTCGGCCGCGATTTTATCGAGGCCGACCACAGCATCTGCCTCAACCGCGTCAAGCCCCACACCAAGTTCAAGGGGCCGGCGGAAAGCGGAATCCTCAAGATGCTCTGCGTGGGGATGGGCAAGCACGCCGGGGCGTTGGCCTTCCACCACTGGGCCCTGCGCCACGGGTGGTACGAACTGCTGGAGACCATGGGCCAGGAAATGGCGGCGCGCAGCAATTTCCGCTTCGGGCTGGCCGTGGTGGAAAACGAGAGCGATCGGGTCGTTTGCCTGGAGGCCGTGCCGGTGGACCGGCTCGTGGCGCGCGAGCGGGCCCTGCTCGACATGGCCAAGCGCCGTTTCCCGCGCCTGCCCTTCAGCCGCCTGGACGCCCTGATTGTCGGGCGTATCGGCAAGGAGATCAGCGGGGCGGGGATGGACCCCAACGTCACCGGCCGGGCCTTCGACCTGAAGGAGAGCGATTTTTCATCGATCCTCACGGCCACCCGGGTGGCCGTGCTCGACCTGACCGACAAGACGGCGGGCAATGCCATCGGCCTTGGCAACGCCGACATCATCACCGAGGCCGTCTTCGAAAAGCTCGACTACGAGGCCACCCTGATCAACGCCCTGACGAGCCGGTCCCTGCACAAGGCCTTCATCCCGATCCGTTTGCCCGACGATCGCAAGGCGATCCAGGCCTGCCTGGCGACCATCGGGCCCGTGGACCCGGTTCAGGCCCGGGTGGCCATCATCCGCGACACCCGTCATGTCCAGGACTTCTGGGCCAGCCGGGCGCTGGTGGGCGAGCTGGAATCCCTGGCGGGACCGGCTATCGGTCCCCCCAAACCGCTGCGCTTCGATGCCAAGGGGCGGCTGGTGGACCCGGAACTGGACTGACGGAGTGGGCTTGCCCCGAAACGAAACCGCCGCCCTGCGGCGGGCGGCGGGTCATCTGGCGGCGGCGAGGTGCCGGCTACTGGAGGGTCTGGTTCTCGTTGGCCAGCGAGATGCGGTAGAAGTAGTCTTCCAGGGAGTCGAACACCAGGTACTGCTCCACATGGTCCCAGGCCACGGCGGTGTGGATGCCGGTGGCCCAGTCGTTGGCGGTGGTGCCCTCGGCGAAGACGCCGACGATGAACAGCTTGTCTCCCTGCTGTTCGAAACGGGGCCGCTCCAGCACGACGTTGTGCTCGTCGCACTGGTTGGTCAGGTAGATCAACACGATCTTGCCGCTCAAATCGGGAAACCGCCAATCCTTCATGTGCCATCCTCCCGCGGGGCGCCCCAGGGCCTCCCGGGTTTTCCGCTCATTGTCGTTCCGCTGCCGGCCGGGTTGCCGAATATAGAACAGGTCGCGCCGGATGCCAAGCCGCCATCCGCATCGTCCGGCGGACGATGCGGAAAAGGACCGCGCCGCGTCAGTGCTTGAAGCTGCGCTGGCCGGTGAAGACCATGGTGGCGCCGGCTGCGTTGCAGGCGTCGATCACCTGGTGGTCGTTCAGCGCCCCTCCGGGCTGGATCACCGCCGTCACTCCCTCGCGAAGCCCCACGTCCACCCCGTCGCGGAACGGGAAAAAGGCGTCGCTGACCATGGCCGCGCCGATCAGCCCGCCTTTTTCCGCCGCCACGCGGGCGTCGATCTCGGCCCGGCGTTCCGGGTCGGAGAGTTCGTTGTAAGGGGTCTGGAAGGCCTCGAAGCAGTAGCGGTCCGCCAGTTTGCGGTAGGCCTTGTCCCGGGCGATCTCGGCCACGCCCACCCGGTCCTGCTCGCCGGTGCCGATGCCCACGGTGGCGTTGTCCTTGACGTAGATCACCGAGTTGGAGGTGACGCCGGATTCCACCAGCCAGCCGAAGAGGAGGTCTTCGATTTCGGCGGCGGTGGGTTCACGGGAGATGCGGTACGTCCTGCCCTGGTGTTCGCACTGGGCGAGCTTCAGGTCCACCGCAGTGCGCGCCTGGGGCACGAAGGACCATTGCACGATGATGCCGCCGTCGATGAGGCTCTTGAAATCCGCGCAACGCTGCCCGACGAACTGCTGCAAGCGGGAGATGTTGGCGATGCGCACCACGCGCAGGTTCTTGCGCCGCGCCAGCACCGCCAGCGCGCCCTCCTCGAACTCGGGGGCCACCACCACCTCGGCGTACTGGGCGGCGACGGCCTCGGCCGTGGCCCTGTCAAGGGGGCGATTGACGGCGATGCAGCCGCCGAAAGCCGCCACCCGGTCGGCCATGTAGGCGCGCTGGTAGGCGTTTTCGAGGCTGTCGGCCCGGGCCACGCCGCAGGGGTTGTTGTGCTTGACGATCACCGCGGTGGGCCGGTCGGTGAAGTAACGCAGGATGTTCAAGGCGTTGTCGGCATCGGTGAGGTTGGTCTTGCCCGGGTGCTTGCCCGACTGGAGCAGCTCGATGTCCGACGCCAGGTACTGGCCCGGCTGGATCGTCTCGGTTTCCCCGAGCACGAGGTTGCCGTTGACCAGCCGGTACAGGGCCGCCTCCTGGCCGGGGTTCTCCCCGTAGCGCAGCCCCCGGTCCTCTTCGTCGATGCGCCAGGTGACCTTTTCGTAGAAGAGCGTCTGGCGGCGGGAACCGTCCACGAAGCTGATCTCCATCTGCGGCGGGAAATGGTCGGTGACGATGGTGCGGTACATCTGTTTCAGGTCTTCGGCCATGAGTCGGCTCCTTTTGCCGTTGGGGAGGTCCGTCCGGGAGGACGGGTCATTGGCCATCGCCGGGATAGCAGGCATCCGCCTCTTGCAGGGTGCGCGGTTCCAGGTAGGCGGCGATGGCCTGGTCGTAGCGGGCCGTGTGAGCGAAGGCCTTCTTGGCCAATGCCAGACGCAGCGCCAGCGACGTCGCTCCCCCGTTGGCATTCAAATTGTCCAGGATCATCGGATAATCGGCCGGATCCACCACCGACGCCACGCGGATGAAATTCTTGGCCGCGGCCCGGATCATGCAGGGGCCGCCGATGTCGATGTTGCCCCGGGCCTGCTCGACGGTGACCCCCGCGGCGGCGACGGTCCGTTCGAACGGGTAGAGATTGACCACCACCATGTCGATGGGCACGGCGCCGGTGCGCCGGAGATCGTCCTGGTGGGCCGGGTTGTAGGTTTCGGTGAGCAGGCCCAGATAGATCTTGAAATCGAGGGTCTTGACCAGGCCGCCCCGGGTTTCCGGCTGGCCGGTGTAATCGGAAACCCGGGTCAGGACGTCGCGGGCCCGGGGTCCGAGGATTTCCTGGATCCGGGCGAAGGTGCCACCGGTGGAATAGAGGCGCAGATTCGGATTGACGGCCAGCAGCCCCGGAATCAGGCGCTCCAGCCCGGTCTTGTCCGATACGCTCACCAGTGCATGCCGCAAGGGGACGTTGCGATCGATGCGCGAAACGATGTTGATGCTCATGGGCCGAAACTCCTTTCCGGGCGAAGAAACGTGGATTCTGCCACCAGAACGGATTTGTATCCGTTGCACCGCGCACCCGTCAAGTTGCTTGTGACTTCGGGCGTCGGTCCATCCAGGGGCGGGCCCCCGTTCAGGCGCGCCCCTCCATTTCTTCCAGAAATCGCTCGAAGAACCGGGTCATGAAGGCGTGGCGGGCTTCGGCCAGGCGGCGGCCTTCGGCGGTGAGCATCCGCCGGTGAACGTGCCGCAGCTTGACGATGTACTCGCGATACCCCGTGTCTTCGGGACCGTAAGGTCGGGTCTGGTCCACGGGCTTTTCCGGGCAGTGGAGCCGGGCGCCCACCTCTCCGGCAAACAGGTAGGCCCTGGCCACCCCCACGGCGCCGATGGCGTCGAGCTTGTCCGCGTCGAAGAGGATGCGGGCTTCGAGACTTTCCGGTCGCTGCCCGCCGCGGAAGCGGTGGCTGCGGATGCAATGGAGAATGTTGGCGCGCTGCCCGTCGTCCAGGGGCAGGGGAGCGAGCAGGGGCGCGGCGCGTTCGGCGCCCCGCTCGGCGTGGCAGATGCGGCCGTTGGCCTCGTCCTGGTCGCCGCGGCCGATGTCGTGCAGGTAGGCGGCGATGCGCAACACCGTCATGTCGGCGTCTTCCGCGGCGCCGATGTGCTCGCAGAGACGCACGACGCGCAACGTGTGATCCCAGGCGTGGCTGCCGCGAGCCCCGTCGAAGATGGATGCCGCCAGGTCGCGCACCCGGGTCACTAAGGCTTCGGACCCAAGGGCCGTCATCTGGAGCGTTTGCCCGTCAACGTCTCGATGTTCACCCGGATCACGGTGATGGCTGCCAGGCGTTCCGCCTTGTAGCCCTCCGGAGCGACGCCGTAGTGGGCCATGATCAGGTCGAGGCCGCGCATCTTCTCCGCCGCGTCCGCCACGATGTGGGCGCGCCCCGCTCCCATCACGCTGCGGTAGCGCATCGTCCAGGCGCAGGGGCTGTCGCCGGCCACGGGGGCCGCTTCCACGACAAAGGTGAATCCGACCGGAGGGTTGCGCTGGATCAAGTCGATCTTGCGCCCCTCGTTGGCGGAGTGGAAATAGATCCGGCCGGGCTCGTAGCCGAAGCTCAGCGGAACGACATAGGGCGCCCCATTGTCGCAGAGACCCAGATAACAGACCGTGGCGTTCCGGATCACCGTTTCGATGTCCGGCATGTCCGCCATTTGCTTGTCTTGTCTTCGCAATTTTCTCCTCCCGTCGCCATCCTCTACCCACCCCACCGACCTGTGTCAAGACATTGGGATGAGACAATAAAGTCCCGAGGCTTGTTTCGATTTGCCCCACTATGCTCCACGTAATCTTAGTATCGAATAACCTTCGTTAATCACAGAAAAAAATATACTCATAGCTTTACATTTTTTCTTGACAGAACCCTTGAATTGGTCTTTTATTCCGAAAAAAGTGGATCAAAGTGGATAAAACGCCATGTTCCGTGGCAGTTCATACCATACCATCGATGCCAAAGGGCGGATTATCATCCCGGCCCGCTTTCGCGACCTGATCAGGGGCGAAGCGGGCGACGGGGTGATCCTCTCGCGGTTGGACGGGGCCCTGGTTGCCTATCCGCTCGAGGCTTGGCATGGCATCGAGGCGCGCATCCTGGCGCTGGCGGAAAAAAGCGACACCATGCGCCGCTTCCGGCGGGTCTTCATCGGCGGGGCCTTCTCCTGCGAGTGCGACCGGCAGGAGCGGATTCTGGTGCCGCCGTCACTGCGCGAATACGCCCGGCTGGAGCGCGATATCGTGCTGGCGGGGGTCCTGGACCACTTCGAGATCTGGTCCCGCGAAAACTGGGAGCGCGAGAACCAAAGCATGGAAAACGACATGCAGCAGGAATCGGTCCGCAACGAAATCGCCCGTTTGGGGCTATAGCCCATGGCATACCACCACCCATCGGCCATGCCGGCAGAGGTGGTGGCGACCTTGGCCCCGGCCCCGGGGCAGGTCGTGGCCGATTGCACCCTGGGCGGTGCGGGGCACGCCCGCCTGCTGCTGGAACGGATTTCTCCCGGAGGCACGCTTATCGGCTTGGATCGGGATCCGGATGCCATCGCCAACGCCCGGCAGGTGCTTGCCCCCTGGAAGGGGCAAACGCACCTCTTGGCGCGCAACTTCGTCCAATTGCCCGAAACCCTTGCCGAACTCGGTATTGAACGCCTCGACGGCATCTTGGCGGATCTCGGCCTTTCGCTGCACCATCTGGAAGCCAGCGGCCGAGGTTTCAGTTTTCAGCGCGATGAGCCCCTGGACATGCGGATGGATCCGCGCAGCGGCCCCACGGCCGCCGACCTGATCCGGGACTTGACGGCGGAGGAACTCGGTCGCCTGTTCAAGGAGTTTGGCGAGGAACGGCATGCCCGCGGCATCGCCCGCCGCATCGTCGCGGCGCGCCGGCGCGCGCCTGTCGCCACCAGCGCCCAGCTGGCCGACCTGGTGGCGGGCCCGGGTCGAACCAGACCCGGCCGCCTGCATCCGGCGACGCGGATCTTCATGGCCTTGCGGATCGCGGTCAACCGGGAGCTGGAGGACCTGGAACGATTCTTGGCGTCGGCCCCCGGTTTGCTGCGTCCGGGAGGTCGCCTTTGCGTGCTGGCGTTTCATTCGCTGGAAGACCGCCTCGTCAAGCAGGCGTTCCGGCGGCTGGAGCGGCCATGCACCTGCCCGCCGCGGGCGCCGGTGTGCACCTGCGGGGCTGTTCCCATGGCAAGGGTGCTGACCCCCAAGCCGCTGCGGCCGACCCCGGCCGAGGTGGCCGCCAATCCGCTGGCCCGGAGCACCCGGCTACGGGCAATCGAAAGGCTGAAGGCGCAATGACCAAGGCGGCAGCCAAGACGCCGGCCCGGCCCGGCATGCTGATCTGGATTGTCATCATGCTGGTCTTTATCGGCGAGATGTTCGCCTACACGTGGTGCCGGGTGCAGTGGACCCGCGCCAGCTACGACCTGGAACGCGCGCGCCGCACGTGGCGGCAATTCAGCCATACCGAGCATCGGCTGCAGACCGAGCTGGCCAGTTTGCATATGCCCCAGCGCATCGAGGCCGAGGCCGCCACCCGGCTCGGCATGGGGCGCGTAACGCCCGAACAGATCGTGAGGTTGCCATAATGCCGCCGACCACGACCGGAAAATACCTTCGCCTGCGCATCTGGGTGCTCGCCATGGTCTTCTGCGGCCTGCTGTTCGTCGTGGCCGCCCGGGCCGTTCAGGTGCAGGTGCTGTGGGGGCCGGAGCTGGCGGCGCGTGCCAAGGGGCAGTACGAGACTTCGGTGGCCACCAGCGCCCGGCGCGGCACCATCCGCGATACCCGGGGGAGCCCGTTGGCCGTCAGCCTGGAGCTGACCTCGGTGGGCGCCCATCCGCGGCAGATCGACGATCCCGCCAAGGTCGCCCGCCGCCTGGCGCCGCTGTTGAAATTGCGCACCGATGCCGTTTCACGCAGCCTGGCCGCCAAGCGCCCCTTCGTCTGGATCAAACGCCAGGCCCTCCCCGACGAGGTGAAGGCGGTGGAAGCCCTCAAACTCGAGGGCATCAGTTTCCACCATGAGTATCGGCGGTTCTATCCCAACAAGACCCTGGCTGCCCAGGTGCTGGGATTTTGCAATATCGACGGCAAGGGGATGGAGGGGATCGAGCACTTCTATGATCAACACCTCAACGCCGACGCCGGATCGCGCAAGGCCCTCCGCGACGCCCTGGGGCGGCATTTCGCAGCCGACGACGAAGCGGCCCGTCTGCCGGCGGGCAACGACGTGGTGCTGACCATCGACAACACCATTCAACATCTGGCCGAAACGGCCGTCGAAAATGCGGTCACCACCAACGAGGCCATCTCCGGGATGGCCCTGGTGATGGACCCCGCCACCGGAGCGATCCTGGCGATGGCCCATTACCCCTTTTTCAACCCCAACAATTTCTCCAGCGCCACCCCGCAGTTGTGGCGCAACCGCATCGTGGCCGACAGTTTCGAGCCGGGGTCCACGATGAAAATCTTCACCGCTGCCGCGGCCCTGGATCGCGGCGGCTTCGCGCCCAAGAGCACCTTTTTTTGCGAGAACGGGTCCTATCGCATCGGCCGGCACACCATTCACGACACCAAGCCCCACGGCGTGTTGACCATGCAGGACGTGGTGATGTGCTCGAGCAACATCGGCGCGGTGAAGATCGGCCAGGGGCTCGGGCGCCAGGTCCTGCACCAGACGCTGACGGATTTCAACTTCGGCCGGCCGCTGGGCGTCGACTTCCCGGGGGAAACGGGCGGGGATCTGTCTCCCTACAGCCAATGGACCAATGTGGATGCCGCGGCCATCGCCTTCGGCCAAGGCGTGAGCGCGTCAGCCCTGCAACTGGCGTCGGCCACGGCGGCCATCGCCAACCACGGCATTCTGATGCAGCCCTACCTGGTCAAGGAGATCCGGGATCCATCGGGGCGCCTGGTCCAGGGGGTGGTGCCGAAGCCGTTGCGGCGGGTGGTGTCGGAGCGCTCCGCCGCGCAACTGCGGTCCATCCTGGGGACGGTGGTCCATGACGGCGGCACGGGCACCAACGCCGCCCTGATCGGCTACACGGCCGGGGGCAAGACCGGGACGGCGCAGAAGGTCGACCCCGCCGGCGGTTATGCCAGAGGCCGATACATCGGCTCCTTCGTGGGGTTTGCGCCGCTGGAAAATCCGCGCATCGTCGTTCTGGTGTCCATCGATGAACCCCGGCGGGCGCATTACGGCGGTGTGGTGGCGGCCCCGGCTTTCCGCGAGATCTGCCAAAAGAGCCTCGATTATCTCAACGTCCCGCCGGCGGCGCCCCCGGCGGGAGGGGTCATCCTGGCGCGTCAAGGGGAGGTGACCGGGTGAAGCTCTCCGCCCTGCTGGCCGCCGCCGTCCCCCCCCTGGACTGGGATCACCGTGTAGATCCGGAGATCTGCGGCCTGAGCTACGATTCGCGCCGGGTGGCCCCGGGGGATCTCTTCGCGGCCCTTCCCGGGCATCGGATGGACGGGCACGCTTTTGTGGAAGAGGCCGTGGCCCGCGGCGCGGCGGCGGTGCTGGCCGCCCACTCCGTCAAAACCGATGTGCCGGTGGTCTGCAGTCCCGATCCGCGCCGCAGCCTGGGCCAGCTCGCGGCGGCCTTCTACGGCCGACCGGCCGAGGCGATGTGCGTCGTCGGTATCACCGGCACCAACGGCAAGACCACCACGAGTTACCTCACCGAAGCTGTTTTGGCCGCGGCGGGGCACCGGGTCGGGGTGATCGGGACCGTCGATTGGCATTATCCCGGCAAGCGGGGGGCAAATCCCGTGACGACGCCCCAAAGCCTGGACCTGCAGCGGATTTTGGCAGAGATGCGCTCCGCCGGCGTCAGCCACGCCGTCATGGAGGTTTCCAGCCACGCCCTGGATCAGGATCGGGTCGAGGGCGTGTTCTTTGATGTGGGGGTCTTCACCAATTTGACCCGCGATCACCTCGACTACCATGGGAGCATGGCGGCCTATCGGGAATGCAAGCAACGCCTGTTCACCGAACGGCTTCCCGCCGGGCCCAAGGCGCTTCGGGCCGTGGCGGTGGTCAATACCGACGACCCGTTCGGCCGGGAGCTGGCCGCGTGCCTGAGCGTCCCCTGCCTGACCGTCGGCAGCGCCGTCGGGAACAAGGTACACCCGGTGGCTGTCGACATTTCCCGCAGGGGAATCCAGGCCGAGCTGGCGACCCCCGGTGGGCGCCTCGAGATCCGCTCGCCGCTGGTGGGCCGGCACAATCTGGACAACATCATGGCGGCGGTGGCCAGTGGGATCGCCGTCGGGGTGCCGGCGGAAGCCATCGGCCGGGGCATCGCGGGCGTCACTCGAGTTCCCGGCCGCCTCGAACCGGTTTCCGATCCGGAGGGCCGCCACGTCTATATCGATTACGCCCACACCCCCGACGCCCTCGACCACGCCCTGGCGGCCCTGCGGCCGTTGACGCCGGGGCGCCTGATCTGCGTCTTCGGCTGCGGCGGCGACCGGGACACCGGCAAGCGCCCCCAAATGGGGGAAATCGCCGGCCGGTGGAGCGACTACGTGGTGGTCACCTCGGACAACCCCCGCAGCGAGGTGCCGGAAGCCATCATTGAAATGATTCTCCCCGGGCTGAGACGCAGCGCTCCCGCCGATCGCTGGGAGGCGATCCCGGACCGGGCCCGGGCCATCTTCCGGGCCATCGGGGCCGCCGGCGCCGACGACACGGTGTTGATCGCCGGCAAGGGGCACGAGACCTACCAGGTTCTATCGAACCGGACCATCGATTTTGACGACCGTCAGGTGGCGCAGCAGGCCCTGGCGCAGCGGCGCACAGCAGCAGGAGGTCCATGACTGGCGCTCCGGATCGGTCTCCCAGCGCGATTCCCTTGGCCTGGTCCGGCCGGGACCTGGTGGCGGCCACCGCCGGCGAGGCGCTGTGCGGCAATCTGGATCTTGAGTTTTCTGGCATTTGCATCGACTCGCGGATCCTGAAACCTTCGGAGGTGTTTGTCGCCATCCGGGGCGAAACCCACGACGGGCACCGTTTCGCCCCGGCCGCCGTGGCCGCCGGGGCCAGGGGGCTGATCCTGGCGCGCGGTTCGGTGCCGGCCCAAGCCCTGGCCCAATGGCGGGCCGCGGGAGTTCTCTGCGTTGCGGTGGACGATACCCTCCGCGCCCTGGGAGATCTGGGGTTGTTTCACCGCTTGCGCAATCCGGCGCGCGTGGTGGCCATCACCGGCTCCAACGGCAAGACCACCACCCGGGGCATGACGGCGGCCGTGCTCGGGCAGCGGTTCGCGGTGGCTGCCACCCGGGGCAACTTCAACAATGCCGTGGGGCTGCCGGTGAGCCTGTTCGGCCTGGCCCCCATCCACCGCTGGGGAGTTTTCGAGATCGGCACGAACCACCCCGGGGAAATCGACCGGCTGGCGCAGATCTGCCGGCCGGACCTGGGGGTGATCACCAACATCGGCCCGGCGCACCTCGAAGGGTTGGGGAGCCTGGAAGGCGTCCGCGAGGCCAAGGCGGAACTCATCGGCCGTCTGGCGCCGGAAGGACGGATGGTGTTGAACATCGACGACCCCGAGGTGCGGCGGTTGGTCGATCGCTGCCCGAGGCCTCCGCTGCGATTCGGCCTGTCCGATGCGGCCGAGGTGCGGGCCGAGGACGTCCGCCCGGAAGCGGACACCCTCGGTTTTTGGCTTCGCCTTCCCGGCGAAAGGGTCGCGGTGCGCATGGGGGCAGGAGGCGCCTTCCTGGTGTCCAACGCCCTGGCCGCGGCGGCCGTGGGATGGGAAGCCGGCTTGACGGCCGATGAAATCGCCGCGGGACTGGCGGACTTCACCCCCGTGGCCGGACGCATGACGGTGGGTCGGCCCGGCCGGGGGGTGGTGGTGATCGACGATACCTACAACGCCAACCCGGCCTCCGTGGCCGCGGCCATCGAGGCCCTGGCCGCCCGCCGCGGCAGCGGACGCGCGGTTTTGGTCCTCGGCGAGATGCGGGAACTGGGATCGCAATCCGCCGCCCTGCACCGCCAGGTGGGGAGCGAAGCCGCCAGGATTGGCATCGACCGATTCTACGTCACGGGCGGACGGTTCGCCGAGGAGATGGCCTCAGGGGCGGTGGCGGCGGGAATGGCGGCCAAGGATGTGCGGTTCGCCACCAAGGAGGAAATTGTCGCGGACCTGGCCTTCTGGCTGGTGCCCGGCGACACGGTGCTGGTGAAGGGATCGCGGGCCGCGGCCATGGAAACTCTCGTGGCCGCCTTGTATGGACGGTTGAAGGACAGCTAGCGGGAAATCATGTTCTACCATTTGCTCTATCCCCTGCATACGACCTTCTCGGTCTTCAACGTCTTCCGCTACATCACCTTCAGGACGATCTACGCCAGCCTGACGGCTTTCGCCATCTGTGTGCTGCTCGGCCCCTGGGTCATCCGGCGGCTCTCCCACCTGCAGATCGGCCAGTATATCCGCGAGGACGGCCCCCGGAGCCACCACCAGAAAGCCGGCACCCCGACGATGGGCGGCACCCTGATCCTCTTCGCCATGGTGACGGCGACCCTGCTGTGGAGCAACCTGGCCAACCCGTTCGTCTGGATCGTGCTGCTGAGCGCGGTGGGTTTCGGGATGATCGGTTTTACCGACGATTACCTGATGCAGATCAAGAAGCGCAACCTGGGGCTCACCGTGCGGGGCAAGTTCGCCCTCCAGGTCGGCCTGTCCCTGCTGGTGGGATTTCTGGTCTTCATCAGCCAGGATTTTCCCACGCTCGTGACCATCCCCTTTTTCAAGCAGTTCAGTCCCGACCTGGGCTGGGGGTACGTGGTGTTCGCCGCCCTGGTGATCACGGCCACCTCCAACGCCGTCAACCTCACCGACGGCCTGGACGGGCTGGCCATCGGACCGATGATCATCGCTTCGGCCACCTACATGTTCTTCGCCTACGTCGCCGGCCATGCCGTTATCGCCGACTACCTGCAGATCACTTACGTGGCCGGCAGCGGGGAGATCACCGTCTTCTGCGGCGCCATGGCGGGGGCCGGGCTCGGCTTCCTCTGGTTCAACGCCTATCCGGCGCAGATTTTCATGGGCGATACAGGCTCCCTCTCCCTGGGGGGCACCCTGGGAACGGTGGCGGTGATCACCAAGCAGGAGATTCTGCTCGTGCTGGTGGGGGGGCTTTTTGTCATCGAGGCCCTGTCGGTGATTTTCCAGGTGGGCTTTTTCAAGATGACCCACGGGCGGCGGATTTTTCGCATGGCCCCGTTGCACCATCATTTTGAACTCAAGGGCTGGGCGGAACCCAAGGTGATCGTGCGCTTCTGGATCATCGCCATCACCCTGGCCCTGATGTCCCTGAGCACCTTGAAGCTGCGCTAGACGGCGGAAAGCGCGACGGATGGAACTGGCGGGCAAAAAAATCGTGGTGGTCGGAGCGGCCCGGTCCGGGATCGCAGCGGCGATCTTCGCCCGGCGCCGCGGCGCCGCGGTGACCCTGAGCGATTGCGCCCCGGCCGGGCGCCTCCAGGAGCTTCCGGCCGACCTGGCCGCCTCGGGAATCGCGCTGGAACTCGGGGGCCACCGCACCGAGACCTTCACCGGTGCCGACCTGATCGTCGTCAGCCCCGGGGTGCCCGACACCATTGCGCCCCTGGCGGCGGCCCGCAGCCGCGGGATTGCCGTCGTTGGCGAGCTGGAACTGGCGGCGCGCTGGATCGAGGCGCCGGTGGTGGCCGTCACCGGCACCAATGGCAAGACCACGGTGACGCAGATGATCGGCGACATGCTGGCGGCTTCCGGGATCCGGGTCTTCGTGGGCGGCAACATCGGCCGTCCCCTCATCGCCGCCGTGGACAGCGACCCGGCGCCGGAACGGGTGGTGGCCGAAGTGAGCAGCTTCCAGCTCGATACCGCCGACCGTTTTCATCCCCGGGTGGCCGTCCTGCTCAACATCAGCCCCGACCATCTGGACCGCTACGCGGACATGGAGGCCTACGCCCGTTCCAAGGCCCGGGTCTTCATGCGCCAGGAGGCCGGGGACGTCGCGGTGCTCAACGGCGGCGATGCCCGGGTGCGCGCCCTGGCTCCGGCGGCAGGCCCGCTGCGCGCCTGGTTCAATGCGCCTCCCGCCGGGGAGGCCGGCATCGGCTGGCAGGACGGGGATCTCATCCTGGAGGGATTCGAGGGGGCCTGGCGGCATCTCAACGGCGAGCGCTTCCCCTTGGCGGCCCTGAAGCTGCTCGGGGCGCACAACCGCGCCAACGCCGCCGCCGCCGTGCTCGCTGCCCGGGTGGCCGGGGCCAATCCGCAGGCCATCCTCCGGGTGCTGGCCGAGTTCGACCCGCTGCCCCACCGCCTTGCCACGGTGGCCACCATTGACGGGGTGCGCTACGTCAACGACTCCAAGGCGACCAACGTGGATGCCGTGGTCCAGGCCCTGGCGGCCTTCGACGCACCGGTGGTGCTCATCGCCGGCGGCCGGGACAAGGGGGGCGGCTACGAGGCCCTTCGCCCGGCGGTGCAGGCGGGGGTCAAGCGCCTCGTGGTGCTGGGCGAGGCGGCCGAAGCCATCGCCCGGACCCTCGGACCGGTATGCCGCGGCGGAGTGGCGCGCGCCGCCGACATGATCGAGGCCGTGCGCCTGGCCCGCAACAGCGCCCGCTCCGGGGACGTGGTGCTGCTGGCGCCGGCCTGCTCCAGCTTCGACATGTTCACCGATTACGCCCGGCGGGGCGAGGCCTTCGCCGCTGCGGTCCGGGAGCTGGCGCGATGAAAGCCAAGGCAAACGCCGTGGCCGCCCCCGTGGCGGGCTATGACCTGAAACTGCTGTTTCCGGTGCTGCTGCTGGTGGGCCTGGGGATCGTCATGGTCTTCAGCGCCAGCTCGGAGCTGGCCTTCAAGCGCTACGGAACCGATTTCTACTATTTGAAAAAACAGGCCCTGTTTGCCGGTTTGGGCATCTGCGTGCTCGTGCTTTGCCGCCACCTGCCGTACCGTTTGCTGCGGCCGCTGGCCTATCCGCTGCTGGGGATGACCCTGGTGCTGCTCATCGCCGTGCTGCTCAGCCCCCTCGGCCTGAAGGCCGGCGGTTCGACCCGCTGGCTGCGCCTGGGCCCGTTGAGCTTCCAGCCCGCCGAATTGGCGCGGTTTGCCCTGGTGACGTACCTGGCCTACTCGATGAGCCGCAAGCAGGGACGGATCAAGGAGTTTTCCATCGGTTTCCTCCCCCATGTGATCGTGCTGGCGCTGTTGTGCAGCCTGATCCTGCTCCAACCCGATTTCGGGTCCGCGGTGATTCTGACGGGGCTGACCTGGATCATGCTTTTCGCCGGCGGGGTGCGCATCTGGCACCTGGCCTCGGCCCTGGCCGTGGCCGCCCCCCTGCTGGCCTACGTGGCGATCCTGAAACCCTACCGGCTCCAGCGGCTCATGGCCTTCACCGATCCGTGGCGCGACCCGGCCGGCGACGGCTACCAGATGATCCACGCCCTGATGGCTTTCGGCAGCGGCCAGATCTGGGGGGCGGGGCTGGGGCAAGGGATGCAGAAACTGTTCTACCTGCCCGAGCCGCATACGGATTTCATCTTCGCCGTCATCGGCGAGGAACTGGGCCTGCTCGGGGTGGCGGTGGTCCTGTTTTTCTACGGCTTGATCATCTGGCGCGGGTATGGCATCGCGCGGCAGACCGCCGATCCCTTCGGGGCCATGCTCGCCACCGGCTTGACCACTGCGCTGGCACTGCAGATCTGCATCAACCTGGGCGTGACCCTGGGGCTGCTGCCCACCAAGGGGTTGACGCTGCCTTTTTTGAGCTACGGCGGGACCTCGCTGCTGATGAGCATGGCCAGCGTGGGGGTGCTGATGAACATCGGAGCGACCCGATGAGCGCGCATTCTTCATTTGGCCCCCTGCCGCCCGCTGTCGTCATCGCCGGCGGGGGCACCGGGGGGCACGTGTTCCCGGGGATCGCCATCGCCGAGGCCCTGCGGCGGCGCTGGCCCGGGGCGCGGGTGTTGTTCATCGGCACCGACCGGCCCCTGGAAGTGGCGGCCCTGGCCAGAGCCGGTTTCGACCACCGGGTGCTGCGGGTCGAAGGGCTCAAGCGCCGCGGCTGGCGCCGCCAGATCTGGGCCCTGATGCGGCTGCCCGCCGGCCTGGCGGCGGCGGCCGGGATGCTGTGGAGATTCCGGCCGAACGCGGTCATCGGCGTGGGCGGCTACGCCGCCGGCCCCGTGGTGCTGGCCGCCTGGCTGATGGGCATCCCGGTGGCGTTGTGCGAGCAGAACATCGTGGCCGGCGTGTCCAACCGCATCGCGGCGCGTTTCGCCCGTCGGATCTATGTTTCCTTTGACGGCACCGATTTCGGCCGCCATGCCGCCAAGGTGCGACTGACGGGCAACCCGGTGCGTGCCTCCATTGTTGAAGCGGCCCGGCGACGGTGCCAGCGGCCGGCCGACCCACGCCTTCATGTGCTGGTGCTCGGCGGCAGCCAGGGGGCCCACCAGCTCAACACGGGAGTCGTCGAAGCGCTGGATTTTCTCGACGACCCATCCGCATGGCGCTTCGTGCACCAGACCGGTCCGGCGGACGAAGAGACGGTGAAGGCGGCTTACCGCCGACGGGGCATCGAGGCGGAGGCGGCGGCTTTTTTCGAAGATCCGGGGGCCTGCTACGCCGAGGCCGACCTGGCCGTCTGCCGGGCCGGGGCCACCACGGTGGCCGAGCTCGCCGCCACCGGGGTTCCGGCGGTTTTCGTCCCGTTCCCCTTCGCCGCCGACGACCACCAGGCCCGCAACGTCCAGGCCCTGGTGGAGGGGGGGGCCGCGCTGGTAGTGGCCGAAAAGGACCTCACCGGGCAGGGTTTGGCCGAGCGGTTGAACCGGTGGAAAGCGGACCGTGCCGAGCTGGAAGCGATGGCGGCGGCCATGGCGGGTTTCGGGCGGCCGGAGGCGGCCGATGAGATTCTGGACGATGTCCTGGCGCTGCTGGGGATGAACGCGGTGCCTGAACTGGTGAATGACCAAAATGAATCAAATTAATGGATTCGTCATTTTAGTCATTCGTCATTTTAGTCATTTTTAGAGACCTCATGTACCGTAAACAATATCACATCCACTTCGTGGGCATCGGCGGCATCGGCATGAGCGGCATCGCCGAGCTGCTGCTCAACCTCGGCTACCGGGTATCGGGCTCCGACCTGCGCGCATCGGACATCACCGAGCGCCTGGCCCGCATGGGCGGGATGGTGTTCCAGGGCCACCGGGCCGAACACATCGCCAACGCCAACGTGGTGGTCACCTCCTCGGCCGTGAGGCCGGACAACCCCGAGGTGGCGGCGGCCCGGGCGGCCGGGGTGCCGGTGATCCCCCGGGCCGAGATGCTCGCCGAACTGATGCGCCTCAAGTACAGCGTCGCGGTGGCCGGCGCCCACGGCAAGACCACCACCACCGGGTTGGTGGCGGCGGTCCTGGCCGGCGGCGGGCTCGACCCCACCGTGGTCATCGGCGGCAAGCTCAAGAGCGTCGGCGTCAACGCTCTGCTGGGCCGGGGAGATTTCATCGTGGCCGAGGCCGACGAGAGCGACGGCTCTTTCCTCAAATACTCTCCGACCATCGCCGTGGTGACCAACATCGACCGGGAGCACCTCGATTTTTATCCGGACCTGGCGTCGATCCAGGAGGTGTTTCTCCGCTTCATCGACCGGATCCCCTTTTACGGCCTGGCCGTGCTTTGCCTGGACAGCCCGGCCCTCCAAGAGATCATCCCCCGGGTCAAAAAGCGCATGACGACCTACGGCCTCAGCCGCCAGGCCGAACTGCAGGCCGACCAGGTGGTCTTCGAGGGCCTGCGCAGCCGGTTTGCCGTATCCTGGCAAGGGCGGGAACTGGGCCCCATCGTGCTCAACCTGCCCGGCCAGCACAACGTTTACAACGCGCTGGCCAGCATTGCCGTGGGCCTGGAGCTGGAAATCGAATTTGAAACGATCAAGGCGGCCCTGGAGAACGTCCAGGGCGTTCAGCGGCGGCTGGAAATCAAGGGGCACTGGGAGCAGGTGACGGTGATCGACGACTACGGCCATCATCCCACCGAGATCGCCGCCACCCTCCAGGCCCTGCAGCAGTGCTGGCCCGCCCGGCGCAAGGTGGTCGTCTTCCAGCCCCATCGCTACTCGCGCACCCGGGCCTTGTTCGAGGATTTCACCCGGTCCTTCAACCAGAGCGATGTGTTGGTGGTGCTGCCGATCTACGCCGCCAGCGAGACGCCCATCGAGGGCGTGACGGCCGACCATCTGGCCGAGGCCATCCGGGCCCACGGCCACCGGCAGGTGGTCTACGCCGACTCGGCCGATGCGGCGGTGGAAGAACTGGTGAGGATCCTTTCCGGCGATGACATCCTTTTGACCCTCGGCGCCGGCGACGTTTACCAGCTCGGCCCTCGCGTCCTGGACCGCCTGGCGGCAGGCGCCGGAGGCGGGCCATGAGCACCCGCCGTGTCAACGTGCGTCGCCGGCCGCGGCCCAACCGTTTCAAAGGTTCGTCCGGGCAGCGCGGCCGATGGGCAAGGCGCCTGTTGAGCAGCATCGGCATGCTGGCGCTGACGGTGGGGTTGGCGGTGGCCTTCGTGCTGGCCCATGACATCGCCACCCAGTGCCGCAGTCTGGCGGCGCATCGGATCACGGTGGTCGGCAACCGGCACCTGGATGAAATGACGGTGATGCGCCAGGCCGGCCTTCTCCCGGGGGTCAACATCCTGTCGGTTCGCCTGGGCCGTTGCCGCGACCGCCTTCTGGCGCATCCCTGGATCGCCCAGGCGGCCGTGGGGCGGCGGTTTCCCGATCGAATCGATATCCGGATCGTGGAGCACCAGCCCGTGGCGATGGTGGAGCTGGCCGACGGGCGGTTTCTGATCGATACGGCCGGGCGGCCCTTCAAGCGCTGGCAGGACGGAGACCCGGATGAGATTCCGGTGATCCGCGGCCTGGCTTACACCGATCTGCCGGCCTTGAGCCCTCCGGAGACGCCGATGCTGGCAGAGGCCCTGGAAGTGCTGCGCTGCTGGCGGGAGGCGATGCCCGCCGCAGCGCCGGATCAGCCCCCACTGGCGGTTTTGGCCGACCGGGACGCCGGGATGACCGTGGAAACGGGGTCGGACCTGGGCACGGTGGTCCTGGGCTACGGTCACTACCGGGAAAAGATCGCCAACTTGAACCGGCTGCTCACCGGGATGGCGGTGCAGGATACCGCCGGCTGGCGGCGCATCGATCTGACCCATCTGCAGCGGATTGTCGTTCGGCCGGGGGATGAGCCGAAGGAGGAGGTTTGACATGAGTTCGGGCAAAGGAGAGATCGTCGTCGGGCTGGATATCGGCACGACCAAGATCTGCGCCGTGGTGGGTGAGGTCAGCGGCAACGACATCAACATCATCGGCATCGGCACCCATCCGTCCATCGGTTTGCGCAAGGGGGTGGTGGTGAACATCGATTCCACGGTCGAATCCATCCAGAAGGCCGTGGAGGAAGCGGAAATGATGGCCGGCTGCGAGATTTCCTCGGCTTATGCCGGTATCGCCGGCGGTCATATCACCGGGTTCAACAGCCGAGGCATCATCGCCGTCAAGGGGCCCGAGATCACCGAAAACGACGTGGAGCGGGTCGTCGATGCGGCCCGGGCCGTGGCCATCCCCATGGACCGGGAAGTGATCCACGTGCTGCCCCAGGAATTCATCGTCGACGACCAGGCCGGCATCCAGAATCCGGTGGGCATGTCGGGCGTGCGCCTGGAGGCCAAGATCCACATCGTCACCGGGGCCGTCACCTCGGCCCACAACATCGTCAAGTGCGCCAACCGGGCCGGTCTGGATGTCTGCGACATCGTGCTGGAGTCCCTGGCCTCGGGGGAGGCGGTGCTCACCGCCGAGGAAAAGGAACTCGGCGCCGGCCTTCTGGACATGGGCGGCGGGACCACCGATCTGGCCATCTTCGCCGAGAACAACATCAAGCACACCTTCGTGCTTGCCCTCGGCGGCAACAACCTCACCAACGATATCGCCATCGGGTTGAGGGCGCCGCAGCCCGAGGCCGAAAAGATCAAAAAGAAGTACGGCACCTGCACCACTCATCAGATCGGCAGCGAGGAAACCATCGAGGTGCCGGGGATGGCCGGACGGGAGGCGCGCAAGCTGCCGCGGCAGATTTTGGGGGAAATTCTCGAGCCGCGCACCGAGGAGATCTTCACCCTGGTGCAGCGGGAGATCTACCGGGCCCAGATGGAGCACCTGATCTGTTCGGGCATGGTGCTCACCGGCGGCTCGGCACTGCTGGAAGGCTCCACCGAGGTAGCCGAGTCGATCTTCAACCTGCCGACCCGGCTCGGCCGGCCACGCGGGATCGGGGGGCTGGTGGACGTGGTCAACAACCCGATGTACGCCACCGGGGTGGGACTGGTGATTTACGGGGCGCGCAACCGGAACAAGAGGACGCGGAAGTTTCGCATCCGCGATGACAACATTTTCAACCGCGTGATGTCGCGGATGACGCGATGGTTCAAGGACGTCATTTAAACCGGCGGACAAGCCGCAAAAAGGGGGGAGGCCAACATGGGGTTTGAGTACGTGGAAATCGAAGGTTCAGCCAAAATCAAGGTGATCGGTGTCGGCGGTGCCGGCGGCAATGCCATCAACAACATGATCGAGGCCGGTCTGCAGGGCGTCAAGTTCATCGTCGCCAACACCGACGCCCAGGCCCTGGAATCATCGGCGGCGCCCAAGAAGATCCAGATGGGCACCAACCTGACCGAGGGGTTGGGGGCCGGCGCCAATCCGCAGGTGGGCCGGGAGGCGGCCCTGGAAGCCGAGGAGGCCATTCGGGAATCCCTCGCCGACAGCCACATGGTCTTCATCACGGCCGGCTTCGGCGGCGGCACCGGCACGGGTGCGGCCCCGGTGATCGCCCAGATCTGCAAGGAACTGGGCGCCCTCACGGTTGCGGTGGTCACCCGGCCGTTTTCCTTCGAGGGCCGCAAGCGCCAGCGCCAAGCCGAAGATGGCATCGCCACATTGAAGGAAGTGGCCGACACGGTGATCACCATCCCCAACGACCGGCTGCGGGCCCTGGCGGCCAAGAACGCCCGGATGGTCGACATGTTCAAGAAGGCCGACGAGATCCTGCTGCACTCGGTGCGGGGCATCACCGACCTCATCATGATCCCCGGGCTGGTGAACCTGGATTTCGCCGATGTGCGCACCACCATGAGCAAGGCGGGCATGGCCATCATGGGCATCGGCATCGCCAGCGGCGACAACCGCGCAGTGGAGGCGGCCGAACGGGCCATCAGCCATCCGCTGCTGGAAGACATTTCCATCTCCGGCGCCAAGGGGGTGTTGATGAACATCACCTCCACCAGCGACCTGACCCTCGAGGAGATGACCGAAGCGTCCGACCGGATCTACAAGGAAGTGGGGGACGACGCCGAAATCATCTGGGGCCAGGCCATCGACGAGAGCCTCGGCGAAGAGATGCGCGTGACGGTGATCGCCACCGGCATCGGCGGGCCGGTGGGTTGCGCCGACAGGGCACCTCGGGAGATCCCGGCCCGTGGCCGGGTCCGGGACCTGACCCCCGCGGATCTCAAGGTGGCGGGAGAACACGACGAGGCGACCTTCGTCCGCCAGAAAGAGGCCGTGGGACAGGGCGCCGCCACCTACCGGGGCTACAAGGGCCTGGTGATCGACAACGACGACCTGGACATTCCCACCTTCCTCAGGCGCAAGGCGGACTGATCCAGTTCTCGGGACGTGACAAACCATCGCCATTGCCCGGGCCCCGAGGCGCTGCGGGCCGAACGACTGCGGGGCGAGCGCGGTGCCGTGCGCAAAAGCTGGCGCGGGCGCCGCACCGTGGCCCTGATTTATCCCAACACCTACGCCGTGGGGATGGCCAACCTGGGATTCCAGACGGTCTACGGCTTTCTCAACGATCTGGAGGACGTGGTTTGCGAGCGGGTGTTCGCCCCCGATCCGCCCGCCGAACCTCCCTGGCCGGCGCCGCGCAGCCTCGAATCGGGGCGGCCGCTGACCGATTTCGACATACTGGCCTTTTCCATCGCCTTTGAAAGCGATTCCCCCTCGGTGCTGGCGATCTTGGCGGCGGCCGGCCTCCCCCTGGCCGCCGAGGCCCGCACCGAGGCCCACCCCTTGATCATCGCCGGAGGGGTGGCATGCTGGATCAATCCCGAGCCGTTGGCCGAAGTTGTCGACGCGTTTCTGGTCGGTGAAGCCGAGGTGCTGCTGCCGGCATTCTGGGCGGCGCTCGATGAAGGCCAACCACGGGAACGCCAGTTGCGCCGCCTGGCCAGGGAAGTACCCGGCGTTTACGTGCCACGCTTCTACAGGCCAGAGTACCGCGGCGACGACGAACTGATCGGCTACCGCCTGCTGGCGGACGTTCCCGAACATGTGACACGCGCCCGGTTGGCCGACCTGGCCGAATCCCCCGCCGTCACCCGTGTGCAAACCGCCGGCGGCCCCTTCAGCGCGGACTACCTGGTGGAGGTTTCCCGCGGCTGCCCCCACGGGTGCCGCTTCTGCGCCGCCGGCTACGTGTACCGCCCGCCGCGATTTCAGTCTCTCAAAACCCTCTCGGCCTGCCTCGATGCCGTCCCCCCCGGTACCCGGCGGGTCGGGCTGGTCGGAGCGGCGGTGTCGGACCTGCCCGATCTCGACGCCCTTTGCGGTCAGGCCCGGGCCCGGGGGCTGTCCCTGGGCTTCAGTTCCTTCCGGGCCGATGCCATCAACGGCGCCTTGCTGTCGGCACTGGCACGCAGCGGCGTCAAGACCGCCGCCATCGCCCCGGAAACCGGCAGTCAGCGCCTGCGCGACGCCATCAACAAGCACCTGCGCGACGCGGTCATCCTCGATGCGGCCGAGCGCCTCGTCGACGCCGGCATCCCGAACCTGAAGCTCTATTTCATGATCGGCCTGCCGGGGGAAACCGAAGCCGATGTGGCGGCCATCGTCGACCTGGTGAAGCGGGTCAAGGCGCGTTTTCTGGCGGGCAGCCGCTCCCGGGGACGGATCGGCGTCATCACCGTCAGCCTCAATCCCTTCGTTCCCAAACCGTTTACCCCGCTCCAGCGGACCGCCATGGCCCAGGCAGCGGTGATCAAGGCCAAAATCCGCTGCGTGCGGGAAGGGTTGAGCCATGTGCCCAACGTGCGGTTGAGCGCCGGCAAGGCACGCCTGGCCGTCAGCCAGGCCCTGCTGGCCCTGGGAGACCGCCGCGTCGGGCGGCGGCTGCTTGGGCGCTGGCAACTCGGCGATCCCGGCTGGGCAGATCCGGCGGAGGCCGAGGCGCTGCTGCGCCGAGGCCGTCCCGACGCGCCGCTTCCCTGGGAAGTGATCGATCACGGCATCGACCGCGATTACCTCGAGGAGGAGTACCGCCGCTACCGGCAGGCGGTGCTTTCCCCGCCTTGTCCTCCCCGGGGCTGCCGGCGCTGCGGCGTCTGCCGGGGCGAAGCCATCTGAAGGGGGCTCAGGCCTATAAGCCCCCATTTCTCATAGCTCAACATAATCGACCGGAATCGCGTCGAATTCGGATGGCTCCGCACGAAGGGGTTGCAAGCCAACGGCAGCTATGATAACCAGGCAATTGTAATTCCTGCCTCTTTTTCACCGATCATTTGTGGCGCAACCTCTGAAAGGACAGCCGCAATGGCACCCAACAAGCAGCTGCAGCTGGCCTATGGCCTTGCCATCGTTCTGTTTGTCATTGCGGTGATCGGCTACGCCGGCTATTCGGCCAAAACCCCCGATCCACCGCTGCGCATGATGTATCCGACCAATGCCGGCAAGGTGCTTTTCGACCATCAAACCCATCTCGGGGCCGCGGGGTACGCCCTGGCCTGTTCCGATTGCCACCACCATCCCCCCGGCATGGAGGAGAATTGGGCCTGCGGTGACTGCCATGGCAAACCGGAGCAGCACGAGGCCATTGCTGAAACGTGCAACCAGTGCCACGATCCGGCCGATTACGATTTGGCCGAAATCGTCAAGCGCAGCGACGCGTTCCACGACCAGTGCATCGGCTGCCACCGCCAGTACGGCGCCGGTCCTCAGGCCTGCAACGCTTGTCATGTGCTCTGAACTCGCGCCGATCCGCCTGATGATGCGTAGTTGAAAAAGAGGGCCCATGTTTCGAAGATTCTTCCGTCGCAACAGCCCGCCGCGTTTCTCATACCAGCGGCTCATCGCCGAAATCGCCACCGCCCTGCCGGCGTTCCCCGGGCGTTGGATCCTGTTTTGCGATCATCCCCTCGATCGAAGCGATCGGCTGCGGCTCAAGCCCGGGGACAGGGTCGCCACCGGCGGCAAGCTGGTTCCCTTCATCGACAGCCCGGCCTACGTGATCGCACCGGCCACCGGTGTCATCACAGCGATCGAACCCTTTCTGGGGGATTTCGGCCGTCGTCTGACGCGGATCGACCTGCGCACCGATGGGCCCGAAACCATCGACCCGGGCTTTACCGAGGCGGCGGCCGAGGTTTCCATCGAGACCTTGCGCGCCTGGGCCGGCGACCTCCCCGGCGGACTGGATCCCACCGCCCTGACGCCACCGGACCAGCCGATAGAGACCCTCTTGGTGTCGGCCGTCGAAGCCGATCTGCTCTCCGTCAGTGCCCAGTACGTCTTGAAGACCCGTACCGACGCCGTTCGGCAGGGAATCGAGATCCTGCGCCAGGTCACCGGTGCCAAACGGGTGATCCTGGCGGTGGGGCGCGAGAGCTTCCAGGGGTTGGGCGGGCATCTGCACGCCGAGATCCGCGCCGTGTCCGGGATTTATCCGGCCTCGGCACCGGCGCTGATGGTGAAGGAACTGCTCGGCCGCCAGGTGCCGGCCGGCGCTCCCCTCGCCAAGTTGGGCCTGGCCGTCGTATCGGTGGAAGCTGCCGCTTCGCTGGGGCGTTCATTTGCCGAAAAGCGCCTGGCGCTGGAGAAGATCGTCACCGTCGTCGACCGGGACGGCCGGCGCTCGCTGGTGACGGTGCGGGTGGGGACGCCCGTTGCCGAAATCTTTGAGGCGCTGGGGATCCGGCTGGGCGCCGGAGACCGGCTCATCGCCGGCGGCCCCATGGCCGGCGCCTGCCTCTTCACGGACGATCATCCGGTGCGACCCGATACGCACTGCCTCCTGGTGCAGGACCCCGCCGCGGTCACCCACTGCAGCAGCGATCCGTGCATCAACTGCGGCGAGTGTGTGCGCATCTGCCCGACCCATGTTCCGATCAACATGCTGGTACGCCTTCTGGAGACGGGCAAGTACGACATCGCCGCCGACGAATACGATCTGTGGTCCTGTGTGGATTGCGGCCTGTGCAGCTACGTCTGTCCGGCACGCATTCCCATCTTCCAGTACATCCGACTGGCCAAACACGAACTGGCCCTCAGGCAGGTCGCGGAGACCGAAAATGTCTGACGCTCCCAAGTTGATCGTTTCCCATGCCCCATTCTTGCACGGCGGCGGCAGCATCGTCGTGCGAAACGGCCAGGTCCTGCTGGCGTTGATCCCCGCGGCCATCTGCGGCATGTTGCGCTGGGGCGTGCCGGCCCTGGCGGTGATCGCCCTGTCCGTCAGCAGCGCCATGGCCTGGGAATTGATCTTCAACAGGATCTCCCGTCGCCCGGTGACCATCGGCGACGGCAACGCCGCTTCCCTCGGGCTGGTCCTGGCCCTCGTTCTGCCCGCCACGGTTCCCTGGTGGATGGTGGTCGCCGGCACTTTCCTGGCCGTCGTCATCGGCAAGGAGATTTACGGCGGCATCGGCGCCAATCCCTTCAATCCCGTGGTGGTGAGCGTGGCCATTCTGGGCATTTCGTGGAAGGGATACATGGATTTCGACGCCATGCTCCTGACCTACGATCCCGGTTTCGTCATGATGGAGCCACTGACGGCCGCCAAGGCTTTCGGTACCGAGGCGGTGGCGCGCTTTTCGGCGTTCGACCTGCTCATGGGCCGCCAGGCCGGGGCGATCGGCGCTCCCTTCGGTTTCTGGTTGATTGTCGGGGGGATCTACTTGGTGGCCTGCGGCGTGGTGCGCTGGGAAATCCCGGCCTCTTTTCTGGCCGCCGTGGCGCTGGTGGCCGCCGCGTTTCACCTTTCGAATCCTCAACTCTACGCAGGCCCCATGTTTCACCTGCTCACCGGCTACACCCTGATCGGCGCCTTCTTCCTGGCCCCGGAAGACAGCGGGTCGCCGGTGAACTTCTGGCCGATGCTGATCTATGGCGGTGCCGGGGGCCTGATGACGGTTCTGATCCGCAACATCGGGGCTTACCCGGACGGGGTGATCTACGCGGTGCTGGTCATCAATCTGATCAACCCGCTGGTGGACAAGATCCGACCGAAAGCGCTGGGAAGGGCGGCTTAAGATGAAAGAGATGATCAAAATGGTCGTTGTCCTGACGATTTTGAGCGTCACCTCGGGCGGATCGCTGGCTTTCCTGCGGGAAAAGACCCAGGACCGCATCGAAAAGCAGCAGCTCAAGTTCGTCAAGGGGCCGGCGATCCTGGCGGTGCTCCAGAACGTCGGCAACGATCCCACCGAAAGCTACTTCAAGCTGAACCCCGGCACCAAGGACGAACGGAGCTTTTTCGTCGGCATGGTGGACGGCAAGGAAAAATTCGTGGCCTTCGAGAGCAGCGGCAAGGGATTCGGCGGCGACATCGGGTTGATGATCGGTGTGGACCTGGAAACCGACCAGATCGCGGGGGTGGGGGTCACCACCCATGCCGAGACCCCTGGTCTGGGCGCACGCGCCAAGACGGAGAAGGAGTTCACCGACCAGTTCAAGGGCAAACCGCTCACGGAAACGTTCAAGATCAAGAATGACGGGGGCCAGATCGACGCCCTCAGCGGCGCCACGGTCACCTCGAGGGGGGTGACGGAAGGGGTGACCCAGGCCGGAATTGTCTACAAGGAATTGAAACCGCAGATCCTCGATGGTCTGAAAACGCTCAAGAAGTAGGAAAGCGCCATGGCCAAAACCATCGTTCAAGAATTCACCAAGGGATTATGGTCGGAGATTCCGCCCTTTCGTTTGGTGCTCGGGCTCTGTCCCACCCTGGCCTTGACCAAATCGGTGGAAAACGGTTTCGGCATGGGCGTGGCCCTCACTTTCGTGCTCGTCTGCTCCAACGTCTTGATTGCCGCCCTGCGCAACGTGATTCCGAGCAAGGTCCGCATCGCCTGCTTCATCATCGTGGTGGCCACCTTCGTGATCATCGTGGAGTTGATGATGCAGGCCTACACCTACTCCCTCTATGAAAAGATGGGAATTTTTATCCCGTTGATCGTGGTCAACTGCATCCCCTTGGGCCGCGCCGAGGCCTTCGCCTCCAAGAACGGGATCGTGCGTTCGGCCATGGACGGCCTGGGGATGGGAATCGGGTATACCCTGTCCCTTTCCACCCTCGCCGCTTTCCGCGAGTTGTTCGGCACCGGCGCCATCACCCTCTACGAAAAGCCGATTCAGATCATGGGGCCATCGTTCGAGCCCTTCAGCTTTCTGGTGGAGGCTCCCGGCGCCTTCGTTGCGTTAGGGTTGATGCTCTGTGTCATGAACCTGCTGGGGAAAAAGTAGGAGTCAGGCATGCGCGACCTCGTCCTTTTCACCATCAGTTGTATCCTGCTCAACAACATTCTGTTGATCCAGTATCTGGGCAACTGTCCGTTTCTCGGCACCTCCAAACGGATGGAAACCGCCACGGGCATGGCCATGGCGGTGGTCTTCGTCCTGGTCTTGGCCGGGATGATGACCTGGCTGGCCCGCCGCTATATCCTGGTGCCCTACGATTTGATCTACCTTCAAACCATCGTCTTCATTCTCGTCATCGCGGCCCTGGTGCAGTTCGTGGAAATGTTTCTGAAAAAGAGCATCCCGGTCCTTTATGCCGGCCTGGGGATCTATCTGCCTCTGATCACCACCAACTGCGCCGTACTTGGCGTCTGCCTGATCAACGTCAAGGAGGACTACGGATTCGTCAAGATGCTCGTCTCCTCCTTCGCCTACGCGGTCGGCTTCGGACTGGCGCTGATCCTTTTCGCCGGCGTGCGCGAACGAATCCTCCTGGCCCGGGTGCCGCGCCCGATGCAGGATACCGCCATCGGCCTGGTCACCGCCGGATTGCTCTCCCTGACCTTTTTTGCCTTCAAGGGGATGGTGTAAGCTGGCGCACTTCCGAGGAGAAGACTGCCCGATCCTCCGGCAAGGCCGTCAGCCGCAGGATGTCGATGAGGGCGCCCATGTCGTCCGGGACGGGCGCCTCGAAGGAAAGGGGCACTTCGCGCAATGGATGGCGGATGCCCAGACGCCAGGAATGGAGCATCTGCCGTGGAGCGGTCCCTCCCGGCCCGGACGACCCGCCGCCATACACCCGGTCCCCCAGGATCGGATGACCCATCGCCGTGCAGTGGACGCGGATCTGATGGGTCCTTCCGGTCATCAGTTTCACCTCGATGAGGCAGGCCGAGCGGTAGCGCTCGCGCATTCGCCACAACGATAGCGCCTCTCTCGCCCTCCGGCTTCGCGTCGACATTTTCTTGCGATCCACCGGGTGCCGGCCGATGGGAAGATCCACCCTCCCGCTCGTCTCACGCAGCCGTCCCTGCACCAGCGCCAGGTAGGTCTTGTCCACGGCGCGGGCCTTGAACTGGTCCGCCAGATGGGTCAAAGCCTTCGCATTCTTGGCCACCAGCAACACGCCGGAGGTATCCTTGTCCAGCCGGTGGACGATTCCGGGGCGCAGGTCTCCGCCGATGGGTCCCAGGTCCGGGCAGTGGTGCAGAAGGGCGTTGACCAGGGTCCCACTCGGGTGACCGGGGGCCGGATGGACCACCAGCCCGGCCGGCTTGTCGATCACGAGCAGATCTTCATCCTCGTACAGGATCGCCAGGGAAATCGCTTCGGGTTCGATGCCCACCGGACGGGGGGGCGGTATCGCGCCACTGACGGTGTCGCCGGGGCGGATCCGTTGACCGGGCTTGGCCGAGCGGCCGTTGACCGTGATCTCTCCAGCACGGATCAGGCCGGCCAGATAGGCCCGGGAATGCTCGGGAAGCTGTTCTGCGAGGTATTGATCCAGACGCAGGCCGGCGCCGGAGGGGACGACGGTGAAGCGGAAGGGATCCTGGACCATCGGTGGATGCAGAGGGGACGCCGCGTTCTTAGGAAGGCTCGACAAAGAAGCTTTCCAACTCGGCGGCGATGGTTTGCTCGTCGGTGTGCCGGGCGGTGGACAGCTCCTTGACCAGAAGGGTGTGGGCCGTATCGAAGAGCTTCCGTTCGCCGAACGAGAGATCTTTCGAGGACTTGAGAAGGGATAGATCGCGGAACACTTCGGCAACATCGAATAGCGATCCGGTCTTGATCTTCTCCATGTACTCGCGATAGCGCCGATTCCAGGTCTGGCTCTCGCCCAGGCTATCCTCCTGCCGGCTCTGGATGACGGCGTAGACCTTGGGGATGTCCTTCTTGTCGATGATGTCCCGCAGGCCCACCGATTCGACATTCCAGGTCGGGATCATGATCAGCATGTCGTTTTCGAGAACCTTCATGATGTAGAAATCATGGGATTCTCCATTGACGACGCGGGTTTCAATGGCTTCGATGCGGCCGACCCCGTGGGCCGGGTAGACGGCCAAGTCTCCGATCTGAAATCGGGCGGATTTGTTTCGAGTGGTTAAAATGGCTTTGATTTTCTTTTTTTCCATGGGGCCACCGACTGGCTCGGGCGCCGCCGGGGAAGGCATGGATCATCGCCGGGGATACCGGAGCAGCCCGGCTGCGCGTGCAATCATGGGATCGAGGAGAATACCGGCGATCCGCTCTGCCGCCCGGACGGGGCGGCGACTTGGCGTTGAAGGAGAAGAGGTTCCTTCAAAAGGGTAACAAATTTTATACCATAGGCAACCCGGCGGATCAATAAAAAAGGATTGGCGCGCCGAGCGCGCCAATCCTTCAGTTTGTCCAGCGATGACCGCAGCGGCTTAGAGCAGGAACGGAACCATCAGCAATGCCACCACGTTGAGGATCTTGATCATCGGGTTGATCGCCGGGCCGGCCGTATCCTTGTACGGGTCGCCCACGGTGTCGCCGGTGACCGCCGCCTTGTGGGCGTCGGATCCCTTGCCACCCAGGTTGCCGTCTTCAATGTACTTCTTGGCGTTGTCCCAGGCCGCGCCGCCGGTGGTCATCGAGATGGCCACGAAGACGCCGGTGACGATGGAGCCGATCAGCAAGCCGCCCAGGGCGACCTTGCCCAGCAGGAAGCCCACCAGCAGCGGGGCGATGACCGGAAGCAGGGCCGGGATCATCATTTCCTTCAGGGCGTACTTGGTCACGATGTCGACGCATGCGCCGTAATCCGGTTTGGCCTTGTACTCCATGATTCCCGGAATCTCGCGGAATTGACGACGAACCTCGTCAACCACAGCGCCACCGGCATTGCCGACCGCCTTCATGGCGATGGAGGCGAACAGGTACGGCAGCAGGCCGCCGATGAACAGACCGATGATGACGTCGACGTCGGAAAGGTCGAACTTGATGGCAGCCGCATCCTTGCCACCCTGGATGGTGAACTCTTGGACGTAGGCGGCAAAGAGCACCAGCGCGGCCAGGCCGGCCGAGCCGATGGCGTAGCCCTTGGTGACGGCCTTGGTGGTGTTGCCCACGGCGTCCAGCGGATCGGTGACGGCGCGTACGCTGTCATCCATCCCGGCCATCTCGGCGATCCCGCCGGCGTTGTCGGTGATCGGGCCATAGGCGTCGATGGCGATGACCATGCCGGTCATGGAGAGCATGCTCATAGCGGCCATGGCGATGCCGTAGAGGCCGGCAAAGTTGAAGGCCAGGTAGATGCTCAGGCAGATGGCCAGCACGGGCAGAGCGGTCGCCTGCATGGAAACGGCCAGACCGGCGATGATGTTGGTGCCGTGACCGGTGGTGGAAGCTTCGGCAATGCCGCGCACCGGGCCGTACTTGCCGGTGTAGTACTCGGTGATGATGACGATCACCACCGTGAGAATGAGACCGACCAGGGTGCAGTAATAGATATTCAAGGCCGAAAATTCAGTGAATCCAGCCATGTAACGCGTGGTGGCGAAGTAGAAGGCCACCGCCGCGATGATGGCTGCACCGAACATCCCCTTGTACAGGGCGCCCATGATGTAGCCACTGCTGCCCAACCGCACGAAGAAAACGGCGATGATCGAGGCGATGATGGAAATCGCGCCCAAAACCAGCGGAAACTCGGTGGCGATTTGAATTTTGGGGAAGAGCAGGTGGCCGATGAGCATGGCGGCCACGGCGGTGACGGCGTAGGTCTCGAACAGGTCGGCGGCCATGCCGGCGCAGTCGCCCACGTTGTCGCCCACGTTGTCGGCGATGGTGGCCGGGTTGCGCGGGTCGTCTTCGGGAATGCCGGCTTCGACCTTGCCAACCAGGTCGGCGCCGACGTCGGCGCCCTTGGTGAAGATGCCGCCGCCCAAGCGGGCAAAGATCGAGATCAAGCTGCCCCCGAAGCCGAGGGCCACCAGGGCCATGACATCATGGGTGAAGTAATAATAGCCGGCCACCGAGGTCAGGGCCAGCCCGGCGACGATCATGCCGGTGACCGATCCGCCTTTGAAGGCCATGGACAGGCCTGCGGCCATGCCCTTTTTGGAAGCTTCGGCGGTGCGGACATTGGCCAGCACCGATACCCGCATGCCGATATAGCCGGCCAAAAACGAAGCGACCGCCCCGACCATGAAGCCGATGGCGGTCTTGGCGCCCATGGTGGCGAAGATGACGATGAAAATGACGATGCCCGTGATCCCCATGGACTTCATCTGGCGGTTCAGGTACGCGATGGCGCCTTCCTTGATGGCGTTGGCAATTTCCTGCATCTTCTCGTTGCCTGCCGGAGCACCCTTGACGACGCCGGCAACCAGAATCGCATAGATGACGCCCAAGAGACCGACAAAGGTACAAACCAACGGAATGTTCTTCAACAAGACGTCCATTCTTTCCTCCCTATCCCTGGCTTGAATTACGGTTCGCGCATGTTGAATCTGTTCATCGCCGTCCTGATCCCAGCGGTCAGAACGGTGGTGACCGCCTCGCAGGCGTGATCGATGATTGCGTTCAACGTCCGGGCTTCGTCCGGAAAAAAATCGCCCAGCACGTAGTCCACTATCTCGATGTCGCTTGCGGGCCGGCCGATGCCGATGCGCAGCCGGCCGAAATCGCCGTTGCCCAGGGCATCGATCAACGACCGAATTCCTCTGTGTCCCCCATCGCCCCCTTTCTCTTTGATTTTGAATCTGCCAAACGCAAGGTCGAGGTCGTCATGGATGACGAACAGCGCCTCGCGACCAATCTGTTGTTCCTCCATGAGCAGCCGGATCGGCGGGCCGCAACGGTTCATGTAAGCCAGGGGCTGGGCGAGAATGACCTCCTTGCCAGAGATGCGGCCCCGGCCCCAGCGGATATCCCGGTTGCCGCAGTGCAATTGGATGGCGGCGGACCCTGCCAGGGCGGCCACCACCCGGAAGCCGATGTTGTGGCGCGTGGCGGCATACCGGACTCCCGGATTGCCCAAGCCCGCAACAAGGTATCGGGCAGGCGTCTCGATCCGCCCGTCCAAGGGTTACGCCTCGGCCTTTTCTCCCTCGCCTTCCGCTTCCGCCGCGCCTTCCTCTCCTTCGGCGCCGGGTTCCGCCTTGCGGGTGCTGAGGACCGTCACCACGGTGAAATTGATATCGTGCGGGATTTCCACATCATCACCGAGCTGGAGGTCTTCCACGTGCACGGCTTCACCCACGCCGAGTTCGGTGATGTCGATCTCGATTTTCCGGGGAATCCGGTCCGGCAGACACAGCACCGGCAATTCACGGCGAATGATCTGGAGCACGCCGCCAAGTTCCACTCCCTTGGACTTGCCGGTGATGGCTACCGGCACGCGCACCATGACCTTGCGGTCCATGTCGATGCGGTAGAAATCCGCGTGCAGCAGGGCGCCGGTGATCGAATCGTCCTGCAGCTCCTTGAGCATCGCCAGGTTTTCTGTTTCTCCGGTATCGTCGGTGAGGGCCAGCTTGAATACCGACATGGACGCCGGATGCTTTTTGAGGTTGATTTCCAGTTCGGCCGCATCCAATGACAGCATTCGGGTTTCGGTGTTCGGGCCGTATAGGACAGCCGGGATCCGTCCCTCCCGTCGAAGGGTACGGGCGCCTCCCTTGCCGGTTCGGGTGCGGGGCTTGGTTGACAGGGCAATGAATTCCAAAATGTGTTCCTCCTTGACGATGATGCCTTCAAACAAACAAAGAAGTGACAGAATCTCCGTTGTAGCTCCGGATAATGGCTTCTCCCATCAGTTCGGCGATGGAGAGGACCTGGAAGCGTCCCGTGGCGATGGCTCGTTCGCTCAACGGAATCGTATCGGTGACGATCACCTGGCGGATCGGGGAAGACGAGATGCGGTCGACGGCCGGCCCCGAGAGGACGGGGTGGCTGCAGCAGGCGTACACCTCCGTGGCCCCCTTTTCGATCAGGGCTCCGGCTGCTTCGGTGAGGGTGCCGGCCGTGTCGACCATGTCGTCGAGAATCACGGCCGTTTTGCCGTTGACATCGCCGATGACGGCCATGGCGTGGGCCACGTTGGGGCGGTCCCGGCGTTTGTCCACTACCGCCATGGCGCAGCCGAGCCGTTTGGCATAGGCCCGGGCTCTTTCGGCGCCGCCGGCGTCCGGAGAAACCACCACCAGGTTGGTGTCGAAATGGCGCTTGATGAAATCGAGGATTACCGGCGCGGCAAACAGATGGTCCACCGGGATGTCAAAGAATCCCTGGATCTGGGCGGCATGGAGATCCATGCTGATAATCCGGTTGGCGCCGGCATGGGTGAGCAGGTTGGCCACCAGCTTGGCGCTGATCGGAACCCGCGGCGTCACCTTCTTGTCCTGCCGGGCATAGCCGTAATAGGGAATTACCGCGCAGATGCGCCGGCACGAGGCGCGTTTGAACGCGTCGATCATCAACAGCAGTTCCATCAGGTTGTGGCTGACGGGGGGGCAGGTGGACTGGATGACGAAAACATCCTTGATGCGGACATTTTCCTTGATTTCGACTTGAATTTCCCCGTCGCTGAAGGTCTGAATCTTGGCCTTGCCGAGGGGAACGCCAAGGTAGTCGCAAATTTTTTGCGCCAACACCGGGTTGGAGTTGCCGGCGAAGATGGCGAAATCTTTCATTATAGGGTCCAATCCAAATCTCCCGGCATATTGCGCACCGATATCTATCGTCACCGTGCATGCTGGCTGGGGCGGGAGGATTCGAACCTCCGAATGCAGGAACCAAAATCCTGTGTCTTAGCCGCTTGACGACGCCCCAAACGCGACCGGCCAAAAAACAAAAAACCCACAGTGCCAGGCTTTGCCTCACAGTACCAAGTTTGTAAGGAAAAACCGCCAACCGCGAAGTTTCGGAAAGTGATCCCGGGCGTAGCCCGCCGCAGAAGGATCCTTGAACAACCCGAAGACCGCCGAACCGCTGCCGGTCATCGACGCACCGTCGGCCCCCAAGGCCAGCAACTTCGACTTGGTCTCCAGAATCACCGGGTGCAAACTCCCGGCGACGGCCTCCAGATCGTTGCAAAGATACTGAGAGGCATCGAAGACCCGACTCTTCGAAGCGAAAACCTTAGGTTTTTTCCCGCATGTTGTCAATCTCAAATTCAGGCACCCATAGACCTCGGCGGTGGACAAACGAACCGCTGGATGGACGATGAGCACGCTGGCCGGCGCCAGTTTCTCGAAGGCGGAGAGCCGTTCTCCGATCCCGGTGGCCAGGGCGGGACGGCCCCGGATGAAAAAGGGGACGTCGGCGCCCAGTTTCAGGCCAAGCCGCTCCAGGTCGTCCAGAGACAGCGGACCGCCGAAATGGCGATTGAGGCCCGTGAGAATGCTGGCGGCGTCGCTGCTGCCGCCGCCGAGGCCGGCGCCCACCGGAATGCGTTTGCGAATTCGGATCGCCGCATTGGGCGGGCGGCCCACGGTTTCAAAGAACAACCGCGCCGCCCGCAGCGCCAGATTCGTCTCGTCGTCGGGAACTCCGGCGACGCCGGAGGCCACCGTCAGTCCCCTTGCGCCCAGGTCTACGCGCAGGCTGTCATGGAGCCCCACGCAGACCATCAATGAAACGATGTCGTGGTAGCCATCCGGGCGGCGCCCCGTCACCGCGAGGTAAAGATTGAGCTTGGCCGGCGCTTGGAGTCGCAACCGGGCGCCGTCAGCATTTTTCGCGCACATACACCAGGCGCAGATCGTAGAGGAGGTTCTTGAGCAGACCATCCTCCTCCGCCGTGAGGTTGCCCCGGGTTTTTTCTTCCAGCAACGCCAGGATGTCGATGGTTTGCTTTCCCAGGGCGAGATTCTTGGTTCTCTGCCCGGTGCCCGGGTCTTCCAGGATGCCCAGGTGGACCAGCGCCGAGGCGTTGAGGGACAGGATGAAGGTCGAAAAGCTCACCTCCGGCAGGCACGTCTCGCCCCCCGCCTTGCCCCGGCGTTCTTGATCCTTCAGAATGAAACGCTCCTCTTCCGTCATGCCTCCCCCTTGACACCGCTGTCGGGCCTGCGGCCAGCGCCGTCAGAACTCCAGCGCGATGGCGCTCTTGACCAGTGACAGGGCGTTGATTTCCGCAATGACTTCCGGTGGAATCGGCGTGTCC
This sequence comes from Desulfobacteraceae bacterium UBA2174, assembly GCA_002327445.1. Taxonomy (GTDB): domain Bacteria; phylum Desulfobacterota; class Desulfobacteria; order Desulfobacterales; family UBA2174; genus UBA2174. Next base: position 13,988 of record DCWA01000041.1, on the reverse strand, counting down.
GTGGTCAAAAAGATGATGTTGCGGTCCCCGCCTTCCTCCTGGCCGACCTGCATGCGACCGATGTTGATCTGGTGGCGGCCCAGGGTCGAGCCGATCTGGCCGATGGAACCGGGCTTGTCGATGTTGTAGATCAGGGCCAGGTGACCCTCGGGGATCATCTCCAGGCGGAAGTTGTTGATCCGGACGATCCGGCTGTCCCGTTTGCCGAAAACCGTGCCGGCCACGTTGCTGCTCGTGGTGTCGGTGTCCACCCGCACCCGTACCAGGTTGACGTAGTCCTCGGACTCGTTGCTGGTGGACTCGGTGACCCGGATGCCCCGGCTCTTCGCCAGGACAGGGGCATTGACAAAGTTGACATCGTCCTTGAGTTCCCGGGTCAGCAGTCCCTTCAGCACGGCGGTGGTGACCGGAGCCAGGTCAAGCCCCCTGAAATCGCCCGCGAATTCGATGGCCACCTCTGTGATCGGCCCCTCGATGAGCTGGGCCTGGAGCCTGCCGATCTGCTCTCCCATGGACAGCAGGGGGCCGAGCTGGACCAACTGGTCGCCGGTTACCGCCGGGGCGTTGACGGCGTTGATGATGGTGCCGTTCTGGAAAAACGCGATGAACTGCCGGGCCACGGCCACGGCCACGTTGGTCTGGGCCTCCTTGGTGGAGGCACCCAGGTGGGGCGTGCAGATGACATGGGGATGGGCGACCAGTTCGCTTTGGCCCGGCGGTTCGGTGGCGAAGACGTCCAGGGCTGCCCCCGCCACTTTCCCCGATTGAAGGGCCGCCAGCAGATCGGCCTCGTTGACGATGCCACCCCGGGCGCAGTTGACCACCATCACCCCGTCCTTCATCCGGGCGAACGCGGCGGCGTCCAGCAGGTTCATCGTCTCCTTGAGCTTGGGCACGTGGACGGTGATGTAGTCCGCCTGGGCCAGCAGGTCGTTAAAGGGCACCGGCTGGAAGCCGGCCTTCTCGATTTGTTCCGGCCGCACGAAGGGGTCGTGCACCAGCACGCGCATCTTCAGGCCCCGCAACCGGTCGGCGACGATGGAGCCGATCTTGCCGAACCCGATCACCCCGGCGAACTTGTTGAACAGCTCGCGTCCCTGAAGCTTTTTTTTGTCCCAGCGCCCCTCCTTGAGGGAAGCGGTCCCCTGCGGGATATTGCGGGTGAGAGAGAGGATCATGGCCACGGCATGCTCGGCGGTGGTGACCACGTTGCCGTCCGGTGTGTTCATCACCACTATGCCGCGGCGCGTGGCCTCGGCGATATCCACGTTGTCCAGGCCGATACCGGCGCGCCCCACCACCTTGAGCCGCCGGGCCGCGGCCAAGAGATCGGCGTTCACCTTGGTGGAACTGCGGATCACCAGTCCCTCGTAATCGCCGATGATCGATTGGAGGGCCTCGGGCGACTGCCCGGTCTTGACGTCCACCGTGATGCCCTTGGCTGCGGCCAACATCTCGATGCCGCTGGGGTCGAGATTGTCACTGACGAGCACCTTGATTTCGTTCAACGTCCTTCTCCCCTTGTGTGAGTTTGGGCGCCGTTATCGCCACAGAGTCCACCCCCGGCCCAGGCACCCCGGCGAACCTTACCTTATTCGGATCGCCTGTTTTGTCAAGCCCCTGGACCTCCGGCCGGCCTCTTGCTACCATCAGACGGCCGTCCCGGGAATGGGGGGACGGGAGCCCGGGGTCATTTGCGAACCACGATATCCAAAGGAACAATGATCATGAACCAGTTGCAGCGAGTCGGATGGATCGGCACCGGCGTGATGGGCGGCCCCATGTGCGGCCACCTGATGGACCACGGCTATCCCATGGCGGTCTACAACCGGAGCCGGAAAAAGGCCGACCTCCTCGTCCAGCGGGGCGCCCGTTGGGCCGAAACCCCGGCCGAGGTGGCCCGCCAGTCGGATATCATCTTCACCATGGTGGGGCTGCCGGCGGATGTGAGGGAGGTGTATTTCGGTGAAAACGGGGTATTGGGAGGGGCGAAGGCCGGATCGGTGTTGGTGGACATGACCACCTCGGAGCCGACCCTGGCCGCCGAAATCGCCAGAAGCGCCGCGGCGCAGGGGATATCCGCGGTGGATGCGCCGGTGTCCGGTGGTGATGTGGGGGCCCGCAACGCCACCCTGTCGATCATGGTGGGCGGCGAGGCCGAGGCCGTGACCCGGATCGAGCCTCTGCTGGCGCACCTGGGGCGCACCATCGTCCACCAGGGGCCGGCGGGAGCGGGGCAGCACGCCAAGATGTGCAACCAGATCGTCATCGCCGGGACCATGATCGGCGTCTGCGAGGCCATGGTCTACGGCCACCGGGCGGGACTGGCCATGGAAACCGTGCTCGAGAGCATCGGCGGCGGGGCGGCGGGTTGCTGGAGCCTGCAAAAGCTGGCGCCACGGGTTTTGCGCCGCGATTTTGCCCCCGGCTTCATGGTCGAGCACTTCATCAAGGACATGGGGATCGCTCTGGCCGAGGCGCGCCGCATGTCGCTGGCCATGCCGGGGCTGGCGCTGGTGGAACAGTTGTATCTCGCGCTGAAAGCCAATGGCGGGGGCCGTCTCGGCACCCAGGCCCTGGTGCTGGCCCTGGAGAAAATCAACAACCTCCAGCTGCCGGCCGCCCGATCCGGCGGGGGCAGGGGCGGACCCGTCTTGCCGGCCTGACCGTGAAAACGGGTTACCGCGCCACCTGACGCTGCCGGTACTGCACGTAGATGTCCCGCATGGCCTCGTAGGGGGTCACGGCATCCTTTTTGAATGCTTCGTATTCGCCAAGGTGCAGGGAGGTGCGGTTCACCGTGTTGATTCCCAAGGCGATCAAGTAGGCTTCCCAGGGGTCGACATAGGTGAAGGGATCGAGAAAATAGCCGCCGGCGAGCCCCACGCTGTCGCGCAGGGAAGAGGGCCCCAGGAGGGGCCAGACGAGGTACGGGCCGTGACCGACGCCCCAGACGGCGAAGCTTTGGCCCAAGTCCTCCTCGGGAAGGTTGGCCAGTGTCGATTCCCGGTCGGCGGGGGTGAACAGGCCGAGGAGACCGAAGGTGGAGTTGATGACGAAAGACGACAGTTCGAGGCCCGCCTGGTGACCCTTTCCCTGAAGCAGGCAGGCGGTGAAACGCAGCGGCGCCTCCAGGTTGGTGAAGAAGTTGCGCACGCCGAGTCGCGCCGGTTCGGGCACGACAGCCTTGTAGCCCCTGGCCAGCGGTTTGAGGACGTAGAAGTACAGCTTGTCGTTGACCTCGAACATCAAACGGTTCCACGGCTCCAGCGGGTCCGCGATCCGCGCCTGGCGGGTTTCGAACTGTTTGTTCAGATCCTCGAAGGGATCCTGAGCCGCCGCCGTACCGATCGATGCGAGAAGGAAGAACCCGATCGCCACTGCCATCCATTGCCCGCTCCTCTGATGGGTCCTGTGCCTGCGCATGCACTTCTCCTGTGATCGAAGGTCAAATTGATCGTTTGCCCGCGGCACCTGCCGACCGGCGGATGGGCAAACCGTTTTTCTTTATAATTGGCCGTGCCTGACCCTGTCAAGGCGGCCGGGATTGACTTTGCACTAAACTTCCGGTATTGAAGCGCATTCAGGATTTATCAGGGGCGTTTTGCCTTTTGTCGCGGCACCGTCTGCCCCGGGTGTTGGAAAGAGCCCCCAGGCCCCTGCCGCCACCGCATTGCCTCGCTTGGCCCCACTTCCAGTTACAGAGAGGACAGCCGCGCCGTGCCCTTGGATCAGATCACTGCCAACCGGGCCAACCTGGAACGGATACTCGACAATTTGAAGGAGGGGATCATCGCCCACGACATGCAGCGACGGATCTTCTTCTTCAACACCGAAGCCGAGCGCATTACCGGATTCTCCCGCCAGGAGGTCCTGGGGAAGGACTGTCACGATGCCTTCGGCGCTCCTTTTTGCGGCGACAAGTGCAGCTTCTGCGAACCCCGGCCGGCGCTGCCGGAGCACTGCGAATACGCCATTACCATCGCGCGACGCAACGGCGAGCCCCGGCGGCTGGAGATGTCCGTGACCCTGATGAACGGCGACGACGGACTGCCCATCGGCGTGGTGGCCAGCTTTCGCGATGTTACCGACATCCTGGCGCTCCAGATCCAGGCCCACAAGCTGACGAGCTTTGCCAACATGGTGGGGCAGGACGTCAAGATGCTCAGCGTCTTCCAACAGATCATCGACGTGGCGGCCTACGATTACCCTGTTCACATCTGCGGCGAGACCGGTACCGGCAAGGAGCTGGTGGCCACGGCGATTCACACCGAGAGCCACCGCGCCGGGGCGCCCTTCGTGCCCATCAACTGCGGGGCATTACCGGAAAATCTCATCGAGAGCGAACTGTTCGGCCATGTCAAGGGCGCCTTTTCAGGCGCGGTGCGCGACAAGAAGGGACGCTTCGAACTGGCGGACGGCGGATCGATTTTTCTCGACGAAATTGGCGAACTTTCCAAGCCGATGCAGGTCAAGCTGCTGCGTTTTCTCCAGGAGGGGCGCTTTTTACGGGTGGGCGGCGAGAAGGAGATCTCGGTGTCCGTCAAGATCATCAGTGCCACCAACAAGGACCTGAAGACGGAAGTCGAGGAGGGGCGTTTCCGTGACGATCTCTACTACCGGCTGAACGTGATTCCGATCCATCTGCCGCCCCTGCGGGAGCGCAAGAACGACATTCCGCTGCTGGTGGACCACTTCCTGGCGGAGGCGCGGGAGCGCTACGGCCACAAGGCGCCCCACGTCACGCGGGAGACCTTGTCGGTGCTGATGGACTACCATTGGCCGGGCAATGTCCGAGAGCTGCAAAACGCCATCCACTTCGCCATCGTCAAGTCCGGCGGACGCCCCATCACCCCCCGCAACCTGCCGCTGGAGCTGATCTCCTACCAGCGGACAAGAACTCCGCGCCGGAGACCGATCCCCGGTTCCGGAGCGGTTTCCCGTCTGGATGCCCCCGATCGCAAGCTGACCCCGGAATCGGTGATCCGGGCGCTGAGGGAAACCGGCGGTAACAAATCTCGCGCCGCGCGTATGCTTGGGGTCGGACGCGCCACCCTCTACCGTTTCCTGGACGAGCAGGCCGGGCTTCTTGCCTAGCGCCTTCGAGGCGCTCCCCTGCCAGCCAAGACCCCCCGAAACCGGCCTTTTCCCCGTGTGCAGAGGGTAGCGGTTCCAGGATCTGCCACAGAAAAACCGGAGCGCCGTTTCCGGCGCCCCGGTCCCAGAGAATGTACCGACGCTTCAACGCGCCCGATCAGGCGGCGGCGATCTCGCGCCGGTCCGCCATGTCCACCAGCACCCGTTCTCTGGCCCTGTCGATGCCCAGGGCTTTCCGCTTTTTGTCGATGTGGGCGATCATCAACCGCGCCATCTCGTAGGGATCCGGCTCGAAGCCCCACTTGCCGATGCCCATCGACTCCAGGCCCTCGAAGAGCAGCTTGTGGAACTTGGTTCCCTCGACGATGGGGAAGGTGACCCCGAAGACGGTGTAGACGCCTGAGGCAACGAAGTAGTGGCCGATGGAGATGGCCTTTTCGCTCATCCACTCCGGCGCGGCACCGGCCAGCGGCAGGTCGGCGATGCTGTCGCCGAGGCCGCCCACGCGCACCATCTCGGCGGCGGCGATGAGAATGCGGCTGTTGTCCACGCAGGATCCCATCCCGAGCACCGGCGGCATGCCGACGGTCTCGCAGACCTCCCGCAGCCCAGGGCCCGCCAGATGGGCCGCTTCCGGAGTCAACATGCCGGCCTTGGCCAGCGAGATCTGGCTGCAGCCGGTCTGAAGGACCAGCACGTCATTGCGGATCAGTTCCTTCACCAGTTCCACGTGGACCCAGTCGTGCTTGACCCGCGGGTTGGTGCAGCCCACCACCCCGGCCACGCCGCGGATGCGGCCATTGACGATGTTGTCGTTGAGCGGCGTGTAGCTGCCGCGGAAGGTGCCGCCGAGCATGTAGTTGATGTACTCGTGGGAGAAGCCGTGGATCCCCGCGTTGGTGATCTTGGGGATTTCCACCGGCATCTGGCGGTTTTTGAAACGGGTGATGGCCTGGAGCACGATCTCGTCGGTGGTGGCCTGGGGGTCGTGTTCCCTGAACTCGATGTGCTTGGCTCCCTCGATGTGGCAGCGCGGGTTGGTGGTGATCAACGGGGTCTGGTAGCACTCGGCCACCTTGGCCAGCCCCTGTTTGATGCACTGGACATCGACGCACATGGCATCCACGGCGCCGGTGATCAACACGGCCTCGGTGGACATGAAATTGCCCGCGTGGGGAATCCCATGGCGGGACATCATCTCTGCGCCCGAGCAGCACATGCCCACCAAGTTGAGCCCCTTGGCGCCGGCCGCCTTGGCCGCCTCGATCAGAGTGGGGGTATTGACGGAAATGAGCATCGATTCGAAAAGGTTGGGCTCGTGGCCGTGAACGATGATGTTCACCTGGTCCTGCTTGAGCACGCCCATGTTCACGTCGACGGCTACCGGCGTCGGGGTGCCGAAGAGGATGTCGGAAATTTCGGTGGCCACCATGGAGCCGCCCCACCCATCCGCCAGGGCCGTGCGACTGCATTGTTTGGTGATGTTCTCGTAGTGCTGATCCACACCGATGTGGGTGCGATGCATCAGCTCCATGATTTCGCGCATGGCTCCCCGGGGAACGATGCCCAGCTTGCGCCAGGTTTCCAGGGTCTTTTTGGGCACCCGTTTGGCGAAGGGGATTTCGCCTTCCACCTGGGTGTAGGTGAGTTCCAGCTCGGCGTAGAGGTCGTTGGCGATGTCCTCGACACTGCGCCCCTCCGTCTCGATACCCACTTCCCGGGCCACCAGCTCGAGCTTGCGGGTGTCCTTGATGCGGTATTCCTTGATTTTGCCGTGGACCACCTCGCGGAACAGGTCGAGCATCGACATGCCATGGTCGGTGTGGGCCGCGGCCCCGGAGGCCACCATGCGGGCGAAGTTGCGCGCCATGATGGTGTCGATGGTGGCGCCGCAGACGCCCACCTTGCCGTAGGGATCCTTGGCATTGAGGCGGCAAGGACCCATGGAGCAGTTCTTGCAGCAGGCAGAGTCGGCGCCGATGGGGCAAGGCTTCATGTTGGCGGCGCGGTCGAAAGCGGTTTCCACCCCGTCCCGGCGGGCTTTTTCCAGCATCTGGGCCGTGGCTTCACAGATGGTGAAATCCTTGATTGCCGGCTGTTTGCCGGCGCTTTTGGTCTTGTCGGATGCTTCTGGCATCTACACCCTCCTTCTTGGAAGTATTGATTTTCGGGTTCGGCTTTACATACCAATGATAATCATTATCGTTAAGACTAATCGTCTCGATTCTCTTGTCAAGCTAAAATTTCGAGCCTTTGTCGAAAGGTGAGCCCATGGCCGCCGAAAACAGTTTGATCAAGGAAAAGAGTCCCTACCTGCGCCAGCATGCCCACCAGCCGGTGGCTTGGCACGCCTGGGGGCCGGAGGCCCTGGCCCTGGCCCGGCGTCTCGATCGACCGATCCTGCTCTCCAGCGGCTATTCCACCTGCCACTGGTGCCATGTGATGGCCCATGAATCCTTCGACGATCCGGCGGTGGCCCGCCGGATGAACGATGCCTTCGTGTGCATCAAGCTGGACCGCGAGGAGCGGCCGGACATCGACAAGCTGTACATCACCGCCGTCTCGGCCCTCACCGGATCGGCGGGCTGGCCGTTGAACGTCTTTTTGACCCCGGAGCTCCAGCCATTTTTCGGCGGCACCTACTTTCCGCCCACCCCCCGCTTCGGATCGGTGGCCTGGCCGGACCTGGTGGACCACATCGCCCGGCTGTGGCAGGATCCGGAACAGCGGAAACGTCTGCGCCTCTCGGCCGAATCGATCACCGCGGCCGTCGCGGCACATTTGAATTGGAAGCCTTCGGCGGCGGTGTCAACTATCCGGAATCCGGTTGCCGAGGCGCGCCAGGCCCTGGTCCAGCGCTACGACCGGCAGCATGGCGGCTTCGGGCCGGCCCCCAAGTTTCCCTCTCCGGCGGTGCTGACATTCCTCATCGCCGAAGCCGAAGCCCGCGGCGCCCGTGCGGGCCAGGATCCGGACGGCCTCGACATGGCACTGGAAACGTTGCGGCGCATGGTCCGCGGCGGAATATACGACCAGGTGGGGGGCGGGTTTCACCGCTACAGCGTCGATGGGCGCTGGCATGTGCCGCATTTCGAGAAGATGCTCTACGACAACGCCCAGCTGGCCGGGGTGCTTCTGGAGGCCCACCGGGTCAGCGGGGACGATGTATTCAGCCGGGCCGCCGCGGAGACGCTCGACTACCTGCTGCGTGACCTCCAGGGGCCGGAGGGCGGCTTTTTCGCCGCCGAGGATGCCGACAGCCCCGTTCCCGGGGACCCCGAGGCGCCGGCCCGGGAGGGGGCCTTTTACGTCTGGGACCAAGGGGCGGTGGATCGCCTGGTCGGCCCGGCGGACGCGGCCCTGTGGGCTTATCGGTTCGGCATGCGCCCGGAGGGCAACGTGGTCGATGATCCCCACGGCATGTTCAGCGGCCAGAACGTCCTTTTCCTCGCCCATGACCTCGGGGAGACGGCAGCTCGTTTCCAGATGGCGGTTCCGGAAGTGAAGCGCCGTTTGGATGCGGCCCGCGTCGTGCTGATGGAAGCCCGGGCGCAACGTCCCCGGCCCCACCGGGACGAAAAGATCGTCGTGGAGGGCAACGGCCTGGCCATTTCGGCTCTGGCCGAAGCGGCCGTTCATTTCAAGGACAGCGGGGACGGGGCGCGATACCTGGCGGCAGCCGTCAATGCCGTCGCCTTCATCCAGCGACACCTCTACGATCCGGCTGCCAATCGGCTCAAGCGCCGCTGGTGTGACGGGGAGGCGGGCATCGAGGCCATGGCCATCGACTACGCCTTTCTGGCCCAGGGGTTGGCGGACCTGCATGCCGCCACGGCGGACATGCGCTGGCGCGACTGGGCCGAACGGCTCGCCGAGGCGCTCCTGGAACGTTTCCAGGATCCCGGCGGCGGTTTCTTTCTCACCTCCGCGGATGCCGTCGATGTGCCTCTGGCGCGGATCAAGGAGGACGGCGACAGCGTGATTCCGTCGGCCTCTTCAATGGCGGCCCTGGTGATGCTTCGCCTGGCCGGCTGGACGGGGCGCGAGGTTTTCAGACGGGCGGCTTCGCAAGCCGTGGACACGGTGTTGGCCCACTTGGCCCACAGCCCCGAGGCGGCCGCCATGATGCTGACGGCACGCCTGGCTGCCGGGCGGAATGATGGGTAGGATGCCGGAAAACGATCCATTCGTTGCCAAATGAAACCGGCTATGGTTGGATAAACGTCGATGGTTGTCATTTGGAGCCGATGGTTCGGGAAAGGACAAAGGGAGGATCAATGGACGAGAAACCCGTGAAGCTCTATTCATTGAGTACGTGCAGTCATTGCAAGTCGACCAAGCGGCTGCTGGACGAATGCACCGTGGCGTACGATTTTGTCGACGTGGACCTGCTGGAAGGCGACGAACGCCGGGCCATCATCGAGGACGTGAAGAAGTTCAACCCCAAATGTTCCTTTCCGACCATCATCATCGGCCAAAAAGTCATCGTCGGCTACAAGGAGCAGGAAATCAAGGAGGCCCTGGGGGTGTCATGAACGCCGAAGAACTCTATCAGGTGTTGAGAAAGTCGCAGGAACCCAAGGGGTATTATTTCAACAAGGATCGGCGGCGGGTGATGGAATTGCTCGAGGCCCTGCTCGTCAACAAGGAGCGCTACGGGTACATGGCCTGCCCCTGCCGCCTGGCCGCGGGGGACAAGGAAGCCGACCGCGACATCATCTGCCCCTGCGTCTACCGGGTGCCGGATGTGGCCGAGTTCGGCAGTTGCTACTGCAACCTCTACGTTTCCAAAGAGTGGAACGAGGGTAAGATCCCCCATGCCTACGTTCCCGAGCGTCGACCGCCGGAAAAAAGCGGCTTCTGACACCAGTCACCGGCGTCTTGCATTTTTAGCCTCGGAGGGTCCTGCCTTCTTTGGCTGCGGCAACCAACATGCCGTAAGCCGTGGGCTCGATTTGCGCCAGAATTGGTTTAATCAGAACCCCCGGTAGCCTCGGCGAAAGGGCGCGGAGCCATTCCTTCCGGAATGGCGCTTGCATTTTGCGGCAAGCCCTTCCTGCAAGCAGGCGCCTTTGACTTTCCCCGCTTTTCTCAATCCTTGCGCCGCCTATCGGTTTCGGCTACAAGGGCATCAGCCCTCTGCCCCTTAGACAATCATGATGTCTTCGTAAAAAATCCGAATTGTCATCCCGAGCGCAGCGAGGGATCTCTTCGTAAAACGAAATGTATAATAATAGCGGATGGTTGAGATTCCTCGTCGCAAGCTCCTCGGAATGACAATGGCTGTTTTCGGCTTTTTTACGACGTTATCAATCATGAAAACCAGATAAAAAAGGCGACGGCGTTGGTGGCTAAGATTCAGGAAAATTTCGAAACCCCGGGAATATGGCCATGCCACAAACCAAACACCCGGAAGCCGATGGACGCAAGACAAGGGGCCGTGAACGTCAAGGTGCTTCTTTTCCGGTCGCACCGGTGCATGCCGATTTGCCCGATGGTTATCCCTCCACCTTAGCTGAAATCAAGCAACGCATCCAAGCCGAGCGTTTGCGGGTCGTCATGGCGGCCAATTCAGCCATGGTGCTTCTCTATTGGGACATCGGCCGACTGATACTCGATCGTCAGGAGCGCGAAGGAGGAGCGCGAAGGTTGGGGTGCCAAGGTTATCGACCGGCTCTCGGCCGATTTGCGGCAGGCTTACCCGGGCATGACCGGCCTTTCCCCAAGAAATCTTAAATACATGCGGTCCTTTGCCGCAGCATGGCCGGATTCTCCAATCGTGCAAGAGGCCCTTGCACAAATTCCCTGGTATCATCACATCGCCCTGCTGGAAAAATGCGATAACCGAGAAGAACGTCTTTGGTATGTGCAGCAAAGCGCTGCTAACGGCTGGTCGCATAATATCCTGAAATTGCACATCGAAGCGGGACTTTATGATCGGCAGGGGAAGGCCATCCACAACTTTGAGGTAAGCTTGCCGCCCGCCGACTCCGACATGGCGGCCCAAGTGTTCAAAGACCCCTATCTTTTCGATTTTCTCGGCACCGCCGATCCACGCCGAGAGCGGGAAGTCGAACAGGGGCTTACCGATCACATTCAGCAATTCCTGTTGGAATTGGGGGCCGGCTTTGCCTTTGTCGGCCGGCAAGTGCACCTCGAATTCTCCTGCACCGATTATTATCTGGATTTGCTTTTCTACCATCTGAAACTGCGCCGCTATGTGGTCGTCGAACTCAAGGCCGTTCCCTTTAGCCCCGGTTTTGTCGGCACATTGAACATGTACCTGTCTGCCGTTGATGATCTGTTGCGCCATCCCGACGACAAACCTTCCATCGGGTTGCTCCTTTGCCGTTCCAAGAACAAACTGGTGGCCGAATACGCCTTGAGGGGGTTCAAAAAACCTATCGGCGTGGCCGAGTGGGAGACAAAACTGGTCAAACGACTGCCCAAGGAACTCAAGGGAAGCCTGCCCACAGTGGAAGAAATCGAGGCTGAAATCGTTTCCGGCACCCTGAATCCTGAAACAGCTTATCCCAAAGGGGGCTGACGCCCGCCCGGATCTGTGTCACTTGTTCTCATCAGTACCCCCGGTTGCCTCGGCGAAAGGGCGCGGAGCCATTCCGAAAAGGGATGGCTCTTGCATTTTGCGGCAAGCCTTTCCTGCCGGCGGGCGTCTTTCCTCCGTCATCGGGCAACTCTGACTTTTCCGGTTTTCTCAATCCTTGCGCGGCCTATCGGTTTCGGCTAAAAGAGCAGCAGTCCTCTACGCTTAGAAATTCATGAAATCCAGATGAAAAAGATTATCCACCAAATAGGAGACCCGATCCGCCTGCGCACCGCCAGCAAAGGCCGAATCCTTTCGCTGGCAAAGGAAGAAGCGCAATGAACAGGGATCAAGCCAGAGCGGTGATGGTCACGTTCATCGAACGGCTCAGGGAAAATCAAAGCTGGTGCGGTGAAACCCACATCCAGAAAGCGGCCTATTTCCTCAAACACCTCGCCGGGGTTCCCCTGCCGTTTGACTTTATCCTTTACAAACACGGCCCGTTTTCGTTCGACTTGAGCGATGAGTTGACCGCCATGCGGGCTTACCAGCTTCTGGATATCCATGCCCAGTACCCCTACGGCCATCGGATGACGGTAACGGAGGTCGGCAACGCGTTCCGCCGGCGTTTCTCCAAGACCCTTGAAGCCTATGAGCGGCAGATCGGATTTGTTTCCCGGACCTTGGGAGAAAAGGGGGTCGCGGAACTGGAACGACTCGCCACAGCCTTTTTTGTCACTCTGCAAGGTGCCGACGGCGAGCCATTCAACCGCGCCGAGCGGCTGCACGAAATAAAGCCCCATATCCTTCCGGACGTGGCCGAGGCTGCCGTTGAAAGCGTCGTTGCCATCATCGGGCAGGCTCGAGGTGAGGGCCTGGCAACGATTTGATGACATCTGCGCAAGTTGCAGCAGCGCTGAATAGCAGGAAAATACAAACGGTGCCGAGCCTTAGAACGGTAGGCCATGGGATTGCACAAGCACAACATATCCTTTGACTTGGCTGATGGTCCCTGTTATCCCCATTTCGGAATTTTGAATACCGCCAACCCGGACGACGTCTGAAATAAGCTGAGACCGTTTTTACCGATGGCATCCATTACAACGCGATCACCTCACTCGCCGTTATTCTCCGGTAATCGTAAAAGGGAGGTGCTCCATGGCCTCAGGCAATCTGCTTAGAAAACTGATCAAAACCGGTGTGGAGGGCAATTTCGAAGCCTTCCGTCAAGCTTCCGCGGAAGTCATCCGCGAGGAACGGGAAAAGCGGCATCATCTGCTGGCCAACGATTTGGAAAAAATTCTCTACGGGCGATCCAGCGACACTACACCATCACAGGGCACCCTTGTCGGGCGTCTTCCCGTCGACCGGGAGCGTAACCTGCCCCTTCTGCGCATCAAGGAGCCTTTCCGACGCCTGGAGGATGTGGTCCTTTCGGATGAAAACGGCTCTGTTCTGGATGAGCTGCTGCAGGAGCACCATCGGGCTGAAATACTGAGAAGCTACGGGCTTTTTCCGGCAGACCGTCTGCTGTTTTGCGGCCCTCCTGGATGCGGAAAGACCTTGACTTCCGAAGTGATCGCAGCCGAATTGAGCCTTCCACTGGCCATTGTGCGCATCGACAGCGTCATCTCATCTTTTCTTGGCGAGACGGCGGCAAACTTGCGCAAAGTTTTTGATTTTGCCGCAGCCACGCCCATGGTGGTGCTTTTCGACGAGTTCGACGCCCTGGCCAAGGAGCGTTCCGACGAGGCCGAGCACGGCGAATTGAAGCGGGTCGTCAACGCCTTTCTCCAGATGCTCGACGATTACGAAGGCAAGAGCATCCTCGTTGCCGCCACCAATCATGAAACCATCCTGGATTCGGCAGTATGGCGCCGTTTCGACGAGGTGCTGGTGTTCGAACTGCCCAACCTGGAGCAGATTCGCCGCCTCCTGGCTATCAAGCTGCGCGGGCTTCGCCGCGAATTCGACAGCGACGAAACCCGTATTGCCGGCTTTTTCAAAGGGATGAGTCATGCCGATGTGGAACGGGTTTTACGCCGTGCCGCCAAGGACATGGTTTTTTCCGGCAATGAGTTTTTAACCGAGCGCCACCTGCAAGCTGCTGTTCAAAGGGAGGATATTCGAAGAGCACGTATCAAAAGGAGATAACCCGCCATGGCGGAATCGTTTCCGCACTTGAAACTGCAACGCGAAGAACCCGTCACGGAAAAACGTCCTGGTCGCTTCCGGCTGCCCAAGGCGCTCGCCGACCCAAGCACGCAACATATTGAAAAGGCGTTACGCTGTTCAGCCAGCCAGACCAACGGGAAAATTCAGATATACTGCAAACGGCGATAATTTG
>DCWA01000005.1 GCA_002327445.1 Desulfobacteraceae bacterium UBA2174 | reverse complement strand
CCCTATGGGCTGCGAACGAAGACGCGAAGGGTACGAAGAAGAGCAGGTGTTTTCACCACAGAGACACAGAAAGCACAGAGAAAAGCGGGTTTGATTGGCCCAGCCCAGTGGGCCAAAAAGAGAGACTTGGCGACACGTTGGCGTTCTTGGCGATCGTAGAGCAGGTGGTAAAAACAACAGATGAACCGCGAAGGACGCTAAAATCGCTAAGAAACATTTTCTTGTTGGCCCGAAGGGCCAAAAACCATATCTTTGCAGTTCTTTGCGATCTTAAGTGAGCGAAACGAACGGGCGGTTGAAAAAACCTTATGGAGCTTTTTTCCGTGGAAATCAGTGCAGTCGATGAACCCCGGGGACGGCTCCGCCGCTTCGGGGCGAACCGAAAATTTTTGCAACTTGTTGTATTTAAAGCTATTTTATTTATATTCAGACCTTTGTGGGGATGATGGGGCGCTCCCCACGATTGGGAAGGGATGATAGCAGAAAAAAGGGCGGGAACAAATCGAAAACTGCTCCTTGAAACCGCGAATTACTCTAAGATCACTAAGAAAAATCCGGAGCAAGGCTGGAAAGCGGCGGAAGGGTGATCGAGCTGCCCGTTGCCGGGTCAGCCGAAGCCTGAAAAAAGTCGACCCCGGGAGGGGCATTCCCGGGGCCAACCGTGTCCGAAACTGTGTCCGCTTATACGGCCATGCGGCCACGATCCCATGACTTACTGAAATAATTGGTGGTCCCAATGGGATTCGAACCCATGTTACCGACGTGAGAGGCCAGCGTCCTAACCACTAGACGATGGGACCGAATGAGAGAAACGCTCTTATCCGATACCGCGATGGGTGTCAAGCCAATTGTCCAACCTGGCGTCCTGCCCACCACCGCTTCGGGTTGTCAAACCGGTGGACGAGTGTTAAGCATGCCCCATGATTGAAGCCCGAAACCACGCCCGCTTGATCCTCGCCTCGGCCTCCCCGCGGCGCAAATACCTGTTGGAACAGGCCGGGCTGCGTTTTACCGTGATTCCCGGGGACCTGGATGAAAACGCCATCACCGCCGCCTCGCCGGACGCGCAGGTCAGGCTGCTGGCCGAGGCCAAGGCCGAAGCCATCGCCCGGCGCCACCCGGAGGCCTGGGTCATCGGAGCCGACACGATGGTGGTCATCGGCGGCCGAATCCTGGGCAAGCCGGCCGACACCGAGGAGGCCCGGCACATGCTGCGCCAGCTCAGCGGGCAGCGCCATCAGGTCCACACCGGTTTTGCCATCCTCTGCCGGGAACGAAAGCGCCGCTTCAGCGCGACAGTGACCACCGAGGTCGAATTCAAGACCCTCTCTCCGGCCGAAATCGAGTGGTACCTGCAAACCGGGGAGCCCTTCGACAAGGCCGGCGCCTATGCCATCCAGGGCATCGGCACCTTCCTGGTGCGCCGGATCGATGGTTCCTACACCAACGTGGTGGGATTGCCGGTGTGCGAGGTCATCGAGGTGCTCATCGCCGAGGGGGTGCTCAAGTACTAATCGGCCATACCCGAAATCCGCGGCCGGAAAAAGCTCTGAATTCCTTTGAGCTTTTTGGTCCATTCAACCCGAAAGCCGGAAAGAATGACATGACCATCGCCGACAACATCGCAGTCATTCGAGACCGCATGGCCCGGGCGGCGCAGCGCTGCGGGCGGAACGCCGCCGAGGTGGCGCTGGTGGCCGTGACCAAGACCCATCCCGCCGAGATGGTGCGCCAGGCATGGCAGGCCGGGGTCACCACGGTGGGGGAAAACTACATCCAGGAAGCCTGCGACAAGATCGCGGCCCTGGCCGACTGCCCCCTGTCCTGGCATTTCATCGGCCACTTGCAGACCAACAAGGCCAAAATCGCCGTTGCGCTCTTCGACCTGATCCACGGGGTCGATTCCCTGAAACTGGCCCGTGAAGTAGACAAGCAGGCGGCCAAAATCGGCAAGATCCAATCGATCCTGATCCAGGTGAACGTCAGCGGCGAGGCCACCAAGTCCGGCACGACCGAAGAAGCGGCCCTGGAATTGATACGGGACGCTGGCCGCCTGGAACACCTGCGGGTGCGCGGCCTGATGACCATGCCCCCCTTTTTCGACCAGCCGGAACGGGCGCGGCCCTATTTTGCCGCCCTGCGCCGGCTGCGGGACCGGATCCGCGCCGAAGCCGTGGCCGGCGTGGACATGGTGGAGCTGTCCATGGGCATGACCGGCGACTTCGAGGTGGCCATCGAGGAAGGCGCCACCCTGGTGCGCATCGGCACGGCGATCTTCGGGCCACGGCAGGCCAGGGAAGCGTGAAGAGAAGGCGATGAACGAGGGAAAAGGATGAAAATTTTGCTTCATATCTGCTGCGCGCCCTGCGCCATCTACCCCCTGAAGGCCCTGCGCGAGGAGGCGATGACGGTTATGGGGTTCTTCTACCCGCACAACATCCATCCCTACACCGAGATGCGCCGCCGCCGGGAGGCGCTGGAAACCTGGGCCCCCACGGTGGACCTGGAGGTGATCTGGCAGGAGGGCTACGACCTGGAAGGATTTATCCGCCGGGTCGTGTTTCGCGAGGCTGAGCGCTGTCGGATCTGCTACCACCACCGGCTCCAGGCCACCGCCCGGCTGGCGCGCCACGGCCGTTTCGACGCCTTTACCAGCACCCTGCTCTACAGCAAGATGCAATCCCACGAACTGATTCGCGCCGCCGCCGAAACCGCCGCCCGGGAAGCCGGGGTGCCGTTTCTATACCGGGATTTCCGCGGCGGCTGGAAGGAGGGCATCGAGGCTTCCAAGGACCTGGGCATGTACCGCCAGCAGTACTGCGGGTGCATCTACAGCGAGAAGGAACGCTATCTCGGAAGGGGAAAAAAGGTAGCCACTTCCAAGAAGTAATGTGGAAATGCCCGCTTCTGCACGTCTTCAGATGACTGAAAATTCTGAACGGCCGAAGAAACTCAATCTCCGGTCGCCCCGGAAGTCAGAAGCAAGCCCAAAAACGCCGCGAAGCGGCAACCTTGAACCTTGAACGCGCCAAAGGTGCTTTGAACCTCGAACGCCGCAAAGCGGCCTCGAACGCGCCGCCAGGGTGCTGAAAAACCAATGTTCGGCAACTTCCTCTACTTTATTGTCGTCCTGCTGATCTACAGCACCTACCACCCGCCGGAAACCCCCACGGCGGCTCCCGGTGAAACGATTCCGATGGCAATCGCGCTGGCGGTGGCCTTTGCCGCCTGGGTGCATCTGAATTTCGGCCGCCTGGCCAGGGCCGCCGAGACCTTGAGCCCCGCCCTGGCCGACATCCGCTTCAGCGGCCTGGTCACCCGCTTTTCGATCCTGGCCGTGGCCCTGTTCGCCGTGGACGTCTACGTGCTCGACCTGCCGGCCGGCCTGGAAGCTTGGCCCGCCATTCAGGCGGCGCCCACCCTCGGGGCCCTGGTCTTCCTGCTGCTTTTCATCGCCCACCTGGCGATCGTCTGGAGTCTGAGCCACGGCGCCTACGAAAAGATCTACGCCACCGGCACCTCCCGCCGCACCCGCGTCCTCGCCCAACTCGCCTTCTCCGGGCCGGTGCTGCTGCCCTGGCTGGCGCTGTCCGGCATTGCCGACATCATCGGCCTGCTGCCCTTCGAGACGCCCAAGCGCCTCCTGACCACACCTGCCGGAGAGCTGGCCTATTTCCTGATCTTCCTTGTCCTGACCTCGGTGTTCGGACCGTCCCTGATACGGCGCTTCTGGCGCTGCCGGCCTCTGGAAGACGGCTGGATGCGACTGCGCATCGAGGCGTTGTGCCGCCGCGCCGGCCTGCGCTACGCCCAGATCCTCTACTGGCCGATGTTCGGCGGCCGAATGATCACCGCCGGCGTCATGGGGCTGGTGGGCCGTTTCCGCTACATCCTCGTCACCCCGGCCCTATTGCGGGAGCTGGCCCCGGAGCAGATCGACCAGGTGATCGCCCACGAAATCGGCCATGTCAAACGCCGGCACCTGGCCTTCTATCTGCTGTTTCTCACAGGCTACATCCTCCTGGTCTATTCCCTGTTCGAAGCCGCCGCCTTGATCCTGCTGCAAGCCGAACCGGTCCATCGGCTCGTCCAGGTCCTCGCCCTCGACCCGGTGAGCACCGGCTCGGTACTGCTGGGGCTGGCGATGGTGGCGGTCTTCCTCGTCTACTTCCGTCTCGTCTTCGGCTACTTCATGCGCAACTTCGAGCGCCAGGCCGACCTGTACGTCTTCCGCCTCTTTCCCAGCGCCCGGCCACTGATCGCCACCCTGGCCAAGATCGCCGCGGTCAGCGGCATCGCCCCTGGCAAACCCGACTGGCACCACTTCTCCATCAGCGAGCGCATCGCCTACCTGGACCGCTGCGAGAGGGATCCGCGCTGGATCGCATCCCATGACCGCAAGGTGACCCGCAGCATCGCCGGCTACCTCGCGGCCCTGGCGGCCGTGGCCGTGCTCGGCTGGCAGGTCAACTTCGGCGAGACCGGCCGCCGCCTCGGCGCGCATTTTTTGGAAACCGCCGCCACGCGGGAGCTGGCCCGCAATCCCCATCAACCCGACTTGCTGACGCTGCTGGGGGACATCCACCAGAGCCGGGGCCGGCTCGCCGAGGCTGCCGCGGCCTACGAGGAGGCCATCTCCCTGGATCCCCGCCAGGCCCGGGCCCTGAACAACCTCGCCTGGCTCTACGTCACCGCCGATGATCCCGCCCTGCGCCGTCCCGAACGGGCCCTGGAGCTGGCGCTTCGGGCCGCAGCCCTCGACCCGGCTCCCCATGTCCTGGATACCCTGGCCGAGAGTTACTACGCCAACGGCCGCTTCGCCGAGGCCGTCGCGACGGGCCGCCAGGCGCTGGAAGCGGCCGCTCCGAAAGATCGGGCCTACTTCGAAGCCCAGCTTGAAAAATTCAGGGAAGGGCGATGAGAGAGGGAAGGCAGGAAAGCCTCCTCGTCCGCAACTATCGTTTATGGATGTCATTCCGAACGTCGTTTATGGATGTCATTCCGAACCTCATTCTCGCTTGTCATTCCGAACCTCATTCTCGCTTGTCATTCCGAACGAAGTGAGGAATCTGCAGTCCGGAATACGGCGAAAAATGCCGGCAAATTCAAAGAGATCCCTCGTCGCGTAGCTCCTCGGGATGACAGGGGGTTTGACATGAGCTCCTTTGCGATGACAGCGCGGAAAGCGCTCCTTTGCGATGACAGCGGGGAAAGCGCCCCTCAGAATGACAGCAGGAGAGCAGGTGTCAGAGGGATTCAACCGCCTGCATCGGCGGCCGGCGGCACTCACCCCTCAAGTTTTACTGGATGGTGACTTTGCGCACGTGGACGATGTCGAGCATGCCGTCGAAGATCTTCAGCACACCGTCCTGACGCAGGGTGGTCATGCCGTCCTTGATGGCCTGGGCGCGAATTTCTTCCATGGGGCTGGATAGCTGGATCAGCTTCTTCATGGGAGTGGTGCCCATGAGCAGCTCATGGATCCCGCAGCGGCCAAGATAGCCGCGGTTGCCGCAGTATTCGCAGCCCACTGGCCGGTTGATCTGCAGGGATGGGGAATACGGCAGGTTCAAATGCGCTGCAAAGGCTTCGGCGCCGCCGTACTCGCGCACCAGTTCATCGTATTCCCCCCGGGACGGCGTGTAGGGGCGCTTGCAGTGGCTGCAGAGGGTGCGCGCCAGTCGCTGGGCCAGGATGCCGAGAATGGCGTCGGCGAAGTTGAAGGGATCCATCCCCATGTCCAGCAGGCGGGTAATGCTTTCGGGCGCGCTGTTGGTGTGCAGTGTCGAGAACACCAGGTGGCCGGTGAGGGATGCCTCGATGCCGATGGCCGTGGTCTCCCGGTCCCGCATCTCCCCTACCATGATCACGTCCGGGTCCGCGCGCAGGAACGAGCGCATCAGCGTGGCAAAATCCAGGCCGATCTTGGGCTGCACCTGCACCTGCCGCAGCCCCCGCTGGGTGATCTCCACCGGATCCTCGGCGGTCCAGATCTTGGTTTCGGTCTTGTTGATGTACCCCAGGGCCGAGTGCAGGGTGGTGGTCTTGCCGGAGCCGGTGGGGCCGCAGACGAAGATCAGGCCGTAGGGGCGGCTGATGATCTTCACGAAATTCTCATAGTTGTATGGAGCAAGGCCCAGCTTATCTAGGGGGATGGGCTCCCCGGCGGACAGGATCCGCAGGACCACATCCTCCATCCCCCCCTGGGTGGGCACGGTGGCCACGCGCAGCTCGACGTCCAGACCGCCGTACCGCTTGAAGCGGATCTTGCCGTCCTGGGGCTTGCGCCGTTCTGCGATGTCCAGGTCGCTCATGATCTTGATCCGCGACACGATGGCATTGCGATATGCGAAGGGAATGGTCTGGTACACCTGGCACATGCCGTCGATGCGGAAGCGCACTTGGGTGTTCTGCTTGCCCGGGTAGGGTTCGATATGGATGTCGGATGCGCCGCGATTGAAAGCGTCGATGATCATCTTGTTGACCAACTGCACAACCGCGCTGTCCTCTTCGCCGACCCCCGTCTCGACCTCTTCCTGCTCGCTAACCTCGACGGCGAGCTGGCGCAGGATTTCTTCCATCGAGGCCATTTCCTTTTCGTCCTGGGTGAACAGGGCGATGTAGGCCTGGATATCTTCCCGCAGGGCCACGGCGAAGGTGACTTCCTGACCGCTAAATAGCATGCGGATGTTATCGACCCGCTGCAAGTCCTGGGGATCGTCGATGCCGACCAGCACCCGTCCCCCCTCGACGCGCAACGGCACGAAGCAGTTGCTCTTCATGAACGGTACTTTGACCTTGGCGAGCAGTTCCCCCGGGATGGGCGCGTTCTTGTTGTACGGGATGAATACGGTTTTATAGAATTTGCTTAGCGACTTGCCGATTTCCTCCTTGGGGACCTTGAAATCGGTCATGAGGATGTGTTCGATCGGCTCGCGCCGTTGCCGTGCGTCGGCGATGGCCCGCTCCAGTTCCTTCTGGGTCAGGATGTGATTTTCCAGGATGTAGTCGAACTTGGAGGGCCGCACACGGGCCAGGCGCTTCTGGTTGTACAGCGCAATGCCCAGGATATTGGCCATTTCCTGGACGGCCCATTCGTCCAGGTCGTTGAAACGGCCGCCGTCGGTGCGGTTGATCAGTTGGATGACGCCGAGGAGAAACTGGCGGTAGACCACCGGGCACACCAGCACGGCGCCCGTGCGAAACCCGGTTTTCTGGTCCCAGCTCTTGTCGAACCGGAGAGCGGGGTCGATGCGGGTCAGGGCCTTGTCGTCGTATGCGTCGACGATGTTGACGACCTTCTGCATCATCGCCGAAAACCCCGCCAGGCTGTGGCCGGCGATGGGCACGCGGATCTCGGCGACCTCGTTGCCCGACTTGAAGCGCGACACCAGTTCGCGCCGCCGGCCGTCCACCACGTAGAGCGTGATGCGCTCGGCCTCGAACAGACCGGTGATCTCCTCCCTCAGATCGATGAGGATTTCATCGAGGTTCTTGGCGGCGTAGATCTTGTTGCAGATCTCCTGGAGCCGGGTGCGATACTCGACCTCGGACCGGAGATTTTGCACATCGGCGGCCCTGCCGGCGACTGCGACAGGGGCTTTGGATACAGTCATGGAAGCCGTCTCCCTGGCATGCGGATGCAACGACAGCCTCGCCGGAACCGATCAACGACAAAGCGGCGTTCAGGCATCGGGCCGCTTCGATTGCAGGGCCTGAACGCTGAAATAAATCTTCCGGGCGCCGCCGCCCACCAGCAGCACGCCCATGAAGTAGAAGCAAAATTTCACGAAGCCGCTCACGGCCGCAAGCTGGGTCATCTCCCGGATTTGGGGCATCACCTGGGGGATGCGAAAAAACACCCCGATACCCGCCAGCAGCAGGGCGGCGCCCCAGATCAATTGCAACTTGGCCTTCTCCGGCGTGATCTCGGTGGCCATGGTTCGAATTCCTCCGGCGTTCAATCAGCGTGAAAACATTAGCGAATGCCCCCGGAGCTGTCAACGTCGCGGTATCACTGGCCCTAGGCTCCCTCGAAATAAGGAACTCTGCCACTTTTCTTGCCGAATGTCACTGTTTCCCGCCTATCTTCTCCACTGCGGATTCCTCACCGACGTTCGGAATGACACCGGAAACAAGTGTCGTTCCGTATCCCTCCCACGGCTCCCGTGTCATCCCGACACCCCCACCTTGGCTCCCGTGTCATCCCGAAACCCCCCACCTTGGCTCCCGTGTCATCCCGAGGAGTTTACGACGAGGGATCTGCAGTCAGGGACACAGGCGGGAGGAGCGTATAGACCCGAAAAAATCCCTCGCAAGAAGGATCGCAAAACTTCGACGGGGCCGTGCTCACTGCCCCTCGGCGGCGAAGGTGTCGCGCTCCTTGAGCCGGACGGTCACGGGCACGCCAAGACTTTCGTAGAGCCGCCGGCCGATGTCGGCCATGCGCTTTTCCAGCATCTTGATCTCGTCCGAGAAGATCCGGTCGTCCACGCCGATCCAGACCTCCAGCAGACGGCGGTTCTTTTCGGTATTGACGAAAATCCGGTACCGGTCCGGTTCGAACCCCAGCGCCGCCGCAATCTGGGCCAGCACCTGCCCGCGATCGATCTTCACGCCCCGTAAAACCATCAGGTCGTCGGCGCGGCCGGGGAGCCAGACGATGCGCTCGGCCGCTCGGCCGCAGGCGCAGGGCCCTTCCAGCCGCTTTGCCAAGTCCCCGGTGCGAAAACGGATCAGCGGCATGGCGCGGGTGGTGAGGCTGGTGAGCACCAGCTCCCCCTCGGCCCCCGGCGGAACAGGCTGGCCGGTATCCGGATCGACGATCTCCACGAGGAAATGCTCGTCGTGCAGGTGCAACCCTTCGTGCAGGTGGCACTCGAAGGCCAGGGCCGGGCCCGGCACCTCGGAGAGGCCGTAGTGCAGCCAGGCGACCACTTGCAGGTCGTCCTCCAGGCGGCGGCGCAGTGCCGGGGGCACCGGCTCGCCCACCAGGATCAGGGTCTTGAGGGCCAGCCGGTCCAGGTCGATGCGCAGGGCCTGGACATGATCGGCGATCTGGGCGGCGTAGGAGGGGGTGGTGATGAGGGTGGTTGTGCGGTAGTCGCGGAGCACCATCAACTGTTTTTCGAGGGAAAGCAGTGAGTTGGGGATGACGCTGGCCCCCAGGGCCTCGGCGCCGAGCTTGTAGTCCCGGCCCCAGTCGTTCAGCCCCGGGTCGAGGCTGATCTGAAGGATGTCCTCCGCGCCCACTCCGGCGGCCGCCAGCGATTCGGATACCATGGCGGTCCACTGGCGCAGGTCCCGGGCCGTGTACCCGCTCACCGATGGGCTGAGGGTCGTGCCCGGGGCGGTGTGGATGCGCACAATGTCGCGCAAGGGGACAGCGAAAAGCCCGTAGGGGTAGTTCTCCCCCAGGTGACGGCGGGTCATGAAGGGCATGCCGGCCAGGTCGGCGATGGTTTCCACCTGCTCCGGGCGGATGCCGTTTCGTTTGAGGCGCTCCTGGTGGAACGGCACGGAGCTAAAGGCGCGGTTCAAGGTGCTCTGCAGCCGTTCGAGCTGCCGCTGCGCCCGGTCGTCGAATTCGGCCGATGGCATGACTTATGGTCTCCCTTCGGTAAACCCCGCGTAGTCCTTGCCCAGGTAGGCCCGCTTGACCTCCACATCGTCGAGCAGGTCCGCGGCCGGTCCTTCGAGCACGACCTTTCCCGTCTCGAACACGTAGCCGCGGTCGGCGATGGCCAGCGCGGCCCGGGCATTCTGCTCCACCAGCAGGAGCGTCAGGCCCTGCGCCCGCAATGTTTCGAGGGCGGCCAGGATCTTTCCCACCAGCAACGGCGCCAGCCCCATGGACGGCTCGTCGAGAAGCAGCAGGGCCGGTTTGGCCATCAGGGCCCGGCCGATGGCCAGCATCTGCTGTTCACCGCCCGAGAGGGTGCCGGCGGCCTGGTGCCGCCGCTCGGCCAGCACCGGAAAGAGGGCGAGCACCGATTCGAGGATCTCATCGGCTTCGCCCCGCCGCCCCCGGCGATAGAGGGTGTAGGCGCCCAAGTGCAGGTTGTCCATCACGCTCAACGTCGGGAAGATCAACCGCCCCTCGGGCACCAGGCTGATGCCCCGGGCCACGATGGCCGGCGGATCGAGGCCCTTGAGAGGCTGCTCCTGGAAGTCGATGTCCCCCTTCCAGGTGGGCAGCAGCCCGCTGACGGCCGCCAGGAGCGTGCTCTTGCCCGCTCCGTTGGCGCCGATGAGGCAGACCATCTCCCCGGGACGCACCGAGAGGCTGACCCCCTTGATGGCCATGATGCCGCCGTAGAAGCATTTCAGGTTGCGAATCCGAAGCATTGCGGGGGACCTGGCATCGGGTTGAGAAAAATGAAGAAAACCATATCACGAAAGGATGGCAATACGAAACGGATCCTTGCAAGCGGGGAACTGTGAACTTGAAAATGGAAACTTGGGTCTTTGGATTCCCGGTGGCCAGCGGAACCGCTGAAACCTGAACCCCTAAACCCGGAACCTTGAACCGTGAACTTTGAACTTTGAACCTTGAACCTTGAACCTTGAACGCGCCGCAGGCGCCTTGAACCTCAAAAATAATACCGCACCCACACCTCCGGCCGGCAGGCATCGGGCTTTTCACCGAACTCGGTGTCGGCGGGCCCCACGGGAACGGCGACCCGGAAGTTGAGTTCCAGATCGGTGAGGGGAGTCCAGGTCAAACCGGGCTGCACGTTGAAGCTGCCGTCCTGCAAGCTGGCCATCAAGGCGATCCAGGGGGTGACGTCGAGCAGGTCGAAGGGCTCCTTCCGGGACACCTTGAGGTACCCATAGTCCCGGCCGGGGTTGCGTTCGGAAAAATACGACCGGGTGACCTGCTGAGCCCGTTCCACCTCGGCGGTGTCCCCCGAGGCCTGCCACCGGTCCACGGCCGCGTCCTGGAAGGCGAACAGGTCCTCCAGCTCTCCGCGGTCATAGCCGCTGCCGCGGTGGTAGTACTCGAGGATGAAGGTGGTGTCCAGGGCGTTGAGGTAGCGCAGACCCAGAAGGTAGTCCACCGGATCGGCGCGCTCGAACCGGATTCGGCCGTGAGGGTCGACCACGGTGCGCAACACATCGCGGCGCCAGGCCAGCTCGCCGTGGATCTCGATGTTTTCCGCCAGGTTCTTGGAAAAATCGAACCCCAGGCTCAAGGGTTGGCCGGGGCCATCGAACCAGATGAAGTCGATGTCCGTGTCGTGCCAGAGCAGATAGAGCTTCAAGGCATAATTGACGTCGCCGTCGGCGCCCAGTTCGGGATTGGACCAGTCGTCGATCACCGGCAGGGCCAGGGCCGTCAGCCCCAGGTTGGCCAGCCGGCCGCCTTCGAAGCTGCGGATCAGGTCCACCCCCGCCAGAACCCGGCCCTCCAGATTCTGGGTAGCGTCGTCCGGGTCCCTGGGCCGGTTGACGAAACCGGCCGGGTTCCAGGCATATCCCTTGCCCCAGAGCACCGAACGCTTGCCCAGGTCCAGCGTAAACCGCGGCGATGGGGTCAACGACACATACCCCTCGTAGACGTCGTCACGGGTTCCGGTGCCCACCCCGTCGTCCACGTACTCGTGGTGAGTGATCAGGGCCGCCTTGAGGATTCCCCGGCGGTAGCTCATCATCGGCTCCACGACCCCGTGCCACTCGTGAGCGTCGGCCCCCGGGTCGCCTTGCAACCTATCGAGCCGGTACTTGGCCGATGCCGTATCGTAGCGATGAAAAAGATAGCGCGCCTCCAGCCGGGCGCCGATCTCGTAGTTCTTGGGCTCCGCCTCGGGGATGGCGAAATCGTAGGTCTCGGCGCCGCCCGCCGCGACGCAGCCCAACATCAATACTGCAACGAGGACCCAGACCGGCATGGCTCAGCGCAAATCCTTCACCCGGGGAAGGTAGTTGAGGGTGAAGACCTCGTCGGAGAACTGGCGCAGCTTGAGGTTGGCCGAAACCATCACCGACTTGTAGCCCTGGTACAGCGGACTGTCGGTCTCCGTCACCGCCGGGCTCGCCATGCCGCCGCCGATGTCCTTGATGTCGGAAAAATGCAAGGTCTTGATCAGCATGCCGGTGGCGGCGAAGCACTCGACGCGCACCGGCACCAGCCGCTCCCCGTCCACCCACATCTTGAGCCGGTCATAGGCCACGGCCCCGCTTCTGGCCTTGAGATCGAGCACATACTGCCCCTCGGCCTCGGTGGATCCGGCCACCGCGTACTCCACGCTGTAGTCCAGCCGCATGATGTCGGCGTTGTTGAACACCCCGCCCACCACCGATTGCATGCTGGTGATCCGGATCGGCTTGCCCACGTTGGGGATGTAGAGCCACATGTTGTCGCCGAGACGCAGAGTGGCCCGGCCCGCCTCGCTGGCCGGGGACACGAAGAGGGTGACCACCTTGTCCTTGTCCTTTTTCAGGAACCGGAGCACGTACTCCTTCTGCTTGCCGTCCGGTTCGATGTTGATGATCTTGCGGTACATCTCCAGATCCCCCGGCTCCAGGTTGCGGTCCACCCGCTCCAGGATCTGCTCGCCGGTGAGGGGTTCGGCGAAGGCGGTAACCGGCGCAAAAACCAGTGCCAGGCAAACAAGGGCTGAAGGGAGGATTTTTTTCATCTGCGGCTCCGCTAGGTAAAAAGAAAAAATGGGACTTATAGGACTTATAGGACCTATAGGACTTATAAAAAACCGGAAAATCATAAAGCGTCGGATCCCCTCGCCCCGGTTTCGAATTTCGAATTTCGAATTTATTTTCAGATGTGCCTCAGGGCGTCCACCGGCACCAGGCGGGCCGCCTTGGCGGCGGGCTGGAGGCTGGCGAGCACCGAAATGCCCACCACGATCAAGGCCGCCGAAGCCACCTGGCCGAGGGAAACGGCCGGTTCCAGGGTGAAGACCTGGCCGGCGCCGCCGAAGGCCACCTCCACCCCGCTGAGGTTGAGCACCCACAGGATTCCGATGCCGACGATCGCTCCCGACAGGGCGCTCACCAGGCCGAGGCTGAAACCTTCGGCCACGAACAGCCCCATGATCCGCCCCGGCGTGGTGCCCATGGCCGCCAGGGTGCCGATCTCCCGCACCCGTTCGTAGACGCTCATCATCATCACGTTCAGCACGCTGATGAGCACCACGGCGATGAGAATCGTCTGGACCCCCAGGGTCATGAGGTCGATCATCCGCACCACGTTGAAAAAGGGACTGAGCTGCTTCCAGGTATGCACCTCGAACATCGGCTGGCCGGCCTGGTTCTTCATCGGCGCCAGGGTCTCCTGGAGCCGTCCGGCGACGGCATCGACATCCTCGGAATGCTTGACCCGCACCGCCACCTCGCTGATCTCGGTCTCGGCCATGCGCAGCAGGGCGGCCGCATCGTCGATGTGCATGTATCCGTCCCGCCCTCCCGGCCCCATGAGGCTTTCCACCATCCCGGCCACGACGAAGGTCATCCCGTTGACCGATCCATCCTTGTTGTTGGCCACGAGGACCACGGTGTCGCCGGCCTTGAGATCCATGCCCTTGGCGAGAATCTCGGGCAGCACCACCTCGCCGGGCGCCAGGATGGCGTCGTCGCGGGTGCGGTCCTTGATCCGCGAGGCCAGCAGCGGCGCGGCGGCCTGTTCCCTGGCCGGATCCACCCCGTTGAGGCGCACGTTGGTGGTCTGGGCGTAGTTGCTCAGCATGGCCCCGAACTTGATCCTTGGCGAAAAGGCCTCCACCGCCGGATCACCGGCCAGCATGTCGGCAAGTTTGGCGTAAGCCTTGGCCGGCAGCATCCGGTCCAGCGGCAGGTTGTCGATGCTGGCGGTGTACCCCTTGCGATGCACTTGGAGGTGGCTGAGCATCGAATCGGTGATCTGGCCGGTGATAGCGCCCTTGAAAGCGTCGCTGAGACCGACGAAAACAATCACCGCCACCACCCCCACGCCGATGAGCAGGCCGGTGAGCAGGGTGCGCCGTTTGTATCGCAGCAGATTCTTGAAGGCCAGGCGCAGGATCTTCATCGGATCGCCTCCTCCGGGGGGGCCGCCCCGTTGTTGGTCAGTCGCCCGTCCTCCATGCGGAAGGTCAGCTCGGCGTGCTCCATGATCCGGGGATCGTGGGTCGAAAAGACGAAGGTGGTACCGAAGGCGTCGCGCATCTGCTTCATCAGCTCGATCACCAGGAAGGCCGTGTGGCTGTCGAGGTTGGCGGTGGGCTCGTCGGCCAGCACCAGGTCGGGCGTGCCCACCAGGGCCCGGGCCACGGCCACCCGCTGCTTCTGCCCGCCGGAGAGCTGGGCTGGATACTTTTGGGCCTGGTCGGCCATGCCTACCGCCGCCAGCACCCGCTCCACCGCCGGACGCCGCTGGGCTTTGGGCTGGTCGCGGATCATCAGCAAGGGGTACTCCACGTTTTCGTAGACCGTGAGAACCGGCAGCAGGTTGAAATCCTG
Organism: Desulfobacteraceae bacterium UBA2174; assembly: GCA_002327445.1. Classification (GTDB taxonomy): domain Bacteria; phylum Desulfobacterota; class Desulfobacteria; order Desulfobacterales; family UBA2174; genus UBA2174. The sequence continues at coordinate 74,404 of DCWA01000005.1, read as the reverse complement.
GAACACGAAGCCGAGGTGCCGGCCCCGGAACTCGGCCCCGCTGCGCCGGTCCAGCCGGCTCACCGCCTGGCCGGCCACCGTCACCTCGCCGCGGGTGGGGCTGTCCAGGCAGCCGATGAGGTTCAGGGCGGTCGTCTTGCCACTGCCCGAGGGGCCGATGAGGGCGGTGAAGGCGCCCTTGGGGATGGCGAAGGTCACCTCTTGCAAGGCGGCGACCGCCACCTGCCCCATCTGGTAGATCTTGGATACGTTGTCGAAGGTGACGATGTCCATGGAAAGCCTCGAGGTCGGAGGTCAGAAATCAGAGATCGGAGGTCGGAGGTCGGAGGTCGGAGGTCGGAAAAAATTTTCCCAGCACGTCGTACACGTCCCGCAGCGGCCGGTTGTGCGATGCGGCAATGCGCCGGCATTCCTCGTACTCCGGGGCGAAGCGGACATGGCCGGCCGGATCGACGATTCGCTTGACCCTGACCGGCCCGAAGGGGCTGTCCACCGTTTCCACCCGCCTGGCCAGAGCCCGGCGCCGCACCGTGTCATGGCGCACCCCCAGGGAAGTGGTCTCGCTGAAGATGCGACCGATCATCGCCTCCCGGTCCTCCGGTCGGCAGACCACCTGCACCAGGGTCCCGGGCCGGTTCTTCTTCATCTGCACCGGGATCCAGCACACGTCCAGGGCCCCGTCGGCAAAGAGGCGCTCCATCAGGTGGCCGAAAATTTCCGGGTTCATGTCATCGACGGCCGTCTCGATCACCGTCACCGACTCTTCCACCACGGCGGCGTCCCGGTCGGCCCGGCGCCCGATCAGAATGCGCAGCAGGTTGGGCCGATCCGCCAACTGCCGGGTGCCGGCGCCATAGCCCACCGCTTCGACCACCATGGCCGGCATCGGGCCGAAGGTTCCGGCCAGGCCGGCGGCGATGGCCGCGCCGGTGGGCGTCACCAGCTCCGCCTCGGTGTCCACCCCGTAAACGGGGATGCCTCTCAGGATGGCCACCGTGGCCGGCGCCGGCACCGGCAGCACCCCGTGGGCACAGTGCACCAGACCTCGCCCCTGGGGCAGAGAGGAAGCGCCCGCGGCCTCGATGCCCAGCTTCTCGAACCCCAGGCAAGCGCCGAGGATATCCACCTGGGCATCGATGCCCCCCACCTCGTGAAAGTGTACCTTCTCCACCGCAACGCCGTGGATCGCAGCCTCGGCCTGCGCGATGCGGACGAACACTTCGAGACTGCGCCGGCGCACGGCATCGCTGTAGGGCGACGCCTCGATCCGGGAACGGATTTCGCTCCAGTGGCGATGCGGCGGGTTTTCCGCCACCTGCACCGAAACCCGGGTCGCCCGGATGCCCGAAACGTGCACCGTCTCGGATGCCAGGGTGAACCCATCCAAAGGCAGACGATGCAGTTCAGCCTCGAGCCAGGCCAAATCGAGCCCCAGGTCCACCAAGGCGCCGAGGGTCATGTCGCCGCTGATGCCTGAAAAGCAATCCAGATAGGCGTACAATGGAAATCCTTCTCGATTGATCGACGATATTGATGGGTTTCGCTACCGCTGCACCCATCCTACGATAGCAAGCTCCCGTACACCGTAGGTCCGGTGAAGTAAAACGAAACCCATCGCCGCTTAGAACACCAACGCTGAAACCTTGAACCCTGAACCCTGAACCTTCAACCTTGAACCTTGAACCTTGAACCCTGAACCCTGAACCCTGAACCCTGAGCCTTGAACGCGCCGCAAGCGCCCTCATCCCCCGTTGCCGCGCATCATCCGGCGCAGCACGTAAGACAGGATTCCGCCGTGGCGGAAATAGTCCACTTCCACCTCGGTATCCAGGCGAGCCAGGGCCCTGAATTCGACGGCACCGCCATCCGCCTTTAAGGCCCGCACCGTCACGCTGCCGCGCGGCGCGATGCCGGCGATCCCCTCGATGGAAAAGGTCTCGCTGCCGTCGAGACCCAGTCCGCGCCAGCCCTGCCCCTCCTGGAACACCAGGGGCAGCACCCCCATGCCTACCAGATTGGCCCGGTGGATGCGCTCGTAGCTTTCCGCCAGCACGGCCCGCACGCCGAGGAGCAGGGTCCCCTTGGCGGCCCAGTCGCGGGAGCTCCCCGTGCCATACTCCTTGCCGGCCAGCACGATCAACGGGGTCCCCTCCTCGCGGTAGGCCATGGCCGCGTCATAGACACTCATCCGGTCGCCCCGGGGAAACTTGCGTGTGAAGCTCCCCTCCGTGGGCGCCACCAGGGCGTTCTTGATGCGGATGTTGCCGAAAGTGCCGCGCATCATCACCTCGTGGTTGCCGCGGCGCGATCCGTAAGAATTGAAGTCTTCCGGTGCCACCCCCTTTTCCTGAAGGTATCGCCCGGCCGGATAATCGGCCGGAATGGCGCCGGCCGGCGAGATATGATCGGTGGTCACCGTGTCCCCCAGAACCATGAGGGCACGGGCCCCGTCAATGTCTTCCGGCGCGGTCACCTCGAGGGAAAACCCTTCGAAATAGGGCGGATTTTTAATGTAGGTGGATTGGCTCTGCCAGGCGAAGGTGGTGCTCTCGGCCACTTCCAATGCCCGCCAGAATTTGTCACCGTCAAAGATGCGCGCATACTGGCGCTCGAAAAACGCCGGGTCGACGTGCTGCCCGATGGCCTCCTGGATCTCCAGGGCCGACGGCCAGATCTCCTTGAGAAAAACCGGCTCTCCATTGGGGTCGAAGCCCAGGGGTTCGCTTTCCGTGTCGATGTCGATGCGCCCGGCCAGTGCCAGGGCCACCACCAGCATGGGTGAAGCGAGAAAATTGGCCCGCACGGACTGATGGATGCGCGCCTCGAAATTGCGGTTGCCCGAAAGCACGCTGGCCACGATGAGGTTCTGCTCCCGTATCAACGCCTCGATCTCGGGATGCAGCGGGCCGCTGTTGCCGATGCAGGTGGTGCAGCCGAATCCGACCACGTGAAAGCCGAGGGCTTCCAGGTACGGCATCAGGCCGGCATGGACGAGGTAGTCGAGGACCACCTTGGACCCCGGCGCCAGGGAGGTCTTGACGTATCCTGGCACCCGCAACCCCCGGCGCACCGCGTTTCTGGCCAACAAGCCGGCCCCGAGCATGACGGCCGGGTTGGAGGTGTTGGTGCACGAGGTGATGGCGGCGATGACGATGCTCCCGTTGCCGATGGCCATGCGTGGGGCGTGGAGATCGACGGGGAAGTATCGGGGCTCGCCCACCTTTCGGGTTTCCGGCCGCCGGGTGAGGCTGCCGGATTCGTCCACGAAGGTGGAAATCTGTTTCAAGGCGGCATCGCGCGGGTAGTCGCCCCCCAGGATCTTGCCGAACTGCGACTTGAGATCACGCAGGGCGATGCGGTCCTGGGGCCGGGCCGGGCCCGCCACCGAGGGGGCCACCGATCCCAGGTCGAAATCGATGATCTCGGTATAGACCGGGGTCTCGTCGCCGTGGGCGAAAAGCCCCATCGCCTTGCAGTAGGCCTCGGCCCGCTGGGCCCGCTCAGGCCGGTCGGTGAGGCGCAGATATTCGATGGTCCGGGCATCGACGGGAAAGAACCCGGAGGTGGAGCCGTTTTCCGGGGTCATGTTGGCGATGGTGGCCCGGTCGGCCACCGTGAGATTGGCCAGACCGGGTCCGAAATACTCGATGAATTTTTCCACCACCTTGCGCCGGCGCAGCAATTCGGTGAGGGTCAACACCAGGTCGGTGGCCGTCACCCCGGGCGGCAGCTCGCCGTTGAGCCGGATGCCGATCACCTCTGGAATGGTCATGTAGTAAGGCTGGCCGAGCATCACGGCCTCGGCCTCGATACCGCCCACCCCCCAGCCGAGGACTCCGATGCCGTTGATCATGGGCGTATGCGAGTCCGTGCCCACCAGGGTGTCCGGGTAAGCCACGGAAAGGCCGCCCTCCTCCTGGCGCACCACCACCCGGCCCAAGTGCTCGAGGTTGACCTGGTGGCAGATGCCACTGTTGGGCGGCACGACCTTGAAGTTGGCGAAGCTGCGCTGGGCCCATTTGAGCAGGGCGTAGCGTTCCCCGTTGCGCGCGTATTCGTGGGCCACGTTCTTTTCGAGGGAATCGGTCGTGCCGAAGGCATCCACCTGCACCGAGTGGTCCACCACCAGTTCCACCGGCACCCGGGGGTTGATCCGGCGCGCATCGCCCCCCAGACGCCGCACCGCGTCGCGCATGGCCGCCAGGTCCACCACCGCCGGCACCCCGGTGAAATCCTGCATCAGCACCCGCGCCGGATGAAACGGGATCTCGACCGGATCGGCATAGCGCGGCTGCCAACGGGCCATGGCAAGCAGGTCGGGTTCCCTGACGATGCGGCCATCGAGATGCCGCAGCAGGTTTTCCACCAGGACCTTGATGCAAAAGGGCAGTTTTGAAACCTCGGCCAATCCCTCGGTTTCCAATTTCCGGATATCGTGGACGGTGCAGGTATCGGAACCGATGGACAGCTGCCGGGTAAACTCTTCGCGCTTCATGAGACCCTCCTCGGAGTCGGGCGAGGATGACCGCCGGACTGCGTGCGCCCTTCAGCGCAGTCGGCCATAAAGCCAGACAAACAGGGGCAGCATCAGGGCCAGCACCACCAGGATCCCCGGCGGCGTCCGGTACGGGGCGTACCACGGGGCTCCGGCACGCTTGGCCTTCTTGACCTCTTCGAAATACATCCGCCCCAGCAGCAGGCCGCCGGCCAACACCGCGGCCATCTTGATCAGGGAAAGCAGCGTTTGCACGTCTCTTGCTCCTTATGCCCGCAAATCGATTGATCCTGTAAAGTCAGCGGGGTGATCCGCACCAGGCAGCGCCGGTCGCCGATTTCCGGCAGGCGATAGGCCGTCACCGCCACCGTCGCCCATCCACCGCCGAGGCGGATGCGGTCCGGCGGATCCCCCGCCCGGCGCAAGTCGTCCAGCTCCCCGTCCACGGCCGGCCCCTTCCAGGCCAGCACGAACCCGTCCTTGGCCAACAGTGCCGCGGTATCTTCCCCCCAGGCGTTCAGAGGCCCCAGGGCCCGGCAGACCACTGCGTCGAAAACCGGCCGGGGCGCCTGCCGACGCAAGTCTTCCAGCCGCGCATGACGCGCCTCGGTGTGTGCCAGCGCCAGGATGCGGATCAGGTGGGAAACGAAAGAAACCTTCTTGCGCACCGCGTCGATGAGGGTCACGTGCAGGTCGGGCCGGACAATTTTCAGCGGAATTCCCGGAAACCCCGCCCCGCAGCCGACGTCCAGCACCCGGCTTCCGGCCGGCAGCCAGGAGGCCGGCACGATGGAATCGACGAAGTGCTTCACCGCCACCTCGTCCGGGTCGGTGATGGCCGTCAAGTTGATCCGGCGGTTCCAGGAGATCAGCTCACCGGCGCATCGGGCCATTTGCGCCGCCTGGGAAGCGGTCACCGCTACCCCCAGGTCCCCGGCTCCCGCCACGATCCGGCGGCGCCAGGATGGGTCGTCCACCCCGCCACCGTCCATCGCCGGGCGCTCAGGGGCAGACGCAGACATCCCCACCGCCTTGTTGATACGGCACGGCATCGTCGAAATCCATGATCAGGGTGATGTCGCTGCCTCCGGTGGCCACGGTGCGCGCGTTGGGGTAGCGCCGCTTGAACACGCTGAGCATGGCCCGGTTTTCCCGCAGCACGGTGGCGGAGAAGGCGCGATATCCGTTCTTTTTGGCAATTTTTTCAAGAATATCGAGCATATAAGAGGCAATCCCAAGGCCCTGGAAGTCTTCTCGCACCACGAAGGCCACCTCGGCCCGATCCTCTTCCTCGTAGGCGTAGGAGCCGATGGCCACAATCTCCTTGTAACCCCGGTTCTGCGCCAGTCCGATGATCGACATGTTCTTCTCGTAGTCCACGCTGGCCCACTGCTTCTGGGCGATCTCGTGGGAGAAGAGCTTCATTTTGTAGAAGAAGCGCAGGTAGATCGTTTCTTCCTTCAGACTGTAGAAGAAGTTGCGATAGTTGAACTCGTCGGAGGGCAGCAGCGGGCGGAATTCGACGGTCTTGCCGTTGCGCAGGCTCAGGGTGCTCTTGTAGTCCTCCAGAAAAAGCAGGTCCTGCCGGGTGGGCGGCAACTGGTCGGCGAAGATGTAGTGGTGCCTCTTGGCCACGGCGATCAGCTCTTCACGGAAGCTCGGGTGGGCAATCTGGGCCAGCTCCATCACCCGCTGGTAGATCCCCTTGCCGGCCAGCTCGGCGATCCCGTATTCGGTGATGACGAAATTGACGTCGCCGCGGGTGGTGGCCACACCGGCCCCCTCGCTCAGGCTCGGCACGATGCGCGACACCTTGCCGTTCTGCGCGGTGGAGGGCAAGGCGATGATGGCGAACCCGCCCTTGCTCATGGCGCTGCCGCGCAAAAAATCGACCTGGTCGCCAATACCGCTGTAGAACATGTGGCCCATCGAGTCGGTGCACACCTGCCCGGTCAAATCCACTTCCAGGGCCGAACTGATGGAGACGAAGTTGTCGTTGCGGGCGATGACGGTGGGATCGTTGACGAATTCAGAAGACCGGAAATAGAAGATCGGATTGTTGTCCACATAACTGTAGAGTCGTTCCGACCCCATGCACAGCGACGCCACCGTTCTTCCGGGCAGCAGGGTTTTTTTCTTGTTGGTGATCACGCCTTTTTCAAACAGGGACAGAAAGCCGTCGGTGATCAACTGGGTATGGATCCCCAGATCGTTCTTGTTGTCCAGGTAGCCCAGAATGGCGTAGGGCAGGCGCCCGAACCCGATCTGCAGGGTGGCCCCGTCGTCAACGAGCTGGTTGACAAAGAAGGCGATGCGCAACGCCACTTCATTGTCGCGCATTTCGGGAAGGCTTTCCACCAGGGGCTCTTCGTGAACCACGAACAAATCGATGTCGTCGACATGCACGAAGCTGTCCCCCCAGGTCCGCGGCATCTTCGGGTTGACCTGGGCGATGACCCGCCGGGCATTCTCCATCCCCGCCAGAGTGATGTCCACCGATACCCCGAGGCTGCAGTAACCGAAACGATCCGGGGGGCTGACCTGGATCAGCGCCACGTCCAGGCCGATGCGTCGCGAGGAGAACAACTTGGGAATCCGGGACAGGTAGCTGGGGATGTAGTCGATCTTGCCCTCGAAGGCGGCCTTGCGCATGCCGGCGCTGATGAAGAAGAGCTTCAGGGAAAAGCGCCGCAGGAAATCCGGGTCGTCCACGTACTGGGCAAAGGTCAACGAGAGCATCTGGTAAACCATGATGTCTTGCAGGCTGCGTTTGGCCACCATGGCGTGGATCAGGTGCTGGGGCTCGCCGCAACCGGTGCCGATGAAGACACGGCTGCCGTTCTTGATCGTCGAGACGGCCGTTTCGGCGTCCACCACCTTGTCGGGGCAATAGGTTTTCAAATCCACGTCGCTTCTCCTTGCACTCCAAGGTTGACCGTTGTTCTACTTTGCCCTGAAGACCGGGGCGCGTCAAGGAGGGGCCTGAAAATTCAAGTGTCAAGTGAGCTAAAGTGACTAAAGTGAGCTAAAGTGAAGGAATCCTGGCAGTTATATAAAAACCGGAGCGCAGCGACTCCACCACTTTAGTCACTTTAGTCACTCGTAATTTTAGTCACTCAGAAAAGGTGTCATCCCGAGGAGCGTCAGCGACGTGCGCGGGATCCGGATTGACGGTGCTGGCGCCGCCTGCTAAAGTGATCCACAAAATTAGGAAGACCTTCACGGAGCGGCTATGAAAATTTGCGATTATTCGAGCATTCCAGGAGTCCCGTTCGACAACGGGCCGGCCCGGGGCGTGGTGGGGCGGGTAGCCATCGGCAAAGCCGACGGCGCCGCCAACTTCTGCATGCGGGTGTTTGAGGTCGCCCCGGGCGGCCACACACCCCGGCACAAGCACGCCTGGGAGCACGAGATCTTCGTTCACGGCGGTCGCGGGGAAATTTTTTCCGACGGCCACTGGCAACCCATCGGCACCGGAACGGTGATCCTGGTGCCGGGCGAAGTCGAACACCAGATCCGCAATCCCGGGACCAATGCCTTGGTTTTCGTGTGCCTGATTCCCGCCGGGGCTCCGGAGCTGTGACCATGGGCGCCCACCCGCGCAACCCCTTTCTCACCGTTGATGTCATCATCGAGACCGGGGGTGGCATCGTGCTCATCGAACGCGCCAATCCGCCTCCGGGCTGGGCCTTGCCAGGCGGTTTCGTCGATTATGGCGAATCCCTCGAAACCGCGGCCCGGCGGGAGGCGGCCGAGGAGACCGGCCTGGCGGTGACGCTCATCGAGCAGTTGCACACCTACAGCGCTCCGGACCGCGATCCGCGTCACCACAGCGTCAGCACGGTTTTCATCGCCCGGGCCCAGGGAACACCCCGAGGCGGAGACGATGCGCAGCGCGCCCGGATTTTCCCGGTGGACCGCCTTCCGTCCGCTCTGGCCTTCGACCACGGTCGGATCCTGGAAGACTACCGGCGTTACCGGGATGGCGCCCCCCGCACCGAAATTTTTCGCCTCTGAGCAGCCCGGGGGCATTCCAATTTTTCCTTGACATTTCACCCTGAATTTGTAAAGTAACAAAATTTTTTTGGAGGCGTCATCATCCCTTTTGTCCCAAAAGGGATTTTTTTGTCCCTCCGGGCCGGCCACGCTTTCATCGCGCAACAAGGAAGACCGTCATGACGTACGATATCGAAAAGGTTCGCAACATCGGCATCAGCGCGCACATCGATTCGGGCAAAACCACCCTGACCGAGCGCATCCTGTTCTACACCCAGCGCATCCACGCCATCCACGACGTCAAGGGCAAGGACGGGGTCGGTGCCACGATGGATTCGATGGAGCTGGAGAAGGAGCGCGGCATCACCATCGCCTCGGCCGCCACCTACTGCCAGTGGGACGGGCACCAGGTCAACATCATCGACACCCCCGGGCACGTGGACTTCACCATCGAGGTGGAACGCTCCCTTCGGGTGCTGGACGGCGCCATCCTCGTGCTCTGCGCCGTAGGGGGAGTCCAGTCGCAGTCCATCACCGTCGACCAGCAGATGAAGCGCTACAAGGTGCCGTGCATCGCCTTCGTCAACAAGTGCGACCGCAGCGGCGCCAATCCGGCGCGGGTCGTGGTCCAGCTCAAGGAAAAACTCGGCCACAACGCCGTGGCGATCCAGATGCCCTTGGGCCTGGAGGCCGATTTCGAGGGGGTGGTGGACCTGATCCACATGGAGGCGGTCTATTTCGATGGTGCCAACGGCGAGGTCATCCGCCGTGAACCGATCCCTGCCGACCTGCAAGCCGAGGCGGCCGCCCGGCGCGAAGCGATGATCGATGCGGCCTCCCTCTTCAGCGACGCCCTCACCGAGGCGATCCTCGAAGAAGCCGAAATCGCGCCCGAGATGATCATCGAGGCCCTGCGCCGCGGGGTCCTGCAACGGCAGATCACGCCTGTCCTGATGGGCTCGGCCTACAAGAACAAGGGAGTCCAGCCCTTGCTGGACGCCGTCAACGCCCTGCTGCCCTGCCCCCGGGATGTGCCAAACGAGGCGTTGGACCTGGAACACGGCGAGGCACCGGTGGCCTTGACCAGCCGCATCGAGGACCCCACCGTAGCCCTGGCGTTCAAGCTGGAAGACGGTCCCTACGGCCAGTTGACCTACATCCGCGTTTACCAGGGCCGCCTGACCAAGGGGGACACGGTGGTGAACGTGCGCAGCGGCAAGAAGGTGAAAATCGGACGCCTGGTACGCATGCACGCCGACCAGATGGAGGACATCGATCAGATCCCCGCCGGCTTCATCGGGGCACTCTTCGGTATCGACTGCGCCTCCGGAGACACCTTCACCAGCCCGGAGCTGCGCCTGACGATGACGTCCATGTTCGTGCCCGAGCCGGTGATCTCCCTGTCCATCGTGCCCAAGGACAACAAGGCCCAGATCAACATGTCCAAGGCGTTGAACCGCTTCACCAAGGAAGACCCGACCTTCCGCACCTTCGTCAACGAGGAAACCGGCCAGACGATCATCGAGGGCATGGGCGAGCTGCACCTGGAAGTCTACGTGGAGCGGATGCGGCGCGAGTACAAGGCCGAGGTGGAAACCGGCCAGCCCCAGGTGGCCTACCGCGAGACCATCACCCGGGCCGCCGCCTTCAACTACACCCACAAGAAGCAGACCGGCGGCGCCGGCCAGTTCGGGCGGATCGCCGGGGCCATCGAACCGACCGCCGAGGCCGATTTCGTCTTCGACAACCAGGTCACCGGCGGCGCCATTCCCACCGCCTTCATCCCGGCTTGTGAAAAGGGTTTCCGCAACTGCCTCGCCAAGGGACCGCTGATGGGATTCCCGGTCACCGGCGTGAAGGTGATGATCAACGACGGCGCGGCCCACGCGGTGGACTCCTCGGACATGGCCTTCCAGGCCGCGGCCCGGGGGGCCTTCCGGGAAGGCTATCACAAGGCCGCCCCGGTAATCATGGAACCGATCATGAAGGTGACGGTGGAAACCCCCAGCGAGTATCAGGGCGCCGCCATGGGCCTCCTCAACCAGCGCCGCGGCATGATCGTCGGCGCCCAGGACGAGGGGCCGATGTGCGTGATCGAGGCCCAGGTGCCGCTGGCGGAAATGTTCGGCTTTTCCACCGTGCTGCGTTCCTCGACCCAGGGCAAGGCCCAATTCACCATGGAATTCGCCACCTACCGCCAGGTGCCCCGGTCCATCGCCGAAGAGCTGATCCGGCAGGCGGCCGAAAAAAAGAAATAGCCACGACGTGGCGCAATCAGTAAAAAAACAGTTATCGGTTATCTGTTTATCGTTATCAGGGAAAACCCCGGCAATCGATCACCGACAACCGACAACTGATAACTGACAACCCATCAAGGAGCCGTCAGATGCTCAAGAACAAACTGGTGCTGCGCAATCCGATGCGCATTCTCAACCAAGCCGTCGGCGCCCCCCTCCCGCCGGGAGGATTCGGCGCCGTGCTGGCCCGGGCCGGTGTCGGCAAGACCGCTTTTCTGGTGCAACTGGCCCTCGACAGTCTCATCGAGGGCCGCAACGTCCTGCACATCAGCCTCAACGATCCGGTGCAGAAAGTCTCCCTCTGGTACCGGGAAGTGCTCCAGACGGCGGCGGCCGGGCAGTCGGTGCGGGAAATCGCCCCCCTGTGGGAAACGCTCCAGCACCACCTGTTCATCATGACATTCCGGGTGGAAGGTTTCAGCGCTCCCCGCCTCGAAGAGCGCATGACGGACCTCACCGCCCAGGGGATCTTCCAGCCCGAGTTGCTGCTGGTGGACGGCCTGCCCTTCGAGGATCCGGCAGGGATGTCGACCCTGGAAGCCCTGAAATCGCTGGCCGCCCGTTTCGCCCTGCCCGCCTGGTTCACCGTGCGCACCCACCGCCACGAGTCCCCGGGCGCCGACGGCCTGCCGCCTCAGATCCAGCCGGTGGCCGGCCTTTTCGACATCCTGCTGCAGTTGTCCCCCGAGGGAAGCAGCATCCAGGTCCAGCCGGTGCGCGGCGTAAGCGAGTTGTCCCTTGTCCTGGATCCGGCCACCATGCTGGTTCGCGACAACGGCTGACGCGCTGAGGGGAAAAACGGGATGGCATCACGGGAAGTCCTATACGCGGTCGAGGAGGGAGCGGCCCTGATCACGCTGAACCGCCCCCGGAGCCGCAACGCCTTGAATCAGGCACTGCTGGCAGCACTCTACGACGCCCTGGAAGCGGCGGCGGCCGACACCGCGGTACGGGCGGTGGTGCTCACCGGGGCGGGCACCGCCTTCTGCGCGGGACTGGATCTGAAGGTCATCGGCACCGAAAATCTCATCGATCCCCGGGGAAACGGCAACGACCTGCCCGACGTGCTGGTGAGGCTGGAGAAACCGCTGATCGGCGCGGTGAACGGCCCGGCGGTGACCGGCGGCTTCGAACTGGCCTTGAACTGCGACTTTCTCATCGCCTCCACCGGGGCCGCCTTCGCGGATACGCATGTGAAGGTCGGCATCCATCCGGGCTGGGGGATGAGCCAACTGCTCCAAGAAGCCGTGGGTCGGCGTATGGCCCTGCAACTGTCTCTCACCGGGGCATGGCTGGACGCCGGACGGGCCCTGGCTCTGGGGCTGGTCAACGAGGTGGTGCCGCCCGAACAATTGCTGCCCCGCGCCCGTGAAGTGGCCGGGATGATCGCCGCCAACGATCCGGGCATGGTGGCGATGCTGCGGCGGCTGATCCGAAGCCGCGCCGATGCCACCTTGACAAAGTCCCTCGACGCCGAGCGGGTCGGATTCCACCGTTTTCTGGACCGGCACGGCAAATTGGGCCGGTGAATCCCCGATTCGGGCTATCCACCGATCCGCTCGGCCACCAAAGCCACCATCCCCTCCGGTTCGGGAATCTTGACCCCCAGGCGCCGCTCGAAGATCGTCCGCCCGTCGACTTCCACGAGAAAAATCCCGCCGTCGCCGGGCACCAGCTCCACCTCCATCCCGTACTTCTCCTTGACGGCCGCCGCCACCCGGGCGGCGCGGGGTTGGTAGTTTCAACGGACGCAGTACGTGATGCGCATCTTCATCGGTCATCCTCCCGCCCCGATCCCGGATTCCCGGGCCGGCAAGCCAAACCGTTGGTCGGGTCTCCGGCGGCCATCATGTCCCGCAGCAGGGCCTGTTCACCGGGGCCGGGAACGATCCCCTCCAGGTTGGCCTCGATCACCGTTTCTTCCCGCTGATTCAGAAACACCGCTTCGGCCCGGGCCCGCCAGCGGTCGTCCACCGCCAGCAGCGTCATGCGGCAGGTGACCGTGTCCCCGGGATAGACCGGCCGCCGGAAACGAAACGCCATGCCCGTGGCCAGCCAGCCGATCTGGCCGCCGATCTCCGTGAGCAGGCTGCCCACCAGGAGGCCGTGGCACACCGGGCCCTGGAAGCGCTTCAGGGCCGTCCAGCGCGGCTCGAAGTGCACCGGGTTGTAATCCCGGCTCATGGCGGCGAAGTCGCGCACTTCGGCCTCGGTGAAGGTCCGCTCGGCGATGAAGCAGTCCCCTGCCCGCAGCCCCCGGCTGGCTTGGGCGCGAATCGCCGCCCGCGACGGGCACGGTGTCGTTGCATGGTCATCGGTCATGGCTCGTTCAAATCTCCAGCACCAGCCCCACGGGGCAGTGGTCGGAGCCGAAAATATCGTTGTCGATGAAGGCCTCGCGCACCCAGCCGCGATCGATCATGTCCCGGGTGACGAAAAAATAGTCGATGCGCCACCCCACGTTCCGATCCCGAGCCTTGAAGCGATATGTCCACCACGAGTACTTCACCGTTTCCGGGTGGAGATGGCGGAACGTGTCCACGTACCCGGCGGCCTCGATGCGATCCAGCCAGTCGCGCTCGATGCGCAAGAAACCGGAGGTGTTTTCGTTGGCCTTGGGATTTTTCAGGTCGATCTCGTTGTGGGCGGTGTTGTAGTCGCCGCAGATCACCAGCGGGCGGCCCCGGCGCCGCAAATCGTCGCAGTATTCGAAAAATGCCTCGTAGAAGCGCAGTTTGTACTCGAGACGGTCCTCTCCCATCTGGCCATTGGGAAAATAGACGTTGAACAGGACAAAATCGGTCAGGTCCAACCACACCACCCGCCCCTCGTCGTCAAAGTCGGAATGTCCAAATCCGTAGCCCACGGACGCCGGTTCGATGCGGGTATAGGCAGCCGTGCCGCTGTAACCCTTCTTCACGGTGCAAAACGACCAGTAGGAGCGTAAGCCGTCCAGGTCGCGCATGGCGTCGGTGAGTTTTTCCGGCTGGAGCTTGGTTTCCTGGATGGCAACGACATCGGCGTCCAGGCGCCGCAGCGAATCGGTGAAACCTTTTTGCATGGCGGCGTTGAGACCATTGACGTTCCAGGAAACCAGCTTGATGCGACGTGTCATGAGTGGCTCCGATCCCCGACTTCCGATCTCCGACTTCCGACCTCGGACTTCCGATCTCCGACTTCCGACCTCGGATCTCCGACCTCTGATCTCCGACTCTCACCGGCTGTGCTTCACCCCCACGCGGCGGCACAGTTCGGCCACCGGGCAGCGGCTGCACCAGGGGGATACCGGCTGGCAGATCGCCTGGCCAAAGGCCACGAGAATTTCGTTATAGCGCACCCAGTAACGGCGGGGCAACTTGCCGCGCAGGCGCATCTCCGTTTCCTCGGGCGCCTTCGTGCGCACGTAGCCGGTCCGGTTGCTGATCCGGTGCACGTGGGTGTCGACGCAGATCCCGTCGAGGCCGAAGCCTTCGATCCGCACGAGGTTGGCGGTCTTGCGCCCCACGCCGGGCAACGCCAGCAAAGCATCCAGGCTGTCCGGCACCCGGCCGCCGTGGCGCTCGATGAGAATGGCGCTGATCTGCCGCAGCCGTTCGGCCTTGGTTTTCCAGAAACCCACCGGGTAGATCAGGCGCCCGATGGTATCGGCATCCAGGGCCAGCATGGCTTCCGGGGTCCGGGCCGCCGCCAGGAGGCGCCGCGAAGCGGCGATGGTCACCTGGTCCTTGGTTCTCAGCGACAGGAGGGTCGACACCAGGATCTCGAAGGGCGATGCCCCCCGCTCGGCGATGAGGGTGACCACAGGGGCCTGCCACTGGGGATAATGGGCCTCCAGAATGGCCATGAACCGATGGATGTCAAAACGGGCTGAGGGCATCGACGGGAATGGATGGCGCGGGCCGTTGACCGGCGCCGCCCGGGGACCAGAAATACGGAGGGCGGCGCCGAAGGATCATCAGGGATGGCATTCCACGCAGCCGGTGGGCCCGCCGGGCCGCTGGACCGTTTCGACGGTCCGAGCCATCTCCGCCGCCCGGTTGTCTGCCTTGATCTGCTTGTGACAGCCGATGCAGGAGCTGTGATAGGCGTTCTTGAAATATCGGTAATCGGGAATTCCGGACTTCTTTTCGGGTGCAGCCGTCAGGTCATGACATCCGGAGGTGGTGCAGTTGAGGTTCTCGGCGGTCCCCTGCCACTTGTGATGGCACTGCGTGCAGGCCATGGAAAAGTGCTGGCCATGGGGAAATTCCACCGGACTGCGTTCGGCCCTCACCCCCGCCGGAGCTTCGATGGTGATGCCGTCCAGGGGGACGCAGAGTTCTTCGGCGGCTGCGCCTGCCGCGGATAGGCCGACCACCGCCATCACCGCGAAGACCCATCCCCACCTGCCCGCGAATCGCCTTTCGATGCGCATCCGTCGCCTCCTTCCCGCCGATGATCGTTGAGAGCGGCCCTTCTCCGCGGCCGGGCGCCCGTGCTGGATCGAACAGAGATTCCATGCCGCCCTGAAAAGCGTCGCCCGCGCTGTCAACCTGTGGATAAAAAAGGATAAAGATCGATGCATTTCTATACGATCGCCCCGATTCGTGCAACCTCAATTTTGGAAGCCGGGTTTCCCCGGCCCTGGCGCCGGCGGATCCGGGGCCTTGGAGAGAGCAAAAAGGCATCTTTCGCGTGCCGCTCCAATCCGCGGGCGCCAGTTTACTTTGGAGACCCGATTGCCTATAACCTCACCACGTTCACCGGAAACCTGCTTGAGGGAGAGACAACATGGGCAGCAACAATCTCGTCTTCCTGGAAAACATCGAATGGTTGGATCCCACGGGCGACACCATCGTCCAACGGCTGCCGGCGGAGGGTTCGGGGGAAATCAAGTGGGGGGCCCAACTGACGGTGCGAGACAGTCAGGCGGCGGTCTTCTTTTATCGGGGCCGCGCGCTGGAAGCCTTCGGCCCCGGGCGTCATACCCTCAAGACCCTCAACATCCCCCTGCTCAACAAGATTCTCAGCGTGCCCTGGGGGATGAGCAGCCCGCTGCGCGCCGAAGTCTATTTCGTCAACCTGAAGGTCTTCACCAACCTCAAGTGGGGCACGCGGGACCCGGTGGCCTTTCGCGACGCCGAACTCGGCCTGGTGCGGCTGCGGGCGTTCGGCGTCTTCAACTTGCAGGTGGTTCAGCCGGTTCTGTTCATCAACAGCCTGGTGGGCACCCGGGGCATCTTCACCACCGAGGCCGTGGAGGAATATCTCAACCGGGTCATCGTCTCGCGTTTCAACGACTACATGGGCGAGACCATCGACACGATCTTCAACTTGCCGGCCCGGTATGATCAGCTATCGCAGAACCTTGCCACGCGCCTCAAGGCCGACCTGGCCCATTTCGGACTGGCCCTGACCCACCTTTACATCAACGCCATCACTCCCCCGCCCGAAGTCCAGCAGGCCATCGACGACCGCAGCCGACTTGGCGCCCTGCCGGACCTGGAGCGGCTGGCCCGGTTGAAAGCCGCCATGGCGATGGAAAAGGCCGCCGATGCCACCGGGACCGCCGGCGAGGCCATGGGGGCGGGCATCGGGTTGATGCTGCCCGCCATGTTTGCCCGCTATTTCCAGAATGGCGACCCTCAGGAAGCGGCGGCCGGGGCGTCCCCCGAGTCGGCCGGGGTCACCTGCCCGGACTGCCGGCAGACGATTCCCGCCCGGGCCCGCTTCTGCCCGTTCTGCGGCCATCAGCAGGTCGTCTTCCGGCAGTGCGCGCACTGCGGCAAGAACCTGGCGCCCAACGCCCGCTTCTGCCCCCGTTGCGGCCGGCCGGCCGACGCGGCGCCGGCGCCTTGGCGCTGCGCCCACTGCGGGGCCGAAAACCTCCCCGACGCCCGCTTCTGCAACCAGTGCGGCGAAAGACATGAGGGGAAGTAAAGGTGAAAATTCGAAATTCGAAACTCGAAACTTGAACCCCCAACCCCGCCGGGGAGTCGCCCATCGAACTGCATATCGACCACCAGTGCCCCCAGTGCGGCGCGCCGGCCGTGCTCGGAGAAAGCGACCGGCTTTACCGGTGCGATTTCTGCCGGGTCCAGTCCTACCTGCTGCCCCGGAACGTGGCCCGCTACGTCCTGCCGCACCGGGCGCCCGCGGACCGGGAGATCGCTTATGTCCCCTACTGGCGGTTCAAGGGCATCCTCTTCACCTGCGGGGTAGACGGCATCCGGCATCGCTTCACCGACGATAGCCATTGCGCCGTCGACAACCCGGCCTTTCCCCCTTCGCTCGGACTGCGCAGCCAGGCCCTGCGGCTCAAATTTGTCACCCCCGCCACGACTGGCACCTTCCTTCAGCCCTTCGGCGGCCCACGGCAGGCCAGGGACTTTTTCATGCGGCGCCAGGCCTCCCGCCAGCCGGCCCCCGTTTTCCTGCAAACCCAAGTCGGCGAATCGCTCAGCCTGATTTACACGCCGATCTTCCGCCAGGGGCAGCGCCTCTACGACGGGGTACTCAACCGCCCCCTGGCCCGGGATGCCGAAGCGCCTCCGCCGGAAACCCATCCCGTCGAACCGGCCGGGGACCACCTGCGCTTCATCCCGGCCCTTTGCCCGATTTGCGGCCAGGACCTGGAGGGACGCCGCGATACCCTGGTGCTGGTCTGCCGCCAGTGCGATCGGCTCTGGCGGGCGACGGCCAAGGGCCTGGAAGAAATCCGCACCGCCCGCATGCCGTCGCCCGAGGCCGCCGACGCCTACCTGCCTTTCTGGCGCGTCCGGGCCGAGGTAAAAGGAATCCCCCTGGTCAATTTCGGCGACCTGGCGCATCTGGCCAACCTGCCCACCGTCCTCAAGCCGGATCGGGAATCGCGTCCGTTTCGATTCTGGTGTCCGGCTTTCAAGGTCCGGCCGGCCACGCTGCTCCATCTGGCGAGCGCCCTGACCCTGGCGCAGCCACCGGTGGAACCCCTGGAAAAGCTGCCTCGGGAAGAGCTGCTGCCCGTCACCTTGCCGGTGGCCGAGACCATCGACAACCTCAAGATCGTCCTGGCCGCCCTGGCCCGGCCGGCACGGCAGTTCTATCCGCGCCTCGGTGCCATCGACATCGTTCCCAAGTCGGCCCTGCTGGTCTTCATCCCTTTTACGGTCGGCTCCCACGAGTACCTTCAACCGGAGTTGAAGCTGGCCGTGAACAGAAACCAGCTTGCCCTCACCGGACTTCTCTGAAAAGTGGGGATGGAACCGATTGACAAACCCGGACGCCTCTTTTATGTCGGGAAAACGCCCGGCCCAAAGACGCCCCCGAACCGCCGCGCATCGAAAGAAGGCCCGCCGCGTTGAAAACCTACCTGTTCTACGACCTGGAAACCACCGGACTGAACCCGGCCTTCGACCAGCCGATTCAATTCGCCGCCATCCGTACCGATGCCGACCTCAACGAGGTGGAACGCTACGACCTGGCCATCGCCCTGAGGCCGGACGTGGTGCCGTCGCCCCATGCGATGCGGGTTCACCGCATCGGCCCGGACACGCTCTCCACCGGCCGCAGCGAATACGAAGCGGCAAAGTCCATTCACGCCCTGGTCAACCGCCCCCAAACCATCAGCGTGGGGTACAACTCCCTGGGCTTCGACGACGAATTTCTCCGCTTCGCCTTCTACCGCAACCTGCTCCCGCCCTACACGCACCAATACCATCACGAGTGCGGCCGGATGGACCTGCTCCCCTTCGCGGCCGTCTACCGCCATTTCAAGCCGGCGGTGCTCCAGTGGCCGGAAGACAACGGCCGCCCCAGCCTGAAGCTGGAGGCGCTGGCGACGGCCAACCACCTGGCCGCCCCGCCGTTTCACACCGCGATGAACGACGTGACAGCCCTCGTGGCCCTCGCCCGGCGCTTCAGGACCGAGGCGGACACCTGGGACTATCTGTGCGGCCGTTTCGACAAGGCGGTGGACCAGGACTGCGTCCGGCAGACGCCGCCGCTCTTCACCAGCCCGGCCGGCCCCCATCGGCTCGCCCTGCTGATTTCCAGCGAGTTCGGCGGCGCCAACGCCCACATGGCCCCTGCCCTGGGACTCGGAGCCTCCACCCCCTATCCGAACCAGCGCCTCTGGTTGCGCCTGGATTTGCCCGAACTGGCCGAGGCCGACCCCGCCCACGTGCCGGACACGACCCGCGTGGTGCGCAAGAAATACGGCGAGCCGCCCCTGGTCCTGCCTCCGTTGCCCCGCTATTGGGCGCAGTTGGATGCCCCGCGGCAAGCGCTGGCACGCAAAAATCTGGACCGCTTGCAGCAGCAGCCGCGCCTGCTGGCCGAAATCGTTGCCTTTCACCGGGCCTACCGCTACCCTGAAATACCCGATGTGGACCCGGACGCCGCCCTCTACGACCACGGCTTCTGGCAGAAGGCGGATCTGGCGGCCTTCGACCGCTGGCATGAGGCACCGGTGGAAGCGCGCCCGGCGCAGATCGGCCACTTTGCCGACCCGTTGGCCCGCGTCCTGGGGCGCCGCATCCTGTTCCGCAACTTTCCCGGCCCCCATTCGGAATCCGTCGAAAAGGCCCGCCGCGCCTATTTCGACCGCATCCACCCGCCGGCCGGAACCCAGGCGCCGGTGGACTACCGGGGCCGCCCGCGCCGCACCCCGGCAGCGGCCCGGGAGGAGATCGCCGGGCTCCTTGCGCAAACGGAAACCACCGAGGCCGACCGCCTTCTGCTGGTCGCCCTGGACCGGCTAATCACCGAACGATTCCGATAGGCGAGACGCAGGATTGACTCATTTGGAACGACGGTTTGTGGGTTTGTTTCGGATTTCGTGCTTCGAATTTCGAATTTCTTTTTGGCAGGGCTTGGCCACCGTTTTCAAGGAATGACCATGGGATGGAAAACTGAACAGGGACCCGCCGCATGAGCGGCGCGCACATCACGGTGTCCTCGGGGATCGAAGACCTGGACCGGCTCCTGGGAGGCGGGATCTTCATCGGCGACAACGTGGTCTGGTATGACGACGCCGGCAGCCTGGCGCCGGTGTTCTGTCACAACTTCATCCATTGCAGCCTCGCCGCCGGCAAGTCATTGATCTATGTCAATTTCGACCACTCCCTCCGGCATCTCATCGACCGCCTCGGCCCGCTGGCCGACAGCCCGCTGCTGACGATCTTCGACGCTTTCACCGACGGCAAGGGCGATGGCGCGGAGGTTTTTGCCGCCTTCTACCGGGACCGCCGGTCGTCGACCGCCTGCCGCATCGTCCGCTTCCAGGCGCCCCGGGATGCCGAGACGGTGGCCCAAAGCCTCTATGGATTGCATGCGGGGCTATCCGGGGACGTGCGCCTGGTCTTCGACAGCCTCACCGGGATGCAGGCCCTCTGGGGCGACGAGGAACAGATCCTGCGCTTCTACTCCCGGGCCTGCCCCCGCCTCTACGAGCTGAACACCATCGCCTACTGGATCATCGAGAAACAGGCGCACAGCCAGCGGCTGCGCGCCCGGATCAACCAGATCGCCCAGGTGGTCATCGCGTTGGCCGTCAACCGTGGCAAGACCCGCCTGACCCTCGTCAAGGCCGAAGGCCATGACAACGAACGGCTCGACCTGGCCCAGGCATACTGGTGCCGGGGCCAAGCGGTGACCATCGACCTGGACAGCCGAACCCCGGGCGCCATCGACCTGGGCAGCCGCATCCGGGTGCTGCGCACCCGCAAGGGGTTGTCGCAAAGCGAGCTGGCCCGGCGGGTGGGGGTGACGCCCAGTACCATCAGCCAGGTGGAACACAACCAGATCTATCCGTCCCTGCCGGCGTTGTACAAGATGAGCGAGATCCTCGAGGTGGCCATGGGGGCCTTCTTCGAGTCCGGCGTGCCACCGCGGCGCCCCGTCGTGTTCCGGCCCGGCCAGCCGCCGGCATCGCCGCCGGCTTCGGCCGGCCGGCCCATGGTCGAGATCACCCGGTTGCTGCCGACGGAATTCGAGGCCTTTGCCGAGCCGCTGCGCATCGACATCCCGGCCGGGGCCAAGGTGGCGGGTCATTTTTTTCAGCACAAGGGGCAGGAGATGGGGTTCCTGCAAAGCGGCGAGCTGATCCTGCGGCTGCCGGACTGCCCCGAGACGGTGCAGGCCGGCGATCTGATCTACCTGGACCGGGAAATGCCCATCGGCTGGGAAAATCCGGGCCGCGAAGCCGCCCGGCTCTTCTGGTTGAAACTGCCGTGAGAAAGATTCACCGCGGACGAGCGCCGACAGCCGCGGACCTGGAATAGGACGTTTCGCCGGTCTGCGCCTGCCCGCGCCGGTCGGCGGTGAATCTATATGTTGATCGTCTGTAATTATTTATTATCGCTGTCATTCCGAACGCAGTGAGGAATCTTGGCGCCTCCAAGAGATCCCTCGTCGCGTTGCTCCTCGGGATGACAGCCGGGTTGGCCATGGAATCCTCGGGATGACAGCAAAGGAACAGGTGTCAGCGGCGGAAATAATCGTCCGCGCCGGTCGGCGGTGAATCTATTTGAAACTGCCCTGAGAACAATCCACCGCGGACAAACGCCGACGACCGCGGACCTGGAATAGGACGTTTTGCCGGTCTGCGCCTGCCCGCGCCGGTCGGCGGTGAATCTATATGTTGATCGTCTGTAATTATTTATTATCGCTGTCATTCCGAACGCAGTGAGGAATCTTGGCGCCTCCAAGAGATCCCTCGTCGCGTTGCTCCTCGGGATGACAGCAAAGGAACAGGTGTCAGCGGCGGAAATAATCGTCCGCGCCGGTCGGCGGTGAATTTATACCCCTCTCACACCAGTCCCTGATCGAGCATGGCGTTGACCACCTTGACGAAGCCGGCGATGTTGGCCCCCGCGAGGTAGTTGCCCGGCGTGCCGAACTCGGCCGCGGCATCCAGGCAGGTGCGGTGGATGCTGCGCATGATGATCTTCAGGCGGTTGTCCACTTCCTCCCGCGGCCAGTTGAGGCGCATGCTGTTCTGGGCCATCTCGAGCCCCGAAACCGCCACCCCGCCGGCGTTGGCCGCCTTGCCCGGCGCATAGAGCACCTTGTTGTCCAGCAAAACGTCGACGGCCTCCGGCGTGCACGGCATGTTGGCCCCTTCACAGACCAGCGAAATCCCTTGCCGCACGAGGTTTTCGGCGTCCTTGCGGTTGATCTCGTTCTGGGTGGCGCAGGGAAAGGCGCAGTCGGCCCGGTGATCCCAGAGCGGGTTGCATCCCAGGGTGCTGTCGGCCTCGGTGTAGACCGCCTCACTGTACTTGTCCACGTACTCCATGATCCGCGCCCGGCGAATGTTCTTCAGACGTTTGACGTAGTCGAGCTTGTCGCGGTCGATGCCCGCGGCATCGTAGATGTAGCCGGAAGAATCCGACAGGGTGACCACCTTGCCGCCCAGTTGCAGGATCTTTTCCACGGTGTACTGGGCCACGTTGCCCGATCCGGACACCAGGCAGGTCTTGCCTTCCAAGGAGGTATTGCGGGTGTTGAGCATCTCGGCGGCGAAATAGACGCACCCGTAGCCGGTGGCCTCGGGCCGGATCAGGCTCCCGCCCCAGCCGAGGCTCTTGCCGGTGAGCACGCCGGTGAACTCGTTGCGCAGCTTTTTGTACATGCCGAACAGGTAGCCGATCTCCCGGGCCCCCACCCCGATGTCGCCGGCCGGCACGTCCGTGTCGGCCCCGATATGACGGAACAGCTCGGCCATGAAACTCTGGCAAAAGCGCATCACCTCGTTGTCCGACTTGCCCTTGGGGTCGAAGTCCGACCCGCCCTTGGCGCCGCCCATGGACAAGGTGGTGAGCGCATTCTTGAACACCTGCTCGAAGGCCAGGAACTTCAGGATGCTCAGGTTGACCGACGGGTGAAAGCGCAGACCGCCCTTGTAGGGTCCGATGGCGCTGGACATCTGGATCCGGAAGCCCCGGTTCACCCGCACGTCCCCCTGGTCGTCGACCCACGGCACGCGAAACAGGATCACCCGCTCGGGCTCGGTAATACGCTCCAAAACCGCCATCTTGCGGTATTCCGGATTGCGGTCCAGAACCGGCTTCACAGATTCGACCACTTCCTTGACGGCCTGGTGGAACTCCTTTTCTCCCGGGTCCTTGGTTTCGATCAACTTCAGAATGTCGGTCATTGAAAGCCTCCTGTGCATCTAGAAACAATGCGGCGCGTTGCGTTGCGTTGCGTTGCGGGTTGAAGTTTCTAAGTTTCAAGCGCCGTCGGCGCGTTCCAGTTTCAAAGTTCAAGATTCAAGATTCAAGATTCAAGATTTAGAAAGGCCCGCAGGGACCCAAAAGGCCCCGTTTCAAGTTTCAGGTTTCAAGTTTCAAAATTCCCCATCCGGCATCCGTCGTCTTCCCCCCCTTGCTCCCCATCCTCCTCCGACAATGGTTTGACCATCACGCAACGCGAACGGCGGCCGTCGATCTTGAGCACCATGGGCCGCTCCAGGCGCACGTGGCGCACGTGGGGGGTCTCGGCCACCGTCTCCAGGGAGGCGAGCCAGGCCCAGTCGATGAAGTCCGTCGACCCTTCGGTCACCGTCACGTATTGTATCCCCTGGGAGGTGATGTTCTGAAAGAAGTGGGAACCCTGGGAAGGCTCGGCGTTGAGGGCGGCGTTGCGCAGCTCCACGATGGCCCCCACGCCGGAAATGTTCTGCCACTGCACGGGGATCCCGAGCCAGCGGTCCGACGACCCCCAGCGGCCGGGGCCGATGAGCAGATAGGGGCGCCGGGCCGCCACCAGATCGGCGTTGAGCCGTCCGATCTGCGCCGCCATGGCCACGGTCTGCTCGGCGGCGAAGGCGTCCGGCTTCACATAGACGATATCGGCGATGTCCGCGCGCCGTCCGTTTCCCAGGGCCTGGTCCGAACGGCAGAAGGCCATCCGCTCGTCGCGATCGCGGATCTGCACCTCCAGGCGGTCCTCTTCGGCCACCATCGGTCGGATCTGCAGAAAGGAAAATTCGTTCTTGGCGCCGGCCTCGGCGCTGAGATTGACGGAAAACTCGATCTCCACGGGGCAGCCGAGGCCCCGCCGCGCCAGATCGAGGATGTCGCCGAGCAGCTCGGGCAGGGGGAAGCCGTCGTACTTGAGGATGGACGCGAAGGTGAGAATCCGGGTTCCGGGCACCGAGGTGGTGTCCCGGATGCGGTGTTCGTCGTGCACGTAGGTGCTCGCCAGGGTGGCGACGGGAAACTCGCCGTCCGCCTCGTCCACCTCGCGCTTTTCCAGGTTGCTGTAAGTCTCGAAATTGAGATTTTCCGGGTAGTTGCGGATCCGTAGCGCGTAGAAATGGCGCTGGGCGTTGCGCAGCGTGGCGTCCACCGAGGAGAACTGGGGCAGCACCCGCGGATGGGCCGGCGAGAAGCGCAGCGTCTTCTCCCCCTCCACCACCGTTTTGCCCAGCCCCAGGGCGATGTGGGCAATCCCCTGCTCGGGCCGCATGGCCCCCACCGGGTAGAAATTGTGCGACTGGGCCACGCCGGAAATCGCCGGGTAGAAGAAATCGCCGTAGGCGTCGCCCACCAATTCCTGGATGATCACCGCCATGGCTTCTTCCTGGGGCTTGTTGGCCGTGCTGCGGGCAAAGGCCTTGGGGCCTTCGTAGTAGGTGGAAGCATAGACGAGCTTGACGGCGGCCACGAGGTGCGCGAGGCGCACGGCCAGATCCGGGTGGTTGTTGGGAATCATGTAGGTCTGGTAGAGGCCGGCGTAGGGTTGGAACTGGGCGTCTTCCAGCAGGCTCGAGGAGCGCACCGACAGCGGGCGCGCCACCTGGGAGAGAAACACTTCCAAGTCCGTCACGAGCCACTCCGGCATGGCGGCATCGAGGAACGCCCTTCGCACCCGCTCGTCGGAGGCATCCTCCACCGCCAGACGGCGCAGGTTGTTGGCCTGGACGAAGGCCTCGAACCCGTCGGTGCTGATCACCAGGGTCTTGGGAATCTTGATGTGAATGCCCGGGTACTTTTCGTAGATGCTTGCATCCTGCTGCAGGAGAGCCGCCATGAAGGCCAGCCCCCGGGCCTTGCCGCCCAGGGACCCCGGGCCGATCTTGACGAAGTCCATGATCTCGGCATCGAAGGAGTGAGCCTTGAACTGGGCCACTACGCCCTTCTGCTGCCACTTGCGCATCTCCTGGATGCTGGAGATGATGAAGCGGCGCATCTCCCCCACCTCGCCGAAATCGTTGGTCTGCACCTCGCGGAACTTGGAGGCCAAGGCGATTTCCGAGCGGCTCATGATCCACTTGGAGAAATGGTTGCGCTGGGCGTGGTAGAGCAGCGACTCGTCGGGAATCGAAGGCAGCAGGGCCTGAAGGGCGCGCAGGTCGTCGGCTTCGGCGATGGTGGACCCGTCCGGGCGGCGGAAGACGAAGGGGCCGAAACCGAGGTGGTCGAGAAAAAAGGCGTGCAGCTCGCCGAGAAGGCCCGGGGAGTTCTTGTCGAGAAACACCGCCGGAATGGCGTCGGCGTAGGTGCGGTTTTCCGAGGCCGAACTGAGCAGGAGCAGCGGCAGGTCCGGAATCTCGGCACGGATGTGCGCGAGCAGGGCCACGCCGGCGTCCTCCCGCATTCGACCGTTGCAGGGAATGCGGGTGTCGGAAATGATTCCCAACAGGTAGGACCGGTAGCGATGGTAGAGCTCCAGGGCCTCCTGGTAATCGGTGGCCAGCAGGATCTTGGGCCTGGAGCGCATTCGCAGCAGGCGGTGCTCCTCGTTGAGTCCGACCCCCAGCACGGCCTGGGTCTGGCGAACGATTTCCTTGTAGATAAGTGGCAGAAAAGACGAATAGTAGACCGGTGAATCTTCCACCAGGATCAGGACCCGCACCCGGGCGCGGCGGGTATCATACCCCACGTTGAGATGGTCTTCGACGTTCTTGACCATCGCCAGCAGCAGGTCCGAGTTGCCGGACCAGACGAAGATCCGGTCGATGCCCCCGCAGTCGCGGCCCTCCGGCGGCGGGTACAGCCCCCGCAGGCTGTGGGCCAGCAGAATCACCGGCAGCCGGGGGCGACGCTTCTTGATCTCCATCCCGAGGGTGAAGGCATCCATCTCCTCCACGTGCGGGGTGGTGATGACGAGGCCGAAGGGTTTGTCGTCCAGCCGCGCCAAAGCCTCGCGGGCCGAGGCGACCCGGGTCACGCGCGGAGGATGGCTGAGGTTCAACCCGCTGTACTCGTTGATGATGCGCGAGGCCAGGCTCCCGTCCTCCTCCATGATGAAGGCATCGTAGGGGCTGGAGACCAGCAGGATCTCCCGCACCTTGATGGCCATCAACTCGTGGAAGACCTTGAAGTGCGCGTAGAATTCTTTCGGTATGGCGAGGTGTTCGGACCCCATGACCTCCCCGGCGGGAGCCTTTGGCATGCCGGCGGGCCGCCAAAGGCTCCTGGATGGTTCGTCGATTCGGGTATCGGCGCCGCCGTCCACAAGCCTTCCGGGCAACGGAGCGCCACCGGCGGTCAGGCGTCGATGACCGCCAAGGCCTGGTCGCGATAGGCCTCCATCACGTATGGCAGTCCGGTGACCCTGGCGCACTCTTCGGTGAGGGCGAAGATGTCGTCGCGGCTGATGTACCGGACCTCCCAGTTGCGCGATCCGGCCATGATCTGCTGCAAACCGACCTTGATCTTGTCCACCGCGCTGTAGATGCCGATGGCGCCCAGGGGCAGTTCGGCCGTCACCTCGGCCCCGTACTTCTCCTTGAGCACCTCGTAGCTCATGAAAATTTCCTCCTTGGTGGAGCCGAACTTGGAGACCGTCGGTGGCAGGCCGCCGTCTTCGCCGCGCAGCCATTTTTCCGTGTTCTTGCCCACCATGCCCGGAATCATCAGCGCCCGGCCCATGCATACCGCCTTGCAGTAGGGCGCCCCCAGAGCCAGGGCCTTGAAGACGTGGTCCTCGGAGGAAAAGCCGCCGGCGAAGGCGATGTGCGGCACGGGCTTGCCCCGCCGGGCCAGCCGGTCGCACAGTTGGTAAGCCATCGAATGCAGGTAGATCGACGGGATCCCCCACTCGCACATCATCCGCCAGGGGCTCATCCCGGTCCCGCCCGGAGCCCCGTCGATGGTGAGCAGATCGATCCCGGCGTCCGATGACCAGCGAATCGCCATGGCCAGCTCGCGCATGGGGTAGGCCCCGGTCTTGAGGGTCACGCGCTTGGCGCCAAGCCGGCGCAACCGCTCGACTTCCTTCATGAATCCATCCTGGTCGATGAAGCCCAGGCGCGAATGGCGCTCGAACTGCTTCAGCGGACCGGCCTTGAAGGAAGCCTGATGGGCGGGATCCTCCGGGTCCGGGGTGACGATATAGCCGCGCCTCTTCAACTCGATGGCCCGCTCGATGCTGTTGACCTTGATCTCCCCGCCGATGCACTTGGCTCCCTGGCCCCACTTGAGTTCGATGGTCTCCACGCCAAGCTTCTCGATGACGTACTCGGCCACGCCGTTGCGGGTGTCCTCCACGTTCATCTGCACCAGGATGTCGCCGTAGCCCTCATAAAAACGGCGGTACTCCCGGATGCGCCGATCCATCTCCGGGCTTTTGGACACCTTGCCGTCCCGGTTGAACTCCAGCTCCGGGTCGATGCCGCAGACGTTCTCGCCGCACACCAGGGTGATACCGCTGATGGCGGCGCCCACGGCGAAATGCTTCCAATTCTTGCGGGCGATGTCCGTGCTGCCCAGGGCGCCGGTGAAAACCGGCACCTTCATCTTCACCGGATCCTTGACCCCGAAACTGGTCTCGGTGTTGACGTTGGGAAAGGTGGCCCGGTCCGGATCGGCGTCGATCCCCTTGGCCCCCATGGCGTAGCCCATGATGTTCAGGTGGGAGTAGTCCACCGGATAGTCCTTGTCGGCGCCGGCGGTGATGGAACCGAAAGGCTGGGGGTAGAGCAGCTCGCGACCCCGGAAGGTGGCTCGGAACATGTCGCAGTTGCCCTTGCATCCGTCGATGCAGCGGCTGCAGATCCCGGACTGGGGCACGACGTCCCGGGAGCGGTTCTTGGTTTCGAGGCATTCGTTGGCGTTGGGCTGGTGCAGGTTCATGGTCGGCTCCGTCCTTTGCGGAAAAGTTGATGGTAGAGGCGCGGCGCCAAAAAAAACGCCCGCCTTCCCCATACGGGGAAAAAAGCGGACGTCGTTGTCCCACTTTGCCTGCGGATCGACACGCCATTGTGTCAATCCGTCCTAATTTGTGGCGATCTTTGTTAGCAGGGCTTACGAGGGTTGTCAACTACCGGGGAGCTGCGCTGAAACCCGCCGAAAGGGGACTTCCCAATGACAAGAGATCGCTGCTTGACCCGCAGGATTGCGGACTCTTGGCACCGAGTTCTTGCCGCTGGCGCAAGTCAGCCCCCTGGTTGCCCCGGTTGGTTTCAAATGGCTGAAAGAATATCGGAAGCCTTTCGTAGGTCGTAGCGTCGGCGTCCGCAAGACGCCCTGGATCCGGCGCCCCGGAAAACTCGCCGCCAACCGTCCGTAATCCCGGACAGCGCCGCAAATCTGGCGATGCGGCACTGCCTCGCTGAGAAAAATCGTCCCTTTGGCGCAGATCCGCGACTGTCCGGACCAACGGACGATAGGCGCCTCAAACAGTTCCGGGACGGCGGTCCAGTTCGTCCTGCTCCCGCCGGGAGACGATTCGTTGAAAGGCGCCAAGCAAAGGCACTTCGGCTGGAATTTTCAGCATTTTGAAAATGTTGGAAGGGTCGCCAGGGGGTTGACTTGGCGACCGACCGGGAAGCTGTCCGAGGCGCATAGAGCCCGTTGGCCGCAACCGAAGCGGCCTTGTGCAAACGCCTCTGCGTTTCGATGATGCACTGACAGATCGCCCACATTATGGCGCGGTTGCGGTCTACGGGCTCTTGGCGCCGAGTTCTTGCCGGCGGCGCAAGTCAGCCCCCTGGCTGCCCCGGTTGGTTTCAAATGGCTGAAAGAATATCGGAAGCCTTTCGGAGCTCATACCGCTGTCGTCCACAAGACGCTCCGGTTCCACCGCCACGGTATTTTCAAATAACCGAAACAGAATCCTTGTCGAAACCCCTCAAGCCCGCGTGCGACAGCCCCCCCTACGCGACCACACTGGACCTTGAACATGCAACCTGGAACGCGCCGCAGACGCATCACCCCTCGTCCAGGGCATGGGGAATGCTCGAATAGTAGCCGAGGTCTTCGCTGAGCAGAACCGCCTCGGCCACCTCGCGCATCGACTTGCGGCTGTCCATGCTCCGTTTCTGGATCCAGCGGTAGGCATCCGCCCCGCTCATGGAGCGCCGGCGCATCAAGATCTCCTTGGCCCGTTCCACGCGCTTGCGGGTTTCCAGCTCCTCCTGAATCAGGCGGGCCTTCAGCTTGAGTTCGGTGTTGAGAATGGCCGCCGCCGCTTGGTTGGCCACGGTGCGAATCAGATTGATTTCGCTGTCCGCGAAGGTATGCGGCTGGGCGGTGAAGCAGTTGAGCACGCCGATCACCTTGCCGCCCTGGACGGCCAGCGGCACTCCGAGCATCGACACCAGCCGGAGCTTGCGGGCCATCGCCTTTTCCTTGAACCGCGGTTCGGCCAACACGTCTGGCACCATCAGCGGATCGCCCCGGCGGGCCACAAATCCCACGACCCCCTCGTCCAGTCCCAGGCTGCGGTCCTGAATGTACTCCGGCGCGATGGCCTGGGTGGCTTTCAGGCGCACCACCGGGGGTTTGACGGTTTCGTCCACCAGCCAGAGCGAACAAATCTCCACCCCGGTGACCTTGGCCGTCACCATCACGATCAGCTTGAGGATCTCTTCCAGATACAAATCGCTGGTCACGGCCCGGCTGATATCCATCAGGGCCTTGAGGTAGGCGTCGTAGTTGGCGGCATCATCGATATCCATGTTTCCTACCGCTATAGCTTGCGCAGTCGGGCGCTGGTGCGCCGCTGGCGTTTGGGAAGGCGCCGACTCGGCCCCTTCTTGCGGGTGGTGGGCACCCAGCCGCTCGCCTCGGCATCGGCGTCCACCGCCCCCTCCATGGCCAGGGCTTGGTAAAGCAGGCGCTCGAAGCTCGGTGAATCCATCACCGTGGCCCCGAAGCCGGCCGCCGCATCGGCCACAGCACGGTCGCTGCTCACCACCAGGGCCTGCTCCCGCTCGGCGGCAGCCATGCGCCGGATCAGGCTGTCGGCCGATTCCCCGAAGCCGGAAAAACGAATGTCCACGCCGGCCCGGAGATCCCGCCGCGGTTCGAATCCCGGAGCCTCGGCCGCGTCGAAAACCACCGTGATGCGATGCGGCCGCAGCTTGCGATAGGCCCCCAGGGCTTCGATGAGCGCCTCGCGGCCCGATTGCAAATCACGCCGATCCAGAAGCGCCCAGTGCGCCGACTGACGGATCAGGTTGTAGCCGTCGATGATGAGGTGAACCGACACAGGATCAATCCCGAGGCGTCAGGATGGGCGCAGCAAATCGAGGAGGCGGTCCAGGTCTGCGTCGCTGTAAAACTCGATCTGGACCCGGCCGCGCCGTCCCCGGCGCTGGATTTCGACCTTGGTGCCGAAATGCCGTGACAGATCCTCGGCCAGATGGGTGAAGTGGACGGCGTCACCGGAGGGCTTGGCCGCGGCTTTTTCGCTGTTGAGCCGCCGGACGAGGGCCTCGGTCTGACGCACGGAGAGATGACGCTGCGCCACCGTCTTCCAGGCGGCGATCTGGCGGGCGCTGTTGTCGGCCCCGAGCAGGGCCCGGGCATGCCCCATGCTCAGCTCGCCCGCCCGGATGGCCGCCTTGATCGGGTCGGGAAGCTGCCGCAGGCGCAGCATGTTGGCCACCGTGGGCCGGCTCTTGCCCACTCTGCGGGCCGCCTCCTCCTGGGTCAGATCGAAGGCGTCGATCAACCGCTGGTAGGCATCGGCCTCTTCCATCGGGTTGAGGTTCTCCCGCTGGATGTTCTCGACGATGGAAACCTCGAGCATCTCGGCATCGGAGACCTCCCGCACCACCACCGGCACCCGGGTCAAACCGGCCAGGCGCGCCGCCCGCAGGCGCCGCTCGCCGGCCACCAGCTCGAAGTCCGATCCGTCGCGGCGCACCAGCAGCGGCTGGAGCACCCCCTGGGCACGGATCGAATCGGCCAGCTCATTGAGCTCTTTTTCGGCGAACCGGGTCCGTGGCTGAAAACGGTTGGGCCGAATCCGTTCCATGTCACAGTCAAGGTAGACGTCCCCGCCGACCCGTTCGCTCTTGCCGAAATCGGGAATCAGGGCGTCCAATCCGCGACCCAGGGCCATCTTGCGGCGAGGTTTGGGGTCCGTCATGGCGTTGCCGGCTCCTTCAAGGCGGCCGTGGCCCTGGATTCCCGGCGATGGCCGCCTTGCAAGATTTCCCGGGCCAGTTCCAGGTAGCTCTGGGCACCGGCGGACTGGGCGTCGTAGCCGATGATCGACTTGCCGAAGCTGGGAGCCTCACCGAGGCGCACGTTGCGGGGCACCACGGTCCGGAAGACCAGGTCGGGAAAATATTTGCGAGCCTCCTCGGCCACCTGGGAGGAAAGGTTGGTCCGCTTGTCGAACATCGTGAGCAGAATGCCGGCGATCTCCAGACCCGGGTTCAGCCGCTGCCGGATCCGGTTCATGGTGCGCATGAGTTGACCAAGCCCTTCCAAGGCATAAAATTCACACTGCAGGGGAATGATCAGGCCGTCGGCCGCCGTCATGGCATTGATCGTCAGCAGGCTCAACGACGGGGGGCAGTCGATGAGGATGAAATCATAATCCCCGGACACCCGGGCCAGCAGGGACTTGAGGGCACCTTCACGGTCCGGGGCATCGACCATTTCCACCTCGAAGCCGATCAGTTCGACCCGGGCGGGAATGACGCGCAAGAAAGGCACCTGGCCGTCCACGGTCAGGTCGGCCGCCACGGCGGCCCCGATCAATCCGTCGTAGAGGGTCCTGGAAAGGGCTTGTTTGTCGATGCCCAAACCGGTGGTGGCGTTGCCCTGGGGATCGCAATCCACCAGAAGGGTCCGCCTCTCGGCAACGGCCAGGGCGGCGGCCAGATTGACGGCCGTGGTGGTCTTGCCGACGCCCCCTTTCTGGTTGGCGATGCAGAAGGTGTATGCCATAATGAGTCGCTTTTAACACAAAACAAGGAATTTGGAAAGCTGCAAGACGCGGGTGGAAATTGCATCAAACCTTTGAATTAAAAAGGAAAATAATATGCTTCGCCTTTTCCGACCCCGAGCTGGGCGCCGCCGTGCCGCCGCGCTGATCCTGGTGATCGTCTTCACCCTGGCGACGGTATGGACACCGGTGGCCCGGGCCATCACCGTCCAGGCGGAAGAAGAGTTGGCGCGGGAATTCATGAACGTGGTGCTGCGCCATTACCACATCGTCCGCGACCCCCTCGTCACCGACTACCTGGACCACATCGGGCGCCGGTTGCTCAAAGCCCTGCCGCCCCAGCCCTTCGAATACCATTTCTACATGCTCGACGATCCCTCGTACAACGCCTTCGCCACTCCGGCCGGCCACATCTTCATCTACAGCGGTCTGGTGGCGGCCCTCGGCACCGAGGACCAACTGGCCGGGATCATCGGGCACGAAATCGCCCACGTGGTCTGCCGCCACATCTCGCAAAAGATCGAGCGCTCCAAGAAGATCGGCGCCGTGACCCTGGCCGGCGCCATTGCCGGAGTTCTGCTGGGGAGCGCCGGCGCCGGGGAAGCGGCCGGCGCCCTGACGGTGGGCAGCCTGGCGGCCGGCCAAAGCCTGGCCTTGAGCTACAGCCGCGATGACGAGCGCCAGGCCGACCAGTTGGGCCTGAAAAATCTCGCCAAGGCCGGCTACAACGGCCAGGGGCTGCTCGAAGGGCTCAGAACGATCCGCAGCCGCCAGTGGTACGGCACCCAGCAAATCCCCACCTACCTGCTGACCCATCCGGGGGTCGAGGAGCGCATGGCCTACATCGACAACTGGATCCAGCAGGAGCCCCAGCCCCCTCCACGGACCGCCGATCCGCAGTTCGAACGGTTTCACACCTGGGTCAGCGCCATGTACGGGGACCCGGCCCTCGCCGAGCAGCGCTACGCCGGTGCCGTGGCGCAAAATCCCGAAGACCCCATGGCCCACTATGGATATGCGCTGGCGCTGAACCGCAACGGCAACGCCGAGGAGGCCGTGGCGCATCTGCGGCAGGCGTTGGCCAAGCGCCCCCTGGAGCCCTATTTTTTAAAGGATCTGGGCCGCATCTACTTTGAAACCGGCCGCTACGAAGACGCCCTGGGAATACTGGATGGTGTCGCCGCCACCGGATCCGCGCCGCCGGAGGCCCTCTTCTACCTTGGACGCACCTTGTTCGAGACGGGCCGCGAACAGGAGGCGGTGCGCCACCTGGACGTTCTGGTGGCCCGCCACCCCGATTACCTCGAAGCGCGCTATTTTCTCGGCCAGAGTCTGGGCCGGGCCGGACGCCTGCCCGAAGCCCACTACCATATCGGCCTTTACCACTGGGCCGAGCGGGACCTGAAAAACGCCCGCTTCCACCTGGTTCGCGCCCTGGAGGGCATTGACAGCGACATGCGCCGGGAGCAGATCCGCGATATTCTGAAACGGATCGGCGACCCTCATCCGGACGACAAGGAGGCCGACAGCAAAGCCGCGCCGGATCGGTCGAGTTTTCCCCGACTATCCCCTTCCCGAAGTTTTTCGGCAACGATTGGAACAGGTCGATTCAGGCCCTTTGCAGCGCCGGCCACATCGACTCCGGAGCGCTTTCCCCTTCTTCGCTGAATCGTTCCTTGATGGCCAGCAACCGGTCGGTGATGGAGAAAAAGGCGTCCACCACGGCGGGGTCGAAATGACCGCCACGACCGGCCCGGATGATCTCGTATGATTTTTCCAGGGAGAAGGCTTCCTTGTAGGGCCGTTTGCTGGTCAGCGCATCGAAGACATCGGCGATGGCCACGATACGCCCCACCAGGGGAATCTCATTGCCTTTCAATCCCCGGGGATAACCGCTGCCGTCCCATTTTTCGTGGTGGGTCAGCGCGATAACCTCGCCCAACCGGATAAAGCCGATGGTGGATCCTTCGAGGATGCTGGCGCCGATCAGGGTGTGGGTTTTCATGATCTCCCACTCGTCCGGGTCCAGTTTGCCCGGTTTGAGCAAAACCCGGTCGGGGATGCCGATCTTGCCGATATCGTGCATCGGGGCGGCGTAGAGAAGCGTCTCGGTCACCTTTTCGTTCAGCCCCATCACCCGACCGATGGCGGCGGCGTAGTTGCTCATGCGCTGGATGTGAGCGCCGGTGTCCTCATCCTTGTACTCGGCGGCCCGGGTCAGCCGGTAAACGGTTTCCAGGGAAGCCGACTTGATCTTTTCAAAGGCTTTTTTCAGGTCCCGGGTGCGCCGCTCCACCTCGGCTTCAAGCTCCCGTTGGTAGTTGCGCACGTGATCGTTGTAAGCTTTGACCTTCAGCAGCGACGCCACCCGTGCCCGCAGTTCGGTCTTTTCCACCGGCTTGGTGAGAAAATCGTCCGCGCCGGCCTCCAGGGCCCGCACCCGGTCCTGGACATCGTGAAGCGCCGTCACGATGACGACGGGAACGATCCGGGTATCCGGATCGGCCTTGATCCGCCGGGCCGCCTCGAAGCCGTCCATGCGGGGCATCATCAAGTCGAGCAAAATGAGGTCCACCGCTTGGGTGCCCAACGTTTCAATCGCCTCCTGGCCGTCGCGGGCCATCAGAATCTCGTAGCCCAACGGCAACAGCATGGCTTCCATGAGACGCAGGTTGCGATCTTCGTCATCCACCACCAGGATTTTGGATTTTTCACCCATGGTCTTCTCCGTCGGCAACCGGCGAAGGTTCGCTTCCCAGGTACTCGGCCACCTTGTTCAACAGATCGGGAATATGGATCGGCTTGGCAATGTAGTCCCGGCAGCCCGCCTCTAAAATTTTCTCCCTGTCTCCGGGCATGGCAAAGGCGGTGATGGCCACGATGGGAATGCGGCGCGTGGCCTCGGCGCCGATAAGGACGCGGGTGGCCTCGATGCCGTTCATCCCCGGCAGCCCCATGTCCATCAGGATCAAATCGGGGGCGAGCTGGTTCGCCATCTCGACGCCCTTGCGGCCATCGGCCGCTTCGATGGTGGCATATCCATGAAATTCCAGCACATCCCGAAACAACTTACGATTCTGTGGTTCGTCTTCCACAATGAGAATCGATTTTTTTTCACTTCCGCCCATTGGGCCTCCAATCCGTCAAGCTTCGCCGATCGTTTTTTCAGGAATTTCAGTGCCGTCGATGGGAATGGTCAACAGGAACGTACTGCCCTGGTTTTTCCCCCGGCTTTGCACCCGCAGGATGCCACCGTGCAGCTCGACCAACTCCCGGCTCACGGGAAGTCCCAAACCGGTGCCTGGTGGTTTGTTCGTTTGCCCCTGGCCGACCTGGTAAAAAGGTTCGAATATTTTCTCCTGATCGGCCGGCTCAACGCCAATGCCGGTGTCGGAGACCGAAATTTCGAGCAGATCGGCCCCGGTGGCGGCACTGGAAACAACATCGCCGCCGGCCCGGCGCCGCACCGCCAGGCGGACAGCCCCGCCGTCCGGAGTGAATTTTACCGCGTTGCAGAGCAAATTGAACAACACCTGCTTGAGCTTCCGCTCGTCAGCCGGGATCTGGATCTCTTCGAGTGCCGACTCGATCTCCAGGTCCAGTGAGATGCCGTGTTTGGCGGCTTTTCCCCTCACCATGGTCAAACCGCTACGCACCAGGGCGGCAATCGGCACCGGGGAAAGCTCCAGCACCATCTTGCCCGCCTCGATCTTCGACAGATCGAGAATATCGTTGATCAGATCCAGCAGATGCTTGCCGCTGTTGAGGATATCGGTGACGTACTCCTCCTGCTTTTCCGTCAGGGGGCCGAAATACTGCTCCTTGATCACCTCGGAAAAGCCGATGATCGCGTTCAGCGGCGTCCTGAGTTCGTGTGACATGCTGGCCAAAAAATCCGATTTTGCGCGGTTGGCAGACTCCGCGCTTTCCTTGGCCTGTTTCAGCTCCGCTTCGTACTCCAGCAGCTTGGTAATGTCCTCCTTGACGGCCACGAAATGGGTGATCTCGCCGTGCTCGTTGCGCACCGGCGAAATCGACGTCTGTTCCCAGTAGATCTCCCCGTTTTTCTTGCGGTTGCAGATCTTGCCGTTCCACTGCCGGCCGGAGCGGATCGTCTCCCACAGCTCCTGGTAGAAACTTTTTGAATGAAAACCGGATTTCACCATCCGCGGCGTCTTGCCGATGACCTCTTCGGCCGCGTAGCCGGTCAGGGTGGAAAACACCGGATTGACATACTGGATTCTGCCCCGCATGTCCGTGATGACCACCGTAGCGGGACTCTGCTCGATGGCGCGGGACAATTTCTTAAGCGTTTCTTCCGTTTTTTTACGATGGAGAACAATGCCGAGCTCTTCGCCGATTTCCGCCATCAGCGCCATCAGCCGTGGCTCCGGCTTTTCCGAACGGGGTGAAAAAAATTCCAGAATGGCGTTGACCTCTCCGTTCACCATCACCGGAAAACCGAAGGCGCCCCGAACGGGAAGATGTTCATCGAACGCCTTGCGCAAAAAGTTCGGATTCCCGGCAAGGTCTTCGACGCACATCGGTTTCCTGCTCTGCCAAACCGCCCCGATCATCCCCTGACCGGGAAAAAACACCGTTCGGGCGGTGAGCGCCACGAAGGACCGGAACCGTTCCTCGTCTTCAAGATACCAGATGTCCGTCGGTTTCATCACGCCGGGGGTTTCGTCGTCCCTGACATAGACATGCCCCACCGGCCAACCGATATGACAGGCGATCCCCTCCACGGCCACCCTGAGTACGTCGTCCACCGTGGCCGCCGCATTGGCCGCCGAAGCGACGTTTTTAAGCAGGGCGAGCCCCTTTTCCTTTTCCCGCAGCTCCCATTCAAGAAGCTTTTGGGCCGTGATGTCGTGGGCCACGCCCAGGGTGTAGAGAAACTGTTTATCGGAGCGATTGATCTCTTCGTCCGGAACGTTCCATAATCCACGGGCGGAAAGTTCGATGAAGACATAATTCAGGGTGTAAGTCCGGTCCTCGTGGGCCTTGTTGAGCAGGCGGACCTCGATGTTCCGGGTGCGTCGCTCACCGATGCGCTTTTCCACCATGATGTGGCGCATTCCGGGACGGTCGTCCGGATGCAACAGGGTTTCGAAGGAAACGCCGATCAGATCCTCGGGCTCGTATCCCAACTGCCGCACCGCCGGGGAGATGAAATCGATGGTGCCATCGGCGTTGAGCCGGTAGATGATATCCGGTGCCAGGTCCACCAGGGTACGAAAACGTTCCTCGCTTTCGCGGATGGCTTTCTCGGCGCGTTCCCGCTGAGCCACCTGCCTGACAATCTGAGCGTTCTTTTCTTCCAGCTCGGCCGTGCGGGCCTCGATCAGCTCCTCCAGATGCTCGCGGTAATGCTTCAGATCATCTTCGGCCAGTTTGCGATCGGTGATATTCTCGTGGGCCACGACGATCCGCACCGATTCCGGGCCGGCAAAACGGGTGACGCGTCCGGCAAACCACCGCTTTTCCGCCGGGGAGTGGCAGGGGTATTCTAGAGTGAAAACTTTTTGCCGTCCCTCCATCACCTCCCGGATGCCTTCGGAAAAAGCCAGTGCCTGGAGCCGATCTTCACCCTCGGCGGCATTGCAGACAGCCAGATAGTCGGATCCTTGGCACACGTTGCCGGTCACCGGCGGATTGGCCGCCGCGAAGTCACGCCAGGCCTTGTTCACCGCGACAATCGTACCGTTTTCGTCCAGAACGGCAATGTGGGCCGTGAGAGCGTCAAGGATCGAACTGGCGAAGCAATCCGATGCTTTTTCCTCAGATTCGTCTTGTTGACCTTCGCCGGAAATTTCCAATTTCAGCGCCTTGCCTTATGACTAAAAAAGGATGGCATCTTGTAGACACCAACAATAATCTTTAATCAGGATTTTGCGCGGATAACATGAAAGCCGCCGGATAGCAACATCCACTCCTAGCAGAGAAAAGAGGATAACCTTTGACCGGCGAGAAAGGAGCTGGTCTCGGGCCGTCTAATGGCAGTTATCCGCACTGTTGAAAGGATCGGTTTATGCCCACCACGGTGGACCGTTTCTGGCAACTTCGCTTAGAATCGTGCCGCAAGGCGCTGGCGTCCAACCGCTTCGAGGCCTTCGTCGCCCAAGACCTCCACTCGGCGCGGCGGCTCTTTTCGGAAACCATCCGGCCGCAACTGGATGTGCGCAGCGCCTCCCGGGGCGACTCCATGACCCTGCTGGCCACCGGCATCCTGGACGATCTGCGCCAGGATGCCGGCGTCTCGTTCATCGAGACCTTCGATCGCGGGGCATCCCGGGAAACGGTCATGGCGCGCCGGCGCGAAGCCTTGCTGGTGGATCTGTTTCTCACCGGCTCCAACGCCGTGACCGAAGCCGGCCAACTCGTCAATCTCGACATGGTCGGCAATCGCACCGGCGGCATCACCTTCGGTCCCCGCCACGTGGTGATCGTGGTGGGCCGGAACAAAATCGTGCCGGATCTTGCCCGGGCCATGGAGCGAGTAAAACACTACGCGGCCCCCCTCAACGCCATCCGCCACGAGGGCTGGCAAACGCCCTGCCGCAAAACCGGCCGCTGCATCGACTGCAACAGCCCCCACCGCATATGCAACACGTGGCCCATCGCCGAAAAGTCCTACCCGCCGGGCCGCATCAAGGTAATCCCGGTCAACGCCGATCTGGGGTTGTAAGCCCCATATTCCCTGGCCGCCCCGGTGGTTTCAGATGGCTGAAAAATGGCAGAACACTCGTCGAGAACCGTACCGCCGCCGTCCGCAAGCAAGCCCTCCCTGACGGCGAATTCACTTTTTTGTCTTTTCAGAAGACAGAAACTTTGGCATGACGGCCAGGATTTCATCATCTTTTTTCGGGGTAACCCATGGATACCGCACCGCTTCATATCGTGGCCCTGGGCGACAGCCTCACCGAAGGATTCGGGGTGGCCCCGGGGGATGCTTATCCGTATGTCCTCCAGCAGATGCTGGAAGATGACGGCATCGCCTGCCGACTGATCAATCTCGGTGTCAGCGGCGATACCTGCCGGGGGGTGCTGGCCCGTCTGGACACCATTCCCGGCTGGTCCCCGGATCTGGTGATCCTGGAAATCGGAGTCAACGATATTCTGATGGGACGCTGGCCGGAGCGCATCCAGGCCGACCTGGGCGCCATCGTCCAGCACCTGGTGAGCTGGCGAATTCCGGTGGCCTTGGCCGGTATGCAAATGCCGCCCCTGGGTGACCCGGAAACCGAAACCGCCTTTGCCGCCATCTACCCCGCCGTCGCCCAAGCCTTCCGCATTCCGCTGATTGCCGACTTTACCGCTCCGCTATGGGCTGTCCCGAACCGGGTACAGTACGACGGCCTGCACCCCAACGCCGAGGGCTACCGCGCCATCTGCGCCCATATCCGGCCGGCGGTGATTGGTGTCATCCGGAGGCTGCCTTCCTCTTCGAGAAAGGACCCAAGGGACAAAAAAGACTGAAGGGACTGAAGGGATTTCGGGGTCAATCGGGGGCCGAAGGGGCATCGCCGAAGGGATCGTTGCGGGCGAAATCGGGAAGGTAACGATCGGCGGCGTCCAGTTCCTGGATGAAGGCGTTTTCCAGCCCCAGACGCAGTGCATGGTCCACGATCTGGTCGTATTCCGCCTCGGACAGGCGCCGGTTGATTTCCGGATAAGCGTCGGCCCGGTGCCGGGGCGCGTACTGGGCCATGATGCTCACGGGGATGTCCGGGGACAGTCGCGCCAGAAAGTCGAGGCATCGCCGGCTGTCCTCCAGGCAACCGGGCAGCACGAGGTGGCGCACCAGGACCCCGCGTACCGCCAGGCCATCGTCATCCAGACTCAGGCAGCCGACCTGATCCAGCATCTCCTGCAGCACGCCGGGGACGACGTCGGCATAGTCGTCCACCCCGGAAAACCGTTTGCCCGGAGCGTTGTCCAGGTACTTGAGATCCGGCAGGTAGATGTCCACCAGGCCGCGGATTTGCCGCAACGCCGCCACCGAATCGTACCCGTTGGTGTTGTAGACCACCGGGATCACGAGGCCGGCCTGCCGGGCGAGCCGGATGGCCTCGGCCATCTGGAAGATCATGTGGGATGGGGAGACGAAGTTGATGTTGTGCGCCCCCCGGTCCTGAAGCCGCCGCATCTCCACGGCCAGGGCCGCCGGGGTGAGGCGCCGGAAGCGCTCCGGCGGTGTCTCCTGGCTGATCTGGCTGTTCTGGCAAAACACGCAGCGCAGGTTGCAGCCGGCGAAAAAGATCGTCCCGGAGCCCCGGGTGCCCGAAATGGGCGGCTCTTCGCCGAAATGCAGGCCGATATGGGCCACGGGAATCCCGGCGTCCACCCGGCAGAATCCGAGCTCTCCGGCAAGGCGGTTCACCCGGCAGCGGCGCGGGCACCCCTCGCAGCAGCCCAGGCGATCCACCCAAGATGCATATTCTATGGCATCGTTCATTTTATTTCCCGTTTAGCGCCAAGGGGCGGTTGCTGTCCTTCCGATCGCCTTTTCCCTTGCCCTTCCAGTCCCCGCCGGGCGGGGTGAGGACTCTGCGGAGGAAATCCGGCGGGAG
The DNA here is from genome assembly GCA_002327445.1 of Desulfobacteraceae bacterium UBA2174. Lineage (GTDB taxonomy): Bacteria > Desulfobacterota > Desulfobacteria > Desulfobacterales > UBA2174 > UBA2174. Next base: position 33,944 of record DCWA01000005.1, on the reverse strand, counting down.
GTGGCGACACACTCGAAGAGATTCCTCGTCGCGGGGCTCGTATATTGAAAGTTGATGTCATCAAGCATGAATAGTGAAACGACGACTCCACCGGATGCCAACCTCCTGCCGCTGTCATTCCGAGCGTCAGCGAGGAATCTGCGAAGGGAATCCGCCGGCAAGTGGGGGCCGATTCGGGGAGATCCCTCGTCGCGTTGCTTGGAATGACTTCGGGGGGGCCGGCATGCGCCCCCCGGATACTCGAAACCTGCCATTTTACGGCAAATGATGGTATGATTAATTTTTAAAAAGTTAATCGCCGCTGGGTTTACGGCGGCTGCGGAGAATAAACAAGAAAATCGAATGGGTTGCCCCCTGTGTTCGCTGTGGCAGCTGCAAATTTTTACAAACTTGTCAGGGTATGGTGACCATTCGGGTGCACGCCGTCATCCGTTCAGCACCCAGAACGCACCCCAAACCCCCGGAGGTTGAATCATGCTCACCGCCAAGGACATCATGAATCGAAAGGTCATCACCGTCCGCCCGGACACCGAGATCACCAAGGCCGCCGGGATCCTGCTCGAGCAAAAGATCAACGGCCTGCCGGTGGTCGACGACAAGGGGGGGCTGGTGGGAATCCTGTGCCAGAGCGACCTGATCGCCCAACAGAAAAAGATGCCCATCCCCTCTCTGTTCACCTTTCTCGACGGCCTCATCGCCCTCACCTCGATGAAGCAGATCGAAAAGGAGGTGCGCAAGATCGCCGCCATCGTGGTCTCCGATGCCATGACGGCCGACCCGGTGACCGTCGCGCCGGACACCGGCATCGACACGGTGGCGGCCCTGATGGTGGACAACAGCTTCCATACCCTCCCCGTGGTGGAAAACGGACGCCTGGTGGGCATCATCGGCAAATCGGACATTCTCAAGACCCTCACCGCCACCCCGTCGCCGTCCGAATAGAGGGACCTCGCCGGAAGTGATTTCTCAGGAGGATTTTCATGCGTCTCGGCATCATCGGCCTGCCCGGATCCGGCAAGGCCACCGTCTTTGAATCCTTGACCGCCAACCGCATCGATGCGGCCCGCCGGATGGAGGCCCACGTCGGTACCGTCAAGGTGCCCGACCCCCGGGTAGACGCCCTCAGCGCCATATACCGACCCCGCAAGACCACCTTCGCCCGGGTGGAATACCTGCTGCCCGGCCGGCAAGCCGGCGGCGCCGAAAAGAACCGCGATCCCAACCTCTGGGTGCCGGTGCGCGACTGCGACGCCCTGATCCACGTGCTGCGCAATTTCGGCATCTACGGCCTCAAGGCCCCCGATCCGGAGGGCGACTTCCACGCGTTGAACCAGGAGATGATTCTCGCGGACCTGGTGGTGGTGGAGAAGCGGCTGGAACGCCTCGTCCAGGACAAGCAGCGGGGCCGAAAGATCGACGGCGAGGAAATGGACATGCTGGAGGTCTGCCGCGGTCACCTGGAGGCCGAAACGCCGCTGCGGCGCTTTCCGGAACTCGGGCTCCATCCCAAGCTGCGGGGCTTTGCCCTGGTGTCGGCCAAACCGATGCTGGTGCTGTTCAACAACGAAGATGACGATGACGGCCTGCCGGCGGCCGATGGCGTCCTTAAATCGGAGACCGGCATGGTTTTGCGCGGCAAGCTCGAACAGGAACTCGCCCAGATGAACGCCGAGGAGGCCGAGGCCTTCCTGGCGGAGTTCGACATCCGCTCCTCGGCCATGGACCGGGTCATCGCCCGCTCCTACGAAATGCTGGGACTGATCTCCTTTTTCACCGTGGGCGAGGACGAGGTGCGGGCCTGGACCATCCGCCGCGGCACCTCGGCCCTGGACGCCGCCGGAGTCATCCACTCGGACCTGAAGCAGGGTTTCATCCGCGCCGAAGTGGTTTCCTACGACGACCTGATGGCCGCCGGCGGTCTGGCCGAAGCCCGCAAGCAGGCTACCCTGCGCCTGGAGGGAAAGACCTACGAGGTCAAGGACGGCGACATCGTCCACATCCGCTTCAACGTCTGAAAAGCCCGCTGCGGCCTCCCCGACTTTGTCGCGGAGTTGAGGGAGGCCGCTGATTCATCCCGCCTCGGCGCCAAGATGCTGCAGGATCATCTCGGCCACCTTTTCCGCCGAACGTCCGAAGAGTTCCTCCACGGGCACCCTTTCCAGATAGTCGTCGCGCCAGGCGACACTGTGCTCCTGGATCAGGTTCTTGAGCCGCTCGAACTTGCCGCCCAGGGCCCGGATCCGCTCGTCCAGCGTCACCTCGGCCTTGAAGGCGACATTGAGCAGCAGCAGGTTGGCGATGGTGCTGGAAGCCGCCGGGGCGGCGCCCAGAACCGGGATGACGATAATGCTGCGATCGTCCTTGCGCCCTTTGCCGATGTAGACGTTGCCCTCGCGCACGATGATGCGCTTGGTGCCCTGAAGACGCGGGTCGGTTTCCACCCGGGAGGCGATGGGGGCCAACGCCCCCTCCTTGCGGACCACTACGATACGGGTCTCGTTGGTCGGTTCCCCGAGCAGATTGAGGTTTTCGATGCGATACAGGATGGCGCCCTGGATGCGCTCGACAATCTCCTGCACGTTGCGCAGGACCAGGATGTTGCGGTTGGTGAGCCGGGCCACGTCCAGGTCGTGCCGGGCCAGGGCATCGAAGAACAACCCGTGCAGCTTGTCCTCGATCCGGCTGGTGCCCACCGTCACCGTCTTGGCCTGGTGCTTGATGGCGTCCACCGGACGGGCCATGGTTTCGATGGCCTCGGCAAGGCGCTGAAAAAAGATCTCCAGCATGTTGCGGGCCGTCCCCTTGGCCCCGAAATCGATCTCGAAATCGCCCATGGGCAGCCGGCCGGACAGGTACTTGAGCAGCAAGGCCAGGTCTGCGGCGTGGGCCACGGCGGTCGGTTCGCCCGCCTGGCGGGAACGGGCGCGAAACTCACGGTAGAACTTGGCCACCCTCTCCCGGAAGGCCTCCTCCAGAACGATTTCATAGACATCCAGGCCCCGGGCGCCGTAGTCATCGATGAGGCGCTGGAGTTCTTCGCGGAACCGGTGCAGCAACCGGGACCCGTCGTTGATGGCCAGGGCGGCGTGATACCCCCAGAGGTGGCCGGCGAGGGTGTTGACGATGGGCGCCAGGTGCTCGGGCACCGTGGGCACACGGAACACATCCACCGCGTAAGGGGCGAAACGGTGTTCGTCCTCGTCGCAGATCACCACTGGCGTAGCCTTGTGGGCGGCGAAGATCGCCGTGTCCTTGACGATGTCCCCCACCACCGCACCCCGCGTGCCGGCGGCGCACACGAGGATCAACGGTTCACTGGACAGGTCGATGTGTTTCTTGTCCTCCACGTAGTCCGACGAAATCGTCTTGTAGCACAGCTCGCTGAGCTTGATGCGGATCTCGTCGGCGGAGGCCTTGTTGGGCCCGCTGCCCACCACGGCCCAATAGGTTTTGGCGGGCGCGAGGCGGTCGGCCGAGCGGGCAATGTCACCGTCCATGGCGAGGATGGCGCGCATCTTGTCCGGCAGCGTCAACAGCTCGCGGAGTTCCCGGGTGACGAACACGGCATCGCGGCGTCCGCGCACCGCGGCGATATGCAGCGCCAGAAGGGCGCCGGCCACGATCTGGGCGTAAAAGGCCTTGGTGGAGGCCACCGACATCTCGATGTCGCGCCCGCTGCTCGTGTAGACCACCGCGTCCACCTTGAACGTCAGATCCGAGTCGCGCCGGTTGACGATGCCCACCGTCAATGCGCCCTGCCCCCGGGCCATGTCCACGGCCCGGTTGGTGTCGGTGGTGGTGCCACTCTGGCTGATGGCCACCACCAGGGCATCGGCCATGGAGGCCGATCCGTCGGCGCCGTCGATGTGGAAACCGCTCAGCTCCGAGGCCTTCATGGCCCCCACCGCCACCGCCGGATCGTTGAGGTAGTGCTTGAGGATCCCGGCGCAGGCCAGGGCCGCCACCCCGGCGGTGCCCTGGCCCACGAAAAAGATCCGCCGCAACCCCTCGTTCGCCAGCGCCCGGGACACGGCAGGAGGGAAATTGCGTTCGTCCAGGGCCACCTGGTACAAATCCTCGGATCCCTGGCGGAGCTTCCATCGGTTGTGCAGGGTGCGTGCCACCGAAAGGGGGGCCTCGTTGATCTCCTTGAGAAAATAGTGGGCGAATCCCTGGCGGTCCACGTCGCGGGATGTGATGGCGGTCTGCTTGACCTGCGCCGCGTCGAGGGTCAGCGCCGTGCCGTCGTAAGCCATGGCGCGGATCCCGGCCAAACCGCCACCGCCGCGGCCATCCAACAGGAAGATCTGTCCCTGGACCGGCCCGAGAGGCCCCTGGTGAATCCGCTCGCCCTCGAGCTTCAGGTAGCGGTCGGTGACCTCCACCAGCCCGTAGACCTCGCTGCTGGACAGGTACAGTTCATCGGCCAGCCCGACGAAGATCGCCTGGCCGCTGCCCCGCTGGGCCAGAAAAAGGCGGCCCGGCGCCAGGTCGGTGTGCATGGCGATGGCATGGGACCCTTCGAAGTCGTTGACCGCGCGCCGGAACGCCTCCTCGACCGGCAGCCCCTGGTTGAGATAGAGGCTGACCTGCAGCGGAATGATCTTGGTGTCCGAGGTGATGTCGGCGGGAATGGCGCCGCAGCGGGCCTCGTACTCCCGGCGCAACTGCTGATAGTTGTCGATGTCCCCGTTGAGGCAGGCATGGATGATCGTCTCGACGCCGGCGGGGCGGCCCACGATGCCGTTGTCCACCGGATGGCAGTTGGCCTCGGTGATGGCCCCCACCGAAGCCCAGCGGGTGTGGGCCGAGATGGTGGCCTGAACGCCGGGGACCGCCACGAGCCGATGCAGGATCCCATCGGCCCGGATCGCCCCGCGCAGGGTGCGGATGTTGTCTCCGAGGGACCCGATCTCGGCGGCGACCTTGTAGACCAGGCTGACGGCGGCGCCGGTTTCGTTTTTTGCTCGGCAAACGCTGATGCCGCCGTGGCGCAGGGTTTCGCCGCCTTGCCGCTGCCGAAAGGGCCCGTCCATGCCGTCCCGGGCCAGGGTCTGGGCGAAGGCGTCGTAGCCGGGGCCTGTCAGGCTGAACAGCAGCGACACCCCGGCCGAATCGCGGCCCCGGACCTCCAGACGGTCGAGGCTGTTGAGCGCGGTGTTGAGATTCTGGTAGATCTGGAGCGCCTCGGGCGCCGGCGGACGATCCGGGTCTTCCAGCAGGCCGCGCACCTGTTCCACGTTGGCGAGCACCTCGCGATCCAGGCACCAGGCGGCGTCCTTGAAACGCTCCAGTCGGCCGGTGAGGCGGTCCACCAGGGCGGTGTCGAGGCGGCCCGCCAGCGTCTCCAGGGTCTTGCCGCCGGCCGTCGCGGCGGCGTTGAGGCGACGGGCGAATCCTTCCAGGCGCCGGCAGGTATCGGGCGCGGTGAAGACACCGTAAAACTGGCCGCTGGCCTTGAGCCGCCGCACAGCGCCGAAAAGGGTTTCCACGGCGGCATCTCCGCCGAGAAAGCCCGCCGCCGGCCCGCCGTCACCCAGGGCCTCGGCATGGACCACGGTGTCCACGGCCGCTTCCAGCCCCTCGACATCCACGGGCCCGACATCGGGCCGCCGGATGGTGACGATGCCCGTCAGGCCGCAGCAGATCCGGTTGGGCTGAAAGGGAAGCAGAACCAGGGCGCTGCGGAGGAGATGGACCGGCGCGCGGCCCAGGTAAACCGGCATGCCGGCCAGGTGGCGGAGGGTCTCGCGCCACCGCACCAGCAGCGCCCCGAAAGACAAGATGCAATTTCTTCGCATTGATTTCCTTGGAGATCCCTCGTTCCGCGGGGGATGACAATTCTGCATTCTGGACAAACGCATCCTCATCGCCGACGGGGTGAATCCGCGCCGCTACATCCGCCGATAGAGCTCGCGGATGCGCTCCCGGGGCATCTTTTCTCGCCAATCCGGCCCCAGGGCGTTCTCCCACAAGGGTGCCAGCACCAGGGCCACATCGACCATTTTTTCCAGTTTCTCCGGGGGCAGGTTCGCCGTCAGCCCCCGGGGCAGATTCACCTCGTGGCGCTGCATCATGCGGCGGAATTCCGCGACCGACTCGGGGTAAAACTCCTCCAGGTAGTCGAAGGCCACGCAGTTGCCGATGCCATGATGCAGTCCGAGCACGAAGCTCAACCCGTAGGACAGGGCGTGGCAGACGCCCACCTGGCTGTAGGCGATGCTCATCCCGCCGCAGTAGGAAGCCATCATCAGTTTTTCGTCACCGTTGGGGCCGTCCTCGAGAAACACCTGGCGGCACAAGGCCATGGCCTGCTCCCCGTAGGCCCGTGAGAAGGCGTTGAGAAACGTACCCTGGAGCGATTCGACGCAGTGGATGTAACAATCCATTCCCGTATAAAACCACTGGTCGGTGGGCACTCCGGCCAGCAGGTCCGGGTCGAGGACGATCTGGTCGAAGACGGTGTGATCCGAGTTGATCCCCAGCTTCTTTTCCGGACCGGTGAGCACCGTGGTCCGCGACACCTCGGCGCCGGTGCCGGCCAGGGTGGGAATCCCGGCATGGTAGACCGCCGGTTGCCGGATCAGATCCCATCCCTGGTAGTCGGCCGCCGATCCCGGATTGGTCAACATGAGGGAGACCGCCTTGGCCAGGTCCATGGTGGCGCCGCCACCGATGCCCACCACCCCGGCCGGCAGACGTCCGGCGAATTGCCGCACCCGCTCGGTGAGGCGATCCACGTAGGTCGTCTTGGGTTCGTCATCCACGTTGACCGGCAGCAACAGATCGTCGCCGTGCAGCGGAATGCGCTTGGCCAGGGGACGATCGAGATGAACCTCATCGAGCAGGAAAACGACGAAATCATCCGACGCCTGACGACGAACGGAAAGAATCTCGTCGAGTTGGTCGAAACATCCACGCCCGAAGACCACGTGGGATACCAGCTTGAAATTGCGAAAGGCGCTCATGGGCGTTGTCTCCTTGGTCGAATTTTAAAATTGTACTTTTAGCGCGACCACAGAAAACACCGGGTACACAGAGGAAAAAATCAAGTCATTTCAACCCGCCTCTGTGTCCTCTGTGAACCCTGTGGTGGGCTTGTCCGCCCGCCGGGGATCGACCCGAATGGAGGCGCTGCAGCACTAGATCTTCGCCAGCACCGCCGCCATCCGCTCGCCCCGGCTGGCAATGTCCGTATCGCTCCAGGACAGCTTGATCTGCATCGAAATGGTGCGGCCGATGATCCCGTCCGACACCGGCACGCGCGCCTCCTGGAGACCGGCGAAATTGGGCAGCGTGGTCTGGGGCAGCCGGGCCGGGCTCTGGAGTGTCCGGAAATGATCCCAGCGGCGCAGGTAGTGCCAGTTGTTGTCGTACCAGAAGAAGCAGCTGTCCACCCCTGCGGCGGCTAAGTTGGCGGCCGCCCGCCGGGCGCGCTCCTCGTCGGGGAGCAGAAAGCTGAGAAAAGTCGCACTGTCGCCCTCCGGATCCGGCACCTGGCGCCAAGTCACCGCCGGGCAGGCGGCCAGCGCATCCTTCAATGCCTGCTTGGTCTCCCGCTGGCGTGCCAGAATCCCGTCCAGCTTGCGCAGTTGGGCCAGACCCACCGCGGCGTTGAGTTCGCTGATGCGGCAGTTCATCCCCAGGACGGGATGCCCCTCGGCGCCGCGGTCCGCCTGGGCGTGATCGTGCCCGTGGTCGGAAAACTGGTGGGCGAGACGGTACAGGTCCGCGTGGCCCGTGACCACCGCGCCTCCTTCGCCGCAAGTGATGGTCTTGACGCTGTCGAAGGAAAAGCAGCCCATGCTCCCGAAGGTACCCAGGGCCCGGCCCTGGAACGTGCCGCCCACCGCCTGGCAGGCATCCTCGATGAGCACGAGGCGGTGCCGCCGGCACAGGTCGACCAGAGCGTCGATGCGGGCCATGCTGCCGCACATGTGCACCGGGATCACGGCCCGGGTCCGGGGCGTCAGGACCTGCTCCACCGCTCGGGGATCGAGACACAGAGTCTCGTCGATCTCGGCGAACACCGGCACGGCGCCCGCCAATAGCACGGCCTCGACGGTGGCCACGAAGGTGAATGGCGGCACGACCACCTCATCGCCGTACCCGACCCCGCAGGCCGCCAAGGCGACGTTCAGGGCCGCCGAACCGCTCGAGCAGAGGTGGCAGTGGGCCGCCCCGAGGCGCGCGGCGAACTCGCTCTCGAAGGTTTTGGCCTTCCAGTGGCCCTTGCGGGCCGCATCGAAGCCGTAGCGAAACAGCACGCCGGTATCCAGGACATCCTGCACCTGACGGCGCTCCTCGTCACCGAAAATTTCGAACCCAGGCACGACGCCTCCTTTGCAGATCTCAAATTCGAAATTCGAGATTCGAGATCTGAAATTTGGAATTTGGAATTTGGAATTTGGGGTTCATCCTCGTCCGCCGCCGTTTTGGCCCCCGGCACGGCCCAGGGCCGCCGCCTCCGCTTTCCGGGCGGCGAAAAGTCTGCCGAAGTAGTCCGTCACCACGTGCCGGACATAGGCTCCGGCCCGGGTGCCGATATACTTTTCATGCGCCACGACGGCGGCCACGGCGATTTCCCCGTCCCCCTGCTTCTCTGTGGCCCAGCCGGCAAACCAGTCGATGCGGGCGGAATGATCCTGGTTGTCGATGGAACCGGATTTGCCACCGATGGTCAGGTGCTGCAGCACCGGATGGCGGGCGGACCCCAGAAACGGTTTGCGGCAGGTCCCCTTGCGGACGCTCGCTTCCATCATGGCGGCGATTTCGGCCGCCGTCCGCTCCTCCATCGGCGTTCCCAGCAGGCGGGGTTGGCTTTCGTAGCGCACCCGGCCGGCGGCATCGACGATGCGGGCCACCGCGCTCGGTTCGTAGAGCCGCCCCGTATTGACGGCCGCAGCGGCAATCAGCGCGGCATGCAGCGGCGATACGGTCGTCTTGCGGTTGAACCCGGAGGCCAGCTCGGCCAGGTGATAGGCATCGGCCGAGGCCTCGAAGTGGCTGGGTTCCAGGGGCGCCTCGAAAGGAATCGTCTGATTGAAGCCGAAGGCCTCGGCCCACCGGTTCAGGGCGTCCATGCCCAGTCGCAGGGCACCCAGCTTGCCGAAGACGGGATTGACCGAGCCGGCGAAGGCGTCCTGCAGCGGGATGGTCGTGGTGTGCCGGGTAACATTCTCCTTGATCTGACTACGGTACAGGGTGTAGCGCCCCCCGTTGAAATGGACCGGGCTCGCCCCGTTCAGGTTGGCCTCCTGGACCGCCGCTGCCGCCGTGACGATCTTGAAGAGGCTCGCCGCCGGAAACCGGTTGTCCAGGCAGGGGTTGCCGTTCTGCCCGTCCCGCGCGTATCCCGCCATGGCCAGAATCCGTCCCGTGGCGGGATCCACCGCCACCACGGCGATGGATCGGGCCGTGCGGGTGTCCAGCGCCTCGACCAGGGACCGCTGCAGGTCCATGTCCAGGGTGGTTTCCACCACGAGGGGTTGACCGTCCCCTTCCACGGTGAATTGCGCCGAGGAGAGGTTGAGCAGGTCCGATGGCTTGATCAGGGCCTGCGCCACGGTTTTGTCAACCCTGTCCGGCAGGGTCGGCCTCGGGGGCGCTGGCGCATCATGCCGGGCGACCGGCGCGCTGGGTTTCCCTTGGAACAGGGAGCCGCCCACAACCGCCGCCACCAGCAGCAGCAAACCGGCTACCCACAGGGGCCGGATCCGGAGGGGCCGGATCCGGCGGCGAGGCCGCCGTTGCCGCTGGAGCCGGCGCTGGTACTCGCGCCAGTCGGGAGGCCGCGTGTGTTTGAGGCTCTCATCAGATCTCTGAAAAAACGACATAATTCGATAGAGGGACTCACCGGCACGACCCTGGCGCCGGAGCGAATTCACAATTGTGCGCCGCTGGTCAGCGAAGCGGCGTGCCGGGAGGCATCCGGCTGTCCACCGTGGCCAGCGCGGTGTCCTTCTCGCTCACCGCCGCCAGCAGCATCCCCTCGCTCAGCACGCCCATCAGCTTGGCCGGTTTGAGGTTGGCCACGATCACCACCTGCCTGCCCACCAGGTCCTCCGGCGCGTAGCGCTCGGCGATGCCGGCCACGATGGTGCGCCGCTGTCCCACATCCACCTCGAGTTTGAGCAGCTTCTTGGCCTTGGGGACCGCTTCGGCCTTGAGCACGGTGGCCACCCTTAGATCCAGGCGGCTGAACTCCTCATAGGAAATCTGGGGCTTGAATTGCGCCACGGCCGCTTCGGCCTTCTCCGGGGCATCCTCGGCCCGGCTGCCGGCCGGCTCCACCCGGGGAAAAAGGCTCACGGTCTTGGGCAGCACGGTTTCCGGAGGCAGCCCGCGCCAGGCCTTGAGCCCTTCGAGGTCGAAAAACGGGGTTTCCGGGTCCAGACCCAGGTGCCGCTGCATGGTGGCGGCGGTCTCGGGCATCACGGGGTAGACCAGACCGGAGACGATGCGCAACCCTTCCAGGAGGCTGTAGATGGCCGCCTCCAACTGGGGCCGGGCCTTCTTTTCCTTCGCCAGGACCCAGGGCTGGGTGACGTCGATGAACTTGTTCATTTGGTTGATCAACTCCCAGACGGCCTGCAGCGCCCGATGAAAGGCAAACTCCTCCATGGCCTCGCAATAGGCGGCCACCGCCTTCCAGGTCTCGGCCTGGAGGGAGAACTTCAGGTCGGCTTCGGCCTTGGCGCCGGATTCGGGCACCCGGCCGCCACAGTACTTGTGGGCCATGGCCGTGACCCGCGAAAAGAGGTTGCCCAGATCGTTGGCCAGATCGGCATTGATCCGGGCCACGAGCTGCTCCTCGGAAAAATTGGAGTCCAGGCCGAAGTTCATCTCCCGCATCAGGAAATAGCGGAAGGCGTCCAGGCCGTAGACGTTGCGCAGGTGGAGCGGATCGACCACGTTGCCCAGGGTCTTGGACATCTTGCTCTGATCCACGTTCCAGTAGCCGTGCACATTGAGATGCTGGTAGACCGGAATGCCGGCCGCCTTGAGCATGATGGGCCAGTAGATCCCGTGGGGTTTCAGGATGTCCTTGGCGACGATGTGCTGGGCCGCCGGCCAGAAGGCGGCGAAGTTCTCGCCGTCGGGGTATCCCAGGGCGCTGACATAGTTGAGCAGGGCGTCGAACCAGACGTAGGTGACATAATTGTCGTCGAAGGGCAGGCTGATCCCCCATTGCAGTCGGCTTTTGGGCCGGGAGATGCACAGGTCCTCCAGCGGTTCGCGCAGGAAGGCGAGCACCTCGTTGCGGTAGCGCTCCGGGCGAATGAAGTCCGGATGCTGCCGGATGTGGTCGATGAGCCATTGCTGGTATCGGCTCATGCGGAAGAAATAATTGGCCTCGCGGATCGGTTCGGGAGGCGTCTGGTGGTCCGGGCAGAGCCCGTTCACCAGCTCGCGCTCGGTGTAGAAGCGCTCGCATCCAAAACAGTACAGCCCTTCATACTCGGCGAAATAGATATCGCCGGCGTCGTAGATGCGCTGCAAAACCTGTTGCACCACGGCCTGGTGCGCCGGCTCGGTGGTGCGGATGAAACGCGAGTAGGCGATGTTCAGCTCCGGCCACAGGGCCTTGAACTGGGCGCTGATCCGATCGGCGTAGACCCGCGGGCTGACCGCCTCCTTCTTGGCCGCGCGCACGATCTTGTCCCCGTGCTCGTCGGTTCCGGTGAGAAAGAAGGTCGGCTGACCGCACATCCGGTGAAACCGGGCCGCCACATCGGCAACGAGGGTGGTATAGGCGTGGCCGAGATGGGGCCGGGCGTTGACATAGTAAATAGGGGTGGTGATGTAAAAAGGCGGCTTCATGGCGCGGTGTCCTTCTCCGTGACAAGCTCGTCGGTGCCGATCTCGATTTCCGGCCCGTCGGTCAACCGGACGGCCAGAAGGCCCTTGAGCACGTTGTGGCGCAAGACTTTGCCCTTGCCCCGGGCGGTATTGACCGTCTTGCCGATCCGGGGCAGGCCCTGTCTGAGGTCCCGGTAGGTGTCGAACTCGAAGGTCAGGCAGCACATCAGGCGCCCGCAGAGCCCGGAAATCTTGCTCGGGTTGAGGGACAGCCCCTGTTCCTTGGCCATGCGAATGGACACCGGACCAAACTTTTCAATGAAACTGGCGCAGCACAATTCGCGCCCGCAGCGGCCGATGCCCCCGCACATCTTGGCCTGATTGCGGATGCCCACCTGCCGCATTTCGATGCGCGCGCCGAGCCGTTTGACAAGCATTTTCACCAACTGGCGGAAGTCGACCCGCCCTTCGCTGGTGAAAAAAAAGGTCAGCTTGCTGGCATCGAAGGTCGCCTCGACGGCAAACAGGTTCATCGTCAGGCCGAGCTGCTGGATGTAGTCGCGGCAGACGCTCCGCGCCTGCTGTTCCAGCGTGCGGTTCTTGGCCAACTGATCGAGATCCTGCTCCCGCGCCAGGCGGTAGATCTTTTTCAGGGGTGCCTCGGCCTCGTCCCCCTCCCGGCTGAAGGGGCCGGCGGCGACCACGCCGAAACCCAGCCCGCGCTCGGTCTCCACAATCACCGCATCGCCAGGAGCCAGCACAAAGGCGCCGCAGTCGAAATCGTACACCTTGCCACCCGGCTTGAACCGGATTTGCACCACTTTCTGCATGAGCTGGATCGACCTTTCAGTGCCAACCGGCCCGGCGACGGGCCGGGCCGGCGATGGAAAACAGGTGGTGTTCATACCCGAGGGCGGCACCGGCCGCAAGAGTCAATTACACCCGGACGACGCGCCGCCGCCACGCGCCAGATCGAATACCAGGGACTCCAGGGTCAGGCGCACGGCGGCATTGGCAGCGAGATCCCGCTGGGCTTGCTGGATGCGCCGAATCTGCCAGATCCAGCGGGCGCTGTCACGCTCAGCCGGTGCCAGGCGGCGCAGATCCTCGCGCCGGTCGCCAAAAACGACCCATTCCGGCCGCAGGGTCGCCACGAACCGGTCGCGCAACCAGGTCTTGGCCAGTTCCAGGCTGTCCCCGGCCCGCTTCCCGTCCCGGGCCAACTCCTCGGCGACGGCCAGGAGGACCGACGGCGCCTGGTGTTCCAGCTCCGGCAGGAGCCGGGCCAGCCAATCCCGCCGCCGGCGCCAATGGTCCACCGCTCCCTGCCGGGCCAGAGCCAGCGCGCCGGCCAGACTCCCGCCCGCCAAGGCGGCCACCACGACGGCATCCCGGGCATCCACCGCGTGAGCCCCGGTGAGCCGCTCGGCGATCCGGCTCGGATCCAGGGGGGCGAACCGCACCGGTTGGCATCGTGAGACGATGGTTGGCAGCAGGTCCGAGGCCCCTCCGGCGGTCAGCACCAGAATCGTCCGCGCCGGCGGTTCTTCCAGGATCTTGAGCAGGGCGTTGGCCGCGGCCGCCGTCATGGCCTGGGCGTCGCAGAGGATCGCCATGCGATAGCGGGCCTCGTACGGTTTGAGGGCCAGCACGTCCAGAAGCCCGCGGATCTGGCTGATCTTGAAAAAGGTCCCCTCGGGTTGAATCTGGATCACATCGGGGTGAAGGCCGGCCGCAATCCGCCGGCAACTGCGACATTGCCCGCAGGCGTCCGGCCAGGGACGCCCCTCGCCGGCGGCCAGCGGGGCCTGGCAGTTGAGGACCATGGCGAGCGCCCGGGCCGTGGTCGCCTTGCCGATGCCGTCGATGCCGGTGAACAGCAGGGCATGGGGTACGGCGCCGCGGGCGGCCAGAGGGCCGAGAATTCTCAAGGCCCGCTCCTGGCCGACGACGGCGGCGAACCCGGCCGACGCGGGGGTGGCGTCGGCTATGGCTGTCGGTCGACCCGTTCCTTCAGTTCCTTTCCCGGCTTGAAAAACGGCAGGTGCTTGGGCTGGATGACGACCTTGTCCCCCGTTTTGGGGTTGCGGCCGGTGTAGCTCATGTACGACTTGACGTAAAAACTGCACAGGCCGCGGATCTCGACCCGCTCCCCCTGCGCCAGGGCTTCGGCCATACGGTCGAAAAAGGCCTGCACAACCTGCGCCGACTCGGCTTTGGAGAGATTGGCCTGCGCCTTCAAAGTGGAAATCAGCTCTAGCTTGTTCATGGGCCTCCTTTGGCATCATCGTCCCCGATAGCCCCCTTCTAACTGAAAGGAGCTAAGAAGTCAAAGGGTTATGACCGACTCTGCCATTCCTGCACGCCGCCACCGGCGCCAGCGGCTCCACGGCGTCGGCATCGATCTCCACGGCGGCGTATTGACCGAGGGCTTCGATGTTCACCACCACCCGGCCCCGGCCCCGATAGCGCACAAAGCTGCCCACCACCCCGGACATGGGGCCTTCCACCACCATGACCCGATCCCCGAGGCGCAGGCGCCGTCCGGTGATGATCTGCCGGTCGGCGGTCACCATGATCCTGAGGGATGATATGACTTCATCACCCACCGGGAGGGGACCCTGGCGGCTGGCGATAAAACGCACCACCCCCACCGTCTTGACGATCTCCAACTGCTGGTACGGGTTGAGATCGCTGCGGACGAACACATAGCCCGGGAAAAGGGGCACCTGGATCATCTGACGCCGGTCCCGGCGTTTGCTGGGCACCGTAATCCTGGGGAGGTAGGCTTCCACCTGCTTGCGGGACAATCCGTCGACCACCACGCTCTCGAACCGGCTGCGGGTGTGCAGCACGTACCAGCGGGGAACCAGCAGGTCGCCAATCAGGGTTGCGGGGCCATCCGGTGATGTCACGTCAATTCTCCACAGGCCGGTGGTAGGCGAACGGGTCCCGGATGCGCCGAGCCACCACGCTTTCCCGGCCGAAACCGCCCAGACCGTTGAGGTGGACCATGAAGGCGAACTGTTTGCCGATGTCTTCGCTGTACAGGTAGCCCAGGTCCAGCGCCCAGCACTGTCGGGTGTACAAGAGACCGGCGCCGAATTCGATGGTCAGGGGGAGGTCCAGGTTGCGTTCCCATTCGCTGTAGGTGGTCAAATGGTCGGTGAGCGGCACCAGGAGCTGGGTGAAGATCGATTCACTGACATCGTAGGTGTAGCGATGCTGGACGAACAGCTCATCCCCCCGCCCATCGGCAATCTGGACGGCGATGTTATGCGAATCGTAGTGGCCGCTGTGCAGGGACCGCTGCGCGTCGGCGGTGAGCCGGAAAGCGTCGGTGGGAGAAAATTCGATCTCGAGCTTCAGGGGCGACAGGTGATCCCGTTCCTGGCCGTTCTCCTCCAGAGGCGGCACTCGGTCGTAGGACTGCGACAATTCCACGTAACCGACTTCCCGATACACCGGGGGCGGCGTTTCGGCGCCGGAGGCCGCCGTTGCCTTGCCCGGCCGCCGCGTGGTGAAGGTCTGGGTCAACACGGCACTGACCCGGTTGGTCTCCGCGATGCGGTCCAGCCCGCCTTCCCCTTCCAGAAGCGGGAATTTGGCCTGGCTGTAGGCGGGGATGTAGTCGTAGACGAGGCGAGGCTGGATCGCATGCCGCAGCGCCTCGATGCCCCATCCCCCGGGCCGGTAGACCCGTTGCAACAGACTGTCGGCCTCCAGACGGAAATCGGCCATCTCCCGGCTTTGGGAATCGTGGCGCGCATCGGGATCGCTGCTGTCGTGGTCGACGTACCAGGCGGTTTCCCGCAGGCCCACGGAGGGCTGCAGGCTCAGGCGCCGGCCAAAACGCAGGGGCCAATAGAATCGAGGGTAAATGTCCAGGCGCTGCCCCCGGCGCTCCTCCTCCAGGTAGAAATAGCGCCACTCGCTTTCCAGCTCGAAATGCAGCGGGGTGTTCCCCAGCGGCTGCCGGGCCCCGCTGAAGGTGGCACTCTGGGGATTTTGCAGCAGGTCGCTCACCGTGTCGGAGCGCCGGGCCAGGACATCGTCGCGCCAGAGGGTATCGAGATTGAGGCTGTAGTTGGACCAGATCCGGTTGAGGTTGAGCCGGTTGGTGCGCGCCCAATCCTCGGGCTCCTCCAAATCGCGGTTGAAATCGGCGGCGAAGACCCGGTCGGTGGCGTCAAAGCCGTTGAGGGCATTGCGAAACTCGTACAGGTAGTCCACATCGCTGACCAAGTCGAAATCCAGCTTGGCGGTAAACGCGCCGGGGAGCGCCTGGTCGATGCGCCCCCGCAGCCAGTAGCGGTCACGGTTGCCGCGAACCGGCGTGTCATCGAAGGACCAGTCGTCACTAGCGGCGGTGCCGTCGTCGACTTTCCGGTCTTGCAGGAAATCGGCCATCACCGTGCCCCGGGATGCGCCGTCCAACACATAGCGGTATTCCAGGCCCATCCGCTCGCCCCGGCGGTCCATGTGATGGAGGTAGATCGTGGCGTCCTGCTGGTCGTCGATGGCCCAGAAAAAGGGTTGGCCGTATTCCGCCCCCAGGCGATCGGAGAACCCGAAATACGGCGGCAGCAGACCGGTCTGGCGCTTGCGCTTGGCCGGGAAGATCAGTTTGGGAACATAGGCCAGCGGCAGATCCCCGGCCCGGAAGGTGGCGTGATCCACCTTGCCGTACCCTTCCACCGTCACCTCCATCCGGCTCCCCTGGATCTGCCAGGCGGGGCTGTCGCCGTCGCAGGTGGTCAGTCTCACCGCCTCGCCGCGGTAGGTTTCCGGACCGACCTTCTCCAGCCGGTCGCCCCGGATGTAAAAATGGTTCTCGGCCATGAAAAGTCGCCCCTGGTGGAGGGTTCCGGTCTCCGCGGCCAGGTCCATCTCCAGGCGTTCACCGGTCATCACGTCGTTTCCGGATGTCACCATCACGTGCCCTTCGGCCTCGGCGGTCATCCGGCCCCGGTCGAATACCACCCGATCGGCGGTCAGTCGGATGCCGCCGCGGGCGATGGCCACGTTGCCCACGGCCAGGTACCGGTCGCTGTCCCGGAATTGCTCCAACCGGTCAGCGGTCACCCGCCAGGGGCCGGGGGGCGCGGCGGCAAGCATCGGCCGGGCGGCGCAGAGGCACGCAAGGACTACGGCGGCCACCAGCATCCATCCTCCGCGGCATCCTCCGGACCGGGCATGCCTGTCGCCCCGACATCGGTTCATCATCATCATCTGCATTCCTGTCTCGTGCCCGGTTCGCGCGTTGCTCTGCATGACGAGGTTTGTTTTATACAATTTCGGGCTTTCGAAGATCAAGCACCATGGTGCCGGGGCCGCGCCGATCCGGGCCTTTTCAAATGCAGGCCGTTGCGCTATGGATAGGGCTTCGATGCAGGTCGGCAGGGAAACGGAACCGAACGATGAAAATATTGCTCACCAACGACGACGGGGTCTATGCGGAGGGGCTGTGGTCGCTTTACCACTGCCTCAAGCCGCACCACGAGGTCACGGTGGTGGCGCCGGACCGGGAGCGCAGCGCCATCGGCCACGCCATCAGCCTCCACCACCCCTTGCGCAGCGTGGCGGTGACGGTCAACGGCGGCCAACCGGCCGTGGCCGTCAACGGTACCCCGGCCGACTGCGTCAAATTCGCCCTTCTGGAAGTGGTGCCGTCGCGTCCCGACCTGGTGATCTCCGGGATCAACCCCGGCGCCAACGTAGGCATCAACGTCAACTATTCCGGGACGGTGGCGGCCGCCAAGGAGGCGGCTTTCTACGGGGTGCCGGCCATGGCGATTTCCATCGAGGGGCCCGCCTGCGAGAACATGGAAAGCGCGGCTCGTTTCGCCCGCTGTCTGGCCGAACGGGTCCGGCGCTACGGCATGCCGCGCGGAACGCTGCTCAACGTCAACGTTCCCGACCTGCCCCTGGACCGGGTGGCGGGCGTCAAGGTGAGCCGCCACGGCTTCGGCCAGTTGGCCGACCGCTTCGAGAAGCGCACCGACCCGCGCCAGCGCCCCTACTTCTGGCAGGGCGCCGACAGCCAGCGCTTCGACGATCAGCCGGAAGCCGACGGCGCCGTGCTGGCCGCCGGCTGCATCTCGATCACCCCCCTGCGCTGCGACATGACCGATGAAGGGTTCTACGAGCGGATGCACCGCTGGGACCTGAGCTTCGATTGACGGTATGCTGATCACCCTGGAAGGCATCGAAGGCGCCGGCAAAAGTTCCCAGGTCCAGGCCGCCGTGGCATTCGTGCGCGCCGCCGGCCGGGCCTGCGTCGCCACGCGCGAACCCGGGGCCACCGACCTGGGGCGGCGGATCCGGCGGATCCTTTTGGATCCGGCCTGCGCCGGCATCGATCCCGGCGCCGAACTGCTTCTGTACCTCGCCGACCGGGTCGAACACGTCCAGCGGGTGATTCGGCCGGCCCTGGCCCGGGGGCAGGTGGTAATCTGCGACCGGTACGTGGACGCCACCCTCGCCTATCAGGGCGCGGCCCGGGGCCTGGGAGCGGAGTTGATCGAACGCCTGCACGCGATCGTGCTCGGGGACTGGCGCCCCGGTCTCACCCTGCTGATCGACATCCCGGTGGAGGTGGGACTGGCCCGGGCCTGGGGCGCGGTGGACCGCGGCGAGCGCAGCGGCGCCGAAACCCGTTTCGAGAACGAGGACAAGGACTTTCACGAGCGCGTGCGCCGGGGATACCTCGACCTGGCGGCGCGGGAGCCGGCGCGCTATTGCGTCATCGACGGCAACCGCCCCCCCGGTGAAGTGGCCCGGGACATCCAGGCAGCCATCGCCGGCCGCCTCCACATTCCATGCCCCGACCGGGGCGGGAACGGATAAGATCCATGGTCTCTTCCATTCTCGACTGCATCGGCAACACCCCTCTGGTGCCCATCCGGCGGCTCAACCCCAATCCCCAGGTGCAGCTGCTGGCCAAGGTGGAATACGTGAATCCCGGCGGCTCGATCAAGGACCGCACCGCCCTTGCCTTGATCGAAGCCGGAGAGGCTTCCGGCCAGCTCGGCCCCGGCCGCACGGTGATCGAAGCCACCAGCGGCAATACCGGCATCGGCCTGGCCCTGGTGTGTGCCGTGAAGGGGTATCCCCTGGTGTTGGCCATGAGCGAGGCCGTGAGCCTCGAGCGGCGCAAGATCCTCGAGGCCCGGGGCGCGGAGATCCTGCTGACCCCGGGGCACCTGGGCACCGATGGGGCCATCGAGGAGGTCTACCGCCTGGTGCGCGAGCACCCCGAACGCTACTTCATGGCCGACCAGTATAACAGCCCGGCCAACTGGCAGGCCCACTACTTCACCACGGCCCCGGAAATCTGGGAACAGACCGGGGGGCGCGTGACACACGTCGTGGCCACCATCGGCACCAGCGGCACCCTCATGGGCATCAGCCGGCGTTTGAAAGAGTACAATCCGGAAATTCGGATCATCGGCGTCGAACCGTACCTGGGCCACAAGATCCAGGGGCTGAAAAACATGAAGGAGGCCTATCAACCGGAGATCTTCGAAAAACAGCGGCTCGACGAGAAGATCAACATCGACGATGAAGACGCCTTCGAGATGGCCCGGCGCCTGGCCCGCGAGGAGGGCCTGATGGTGGGCATGAGCAGCGGCGCCGCCATGGCGGTGGCGGTCCAGCTGGCGCGCCGCATGGAGACGGGCACCATCGTGGCGATTCTGCCCGACGGCGGCGAACGCTACCTGAGCACTCCGCTGTTCACCCGGCGCGTGACGGTGGGCTTGCAACTGTTCAACACCCTGACGCGGGAAAAGGAGGTCTTCGTGCCCCGCGAGGCGGGCAAGGCGGCGATCTACACCTGCGGCCCCACCGCCGACGCCCGGCCCCATCTCGGTGAATACCGCCGCTTCGTGGTAGCCGACCTCCTGTGCCGCTATCTGTCTTACCGGGGCCTGGACGTGCGGCAGGTGATGAACATCACCGACTACGACGACAAGACCATTGCCGGCTCGGAGGCCGCCGGCCAGACCCTGGATGTTTTCACCGAGACGCATGTCCAGGGTTTCCTGGATGACCTGAACCTGCTGGGGGTCAGACCGGCGGCCGTTCTGGCGCGGGCCTCGGCCCATATCCCCCAGATGATCGCCCTGGCCGAACGCTTGGCCCGCAAGGGCTACGCCTACGAAAAGCTGCGATCGCTGTACTTCGACATCTCGCGTTTCGACGCCTACGGCCGGCTCTCGGGCATCGATCTGGACAAGATCCGCCTCGGGGCCACGGTGGATCTGGACGAGTACGAGAAGGACAACCCCAGGGATTTCACCCTGCTCAAGCGCGCCCGCCTCTCGGAACTCAAGCGCGGCATCTTCGTCAAGACCGAATGGGGCAACGTACGCCCGAGCTGGCACCTGCAGTGCGCCGCCATGGCCCACACCTATTTAGGCGAATCCTACGACATCCACACCAGCGGCCGGGAGCTGATCTTCCCTCACCATGAAAATGTCATCGCCATCGCCGGGGCCCTCACCGGCAAGCCTCCTGCCCGCTTCTGGCTTCACAGCGACCCCGTGATGGTGCACGGGAAACAGGCCGAGGCCCATGACGGCGCCATGACCCTGGCGGACCTGAGCCAGCGGGGCTACACCGGCCGTGAAATCCGCTTCTGGCTCCTCGGCTCCCACTACCGCAAGCCCCTGGTGCTCTCGGACAAAACCCTGGAAGACGCCCGGCAATCCCTGCGCCGACTGGACGCGGTGGTCGCCGGCCTGAACCGCCCGCCCGCCGCCGCGCCCTGCCCGGACGCGGACCAGCTCTGTTATGACCTGAAAACCGGCTTTACCGACGCCATGGACGACGACTTGAACATCTCCCGGGCCATGGCGGCGGTATTCAAAACCATCAAACGCATCAACACGCTGATCCAGGCGGGCCGGCTGGATGCGGCCGGGGCGCGGCGCATCCTGGAGACGCTGGGCCAGATCGATGCGGTCCTCAACGTCTTCAACTTTCACCAGGTCGAGGCGGACCCTGAAGTGACGCGGCTGACGGCGGAGCGCGAGGCGGCCCGGACGGCCCGGGACTGGGTGCGGGCCGACCGGCTGCGAGAGGAACTGCGGCGCCGCGGGGTGACGGTTCGCGACGGACGGACGACCTGACGCGCCGGCGGCAACCGCCGCCCTGGAGAAAACCGGATGAATCGTCGGCCACCATCGCCAGCAAATCGTGACGATCGCCGCTTAGGGGCGCTTGGCGCCTCGATGCTCCTGCGGGGCGTGGGCGGGCTGCACTTCCTCCGGGCCTTCGCCCTCATTGCCGCCGCCCTCACCCACTCCGATCACGGGGAGGATTCCGTCGAAGCCCTCAAGGCTCGGGTCCGCAGTGCCATCACCGCCATCGCCAAGGAGGTCCCATGACACCCATCTTGCAAACCGATGCCCTCGAACCCGCGGCGCTGCTGAGCCGGCGCCGGTTCATCCGGCTCGCCGCCCTTTCGGCCGCTGGCCTGGCGGCCGGCTGCGCCGTGAACCCGGTCACCGGCCGAAGCCAGCTCATGCTGGTCTCCGAGGATCAGGAAATCGCCATCGACCGGCAGAACTCCCCCCATCAGTTCTCGTCCGACTACGGCGTGTGCCAGGATGCCGATCTCAACCGCTACCTGCAGCAAACCGGGCAAGGCCTCGCGGCCCGGACCCATCGGCGCCAAATGCCCTACCGGTTCAACTGCGTCAACGCCACCTACGTCAACGCCTACGCCTTTCCCGGCGGCAGCATCGCCGCCACCCGCGGCATCCTGCTCACCCTGGACAACGAGGCGGAGCTGGCCTCGTTGCTCGGCCACGAACTGGGCCACGTCAACGCTCGCCACACCGCCAGCCAGATGACCCAGGGCACCCTGGTGCAGGCGCTTGTGGGCGGTCTTTCCGCCGTTGCCGGCACACAGGGACAAGCCGCCGCGCAACTCGCCGGACAGCTCGGGATGCTCGGGGGCGGGGCCTTGCTGGCCGGCTATAGCCGGGACAACGAACGCGAGGCCGACGCGCTCGGTCTCCGCTACATGACCGCAGCAGGCTACGGTGCCGACGGGTTCATCTCCCTGATGGACAAGCTGAGGGCGATG
The DNA here is from genome assembly GCA_002327445.1 of Desulfobacteraceae bacterium UBA2174. Taxonomy (GTDB): domain Bacteria; phylum Desulfobacterota; class Desulfobacteria; order Desulfobacterales; family UBA2174; genus UBA2174. The sequence goes on along the minus strand of DCWA01000005.1, from coordinate 12,046 downwards.
AACAAGCACAATCCCGGCGCCATCGAGATGATGTTCGCCACCCATCCCATGAGCGAGGAACGCTACGCCACCGCCGTCGCCCGGGTCCAGGGGCCTTACGCTGCCGCCCGCCGGCAGCCGGTTTTCCGGGAACGCTACATGGATCACACCGCCGGCCTGCGGCGGATCAAGGGGGCGATCGAAGCCATGCAGAAAGCGGATGGCTTCATGGCCAAAAAACAGTATGACAGCGCCGCCGGCAGCCTCCAGGCGGCTTTGAAAACAGCACCCGACGACTATGCGGCTCTGACGATGATGGCCAAGTGCCAGATGGTCCAGCAGCGTCCCGCCGAGGCGCTGCGGTACGCCGAACTGGCCAAGCAGGCGTATCCCCGGGAGGCCCAGGCCCGGCACCTGGCCGGCTTCGCCAAGCTCCAGCAGAAGCAGTACGCGAGCGCCCTGGACGATTTCAATGCCTACGACCGGCTGTTGCCGGGAAACCCCAATACGAGTTTCTTCCAGGGATTGTCGCTGGAGGGCATGGGGCAACGGGCTGAAGCGGCCAAGGCATATGCCCGCTACCTCAAAGCCGGCGGCCAGGGCGACCGGGCCAAGTACGCCGACAACCGCCTGTCCCAGTGGGGCTACGCCAAACAATAGATGCGCGCCGCCCTTCCCATGGTCCTGCCGGAGCCTTTGGCCGCGACGGCCGCCGACAGATGGCAGGCCTTCGCCGATGCCGCCGCCCGGGTGAACCCTGCCTGGCACCCGCCACCGGGATGGGCCGAGGTGGCCGGCCGCGTCTTCGCCTTTTCCGACTTCGTCTTTGCCGCCTCTATCGGCCGCCCGGCCCTGCTGATGAACCTGGTGGACAGCGGCGACCTTCTCAATCCTTATCCCGAGCAAGATTTCCAGCGTCGCCTCGAGGCTTTTCTCGACCAGGAAGGCCACAGGGACGGCGCCGAGGCACTGGGCACCCCCCTGAGAGGCTTCCGCCAACGCGAGATGCTCCGCATCGCCTGGCGCGACCTCGCGGGCCTCGCCGATCTGGAAGAAACCATGGCCGACTTATCGGCCCTGGCCGATGCTTGCATCCACCAGGCCCTGATTCGTCTGAACGCCGACCAGTGCGCCGCCCTGGGACGACCGGAATGCGATCGGGAGGGACAACCGGGTCTGGTGGTGGTGGCCCTGGGCAAGCTGGGCGCCCGGGAACTGAACTTCTCCTCCGATGTGGACCTCGTCTTCGCCTTCCCCTCCCGCGGCCAGACCGCCGAGGGCCGGCGCTCCGTCAGCCACGAGGAATTTTTCACCCGCCTGGCGCGGAGTCTGATCCAGGTGCTGTCCACCCCCACCGGGGACGGTTTCGTCTTCCGGGTCGATACCCGCCTGCGCCCGTACGGCGACAGCGGTCCGATAGCCATGAGCTTCGACGCCATGGAAGACTACTACCAACGTCAGGGGCGAGAGTGGGAGCGCTACGCCTGGATCAAGGCCCGCATCGCCGCCGGCGACCGGCCCGCCGGAGAGCGGCTGTTGGCCCGGCTGCGGCCCTTCGTGTTCCGGCGCTACCTCGATTTCGGCGCCTTCGCCTCTCTGCGGGAGATGAAGGCCAACATCGAAGACGAAGTGCGCCGCAAGCGTCTGGCCGGCAACATCAAGCTCGGCCGCGGCGGCATCCGGGAAATCGAATTCTTCGGCCAGATCTTCCAGTTGATTCGGGGCGGGGTCAACCCGGCGCTGCAGGACCGGCGCATTCTCGCCGTCCTGGCCGCCCTGGCGGGCGAGGGAGAGATCGCGGCCGAAGTCTGCCGCGACCTCAGCGACGCCTACGTCTTTCTTCGCCGGGTGGAAAACCGGCTTCAGGAAGCCGCAGACCGGCAAACCCATGATCTGCCCGTGGCGCCGATCGAGCGTCTGCGCCTGGCTGCGGCCATGGGCGAAACCTCCTGGGAGTGCTTCATCGACCGGCTCCGGCGCCACACCGACGCGGTACACCGGCATTTCAGGGGCCTCCTGGAAGGCGCCGCGGCCGCCGATACCGACGACCGCCAGCGCCAGACGTTGGCCGGGCTTTGGAAATCGCTCACCCTGGACGAGAGCGCCCGCCAGGCCCTGGCCAAGGCCGGCTTCGAGGCCCCCGAAGCGGTCCGGCCGCTGCTGGAGCATCTCAACAACGACCCCACCACCCGGGCCCTGTCCCCGGAGGGACGCCAGCGGCTCGACCAACTGCTGCCGTTGCTCCTCCAGGCCGCCGGCCGCACCGATCAACCCCTGCCGGTGCTCAACCGCATCGTCGACCTGCTCCTGAGCATCGAGCGGCGCACCAACTACCTGTCCCTGCTGCTGGAAAACCCGGATGCCGTGCGGCACCTCGTGCGCCTGATGGCCGCCAGTCCCTGGGTCTCGTCGTTCCTTTCCCGGCACCCGGTGCTGCTGGACGAGCTGCTCGACCCGCGCACCTTGTACCGCCCGGAGTCGAAAGAGGCCGTGGCCCGGGATGCGGACCGGCGCCTGGCGGCGGTGGCGGACGGAGACCTGGAATACCAGGTGGAGGAGCTGTGCATCCTGCGCCAGACCCACACCCTGCGGGTGGCAGCGGCGGACGTCACCGGGGCGTTGCCGATGATGCGCACCAGCGACTACCTCACCGAGCTGGCCGAAGTGATCCTGGGCAAGGTTCTGAAGTTGGCATGGATGCACCTGGTGGACAGGCACGGTCTGCCCGGGGGTCCGGGAATGGCGGATCCGTCGGCGCCTTCAGGATTTACGGTCATCGCCTACGGCAAGGCCGGCGGTTTGGAACTCGGCTACGGGTCGGACCTGGACCTGGTCTTCGTTCACGCCGGCACCCGGGGGCTTTCCACCAATGGGCCGCGGCCCATCAGCAACGCGCAATTTTTCGCCCGTATCGGCGAGCGCATCGTACACATCCTCACCGCCCATACCCGGGCCGGGCGCATCTATGAGGTGGACATGCGCCTGAGGCCCAGCGGCAGCGCCGGCCCGCTGGTCATCGAAATCGAGGCCTTTCGCGACTATCAGCTTAGAGACGCCTGGACCTGGGAGCACCAGGCCATCGTGCGGGCCCGCCCGGTGGCCGGGGACCCCGCACTGGCGGAACGCTTCGAGGCCATCCGGGCTGAGGTGCTCCAAACCCCTCGCGACCGGCGGCGGCTGCGCGAGGAAGTGCGCCAGATGCGCGAACGGATGCGCGCCGAGCACCTGGCGGCCGAACCGGGCGTCTTCGACCTGCGCCAGGACCGGGGCGGCATCGTGGACATCGAGTTTCTCGTCCAGTACCTCGTGCTCCTGGAAAGCCATCGCCACCCGTCCCTGGCGCGCTGGACCGACAACGTACGCCTCCTCCAGACCCTGATTCAGACCGGGATCCTGGACGAGGAGCGCGCCTTCATGCTGCGCGAAGCCTACCTGATCTTCCGCGCCAAGGCGCACCAGCTCAGCCTGCGCGAGCAGCCGGCACGGGTTCCGGAAGCGCGGTTCACCGCCCTGCGCGACCGGGTGCGGCGGGTGTGGGAAGAGATCATGGAGGTCGAGGGATAGAGGGGCCGGATCAGTCCCGCTGGCAAAGCTCCACCAGCACCCCGCCGGTGGCCTTGGGGTGCAAAAAGGCGATCCTGGCCCCGCCCGCCCCGTGGCGCGGGGTCTGGTCGATGAGCTGAACCCCCTTTTGCTTCAGCTCCGCCAGGGCCTCATCGATGTTTTCCACCCGCAGGGCCACGTGCTGGATCCCGGTGCCCTTCTTCTCGATGTACTTGGCGATGGGGCCGTCGGGGGCGGTGGACTCCAGCAGCTCCACCTCGCTTTCTCCCACGGGAAAAAAGGCGGTGGTCACCTTCTGCTCGGCCACCGTCTCGGTGCCCTCGAAGGAGAGGCCCAGGGTTTCGGTCCAGAACTTCCTGCCGTCTTCGATGCTGTTGACGGCGATGCCCAGGTGGTCGATCTTCAGAATTTTCATCGGGTGCTCCTCCAGGTTTTCCGGATGATCAGCGAAAACGGTCCATGACCCGGGCGAAGCCCGGCATGGCATTGACGATGGTGGCATCGTCCACGCAATAGGCGATACGAAAATGCCCCGGGCAGCCGAAACCGCTGCCGGGCACCACCAGGATCAGCTCTTCCTGCAAGGCGCGCACGAAGGCGACGTCGTCGGGGATCGGGGTCTCGGGAAACAGGTAGAAGGCCCCGGCCGGCCTGACGAACCGGTAGCCGGCGGCCGCTAGCCCGTCGCAGAGCAACTCGCGTTTGCGGGCGTACTGGCCGATGTCGACGCTGGCGCCTTGCATGGCGGCCACGACGCGCTGCATCAGGGCCGGGGCGTTGACGAAGCCCAGGATGCGGTTGGCCAGGGCCATGGCGGAAAGCAGTTGCCCGCGATGGGTGGCGGCGGGATTGACGGCGGCGAACCCCAGCCGTTCGCCGGGAATCGAGATGTCCTTGGAGTACGACGTGCAAAGCACCGTGTCGGCATAGACGGAAAAGATGCTCGGCACCACGGCGCCGTCGTAGGTGATCTTGCGGTAGGGTTCGTCGGAGACAAGATAGATGGCGCGGCCCGCATCACCGCTCTTCCGCCGCAGGATGTCGCCCAGGGCCGCAAGGCTCTCGGCACTGTAGATCTGCCCGGTGGGGTTGTTGGGCGAGTTGATCAGCACCACCTTGGTGCGCGGACCGATGGCAGCGGCCATGGCCTCCAGATCCAGGTTGAAATCGGGCCGGGTGGGTACGGTCTTGAGCACCCCGCCGTGGTTGTCGGCGTAAAACCCGTACTCGACGAAATACGGGGCCGGGCACAGGACCTCGTCACCGGGGTCCAGGACGGCCTTGAACACCACGTTGAGCGCCCCGGCGGCCCCGCAGGTCATGACGACGTCACCGGCGGAGACGGTGGCCTGCTGCTCGCGGCTCAGGTAGTCGGCGATGGCCCGGCAGACCTCCGGGTAGCCGGTGTTGGGCATATAGCAGTGGCCGTCGGGCCCGCAGGTGGTCACCGTTTCGATGAGCACCTGATTGAATCGCTCCGGCGGCGGCAGGTTGGGGTTTCCCAGGGAAAAGTCGAAGACCTTGTCCGCTCCGTGAAGGGCCTTGAGCCGGCCGCCCTCCTCGAACATCTTGCGGATCCAGGACGATTTGGCGATGAATCCTTCCATCTTCTTGGCGATGGTCATGTCAGACAGGCTCCAGATATGATTCGGGGGAAAGAGGCACGGGGCACGGGGCACGGCGAAGAAGGATCGAGGCGACGCTCGAACCGTCCCGTGCCCCCTTTGAATTCCGTGGTGGTCCGGTGCCGGGCGCGGCGCGGGCCCGGGCGGCATCCGTCCGGCGGGCGGCTCATGCCGGCTCCACCGCCTTGACCTCGGGGATCTCCTTCTTGATCACCCGCTCGATGACGTTGCGCAGCGTCATCTGGCTCATGGGGCAGCCCTTGCAGGCCCCTTGCAACCGCACCTTGACGATGCCGTCGACCACGTCCACCAGTTCCACGTCGCCGCCGTCGGCCTTCAACGCCGGCCGGATCTTGTCCAACACCGCCTGGACTTTTTCTTTCATCGGTCGTCTTCCTTTCCGTTGCGTTGCGTTTCGTCACCAAAATCGGCAATGGATTCACTCGTTCCCGGGCAGAATCCACGCCAAACCGGCCTTGATGAAGGACTCCTCGATCGCCCCCATTATCCGTTCGGCCGCCTCGATCGCCATTTGCGCCTCCTGGCGGTCGTAGAAGGCATGAGGGTATCCGCCCGGCAGGCCATTGGGGTACCGCGAGGGAATATAATGCAGGTCCAGCGCCCGCGCCGGCACGGTCAATTTGTCGATGCCCTCGACGTTCAGTTTCCGGGCGGCCTTGACCATTTCCACCAACGAGTGGGTAAAGAGCGCCTGACGCCGGCCGCCTTTGGCGTAAAGCAATGCCTTGAGGGCTTTCTCACCGCTTTGCTGGGCCAGGAAGCAGACCGTCGAGAAAAAACCGCCCTCCAAATTCCAACGGGCCGCCTGGAGATCGTAAAACGCCTGGCGAAACCAGCGTTCGGCCTCATTGGTGCGCTTCATCTCCATGAATCAGCTTTCCTTCTTCCACCAACATCTCGGCAAAGGCGTTGCCATCGGCCAGCATGGCGGCAAACTCAGCGGGGGTGTAGACCAACACATCCACCGCTCCGATATCGGGCGGCAGCAGCCGCTGCACCTCTCGCAGTCGGTTGAAAAAACGCGCCCTGGTGCGCTTGATCAACACGAGGTCGATGTCGCTCAGCGCGTCGGCTTCGCCCCTCGCCCGGGAGCCGAATAGATAAATCTTCTCGGCCCCGTAAGGTTCTATCGCCTTGAGCAACAGCTTCACGCGGGATGATGCCATGGATGCCCCTCTCAGGGGTTTTCCCGGTTCTGGTCGGCGTAAAAGGACCGCCGAAAGGCTTCGAAGCGGTCCTCGATGATAGCTTGGCGCATCCGATGCATTAAATTAAAATAATAATGCACATTATGGATCGTGTTTAACCGGTATACCAGAATCTCCCGGCTCATGTACAGGTGGCGCAGGTAGGCGCGGGAAAAGCACCGGCAGGTGTAGCAGGTGCACCCCTCCTCGATGGGGCCCGGATCGGTGCGAAAGCGGGCATTGGCGATGTTGATGGCGCCGGAGCGGGTGAAGAGCTGACCGTTTCTCGCGTTGCGCGTCGGCATGACGCAGTCGAACATGTCCGCCCCCATGGCGGTCATCTCCACCAGGTCCGCCGGGGTGCCCACCCCCATGACGTAGCGCGGCCTGTCCACCGGCAGCAGCGGGAGGGTGAAATCGGCCATGGCATGCATCAGTTCCTTCGGCTCGCCCACGCTGAGACCCCCCACGGCGTAGCCCGGCAGGTCCAGTTCCACCAGGTCCGCCGCGCTGCGCCGGCGCAGGTCCTCGAACATGCCGCCCTGGACGATGCCGAAAAGGGCGTTTCCCGGCCGCGCCGTCTCTTGCCAGGCCTTTTGGCAGCGCCGGGCCCAGCGGCCCGTGAGCGCCAGGGCCGCCTCCGCCTCGGGCGCTTCGGCCGGATACCCGATGCACTGGTCCAGGCACATGATGATGTCGCTGTCCAGACAGACCTGGACCGCCACCGACGTCTCGGGCGTAAGCAGATGCCGCGACCCGTCGATGTGGGACTGGAAGGCGAACCCCGCCTCGTCCACCCTGGAAAGCTTGGCGAGGGAAAAGACCTGAAACCCGCCCGAATCGGTGAGAATCGGCCCGTTCCAGCCCATGAAGCCGTGCAGGCCGCCGAAGCCGGAAATCACCTCGCAACCGGGGCGCAGGTAGAGGTGATAGGTGTTGCCAAGGATGATCCGAGCCCCGCAGGCCGTCAGGTCGTCGGGGGCAAGGGCCTTGACCGAGGCTCGGGTGCCCACCGGCATGAAGATGGGGGTCTGGATCTCGCCGTGCCGCGTGCCGATGCGGCCGGCACGGGCCCGAGTTTGGCTGGAATGGCTCTCGACGGTGAAATGGAACATCACAGGATCAACATCCCGTCGCCGTAGCTGTAGAACCGGTAGCCGCCCGCGATGGCGGCCCGGTAGGCGCCGAGGATCGCCTCGCGGCCGGCAAAGGCCGAGACCAGCATCAGCAGGGTCGAACGGGGCAGGTGAAAGTTGGTGATCATGGCGTCCACCGCCTTGAAGCGGTAGCCCGGGTAAATGAACAGGTCGCAGTCCCCCTCCCCGGCGGCCAGTCGACCGGCATCATCGGTGGCAAACTCCAGGGTGCGCACGCAGGTGGTGCCCACGGCGATCACCCGCCGGCCCGCTTCCCGGGCCGCGTTCACGGCGCGGGCCGTCTCCGGCGGGATGCGGAAACGCTCGGCGTGCATCCGGTGCTGCCGGATATCCTCGACGCGCACCGGCAGAAACGTCCCGTAGCCCACGTGCAGGGTCACGGCGACGATCTCCACGCCAGCCCGGCGAATCTCTTCGAGCAGCGCCTCGGTGAAGTGCAGCCCGGCGGTGGGCGCCGCCACCGCTCCCTTACGTGCCGCGTAGACGGTCTGGTAGGTCTGCCGGTCGCTACCGTTTTCTCCCTCCGTCCGCCGGATGTAGGGCGGCAGGGGGACATGACCGATACGCTCCAGCAGGGCCTCGAAATCGTCGGCGCCCTCGAAGCGCACCGTCAAGATACCGTTTTCCGCCGCGAGCACCTCGGCGCTCAGTCCTTCGGGGAAATCGAGCCGGGCGCCGGCCCGGGTCGGCTTGGCGGCCTTGACGAGGCATCGGGCCGTCAAGGTCTCTCCGGCGGCCCGGCGCCGCAGGGCGTCGGCGTAGTCGAGGATCAGCAGTTCCACCCGGCCGCCAGTGGGTTTGCGCCCGATCAGCCGGCCGCAGACCACCCGGGTATCGTTGACCACCAGGACATCCCCGGGGCGCAGATAGCCAATCAGGTCCCGGAAGTGCCGGTGGGCCATCGACCCGCCGCGGCGGTCCAGCACCAGCATCCGGGAATCGTCCCGCCGGACCGCCGGCATCTGCGCGATCCGCTCTTCAGGCAGCGGGTAGTCGTAGTCGTCCAGGTTGAACATGAACCCAAAGCTCTCTATGAAAAATATTCACCAAGGTGTTTCGCCCCGTTTTGTCATTCCGAGGTGCGCAGCGCCGAGGAATCTCCTCGAATCCGCCATTGCCTTCCGCCGTCCCTCCGATCGTGGATCCTCTCACCCCCGCCGGCCCAGGTAAACCGCCGCCAGCCCGAGGCCCATCAAGAAGAGGCCGAACCGGCGCAGGGCGCCGTCCTGGATCTCCAGCACCTGGCGCATCACCTGTTTCATCTTGTCCGGAAAGGCAAAGTAGGGAAGCCCTTCCACGATCATCACCATGCCCATGACGGCCAGAAAGTATTTCATGGATCCTGTCGCCTCCGAGGGACCGATTCGACGAAAAGCACCTGTATAAATGGCGCCTTCGCGATTGTCAAAACCAAATACCCGCCACCAAGATTGACACCCGGGGCCGAATCGGTGTAGTCGGGCGGTGCATTCAGGAGGAACCTTATGCCATTCGAAGCCGTGATCGGGCTGGAGGTCCACGCCCAGCTCAAAACCCGAACCAAGATCTTCTGCGGCTGCTCGGCGGCCTTCGGCGCCCCGCCCAACACCCATGTCTGCCCGGTGTGCCTCGGCATGCCCGGGTCGCTGCCGGTGCTCAACCGCAAGGTGGTGGAATACGCCCTGCGCATGGCGCTGGCCACCGGCTGCCGGATCGCCGGCGCCAGCCGCTTCGCCCGCAAGAACTACTTCTACCCCGACCTGCCCAAGGGCTACCAGATCAGCCAGTACGAGCTGCCCATCGCCGAACACGGGGCCGTGGACATCACGGTGGACGGGAAAAGCCGGCGCATCGGCATCACCCGCATCCATATGGAGGAAGATGCCGGCAAGCTCAGCCACGATCCCGACCGTCCCGTGAGCCGGGTGGACCTGAACCGGGCCGGGGTGCCGCTGATCGAGATCGTCAGCGAGCCGGACCTGCGCTCCCCGGAGGAGGCCGGCGCCTACCTGCGCAAGCTGCGCACCATCCTGCGCTATCTGGACATCTCCGACGGCAACATGGAAGAGGGCAGCTTCCGCTGCGACGCCAACGTCTCGATCCGGCCTCGAGGCCAGGCGGCGCTGGGAACCCGCACCGAGCTGAAAAATATCAACTCGTTTCGTTTCGTGGAAAAGGCCCTGCACTACGAGATCCAGCGCCAGCGCGAGATCCTCGAGGACGGGGGACAGGTGGTGCAGCAAACCTGCCTCTGGGACGACGCCCAGAACCGCACCTATGTGATGCGCGGCAAGGAGGAGGCCCACGACTACCGTTATTTCCCCGATCCGGACCTGCTGCCGCTGGTCATCGACGACGCCTGGATCGAAACGGTGCGCCAAGGCTTGCCCGAACTGCCCGACGCGCGCCGCCGGCGTTACGTGGAGGACTTCGGCCTGCCCGATTACGACGCCGAGGTGCTCACCAGCGCCCGGGAGATGGCCGATTACTTCGAGGCCTGCGTGGCGGCCGGCGCCCCGGCCAAGCCGGCGGCCAACTGGATCATGGGCAACCTTCTCGGGCTGCTCAAGGCGGAAAACCGCGACTTCGACCGCATCCCGGTACCGGCTTGCGCCCTGGCCGAACTGCTGCTTCTCATCGACGACGGGACCATCTCCGGCAAGATCGCCAAGACCGTTTTCGACGAAATGGCGGCCAGCGGCAAGACGGCGGCGGCCATCGTGGCGGAAAAAGGACTGCTGCAGATCAGCGACGCGGACGAACTCGCCGCGGTCATCGGCGGCATCCTGGCCGCCAACCCCGGCCAGGTGGCGGCCTACCGCTCCGGCAAGACCAAGCTGCTCGGCTTTTTCGTCGGCCAGGTGATGAAGGAGACCCGCGGCAAGGCCAACCCCCAGCTTGTCAATGACCTGCTGCGGGAAAAACTGGGCGGTTCCTGATCGGCCTTACGGGGTTCCCTTCCCTCTGCACCCCACCGGTGCGCATCCAGCGGAACTGAAACAGCAGCTCAACCTGCGAATCCCGAAAAAAAAGGGTGACAAGCGATGCTTGCCACCCTTTTTGATTTTTTTGGCTGAGGGACTAGGATTCGAACCTAGCGTGTCCCTCGCTTCATGTCCCATCATTTCAATTATTTATGTTTGCCACTTTTCGAATTTCTGGCAGATTTCTGCCATGGACGTCCTCGTTTTCCACCTTGCCAGCCCCCTGCTGGTCCAGTTTCGGCATCCGGTTCAGAATCCCCTTGCGGTGGTCCTCATCGGCGGCGTCGGCGTACCAGAGCGGCATGGAGTGGTCCCGCCAGTTGCCCTGTACCCTCAGGGACTCGACGTCGCCGCCTGCCTGGAGGAACATCGATGCCCAGGTGCGCCGGAAGATGTGCCACTTCTTCCTCGGCGGCAGACTCACTCCGGCCTTTTCGGCGGCCGTCTTGATCACCGCGTTGGAGTTGGACTTCCAGGGGTCGCCGTTCTTTTTGCAAAAGACGTACTGGCCGCATCGAGGTTGACGCTCGACGATCACCCGGGCTTCGTCGGCCAGGGGAACCTCCACGGTGAAACCGTTTTTCGGATCCACGATCCACGCCCGGCCGTTTTCCAGATCGATGTCCTCCCAGCGTAGCTTGCGGATCTCGGAAATCCGCCACCCCTGGTAGAAAGCGAAGGCCACCATGTCCTTTTTGGCCGGGTGGTCGATGTTGGCGATGATGGCGGCCACCTGCTCGGGACTCAGGCATCCGGGTTTTTTGCCCTTACGGATCTTGAATCGGATGCCGTTGAACGGATTCGGCCCGGTCCACTTCTGCCATTCAACGGCTTTCTTGATCGCCCTGCAAGCAACCGACAACTCATTGTTGACCGTCTTTTTGGCAACCGCCCTTCCCCGCTCGACCTTGAATTTTTCCACCACAAACGGGTTGATGTCGCTCATCAGCTTCCCCTTGAAAGCGGCCTTGAGGGCAATGGCGTTGTACTCGTCGGCCTTCCAGCTCTTTTTATTCTCCCGGCTCCAATTCAGGTAGGCGTCAAGCACTGCGTTGAACGTCATGGCCCTGGCCTTGGGCTTGAGGTCGTAGGCCTTGTTGATCACATCCCTTGCCGCGTCGGCGATCTCGATGGCACGCAGTTTGGACGCCTCGGCCTCGGAGTTCACGCCCTTGAGGATTTTTCGGACCCGCCGCTGGGTCTTCGGGTGGATGTAGTCGATGCCCCAGGAGACGCCCCTGGCGCCCTCTACGCTGAATACGCCCGGTTGTCGCTTTGCCCTTGCCAAGGGTCACCTCCCCTTTTTTGTTCCGGCCAAGTATTTCTCAAGGGCCTTTATGACCAGTTGCTTCAGACTGATGTCCTCCTCGATAGCCTGCATGCGTGCTGCCTTGCGCAGATCCTCCGGAAAATCCCTGATGTAAACGGTAGCCATGCCGCCCCCTTTTGTTGGCTTTTTTTCATGCTAACATTGCTATACTGCAAACGGCGATAATGTGTGAAAATAGATGGTCTTGTTAACTTAGCTCTGGACAACCGATCGAATTTGT
>DCWA01000023.1 GCA_002327445.1 Desulfobacteraceae bacterium UBA2174 | reverse complement strand
CAAATTATGACCGATTAAAGTATACCAATGCTCCCCAAAATAGAGAGGATGTAAAAATGCGAGCATTTGGAGAAACAACGGAAAAGAAGGAGATTCTGATCGTTGTAAAAACATATCCGGAAATCAGCAAGAAATATACCGAAACCGTTTGTACCGCCGGAATTGAGAAAGAAACCAAAAGATTTATGCGCATATACCCTGTTCGATACCGGTATTTGTCTGGTAAAAACCGGTTTCGTAAATATCAATGGATAACTGCAAGATTGAGCAAATCTTCTGGAGATGCACGCCCTGAGAGCTACAATATCGTAGAAGATAGCATTGTCCTTGGCGAGGAGATAAAACCGGGCAAAGACTGGAGTGAACGCGCCAAATGGGTGTTATCTTCCAAAAATGTTTTTGCTTCGGTTGCAGACTTAATTGATCATCAAAAAGCCCATAAAACTTCTATGGGCATTGTAAGGCCCAGAAAGATAAAAGGATTTCATATAGAAAGGAAAACTGATGTCGAGATTCAAGAAGCCAATTTAAAAAAAAGCAGCGTCTTGAGTCAACTCGGTCTATTTGAGGCTCCAAAAGATTTGGAGTTGTTGCCGGTCAGATTCATACTTGAATTTTTATGCAATGACGATGAATGCCAAGGGCATAGAATGAGCGTTTTAGATTGGGAGTTCGGACAATTGTACAGAAGGGTGAAAGATTCAAACGATTGGGAGGCAAAAATCAAAGACAAAGTAAGAAAGATTTTTAATGAAACCAATGAAGCATACCTGATTCTCGGCAACATGGCAAAAAGGCCGCATATTTTTTGTATACTCGGTATTTTCTATCCGCCAAAATCAAGGCAGCCGCTTCTTTTTTAGCCGATCGGCTTTATATGCTTAATGGATAAACCGTTGCCATCAATTTTTCTCAATTCTTCAGCGATTATCTTTCGATGGCACTTTTCGGGATCTCTTTCAAAGCAAAGAAGCGCAATCTTTTTCCCTTCCGATACTATTTTATGAAGGTGTTCAAGGGATGGCCCTGAATTAGATATTTTGTTTCTGTATTTTTCGAAAAAACGGCTATAGTTACCTGATAAGTGCAACTCTTCACGCAATTCCTTGGGTGCTCCCAAATCCTTACAGCTCATGTATTCGATATTGTGTTTGGAGAGAAGATCAATCAATGGGCTTTTTGAAAATCCCTTTTTCCGACTCAGTGGCAAATCTCTGACATCGGCGATTGCGTCGATTTTCCAATATTTTAAATGGGCGACAAAACTATCAGTCCCCAAGCCTTCATAACCGATAGTGAACACATCCATTTTGACACCCCCCTCTCTTGATTATTTGAGGCATACTATTTTCAAAGCCGGATGTAAAGAATTTGTACATGGGGAACTGCCGGTTCGAAAGCTGCATAATGCTTGTCAATAGAAATCATCTACAGAATCAGACGTTTGAAACATGAAGAAATTGGTTTTGCTTCAATTGAGCCGATCGCGTGCCAGCTCATGGACGGCACGGACGAACATCTTGATTGACTTGGTAGACGGCCCCTGTTATGGCCCTCTTCGGGACTTGGAAAATCCCCAACTTGGAGACACCTGAAATCAACGGTGAACGTTGCAGCCCCGCCAACCTTTGCGGAAGGTGTAATTTCCGGCAATCTTTAGACGAACTCGATGGACTTGACCCCCTATCACGCCAAGTATTTCGCTTTCGATCTCACCCGCCGCGCGCCGGCCGGACTCGACCGCCTGTCCATGGCGCTCTTTGATGCCGCCGTGGATCTGAATCCCCATCAGATCGAGGCGGCGCTTTTCGCGCTGCAATCCCCGCTTTCCAAGGGTGTTGTCTTGGCCGACGAGGTGGGCCTCGGCAAGACAATCGAGGCGGGTATTGTTTTGTGCCAATACTGGGCCGAGGGCCGTCGCCGGTTGCTGGTGATCTGCCCGGCGTCCATCCGCAAGCAGTGGGCTCTGGAGATCCAGGAAAAGTTCAATCTGCCCGTCATCGACGAAGCCCACAAGTTGCGCAACGCGTACCGGACGAACAACAAGGTCGGGCATAGCCTTGGGTTGCCTCGGTGAAAGATCGAACTGAAAGTGAATCAAAGAGGCGCATAGGAAAGGACCGCGCCCATGCCTGAAATCATTTCTGCCGAGGTAATTTCCGGCAGGATCTGCTCGATCAGAGGGCGGAATGTGAATGCTGGCCCTGAATCTGGCGGAGATCTACGGTGTGGAAACCAGTGCCCTCAATCAGGCCGCCAAGAGGAATGTGAAACGATTTCCGGATGATTTCATGTTTCAGCTTACCCGCTCCGAGCCTGACAGCTTGATGTCATAGATTGTGACATCAAGGTGGGGTGGTCGAGCGGGATTAAGCAAGAATGCCCCGTCTGGTCTTCGGTCGTCGTCTCCGATCAGGCCCCATGCCGGTGATGAACACAGATATGCCATGGCGCGCAATAATGGCCATTTCCAGGTAAAAAAGAGTGATATCGGCCCATTTTAACGGTGCTTAGAAGTCATTCGAACAATATTAACAGTGGTTTGTCTTGGTGAGACCCCAGCTATCCCATGAGCTTCGTGAGCAGCAAAATGCAGCTCCTCGCCGCTCATTCCCTTCTACGCGGCACTATTCGCTCTATCCCGATGTAGTTCCGCACAGTTCGGCTTGACCGTGAAGCCGGGCTCGGGATATACAGACCCGAACTTGGCGGTGCCGCCCCCTCTATAGGACACGTGATGGAAGATCGTTGGCTATCTGTCGATGAAATCGCGAGCTACCTCGGTGTAAGCCGCGATACCATTTACAACTGGCTCTCCCAGCGAGGCATGCCTGGAAGGCGGGTCGGCCGCTTCTGGAAGTTTAAGAAGTCGGCCGTTGATGAGTGGGTTGAATCCGGTGGGGCCGATGATGGCAAGGGCGCCATTGAACAGGTGACGACTCTCCTTACGGGGTCGATCGAGGAAGGGTAACATGAGGAGAGCCCAACAAGGGAGAACCCTCGGAGGCACACGTGGGTAAGAGCTATTCCGCCGAGATCAAGGCGCTCTCGGATACGCTTGCGTGGGCGTCATCCTTGAGGATCGACGCGATGCAGCGTTTCGTCGATGAAACCTGCGGTGCTTCTCTTGTCGCTGTTGGCTCAGGCGGTTCATCCGCCGCAGCTCACTTTGCTGCCCTTCTTCATCGACGCGTTGCACGTGGCATGAGCAGGCACGCGACACCGCTTGATCTCCTGCTCGACGAAGCAACCGTCCATGCTCGCAGCTTGCTGTTCCTGTCGGCCTCAGGCAAGAACACGGACGTTCTTGCAGCTGCTCGATCTGCAATCGATGCCGAGATTCCCATCGTCGGGGCGATCTGCACCCGAAAGGGGAGCCCGCTCGCTTCTGCTGTCCGTTCATGTTCCCACGGATACGTGTTGGACGACCCTATTCCGTCGGGGAAGGACGGATACCTCGCCACGAACTCGCTCCTGGCGACGATGGTTATTATCGCTCGTGCCTATGGTCGCTTCGATCAGGTCGCAGAACCCCAACGCCCGCTCGTTGACGCTTCATGGAAAGGGCGCGATTCCGTCGTGGTTCTACACGGCGGTTGGTCGTCTCCAATAGCAACTGATTTGGAGTCGAGGTTGCACGAGTCGGCGCTCCTACATGTCCAGATCTCAGACTACCGCAACTTCGGCCATGGGCGGCATCTCTGGATCGAGAAGCGACGTTCATCCACGTTTGTTCTTGCGTTACTCACACCTGAGACGCAAACGCTGGCAATGAAGACCCTTCGGCTCTTTCCCAAAGAGGTGCCAGTGGTCCGGCTCAGTACCAAGCAAGAAGGCCCCTCTGGCACTATTGATCTCTTCGCCCAGGCCCTCTACTGGACGCTCGATGTTGCCGAGCACCTTGGTATTGATCCGGGTAAGCCAACCGTGCCCGAATTCGGGAGGCGTATTTTTCACCTTGCGCCACCCCGCATGACCAAAAGTGAAATCACCGTCCCGCCTGCTGTCGACAGGAAGTTGCGGCGCTTGAATTCTGCGTCCGACGCCGTTCGTTCCATCTACATGAATGAGTATGAGTCCTTTCGAGCAGAACTCTCGACGGCCGACATCGGTGCGGTCGTTCTCGACTACGACGGCACTCTCGTCCATCAGTCCGAGCGCTTCGACCCGCTTCCGTCTGCCACCGTTGACGCTTTGTTGCACGTTCTCAAATTACGCCTCCCCATAGGCATTGCAACCGGACGTGGGCGTTCGGTGCGTCGGGACCTACGCAAAGCACTTCCCCAACACGTTTGGAATGATGTCTATATCGGGTACTACAATGGTGCGGACGTGGGCACCCTTGCAGACGACACAAAACCCGACAAGACCAAGCCGACCTCAGCCGCGTTGGCTGCAATAGAGAAGATACTCACCGAGGACAAGCTCATCGCATCGATTGCCACCATCGAGGTGCGGCCATCGCAGATAACAGTGGCACCGAACAACGCCGAACCTCGCGTGGACCTGCATCAATATCTCACGGACATGGTTCTGGCAGCGGGAGTCCAGGGTGTTCGAGTGCTCTGCTCGGCGCATTCCATCGACATCATTGAGGCAGAGACCTCCAAGATAGCGGTCGTGCAACGGTTGGCGGAGATTGTTTCCCCTCGAATGGTACTCTGCATCGGCGACCGAGGGGGGTGGCCCGGCAATGATTTTGAGCTTCTTCGAAACCGTTTCTCCCTCAGCGTCGACGAAGTTTCTTCGTCCCCGCGCTCCTGCTGGAATCTCTCACCGCGAGGATGTCTTGGGCCTTCTGCTACCATCCGGTACTTGACCGCGCTTCAGCCCTGCGCGGGTGCCGTACGCATTAACCTATATGCCATCGAGGACGCCGGGTCGCGCATATGAGAGCGCTTCTTGCAGAAAGGCTTCTTGCGCAAGTAATGGGGTGGAACCCTGGGGATGTCGCTCAAGAGCGACCCGTTCTCCAAGCGCTTGCTGATCTCAAATACGACGGCTATCAGCAATTTTCTCCTGGGATGCGGTTCGTGGAGAGCCTCGCCTTGTGGCTCGCGCAGTTTCAGGAGGCGACAGAGCGACAAACAGCCTATGAATTCATCAAGAGTCGTCTGGTTTTCTTCTCTCATGAAGAGATGGCCCACTTCGCGGCCATTGCCTTCCCTGATTTCATCAGGCCGCTGCTGATCGACCATGCCGTCGCCGCTACGGGCATGCGCCGGTATCACATTGGCGCCATTGTCGCGACGGATGCGTTCAAAGCCCTCCAGGCATCGTCGCTCTTTTTCGGCCTCAGCGATGGCGCACGCATCGACCTGTTCAGGAGGTCCAACCGCGACCTAAGCCACGAGCAGATCTTCCAGAGCTACGAACTGTCCCAGCAGAAAACAGAGGAACTCGCAGTTAGATTCAAACCTGTTAATGGACAGCCGGCCATTAAAGCGATTGTTCTCCTCGATGACTTCACTGGAAGCGGTACCAGCTATTTCCTGCCAGAGAACGGCGCTTTCACTGGAAAGATCGCTAAGTTTCTGTCGCGCATACGCCATGACGAGTCCTGGAAGGCTCTCGTCCGATTGCCGGATACTCTTATCATCGTCGCACTCTATGTTGCGACCAACACTGCACTCCAGCACATTCGAAACGCTGCGGCTGAGTATCTGGGAAAGGCTGCTTCCTCGTTCGTGGTCACTGCCGTTCAGCCCCTTGAAGAAGGAATTCGTATAACATCCTCAGATGAATTCGCTGTACTCGCTGAGAAGTATTACGACGCGTCGATCGAGGATGATCATACCCGGAAGGGGGGGACCGACTTGAAGTTCGGGTTCGCTGGGGGAGGCCTCCCTGTGGTTCTTCACCACAACTCGCCGAACAACTCCCTCTTCCTCCTCTGGGCCGAGGAACGCTCGTCAGTCAGAGCGCTGTTCCCGCGGATCAGTCGCCACAAGGGGGACGCATGAGAGACATGCGCAATCCCTTTCGGCTGCAGTATGCGGAGAGCATCGAAACGGATGCCGACTTCCTGAGGCTTTTCGGGCCTGCGGTTCTTGACTTGCTGCCTGACGGAGCAACGAAGGGGAAGCCCTTGTTCATCCGAAGCGCTCCCGGGGGCGGTAAGACGTCGTTGCTCAGGCTTTTTACTCCAACTGTCTTGCAAGCCCTGTTGGCGCTTCGTAGTTCAGATCCGTACCGGGATGTCTTTGCGAAGGCTCACTCGCTGAAAGTTGTTGACAACGCCGGGATCCTGGTCTTGGCAATCATGTTGACCTCGCGCCGGACCTTCCCCGCTCTCAGTGACCTCGGACTTCCAGACGTCCGCGCAAATCGGCTCTTCCTGGCGCTGCTGGACGCCCGAGTCGTCATGGGTGCCCTACGGAGCGCACTGGTCGCCAAGCATCGTCGCTATCCTGATGACCTATCGTGCATAACGATTGATGCGCTACCAGACGACCCGCCGATTCCCGGCTTGAATCTTCCTTGCGACGGTGGCCATGCCCGAACTTGGGCAGAGCAACTCGAGCGAGCTGTGTGCGACGCCATCGATAGTCTTGTGCCTTCTGGGAACCTTGCTGTGCCCGGTCATGATTGCCTGCATTCTCTGCGCTTGCTGGATGCTGGTGCGATCAAGGTCGGTGGTGTGCCTCCGGCCCAGCGGTGGCTCGTTCTCCTGGATGACGTCCACAAATTGACAGCCATGCAGCGGCAGACGCTCAGATCAACTCTTCTTGAGCAGCGAAGCGCGACCAGTACATGGATTGCTGAGCGGCTTGAGGCGTTGTCGCGTGAGGAACTCCTTGCCAATGGTGCACTTGAGGGTCGGGACTATGCCGAGGTCGTCAATCTAGAGGATGCCTGGAGGAAGCGTCGATTCGAAGCAGCTGCGACTGGGATTGCCGAGCGACGGGCTCGCATGGCGTCCGACGTTGCAGCGGGTACCTGGACGACCGGATCGTTTGCCACTTCTCTTGACAGCAGCCTCGATCCGGCTGAGTTTGAGACGACCTTGTTCTCAGCGCTGGAGACCGTCAAAGGTCGGGTTTCTAGACTTGTAGCCACGCACCGGAAGTACCGGGAATGGGTGCGCTCACGCGCCGAATTTGACGGCACGCTGCGTGAGAAGCTCGTCTCATGGCGGGCGCTTGAAATCCTCATCGAGCGCGATCTTCGAAAGTCGCAGTTGACTTTCGATTTCGAGCTTCCGACGGAGACGCTTGAGGAGCGTGAGGACTCAGCGGTGCGTGCAGCTGCGGATCTGTTTGTCGCCAACGAATTCGGCATCCCCTACTACTTTGGAATCGCCTGCGTGGCAAACCTGGGATCGTTCAACATAGAGCAATTCCTTCGACTGGCCGGAGATCTATTTGAGGAATCGCTTGGGGCTGCTCTTCTTCGACGAAGCCCGGTCATCTCGCCGCGGCGCCAAGAGAAACTGCTGATAGATGCCTTTGAGTCCCGGCTTTCGGAACTACCGCGGCGGGCGGCCAACGGCAGAGACGTCTTGCGATTCATCGAAGCAGTGGGGCAATTCTGCCGCCAAGAGACCTACCGACCCAATGCCCCATACTCACCGGGAGTCACCGGTATCGCCATTTCCATGGCCGACCGAGATCGTCTTCTCGATAAAGAGTTCCTTGGAAGGAATCCAGCATACAATCGTTTCGCCGAAATGTTGGGCACCACGCTTGCCTACAATGTCTTCCAGGCAACACTCGATTACAAGGTCAAGGGGGGGCGGTACATGGTCTTGTATTTAAACCGCCTCGTATGCATGAAATATCGCCTGCCCCTTCAGTATGGAGGTTTTCGTGAAAAGCATCTGGGCGATTTCGTGGGTTGGCTCGAAAATGGCTATACGCCCCCGCGGGGAGATGGTTTTCCACTATGAGCCAGGATACGACCCCTTGGCGATGGCGGGATTACTTTCTCCGCAGAGGGGCTGACTTCACAAAGTTCTGGGATGAGTTCCTGTCCGATAGGAGGAGGAACATGCTATTCGTGTTGGGGCACGGATTCGATACCCGCATGTGCGATTGCGCAGACGCGATTCTCGGCCTCGGCAAGGATGGCACACGCGACGCTGTTGTGATCGAGTATGACGAGGGGCCGCAATCGCCATCGCAGCAGTATCGCGCACTACGGGATGCTAACGGCTCTCGGTTACAGTCCATCTTCAACAAGCGAGGTAACATCGGGATACGGAAGATCCGGATGTTCTCGGACGATGGCCGCCGTATTGGAGCTCGGAGCATTACCAACGAGTTCCTGAGCATTGGCGAGTTCTTGAGTTACACGGATGTTGTCGTAGACATCAGTGCCCTGCCTCGAGGCCTCTATTTCCCGCTGCTCGCAAAGATGCTTGCGCTCTTTGATCAAGAACAGCACGATCGAAGTCATCCCAACCTGCATGTTGTGGTATCGCATTCGACGGAGCGCGATAACCAGATTGTCGACGAAGGCGTCGATGAGGCAGCCACATTTCTTCACGGGTTCGCTGCTGCTAGTTTCGAACTGGAAGCGACCCGCGATCAACCTCGCATTTGGATTCCACTCATGGGAAAAAACCAACGCCTTCAGATTGAACGCGTCTACGAGCTTGTTCAACCCGACGAGATCTGTCCACTGTTACCTTCGCCTGCAAGGAATCCCCGGAACGCCGATGATATCGTTCTGGAGTATCGTGAACTGCTTTTTGATCAACTCCGTGTAGAGCCTCAGAATTTTATCTATGCCGCAGAGACTAATCCGTTCGAAGTCTACCGACAGATCATGAAGTCTGTGCTGCACTACCAAGAGGCATTGCACCCTCTTGGCGGCTGCAAAGCCGTCGTATCGGCCATGTCGTCGAAGCTCCTGTCTTTAGGGGCTCTGCTTGCTGCCTATGAGCTGTCGCGGTGGCGTCGCGGGGATGATCGGATTGACATGGGTGTCGGTCACGTCGACGCCCAAGGATACAACCTGACCGGGCATGTCCCGGCTGAAACGACCTCTGAGCACTACACGGCATGGTTGTATGGAGAATGTTATGCCCCGACAACATAGATTAAGAGGAATGGCCAAGGAGTGGTGCCTTGGTGCTGGCTTTGTCGCACTGGATATCGTGCGGTCGATCAACGGGCACACTACGGAACGGCGCTTTGCAGGCGGTTCCTGCGGCAACGTTCTGGCGATTCTGGCATATCTTGGCTGGAAATCCGCCCCGATAGCTCGTATTGGTGATGACCAGCCCGGCCGTGAGATAATTAAGGATTTGGAGTACTGGTCGGTCGACACGCGGTTCCTGCTGCGAGAGACAACTGCGCAAACTCCGATCGTTTTTCAGGATATCGTATTTAACCGACAAGGAGCCGCAAAGCACCGGTTCAGCCGAATCTGTCCTGAGTGTGGCGCTCGTACTGCAGGCTATCGTCCGTTGATTCAGCGGGACATCGGCGAGTTCGTCACGTCGATGCCATCTGCCTCGTTGTTTTACTTTGATCGGGTTGCTCCGGCGAACCTTGAAATTGCCATTCGTACGAGACAGAACGGGGCGCTTGTCGTATTTGAGCCTTCCGGGATAAAAGACCCTGGCCTGTTTGCCAGGTGCCTTCGTGCGTGCCACGTTTTCAAGTATTCCAACGAGCGACTGTCCGGTGTGCGCGACGCCGCCACTGATGCGGAAGTCCCTGTAGAGATAGAAACCCGTGGCAGTTCGGGATTGAGGGTTACGATTCGACAAGGCCGGGATACTGTTCATGAAGAGGAGTTGCCCGCAGTTCCCGCTCCGCGACTCCGAGATGCTGCTGGAAGTGGCGACTGGTGTTCCGCCGGATTCGTTCACGCTTTGCTCTCCGACCGAGACCGCTTGCCGAATCTGGCCAGATGCCAAAAGGCAGTAGTCCGAGCCTTACGTTGGGGGCAGGCTCTTGCTGCGCTGAACTGCTCCTATGAGGGTGCGCGAGGACTGATGTACACCATGCCGAGGGAAGTGATGGTCGCGGCCCTCTCAGACATGTTGGGGGGGAAGGATGTGGGCGGTCAGGTCGAAACGGCAGTAGCGAAGCGTCAACAAGGCAGTAGACGCACGGGCACCTGCATTGTGTGCGACCGCGAGCTGAAAAGGGGCGGTAGCAGGCCCACCTGCTTTGTCAATTCAATCTCTGAGCCTTAAAAGCCGCATGGCGCAGGTCGCCGAAGAAGGTTCGGTTCACTTTCTTCAGAACGTCGGGGTTCACCTTACCTTTGTCGCAGCCAGCGGCAAAGGGGGGGGGGCGAGGCCGTTTATGCGGATGAAAAGATTTGGCTGACCCAGAAGATGGAATGACGGAAGGAGGCCGGACTCGATCCGGGGTCCATGTCCTCAGTGTACATCCTGTGAGCCTCCCCGGACCGACCCGATGGACCTGACCCCCTATCACGCCAAGTATTTCGCTTTCGATCTCACCCGCCGCGCGCCGGCCGGACTCGACCGCCTGTCCATGGCGCTCTTTGATGCCGCCGTGGATCTGAATCCCCATCAGATCGAGGCGGCGCTTTTCGCGCTGCAATCCCCGCTTTCCAAGGGTGTTGTCTTGGCCGACGAGGTGGGCCTCGGCAAGACAATCGAGGCGGGTATCGTTTTGTGCCAATACTGGGCCGAGCGCCGTCGCCGTTTGCTGGTGATCTGCCCGGCGTCCATCCGCAAGCAGTGGGCTCTGGAGATCCAGGAAAAGTTCAATCTGCCCGTCGTCGTTCTGGATGCCAAGGCGCACCGGGAGGCCCGGCGAGAAGGGCGAGATCCATTTCAACCGACTGAGATCATAGTTTTATCGTTTCATTTCGCCAACGCCCTGCGGGAAGCGCTTCGCTCCAACCCCTGGGACCTGGTGGTCATCGACGAAGCCCATAAGCTGCGCAACGCCTACCGGCCGAGCAACAAGGTCGGGCAGGGCATCCGCTGGGCCACGGAAGACTGCCGCAAGCTGCTGCTGACCGCCACGCCGCTGCAAAATTCCCTGCTGGAGCTTTACGGGCTTTCCGTATTGATCGACGAACGGCTTTTCGGCGACCTCAACGCATTCCGGTCCCAATACGCCGGTGTCGGCGGCGATCTGGATGCCTTGAGAGAACGTTTGGCCCCATTTTGCAAGCGCACCCTTCGCAACCAGGTCACGGAATACATCCGCTACACCGAACGCCGCGCGATCACCCGGCCGTTTCGGCCGACGGATGCCGAGCAGACCCTCTACGAGTCGGTGTCCGGATTCCTGCAGCGTGAGGACAGCTATGCCTTGCCGCGGCGCCAGCGCCATCTGACAGCGCTCATCCTTCGCAAGCTGTTGGCGTCGTCGTCGCCGGCGATCGCAGCCACCCTGGACATCCTGCGCCGGCGCCTGGAGTCGCTGCGCGACGAGCGCCGGCAGAGCGACCCCGACCTCGTCGTGCAGATCATCGAGAACGAGGAGATCGAGGACGATCTTCTGGACGAAATCCTCGGTGAGGAGGAAACGGCCGCCGAGACCCCTGCGCCAATAGATCGGAGCAAGCTGCGCGAGGAAATCGAGGCGTTGCGTCGCCTGGCCGAACAGGCCCGGCGCATCGGCGTGGATACCAAATCCCAGACCCTGCTCAAAGCCCTTGAGATCGGATTTAAACAGATGTCGTCCACCGGGGCGCCTCGCAAGGCAATTGTCTTCACCGAGTCGCGCCGGACCCAGGAATACCTCAAGGGCTTTCTTGAATCCCGCGGCTACCGGGGCCTGGTGGTGCTCTTCAACGGTACCAACGCCGGCCCCGAGGCCACGGCTATCTACGCCCGATGGGTCGAACGCAACCGTGAAACGGGTCGCGTGTCCGGTTCGCGGGCAGTGGACCTGCGCACGGCCTTGATCGAACACTTCCGTGACCACGCCACGATTTTTTTAGCCACCGAGGCCGGGGCGGAGGGCATCAACCTCCAGTTCTGCTCCCTGGTGGTCAACTACGATCTGCCGTGGAACCCCCAGCGCATCGAGCAGCGCATCGGCCGCTGCCACCGCTACGGGCAGAAGCACGACGTGGTGGTCATCAATTTCCTCAACGAGCGCAACGCGGCGGACCAGCGCGTCCTTGAGCTGTTGACGGAGAAATTCAACCTTTTCAGCGGGGTATTCGGTGCCTCCGACGAGGTGCTCGGCAGCATCGAATCCGGCGTGGACTTCGAAAAGCGCATCCTGGCCATCTACCAGGAATGCCGCACCCCGGAAGCCATCGATGATGCCTTCCGGGCGCTTCAGGCCGAGATGGACGAGCAGATCCGCTCGCGTCTCGACAAGACCCGGCGCATCCTTTTCGAGCACTTCGATGAAGACGTGCACCAGCGGCTGCGCCTTCAACTTGCCGACGCCAAGGCCCGGCTCGATCACGTCGGACGGCGCTTCTGGTCCTTGACCCGCTTCATGCTGGCGGACCGGGCTCGCTTCGATGAGGCCGCTGTCGCTTTCGACCTCCGACGCCCTCCGCGGGAGGACATCCCCGGCGGCCGTTACCACCTCATCACCAAGGCACCCCCCACCGGCCCGGCCCGCGCCGACGACTCCGGCGGTTTCCTCTACCGGCTGTCCCATCCTCTGGGCGAGCATGTTATCCAACAGGCCAAGGGTATCG
Organism: Desulfobacteraceae bacterium UBA2174; assembly: GCA_002327445.1. Classification (GTDB taxonomy): domain Bacteria; phylum Desulfobacterota; class Desulfobacteria; order Desulfobacterales; family UBA2174; genus UBA2174. Next base: position 226,033 of record DCWA01000023.1, on the reverse strand, counting down.
AAACACCGGCCGCGGAGGTTGTCTTTGACGTATCCCGTCATCCGACCCGGGTGGCGGCGGTAGAGGCGCTGCGCGGTCTTCGCGGCTGGCTGGTGCTCAACCGTTTGACGATTGATTCCTACGACCGTCAAGAGTATCTTCTTTTTTCCGGTTTCGCTGATGACGGTGCGGCCCTCGATCAGGAAATCATGGAAAAAATTTTTCTGTGCGGCGGCCGGGTGGGCGGTGACGGCCGCATCGGGACGCCCGAGTCCCAGCGGCTGGCCGCCGAAGCCGAACGCCATGCCGGCGCCACCGTCAGCCGGTCCCTGGAGCAAAACAGCAAACATTTCCACGAAGCCCGCGAAAAACTCGACAAGTGGGCCGACGACATGGTGCTTGCCGCCGAAAAGGCCCTTGCGGACACCAAGGAGCAGATCAAGGCCTTGCGGCGCCAGGCCCGGCAGGCGGTGACGCTTGACGAACAGCACGGCATTCAGGAAAAACTCCAACGGATGGAGCGCCGGCAGCGCCGGCAGAGGCAGGAGATCTTCAAGGTGGAAGACGAGATCATGGAAAAGCGCGACCGGCTCATCGACCAGCTTGAAAAACGGCTTGCCCCCTGAACGGCGATAGAGACCCTGTTCACGGTCCGCTGGGCGGTGGTGTAGATCCATCTTCTTGTAATCCAAAGCGATATCAGAACAGGAAAATATGATGAGCCAACGGTACGAGAAGCTGAAAAAACTGCTCAAGGAGCTGTTTCAGCTTGACCAGCCCGATCTGGACTTCGGTTTTTACCGCATCATGCACGCCAGAAGCGCCGATGTGACGCAGTTTTTGGACAAGGACCTGCTGCCGCAGGTCAAGGCGGCCTTTGCCCAGTATCGGCCGGCGGACAAGGCGGCCATCGAAAAGGAACTGGCCAAACTCGTGGCCGGCATCGAGGCGGCCGGAATGAATCCGGACGACTCGCCCAAGGTCAAAGAATTGCGAACCCGATTGGACGAAGAGGCGGTGGACCTGGAGGCCCTGGAGGCCGAGGTGTACGACCATCTCTACAGCTTCTTCCGGCGCTACTATTCCGAAGGCGATTTCCTTTCCAAGCGCGTTTACAAGCCCGGCGTCTACGCCATCCCCTACGAAGGCGAGGAGGTCAAACTCCACTGGGCCAACGCGGACCAGTACTACATCAAGACCAGCGAGTACCTGCGCGACTATGCCTTTCGCCTGCGGCCGGACAGTGAGAAAAATCCCATGCGCGTTCACTTCCGGCTGGTGGACGCGGTAGAAGGCGAACACGGCAACGTCAAGGAGGCGGCCGGCAAGGAACGGCGCTTCAAGTTGGCTACGGAGAAGCCCCTGGCCGTCGAAAACGGAGAGCTGGTCATCCGCTTCACCTATGAGCCCGACCCGGACAAGCAGAAAGAACTCAACGCGGAAGCCGAAGCCGCCGTTTTGGCAGTCGGCGACGTCGCTCTTGCCAATTGGCTCCAGGCCCTTGCTGAAAAGCACGTGCGCGGCGACGGCACGGCATCCGAAGCCACCCGGCTGCGAGTCCACCTTGACCGCTACACGGCGCGCAACACCTTCGACTACTTCATCCACAAGGACCTGGGCGGATTTCTGCGCCGGGAACTGGATTTCTATATCAAAAACGAGGTGATGCACCTTGACGACATTGAAAACGAGATGGCCCCGCGCGTCGAGCAGTATCTTTCCAAGATCAAGGTCATCCGGCGCATCGCCGGCAAGATCATCGACTTTTTGACCCAACTCGAGGACTTTCAGAAGAAGCTGTGGCTCAAGAAGAAATTCGTGGTGGAGACGTCCTATTGTATCCGACTGGGGTGCATTCCGGAGACGTTTTACCCGGAAATCGCAGCCAACGACGCCCAGCGCGAGGAGTGGGTTGGGCTGTGCACGATTGACGAAATAAATCAGGACCTGGCGACCGTAGGTTACAGCGTGCCCCTAACGCCAGATTTTTTGAAAGCGAACTCGACGCTTGTGGTGGATACGCGGCACTTCGATAACGATTTCAGCATGAGGTTGCTTGAATCGATTGGAGAAATCGATGAGCAGACAGATGGGGTGCTGTTTCACAGCGACAACTTTCAGGCATTGTCGCTGATGCATACGCTCCAATATGAACGAATTAAGTGTGTCTACATTGACCCGCCATACAATATAGGTGGCGATGGCTTTGTATACAAGGACAACTACCAACATTCAAGTTGGCTTACTATGTTAAGCAACAGATTGCATCTTCTATCATCTTTTTTGCCGCAGGATGCCGTAATTTTTGTAAGCATCGATGACGGAGAACAAGCGAATTTGCGAAAGGCGATGGAAGCAGTTTTCGGTGAGAGCAACTTTATTGCTAATATCGTTTGGCAAAAGAAATATGCTCCGCAAAATGATGCACAATGGTTGAGCGATGACCATGATTTTTTGGTAATGTTTGCAGTATCGAAATCTCAGTGGTTTCCTAATAAATTGCCGCGTACTGAAACCCAGGACTCTGCATATACAAACCCTGACAACGACCCGAGAGGGCCTTGGAAAGGGGGTGACTATACATGTAACAAATCGGCGGATGAGCGCCCGAATTTATATTATTCAATAACACATCCTTTTTCGGGCGAAAAAATATTGCCGTCGAGGACTCGTGTATGGGCCTATAGCGAGGAAGAGCACAATCGGAATGTTCAAGACAACCGACTATATTGGGGCCGGGAAGGACGTGCTCGTGTGCCAGCTTACAAGCGGTTTCTTTGCGAAATGAATGGTCGTGTCCCGCAAACTTTGTGGCCTTACAAAGAGGTAGGACACAATCAGGATGCATTTCGGGAAGTAAGAGCAATTCAACCTGCTTCAAATTTTAGCGCGCCGAAACCAAGTACGCTTATTCGCCGTGCTATTCAAATTGGCAGCGATCCGGTAGTCGATTTTTACGCCGGCTCAGGCACAACCGGCCATGCGGTGATCAATCTTAACCGCGAAGACGGCGGGCGACGCAAGTTTATCCTGGTGGAGATGGCCGACTACTTCGATACGGTGCTTCTGCCGCGACTCAAGAAAGTGACCTACACCCCCGAATGGAAAGACGGCAAGCCCAAGCGGCTGCCAAGTCCCGAAGAATCTGAACGCTCACCACGTATCATGAAGGTGGTGCGGCTCGAATCCTACGAAGACACCCTCAACAATCTGGAGCTGCGGCGCACCGAAACCCAGCAAGGCTTGCTCGACTTTGCCAGTGCCCAAGGGCCGGACAAGCTCAAGGAGCAGTACATTCTGCGCTACCTGCTGGATGTCGAAACCCGCGGGAGCCAGTCGTTGCTGAACGTGGCGGCTTTTACCGACCCGACGGGCTACCAACTCAAGGTCAAGCGCCCCGGCTCGGACGAGTCGCGCGAAGTCAATGTGGACTTGCTGGAGACGTTCAACTGGCTCATCGGCCTCACGGTAAGGCACATCGCCGCACCGCAGACCTTTACCGCGGACTGCGAGCGCGACGGCGAAGGCAGGCTGCGGATCAAAGACCGGCTCACACCAAAAACCGGCGGCCCCTGGTGGTTTCGCACCGTCACCGGCACAACGCCCGACGGCCGAAAGACGCTGGTCATCTGGCGCAAGCGCCCCGGCGGGGACACGGCCGAGGGGATCGAAACCGACAACCTGATCCTCGATGAATGGTTCACCCGGCAGGGCTATTCCAGCAAGGACAGCGAATTTGACCTCATCTACGTCAACGGCGGCAACAACCTGGAAAACCTCAAGGCACCCGACGACACCTGGAAGGTGCGCCTCATCGAGGAGGACTTTTTCCGGCTGATGTTCGAGATGGAGGAGGTGTAATGCCTCCGCGCCGCCGCAGAAACAACAACAGGCCACAGATTCCCTTCAACCGCAAGCTGGTTCTCCACCAGTGGATGCTCGGGCTGTTCGGCATCGAGCGTTTCGATCAGCTCGCCGAGCACTTGCGCGACGAGACCCTGGAGGGGCTGGACGAAAACAACATCCACCGCTTCCACCACGCGCTGTGCCTTCATCTTCCAGTGGAGAAGCGGCCTGAATTGACCGACGAAATTCTGTTGGAATACGACCAGGCCATCGTTTCCGTCACCCGGCGGTTGAACGAGCGCCGCATCACTCGCGGCGAGCCGGCCATCGTCTGGAAATACTTTCAGTACCTGGCGCTTCTGTTCAGCGAGATTTACCTGGACCGCTATTTCCGCAACCCGGCCGCCCTGCGGGCAAGCCTCAACCGGCACATCGCCGTCTGGAACGAGGGCGCTCCCGAGCAGGATCAAGTCAAACCGCTGGACGAAACGGCCGAAGCCTGGCCGCAGCTCAACAAGATCGCCTTCTGGATGGCAACCGGCAGCGGCAAGACGCTGCTCATGCATGCCCACATCCTTCAGTACCGGCGTTTTCTCGAAACCCACGGCCGCAGCCGCGAGCTGAACCGTGTCATCCTGCTCACCCCCAACGAGGGGCTCTCCCGGCAGCACCTGCGCGAGTTCGAGAAGGCAGGTATCCAGGCGGAGATCTTCAACAAGGAAGGGCGCGGACTCTTTGCCGGGCAGTTTGTCGAAATTCTCGAGGTCACCAAGCTCAAGGAGGAGATGGGCGACAAGACCGTGGCGGTGGATGCCTTCGAGAGCAACAACCTGGTGCTGGTGGACGAAGGGCACCGGGGAATGATGGCGGGCGAGCAAGGCGCTTTCATGCGCCGACGCGATGCGCTTTGCGAAAGAGGCTTTTCCTTCGAGTACTCGGCCACCTTCGGCCAGGCCGTGAAAGCCGATCAGGCACTATCCGATCTGTACGCCCGCAGCACCCTGTTCGACTACTCGTACCGGTGGTTCTACAGCGACGGGTTCGGCAAGGACTACCAGATTCTGAACCTGGAGGACGACAGCAACGAAGAATGGATGGAAAGCTACCTCACGGCCTGTTTACTCGCTTTTTTCCAGCAGCAGCGGCTCCACGGAGAACAGCAGGCGGCGTTTCGGCCCTTCAACCTGGAGCGGCCCCTGTGGATCTTCGTGGGCGGCAGCGTCACGGCCACGCTGGCCGCAAGGGATGCTACAGACATTGTTAAAATCCTGCAATTTATCGACCGTTACGTGGCCAGCCGAACCGACAGCACCGAGCGCATCCGGCGCGTGCTGCACCAGGGGCTGGTGACGGCGACCGGAAAGAACCTCTTTACAGGCCGGTTCAACTATCTCAACACCGCCGGGCTGACGCCGTCCCGGATCTTTGACGAAACCCTCGCCACCCTTTTCAACGCGCCGGCCGGTGGCGCCCTGCACGTGGAAAACCTCAAGGGGGCGAGCGGCGAAGTGGCGATCCGGGTGGGAGACAACGAACCGTTCGGGGTCATCAACGTCGGCGACGACGCCAAGCTGGTGAAGCTTTGCGAGGCCAATGGGTTCAACGTGGGGGATCGGGAGTTTGCAGGGTCGTTGTTTCATGAAATCAATCAGCCGGATTCGACGATCAACGTGCTGATCGGCTCCAAGAAGTTCACCGAGGGATGGAGCAGTTGGCGCGTCAGCACGATGGGGCTGATGAACGTGGGCCGCGGCGAGGGCGCCCAGATCATTCAGCTTTTCGGCCGCGGCGTGCGTCTCAAGGGCTACGAACGGAGCCTCAAGCGCAGCGCGCGCGCTTCGCTGCCCGCGGGCCTCAAGCGGCCAGGGCACATCGAAACCCTGGAAACACTGCATATTTTCGGCATCCGCGCCGATTACATGGCCCAGTTCCGCGACTTTCTCCAGGAGGAGGGGCTGCCGACCAACGAGGAGCGCATCGAATTCATTCTGCCCATCATCAAGAATCTGGGCACCCGCCGGCTCAAGACCATCCGCCTCAAAAAGGAAATCAACGGGGTCAGGACCGAATTCGGCGATGCCTTCCGCAAACTCGGCCCGGTCCCGACCGTGGGGCCGCCGGCTTCCCAAAACGAGAAAGCCACGGCCTATCTTCAGAAAAACCAGGTGGTTCTCAACTGGTACCCCAAGATTCAGGCGATCAAAGCCGCGGGGGTCCAGGGCGGAGACAGCGACAGCCGCCTGCACCAGGACTGGCTGAGACCCCGCCACATCGCCTTTCTTGACCTGGATCGGCTCTATTTCGAACTGGAGCGGTTCAAGGCCGAACGCGGCTGGTATAACCTGAACCTGACGCGCTCGGGCATCGCGGACCTGCTGGCGGACACCACCTGGTACTTGCTGCTGATTCCGCCGGAAGCGCTTTCTCTTGACTCCTTCGAAAAGGTCGGCCTCTGGCAGGAGGTGGCCCTGGCGCTGCTGCGCAAGTACGTGGAACGCTACTACACCTTTCGCAAACGCGAATGGGAGCTGCCGCACCTGGAGTACCAGGAGATCGCCGCCGACGATGCCAATTTTCCCTGCGTGGTGCGCGAGGGCGAGACCGAGTACGGCTATCGGATTCTGATCCAGGAATCCGAGCAGGTGATCGTCGAAAAGCTGAAAGAGTTGAAAGCAGCCATCGCGGCCGGTGATCTGAAACCGTGGGAATTTAGTGGAATCAGAGCCATCTGGTGCGGCTGGCATCTGTACCAGCCGCTCCTGTTTCTCGATAGCGATGCGGTGGAAATCTCTCCGGCCCCCCTCAATCGGGGAGAACGGCGCTTGGTTGAGGATCTGAAGTCATTTCACGACGCCAACCCGGAATATTTCGCCTCAAAAGAACTCTATCTCCTGCGGAACCAGAGCAGGGGCCGCGGGGTGGGCTTCTTCGAGGCCGGCAACTTTCACCCGGACTTCATCCTCTGGCAGCTCGCCGGCGACCGGCAGCAAGTGGCATTCGTGGATCCGAAGGGTATCCGCAATCTCGGCCCCAACGATCCGAAAATCAGGTTCCACGAAACGATCAAGGAAATCGAGACGCGCCTTGGCGATCCCAAAGTCGTGCTGGAGTCTTTCATCGTTTCCAACACCCCTTCGCACGTGATGCGCAGCTTATGGGACATCGAAAAACCGGAGATGACCCGGCGGCACATCTTGTTCCAAGAGGAGGACAAGGACACCTACATCGGGGCGATGCTGCAAAACAGCATGGCTTGGCTCAGAGCAAGGACGTTGGCCCCGTGAGGGTCATCCTTGGAGACAAGGCATGACTGCGAACGGCTTCAAATGTGCAATCTGCTATGGCTGAAATTGCAGCCTGATGAAAGCGGAGGCCATCGTGCCGATTGATTTTCGGGACGCAGCGGAACGCCATTGGGAGGACGCGGGCTATTTGTTGGCAGATGCCCGGTTGGCAAACGCCGATCACCTGTTCGGACTATCCGCGGAGTGCGCGCTGAAAGCTATAATGTTGCCGTTGGGGATGACGCTTCGGCCGGATGGCGCACCCGCGGAGCGGCAGCATCGCGTGCATATCAATCAATTATGGAACGAATTCATAACCTTCGCGAGTTCCAGAAACGGCGCTCAGTATGCCTACCCGCTTTCCGGCGCTCCCAATCCATTTGCGGATTGGAACGTCAACCAGCGATATGAACACCGCTCAGGGGTAGCGGGACATGTTGCGGAAAACCATCACCAGGCAGCGAGACGGGTCAAGCAGGTACTGGAGAACGCTATTTTGAATGGAGACGTACAATGAGCCAGGGCATGGCTGTACTTTTTGAAAAGGCGCTGGAGGTTGCCGTTGGAAGGGCTAAAAGTGCCGGTACCGCTTTCGGTGGGGAAATCGTTCTGGTAAGGGATCTGCGCGGTCGTATCCGGCCGCTGCTGCAAGGTCGCCACGACGATTTTTCACCGGAACAGAAAGCATCCGTCGATCAATTCAGCCAGGGGTTGACAGCGGCTCTCGGCGTCTACGGCTTCCCGGCGGACAGGGCGGTACTGTATGCGGGTGACCTGGTGCAGGGGGATTCCGTTTTCCTTTCCAGTGATCGACAGCTCATCGCCGAGGAAAGCGGATTGAAAATCTGGCTCCTCGACCGGCAGATCACCGGTCAGGACTGGATGCGGGCACCGCTTGACCGGGAAACAAAAAATCCTCGGGTGACTTTTTTCGGTATCAAAGGCGGTGTGGGACGCTCGACCGCGCTGGCCATCTGGGCCTGGCGACTCGCCAAGCAGGGTAAAAAAGTTCTGGTCATAGACCTGGATCTGGAGTCTCCGGGGATCAGCAGCACCTTGCTTCCCATGGATTACCTGCCCGATTATGGCATTGTGGACTGGTTTGTGGAAGACGGTGTCGGCCAGGCTGAGGCGGTGCAAGGCATCATGATCGCTTCGAGTCCCCTTGCCAGGGATTTGCCGGGAGAAATCCGCATATTGCCGGCATTTGGCCGCGATACGGGAGATTACCTGCCCAAGCTGGCCCGTTGTTATGCAGACTCCGGCGGGGGCGCAACGCCTTCCTGGGCCGAGCGCTTGCAGCGAATGGTGGAGCGGGTGGAGAAAACGGAGGCGCCGGATCTGGTGATTCTGGACAGCCGAGCCGGTCTTCATGACATCGCCGCGGCAACCGTCACCCGCATGGATGCCGATGCCTTTCTCTTTGCCGTGGATTCCATGCAAACATGGAATGCTTACACGTTTTTATTCAAGCATTGGCACCGGCATGCGCAGTTGGATGTGTTCCGGCAGAAGATTCAGATCGTCGCCGGGATGGTGCCGGAAACCGGCCGCGATGTGTATCTGAAACGTTTTCGTGAGAATTCCTGGGACCTGTTCAGAGAGCATCTTTACGATCAGACGGACGCCCAAGTGACAGATGCGTTCAGCTTCGATCTGGACAGCATGGAGGCCCCCCACTATCCGCTGCCGATTTTTTGGAACCGGGCGTTGCAGGAATTCGACCCCCTCCGGGACGAAAGCGGCATCGATTCACAGATCGTCGAAGCGGCCATGGGGGCGTTTGCAACCGAGGCGGACAGAATGGTCTTTGCCGGAGAGGAAGGCCCATGACGGGATATCGTTTCCCAAAGGAAATAAGAGGGTTGTTAAAAGATGCCCTGCCACCGGAGACGGCGGTTTACGGCCAACCCCAGGGTATTGATACCACCTATACGCCGGCGGGACACGCCAGAGCCTTGCACCCGGACGCCATGCTGGTGCTCGGAATCCGCGGTGCCGGCAAGAGCTTTTGGTGGGCCGTTCTACAAAGCCCGCAACACCGCCAGATGGTTGAATACTTGATGCCCAAATCCGAGATCCGCAAAGAAACGATAGTTTCCGCCGGATTCGGAGAACGATCCTCGCCCGACGACTATCCTGGCAAAGATACGCTTGTTCAGCTTTGCCGTCAGTTCGATCCGCGCCAGGTATGGCGCACCATTGTGCTGCGTAAGGTTTTTCCAAAAACAACAGGAGAGCCTCTGGCGCAAGGCAACTGGGCCGACGCCGTCAGGTGGGTGGACACGCATCCCGAAGAGGTGGAGCGGAAACTGTACGAGGCGGATCAATTGCTCGAAAACCAAGGGCAACACCAACTGATCCTTTTTGACGCCCTTGACCGGACCGCGGATGACTGGCCGACCATGCTCAAGATCATTCGCGGGCTTTTGCAGGTTTTGCTTGAGTTCAGAACCTACAAACGCATTCGGCCCAAGGCGTTTGTCCGTCCCGACCACCTGGAAGATACAAAAACCGCCGATTTTGCAGATTCGTCCAAGGTGCTCAACCAGAAGGTTGAGCTGCGGTGGCCCAGAAACGAACTCTACGGTTTGCTTTGGCAATATTTGGGCAACGAACCTGTCAATGGGGCGCTTTTCCGGGATGGCTGTCAGAAGATTCTCGGCCTGCCGTGGGATCGGTACCAAGGCGTCTGGACCGTGCCTTCCAAGATCAGGATCGAAGAAGAGCGCCAAAGAGATGTTTTTCATGCCATCACAGGGCCATGGATGGGACGGGATCGGCGCCGCGGTTTTCCCTACACCTGGCTGCCGAACCATTTGGGAGATGCCGGCGGACAGGTCAGCCCCCGCAGCTTTCTGGCCGCCATCCGTTATGCGGCGACAGACAATCCGCGGTCTGACTTTGCATATCCGCTTTACTACGAAAGCATAAAGCGCGGGGTTCAGGAAGCATCCCGAATCCGGGTCCGGGAAATTCAGGAGGACTACCCTTGGGTGGACATGCTGATGAAACCGCTATCCGAACTGACGGTGCCTTGCCATTTCGAGGAAATCGCGCGGCGCTGGAAACAAAATCGCATTTTGGATCGCTTGCGGGGAGATATGGCGGACGCTGCGGTCAAACTGCCTCCGGCGCATATAGAAGAAGGGGCCGACGGCGTGAGAAGCGATCTTGAAACGCTGGGGGTATTCGAGCGCATGAGAGATGATCGCGTGAATATGCCGGACGTGTATCGGCTCGGTTACGGTTTGGGACGCAAAGGTGGTGTGAAAGCGGTCGCTCGGAAATGAAAAATATTGCCCGTACCCAGGCAAGTAGATCCCTAAAAATTCATCTGACTTCGCCTTGGTAAACGGGAAGGCCGGGGACAGGCAAATTCGATCTTTTTTGAGGTTTCTTCAGATCAAGCGGCTCAATTCTGCATAGAAAGGACTTGTTTTCCGTCCCATTGGTTCTTGCAGCCTCCATAATTACAAGCGGCTGCTGCTCAGTATGAGGGATAAAGGCTTTGATGAGACGACCGCATTCATATGTGCCCGAGGGGTCTTCCACCCACCATTCGCCCGGAGGAACGATCGTTGATTGAATGGCGTCTTCAGGGTAGGTCCGGATCATACCGGGCTTTTGATTTCCAGACATCGGGCGAAACCTCCATGACACATTCATGGGGTGTTATAGGCTCGCCGGCAAGACTGTCGAGCAGTGTCAACCCTTCGAAATAGACCTCATCATAGCGTGGTGGGGGAGGAACGAAACGCTTCTGCTTTTCGGCCCTTTTCCTGTCCAGCCGTTTTCTCATTTCGATCCGGATCTGCTCCATCCGCTCTTGTTGCCTTTTTTCCTGGCGCCGGGTCAAGGCGGCGGATTCCGGCAAAGGCATTTCGGGTATAGAGGGAGGGGCGGGTTCAAACACCAACAATTCGTCGGGGGCGGCCTTGAGCATCGGCGGGGTTTTGTAAACGTAGTCCAGAAGGCCCTCGGTGTCGGCACCGAACTTGCGGACGCACTGTTCCACACTGCCCGCGATTTCCAGGGGCAGCATGTTGTAAAGCTTCTCGTAGTGCTCTTCGTCCGAGCACTTCCATTTGACGAAATCGTCTTCGTACTTGGGATGAGAATATTCGCGCATTTCAGCGCCGATGGTTTCAAGCGCCGGCCGGATCGCTTGAAAGCACTGCTCCTGCCAGGGACCGAACTTGTAGAACCGCCATGGCAGGCCGGTGTAGGTTTCGCCGCCATGGGCCAGCGCGTAATGGTAATCGGCAAGATAGACGTATTTTATCAGATGGATGGGGCCAAGCTCGCGCTGGCGCCAATCTTCTTGCCGACCCGCGCAAAGGAGGGCGAATTGTATAAGTTGCTTTATTTTTTGGATATCCACGCGGCGCATTCCGGTAAAATGTTATCCGGAAGTACCGGAAAAGCAACAATTTGTCAATTTCTTTGCACGGGGAACTATTCCCTTCAGAAAAGCTTGACTATAATCCTCCGAAACCTGTTGTCCATATCGGTCTTGCCAGGCGGGGCTTGAGGGCTGACCCCGACCACCAAGAGCAGATGCTCATGAAATTGGCACAGCAGGCGGGTACGATCCGGCGAACGGATGTCATCGATCTGTGCAAGATTGGCCCGCACCAGGCCAGTCGCCTGTTGGATAGATTGGAAATGCCCCGATCGGGACACTCGGCAGACAAAGGCATGACGGTTTCACAAGCGCATCAAGATCCCGGCCGGTCGAAGCCGGGGAAAGAAACACCGGCCGCCCTCGGCGCCGGTACCGGGCTTGGACCGCCTGCCGTGGTCGTCGAACGTTTCTGGAAGACATGCGGCGAAAGGGTGCCTGAAAAGGCCGGAGTTTTTACAAGCGCAACATTGGTAGACGCGGCACGGGTGCGCGATGCTCTTGGAAACCCCTTGCTTTCAAAAGGCTTTCCATCGCCGGCCTTTTTATTTTTCGTGGACCTCGAACCGGAGGCCAACTGGGCCCATGCCTGCGCCTATGCGTTTGTGGCCGAAACCGGGGAGACGGCCTGGTGCGATGCCCGCTGGCCGCCCCGGGAATCGATTCCGCTCATTCGTAAGGACAGGCCATGAAAACCGGCTCCATGCGGCGCTGCCTCCTGGTGGTCGGCGGGCTAAATGCCGAATTCAATCATTCGCGATACGCCCATGAACTGTCCTGGTGGGCCGAACGCCGGCCTCACCGCACTCGGGTATTCGTGCCGGCTGTGCTTGGCAGATGGCATCGTTTCAGAATGCCTGCCGGCTTCGGCAAAGCTGAAATGCCGTCACTGGCTCACAAGAACACCTTGGGACGGACCGCAGCAACTGATTGACGAGCAAAAGGAGGTCCGAAAATGAACGAACATGAGCCATTATTGAAAATCCGTTTCGACGGCGAGGCGGTCGGGCCGGGGATAATCCCGGTTTCCCACCTCCTGCGCTTTCTCATAAACATGAACAAGGCGCTTCAGCGCACGGGCCGGGTGCTGGCGGGCGAGGCCGAAAGCGTCAGGCGTGGGCGGCAGCCTGGCAACATCAAAGACGAGTTGGCAATGGACCTGGTGCTGCTCACCCACGGCAGCCCTGCGGCGGTGTTGGGATTTGAGCGGCATAGCAATCAGCCGGCTTTGCCGGGAATGGATTTCGGACAGGAAATCCTGGAAAAATCAATTTCAGGCCTCAACGAGATCCAGCGTCCGGGCGGTTCACTGCCGCTTGGTTGCGACGCCGGGGTTCTGTTGGCCTGGCGCGATGCTGGCATTCTTTTCAACCAGGGTGTAAAAGAGATCGCATTCACACTGAACCGCCAAGGACAACCGCTCGTGACACGCTTCACGCCGGAAGGTTTCACGCGGATACAAGAACGGATCAAGGGGCCGCAGACCAATATCCGGACCATTGAGGGCCGGCTTCTCATGGCGGACTTCAAGGAGCATGGCACCCGCTGCCGAGTGCATCCATCCGCCGGGGAACCGGTGCTCTGCCTATTCGACGAGGCGCAGAAAGACGAGGTGCTGGAGGATATCCTGCATTTTGTCCGAATTATCGGCGAGGCAAGGGAAGATCCCGTTACAGGCAAAATCGCAAGCATCAAAATTCACGACATAGAGCGTATGGAGGACAAAGAAGCCGAAGCCACCGAGCTATTACCACAAGGTACGCCAATTTCCCGTAGTTTTTGGGAATCGCCGTCGTTGGAGGAACTGGCCCTTGCGCAGGATGTCAAGCCCTTGACCGATGTGCGGTCTCTCTTCGGCACTTGGCCGGGCGAGGCTGATGACGAATTCGAGGAGGCGATAGACGAACTGCGTCATTCGCATATGGTGCGGGAAGGCGAGGTATGAGCGACGCAAAGATCGTTCTCGACACCTGCATCGTTTCCTATCTTATGAAGGGCGGACCGTTGGCCGAAGTCTATTTGCCGCATCTCCAAGGCCGTTTGCTTGCCGTTTCATTCATCACGGTCGGCGAGTTGTACTATGGCGCGGAGAAAGCCAAATGGGGTGCAAAGAGACGCCAGGAACTTGAAACCGCCTTGCGGAATTTTGTTGTCATTCCCTATGACCATGAAATCGCCAGATGTTACGGGCGGGTTGTGGCGGAACGATACCGGCATCCCATCGATCCCAATGACGCTTGGATAGCGGCATGCACCGTCCGGCATGGTGTTCCGCTTGTTACACATAACGCACGTCACTTCAAAGGGATATCATCGCTGAAAATCGTCACTGAATTCAAAGATTCTGAACCCGCGTAAAACATCAAACAGAAGAAGCGGAAAAAGCGGGAAGACCTGTGGTGAAAGAGTTCCTGAAAAGGCCGGAGTTTTTACAAGTGCAACATTGGTAGACGCGGCACGGGTGCGCGATGCTCTTGGAAACCCCTTGCTTTCAAAAGGCTTTCCATCGCCGGCCTTTTTGTTCTTCGTGGATCTCTAACCGCAGGCCAACTGGGCCCATGCCTGCACTTTCGTCTTTGTGGCCGAAACCGGCGAGACGGCCTGGTGCGATGCCCGCTGGCCGCCCCATGCATCGATTCCGCTAAGCGTCTGCAAGAGGAACCGGAATTCAGGGGGCATGCCGCATCGTCCATGATCCATGCCGCCGTCTGCCAGGCAGTGCTCAACGGACGTCCGGGGTACATCGAGGAATTCACCGCGCCTAATGCGCCGGCGCTGGAATGAGTCTCCGGGGCATTGGATCAAAAGTTTCCAAGCCATTGTAAAAGGGGTTGGGACTCATGAATAACCAAATTTCCGAAAACGAGCCCGACAAGGGCGAAATCATTGTTTATCAGACATATGATGGCCGGGTGAGGCTGGATGTACGCTTGCAGGATGAAACGGTCTGGTTGACGCAACCGATGATGGCCGAGTTGTTCCAGACCACTCAGCAGAACATAAGTCAACATATTTTAAATATTTATGAGGAAGGAGAGCTCGTTCACGGAGCAACTCACAAGAAATATTTGTCAGTTCGTCCGGAAGGGAATCGACAGGTTCAACGCTACCTCGATTTCTATAATCTCGACATGATCATCTCGGTAGGCTACCGGGTCAAAAGCCTGATCGCCACTCGATTTCGCATCTGGGCCACCCAGCGGCTCAAGGAATATATCATCAAAGGCTTCGCCATGGACGACGAGCGGTTGAAGAATCCGCCCGTCAAAGGCTCGGCCGTCCCCGACTATTTCGATGAAATGCTGGCCCGTATCCGCGACATCCGCGCCAGCGAGCGGCGGATGTATCTGCGGGTGCGGGAGATTTTCGCCATGGCGGCCGATTGCGAACCCACCTGGAGCGAGACCACCAGGTTTTTCAGCGTCATCCAGAATAAACTGCATTTTGCCGCCACCGGTATGACCGCTGCCGAGCTGATCAAATCCCGCGCCGACCACGTGCTGCCGAATATGGGGTTGACCACCTGGAAGGGCGGCGAAGTGCGCAAAACCGACGTGACCACCGCCAAGAATTACCTGAAGGAAGGGGAAATAGAGGAACTGAACCGTATCGTCACCATGTGGCTCGATTTCGCCGAAGATCAGGCCAAACGCCGCAAACAGGTATTCATGAAAGACTGGGAACAAAAGCTGGATGATTTTTTACGGTTTAACCAGCGGCGGGTGTTGCCCCATGCGGGAAAGGTGACCAAGCAGGAGGCGGAAGATCACGCGAAATCAGAGTATGAACAATTTGCGGTGCGCCGCCGCAAATACAAGGAAGCCTTGGGGGAAGCGGACTACGTAAAACAACTCGAAGAAGCCGCCAAGCAGGTTTCAGGAGACAAGAATGGCCTCTGAAATCAGACGCTGGTATTGACCCCGACAGGGTGATATCGAGGCAATTGTCCGACTTGAGACACGCTATGCTGTTGGCGGCTTGGGTTCAATTGAATCGCTAAACAACGGCGTGCTCAGGTAGCGCTCGCCGGTGCTGGCGAGGATGGCAACGATGCGCCGGCCGGCGTTTTCCGTCCGGCGGGCCACCTGGAGCGCCGCCCACACGGCCGCTCCCGATGAAATGCCGCACAAGATCCCTTCTTTGCTGGCCAAGTCCCGGGCGGTGGCAAAGGCCGCGGCGTCGGTGACGGTGATCACCTCGTCGATGACACTCCGATCGAGGACCGCCGGCACGAATCCCGCCCCGATTCCCTGGATCTGGTGCGGCCCCTTGGCGCCACCGGACAGCACCGGCGAGCCGGCCGGCTCCACCGCCACCGCCTTGAAATCCGGATGGCGCTGTTTGAGCGCCCGGGAAATGCCGGTGATGGTGCCGCCGGTGCCGACACCGGCCACCAGGATGTCCACCTTGCCCCCGGTATCGCGCCAGATCTCCTCGGCGGTGGTTTCCCGGTGGGCCCGGGGATTGGCCGGGTTGGAAAACTGGTCCGGCATGAAGGCGTTGCCGTTGTCGGCCACCATCTGACGGGCCCGGGCGATGGCGCCGGCCATCCCTTCGGCGCCTGGGGTGAGCACCAGTTCGGCACCCAGGTGGACCAGCAGCTTGCGCCGTTCGACGCTCATGGTCTCGGGCATGGTGAGGCACAAGCGGTAGCCGCGGGCGGCGCAGACAAAGGCCAGACCGATGCCGGTGTTGCCGCTGGTGGGCTCCACGATCAGGGTTCCCGGCCCGATTTTTCCTTCCTGTTCGGCCGCGTCGATCATGGCCCGGGCGATGCGGTCCTTCACGCTTCCCAGAGGGTTGAAAAACTCGAGCTTGGCGAGGATTTCGGCCCGCGCGCCGGCGGCGGTGGCGTGCAGTCGCACCAGGGGGGTGTTGCCGATGGCGGCGTCGATGCGGTCATAGATGGGCATGGGCGGCTCCTTGTGAATTCGGTTGACGGCCGGGTCAGGAAGACTTGATCTTGCCGATGATCAGGCGCGGGGTTTCCAGGATCACGCGGGTATCCGGCGGCACCGATTGGGTGAGCCAGACGTTGCCCCCGATCACCGAGCGCGCACCGATGACGGTGTCGCCGCCCAGGATGGTGGCGCCGGAATAGACGATGACATCGTCCTCGAGGGTCGGATGGCGCTTTTTGCCCCGCAGCCGCTCCCCGGCGTCCCGCGGCAGGGAAAGGGCGCCGAGGGTCACCCCCTGGTAAATGCGTGCATTGTTGCCGATTTCCGTGGTTTCGCCGATGACCACCCCGGTGCCGTGGTCGATGACGAAGCGCTCGCCGATGGTGGCGCCGGGGTGGATGTCGATGCCAGTGAGGCTGTGGGCGTGCTCGGTCATCAGGCGCGGCAGCAGGGGAACCTCGATCTTGTGGAGCTGGTGGGCCAGGCGATAGACGGCGATGGCATACAGCCCCGGGTAGGCGAAGATCACCTCGTCATAGCTGCGGGCCGCCGGGTCGCCGGCGAAAGCGGCGCGCACGTCGGTGGCCAAAATGCGGCGCACCTCCGGCAGGCTTTCCATCAGGGCCAACGCCCCGGCGCGGCCCCGTTCGCTGCAGTGGCTGCACGCCAGGTCATGGCGCAGGCACTCGTGGCGCACCGAGTGGGTGATCTGCTCGACCAGCCGGTCGAAGACCCGGGAGGCGGTCTGGCCAAGGGCGTAGCGGTAGTTGACCGGGTCGAGTTTCTCACGGCTGAAGTAGCCGGGAAAGACCAGTTCGCGCAGACCGGCGATCAGGTCGGCCACGTAGGCCTCGCTGGCCAGGGGCGCGTGGTCGATGTGGGAGAAGACACCCGCATCGCTGCACGTGTTGACGATGGCATCGATGATGGGCGGCAGTTTTTCACGGGTCAGGGCGTCTTTTTCCAGGTCGATGCGGCAGGTGTCGTCGCTGTGTTCCGGGGTTGTGTCCATAATGATTCCTTCTTCAAGTCGGCGGCCGTGGCATCGGCCGGCGGTTCGGCCTGCGTATGTTGTACGTCCCGTTTGGCCCTGTTGCAGTTCAGCGCGAAGCAAGGTCCAGGGTCCGGTGCCGGTCGGCAGTCAAGGAAGCAGACCGAAATCAATTATAGGACCGGTCGCGGTGGAAGTGAAGGCAAGATGGCGGGGCGAAACCGGTAAAAAGCGAAACGGCCCGTATCCTCTATCCGCTCCCTGAGGGGTGTCCATCTCTTTTCCCCCATGGGTCGAGGGGATGCGCCCGTTGCACTCGTCTGAAAATCTGGTAGGATGCCCACCCATCGGCAAGATTGATTCCACCAAGGACCGTACACGGGGAAAAGAGTTCCCCAGCGGAAAGGAAGCCAGAACCATGTTGCGGGTCGGATTTGTCGGATGGCGCGGGATGGTCGGTTCGGTGTTGATGGACCGGATGCGAACCGAGAACGATTTTCACGGATTTTCGCCCTTTTTCTTCTCCACTTCACAGGTTGGGCAGCCCGCGCCGCCGGTGGGCCTGGACGCGCCGCCGGTGATGGACGCCGGCGACCTGGAGGCCCTGCGTCCCCTGGATGTCATCGTCACCTGCCAGGGGGGCGACTATACCAAGGCCGTCTATCCGCAACTGCGCAGCGCCGGCTGGACGGGATACTGGTTAGACGCGGCCTCGGCCCTGCGCATGGCCCCCGAGAGCACTATCGTTTTGGACCCGGTCAACCGTCCCGTAATCGACCAAGCGCTGGCTGAAGGCAAGAGAGACTTCATCGGCGGCAATTGCACCGTGAGCCTGATGCTCATGGCCATCAACGCGCTGTTCCGCGAGGGGCTGGTCTCCTGGATTTCCACCATGACCTACCAAGCCGCTTCCGGGGCCGGTGCCAAGAACATGCGCGAGCTGGTGGCCCAGATGCGCTTTGTCGGCGATGCGGCCCACCCCCTGCTGGACGACCCGGCCGCGGCCATTCTGGAACTGGATCGGCGGGTGCTGGCGGCCCTGCAGGATCCGGATTATCCAACGGCCAGTTTCGGCGCCCCCCTGGCAGGCAGCCTGATTCCCTGGATCGACACCCCCATGGAAAACGGCCAGACCCGCGAGGAATGGAAGGGCGTTGCCGAGACCAACAAGATTCTCGGCTGCGATCCACCGATTCCCGTCGACGGCATCTGCGTCCGGGTCGGCGCCATGCGCTGCCACAGCCAGGGGTTGACCATCCGCCTGACGCGGAATGTGCCCTTGGCCGACATCGAGGCACTGATCGGCGGCGGCAACGACTGGGTGCGGGTGGTGCCCAACGAGAAGGCGGCCACCCTGAGGGAGTTGAGCCCCGCGGCGGTCACCGGCACCCTCACCGTACCGGTGGGCCGCATCCGCAAGATGAATTTCGGCCCGGAGTTTCTGTCCCTGTTTACCGTGGGCGACCAGTTGCTCTGGGGCGCGGCCGAGCCGATTCGGCGCATTTTCAACATTGTCAGAGCTCAT
The DNA here is from genome assembly GCA_002327445.1 of Desulfobacteraceae bacterium UBA2174. GTDB lineage: Bacteria > Desulfobacterota > Desulfobacteria > Desulfobacterales > UBA2174 > UBA2174. Next base: position 207,102 of record DCWA01000023.1, on the reverse strand, counting down.
TTGGGCCGATAGAGGCGGTCTGAAAGGGCTCATTGCATCCGCCGGAACGGTCCCGCGCGACACTGCCCCGACGGATTCCAAACCCATCGAGGAGGCCATTCCATGCGCACCAAGTGGGTTCTGATGCTGGCGGCAGTGATGATGGCAGTCCTGGCCGGTCAGGCCATCGCCGGCGGTCAGGTCAACATGAAACCGGGCAAGTGGGAGATCACCAGCGCCATGCAGATGCCGGGGATGCCGGCGGGGATGAGCGGTATGTCGATCACCCAGACCCAGTGTCTCAAGGACGACGCGCCGGTTCCGGAGGATCCCAGCCCAACCCAGCAGGGCAATTGCCAGACCAAGGATGTCCGGGTCGAAGGGGATACGGTGAGCTGGAAGATGATCTGCGACAGCGAGGAAGGCAAGATCACTTCCAGCGGGCGGATCACCTACCATGGGACGAGCTTCGAGGGGGCGGTCCAGACGAATATTCCCGGGCAGAACCTGGAAATCACCAACCAGCTCAAAGGCCGGTGGATCGGTCCATGCGACTGAGCTGGGTCCACCATTTTACCGCAGTGATAACGCAAGAAACAGCGACGAAAAGGGCCTACCTCCCTCCCGGCTGGCTTCGCAACCGTTGGCTCCAGACCGGGCTGGCCAGTCTACGCCTGAGGGCCCGGCATACCGGCGATGTTTTGAGCGCATCGCGGCGCCGGATTCTCACCACCACAAAAGGGGTGCGGCTGCTGGGGTTCGATCTGCCCCACCCGGCGCCCAGGGGGCGCGTGGTGCTGATCCACGGCTGGGAAGGCAGCAGCGATTCCACCTATGTCCGGACCACCGCCGCCAGCTTGTATCGGGCCGGCTACAATGTGTTCCGGCTCAACCTGCGCGACCACGGTCCGAGCCATCATCTCAACGAGGGTGTTTTTCTCGCCGTCTACCTCGATGAAGTCGTGGAGGCGGTGACCCGGTTGGCCGGCGAGGTGCCTCACCTGCAGGTGGCGTTGTGCGGTTTCTCCCTGGGCGGCAACTTCGCTCTGCGCATCGCGGGCCGGTGGGGTGCGGCGCCGCCGGTGAACATACGTCAGGTGGTCGCTGTCAGTCCGGCCATCGATCCGATCCATTCCACCGAAAGCATCGACCGGCACCCGGCCCTGCTGTGGTACTTCCGGCGCAAGTGGCGCCGCTCCCTGCAGCGCAAGCAGGCCCTGTTTCCCAAGCGCTACGACTTTTCGGACATTCCTCCGGAAATGAACCTGATGGAAATGACCGAGCAGCTCATTCCTCGGGTGAGCACTTACCGGGATGCCCGCAGTTACCTGGCCGCTTACGCCGTCACACCTGCCGTCTTTCAGCGCATCCGGGTGCCCACCGCGGCGATCACCGCCGTCGACGATCCGGTGATCCCGGTGGCCGACCTGACGGCCCTGCCGGAAAACCCTCACGTCGAGCGCATCATTCACCCCCACGGCGGACACAACGGCTTCCTGGAGGCTGGCCTGCGCCCCTGGTACGAGCGCTGGCTGGTACAGCGGCTGGAAAAGTTGTAGACGTATTTGCGGGTGGCTGGGGGTAAACTTGCAGAGATGCATTTTGTACAATATCTTTCCAAAAATTCAATGACCTTGGCGGGAGCCCGTCATGGCGCCGGTCGGTGTGAGCCAGCACAGGGAAAGGCTTCCGTTTTTCATGGAAACAGGAAAAGACGGCGCCTCCAACGCTCCGGCCACCGCCGAATTGGCCGCCCCCTCGGCCGTTGATGCGCCCAAAGACGCGGCTGCCCGCCACTATACAACCATCGCCATTGGTTCTCGGGTGTCGCTCGTGACGACCGACGAGTGCCCGTGTTCATCTCAGCAGGTGGAACCCAATTTGGTCGCCAAAGGCCAAGCGCGGTGACGGGACACGCAAATTTCGGCCTGGCCTGCTGATAAATGGTTACCGCCCGGAGAAGGGAGCCGGCCATGAATATCCGCAACAAGGTCCTGGTGGGATTGATTCTGCTGTGCGTGGTGGATGTGTTGATTCCGCTGCCGATCACCGGGTTGGTGCTCGTCTACGTGGTGGTCCAGCGGCCGCCCTGGTTCGTGGACCTGGCCAACCGCATCTACCGGTCGTAGGCGCCATGCGCCTGTCGGGGCGGTAATCGCAAATTCCCCGCGCCGAGGAATTTCTTTGGAGGTGGCCAGATTTCTCAGGGCCTTCGGAATGACACCCAGGCGCCGCAGGCACGACGAGTCCTGCCCAAACCCCCTCCGCCACAGCTCCCCGAGGGTGAAGAACCCGACTGCTTCCCCGCAGGGGAAAGTCCCTTGGTTTGCGCGGCAGCGTGTCTCTTGGAGCGGCTGTACGGCTATCCGTAAATGATCGACGGCAGCCAGAGGGTCAACGGCGGCCAGAAGCAGGAGATCAGCAGAGCCAGCAAGGCCACGGCCACGAAGGGGAGGGCGACCCGGCTCACCTGGCCAAGGGGCAGACCGGAGATCCCGCAGCTCACGAAGAGGCAGATTCCCACGGGCGGTGTCAGCATGCCGACGGCCAGGTTGACCACCATCAGGACACCGAATTGGGTCGGGTCGACGCCCATTTGGGGCGAGAGGGAGGCCAGCACCGGCACCAGCAGGATCAAGGCCGCGGTGGTCTCCATGACGCAACCCAGTACGAGAAGGCCGGCCATGACGAGGAGCAGGAGCCCCCAGGACGGCAGGGCCAGGGAAGTGATGAGGTTCTGCACCAGTTGGGTGGTTTGCTGCATCGCCACCAGCCAGGTGAAGACCTTGGCCATGGCGATGATGAACAGGATGGTGGCCGCCACGGTCTGGGAGCGGACGATCAGGCCCGGCAAGTCCTTCCATCCGAGTTTCCGGTTGACCGCCGTGGAGACGAAGAGGGCGTAAAAAACGGCCAGGGCCGCGGCCTCGGTGACGGTCACGATCCCGGAGAGAATCCCGCCCAGCACGGTCACCGGCGCGCCCAGGGCGAAGAAGGCATCCTTGAAAGCCGACCGGAGCCGGGCGAAGGAAAACGGGGACCGGGTGCCGTAGCCGTTGCGCCACGATGTCCACACCGCCAGGGCCATGAAAGAGAGGCCGAAAAGCGCGCCTACCAGCATGCCGCCGGCAAATAGCCGGGCGATGGAGACGTTGGTGAGAAAACCGAAGATCACCATGGGCACCGACGGCGGAATGATCACGCCGATGGCACCGCCCGCGGCCACCAGCGCCGCCGAGAAGGCGGCCGGGTAGCCCTGGCGGATCATGGCCGGGATGGCGATGGCGCCCAGGGCCGCGGTGTCGGCGGCCGCCGAGCCGGAAATTCCGGCGAAAAACATCGAGGCCACGATGACGGCGCAGGCGAGCCCTCCGTGGAGCCAACCGACGAGGCTGTCGGCGAAATCGATGAGCTGCCGGGAAATGCCGCCGGTTTCCATGATCGAGCCGGCCAGCATGAACAGGGGGACGGCGAGGAGATCGAACGAGTCCACCCCGGCAAAGAGGAGTTGGATGATCGTCTGGCCCAGCGCCGAAATCTGCACCCCGGCCGGAAAGACTCCCGGGGTGAGCATCAACCCGATGGCGGGCAATCCGATGGACAGGGCGATGGGCAGCCCCAGGGCGATGAGGAGAAAGAGGCTGGCGAAGAGCAAAACGACGATCATGGGCGCCGGACTCCGAAGCTGCGGGCCATGTCGGCAAGCACGTGGATGACGAAGATCAAGGCGGCCAGGGGAATGACGCCGAAGGGGATCGACATGGGAATCTGCAGGGCGGCCGAAGTGTGCTCGGCCGCCTTGATGGTGTAAACGATGCCGAACCAGGCGATCAGCACGAACAGGGCCAGGGTCAGGACCTGCAGCCCCATCACGATGATCCGCTGCACCGCCGGCCCCAGGTGGTTGCCCAGACCCTGGAGGCCGATGAAGCTGGCCCGCTTGTAGGCCACCGTTCCTCCGAGGAAAGTAATGGCCACGAGGAGGTGACGGCTCACCTCCTCCGACCAGCCCAGGGATGCCCCGGCGTAACGGAAGATCACCTGGGCGAACAGAATCAGACAGATCGCCGCTCCGATGACCAAGAGCACCCGCTCGACCCAGCGGTTGATCGTTTCACTGGCCGTTTCAATCAGCGCCATGGCGGTTTCCCACCTCAAACCTCAAACCTCAAACCTTGAACCTTGAACCTTGAACCTTGAACTTCAAACCTTCCTTACTTCACCGTCTGCTGGATCTGCTCGACCAGCTTTTTCGTCTCCCCGGAAGCGCTGGCGATCACCGGGGCCGTGGCCTTGCGGAAGGCTTCCAGGTCCGGATTCATTTCCACCTGCATCCCGGCGGCCTGCAGTTCGGCCAACTGCCGTGCCTCGTTGTCGCGGATGAACTGGCGCCCCCGCAGGGCGGACTTGCGGGCGCAATCGAGAACGATCTGGCGGTCGGCGGCGGGCAGACTGTCGATGAATGCCTTGTTGGCCACGAAGACGAGGGCCGAGTACACGTGCCGGGTCAAGGTGAGGTATTTCTGGCCTGCCTCGGGCATCTTGGCGGCGTGAATGACCGCGATGGGGTTCTCCTGGCCGTCGATCACCCCCTGCTGGAGCTGGGTGAAGATGGGCCAGGCCATGGGGGTGGGGTTGGCGCCGATGGCGCGCCAGATCGCCAGATGCGTGGGGGCCTCCATGGTGCGGATCTTCAGGCCCTTGAGATCGGCCGGGCCTTTCACCGGGCGCTTGGCGTTGGTGACGTTGCGGAAACCGTTGTCGAGGAAGGCCAACGCCATGAATCCCGATTTTTCAAACTTTTTGCCCAGCTCCTGGCCGACGGGGCCGTCGAGGACCTTGTCGGCCGCTTCGTAGGAAGGTAGCACGAAAGGCATCTCCAATGCCTTGATCTCCGGCACGAAGGCTTCGATGGGGGCCGTGGTGCACACCGACATCTGGGTCGTGCCCAACTGGATCTGCTGCAGGACCTGGGTCTCGCTGCCCAGGGCGGCGGAGTGATGGACGTTGACGACATACTTGCCCGGCAGGGCCTGCTCCACGCATTCCTTGAACCAGTAGCAGGACCGGGTATGGACGAAATCGGGGTTGACGACGGTGGCGATGTTGATCTGGGTCTGGGCGCCGGCGGTCCCGGCCAGAGCGGCCAGAAAAACGACGGCCATGAAAAGGTGCATCGATTTGCGCATAAGACCTCCTTTAAGGAAACAGGTTCCGACCGATGGCGCCAACGGACACTGGCGCCCAACGAAACGGGTCCGTCGGGTTTGCCCGGCGGTGCCCGGAGCCGGGTTGTCCGAAAATTCCAGGAATTGAAGCGAATTTCGTTGCAGAGTTTAACAAAATTAAATTAGTTGCAGATAATGTAACTCCATGGTTGAAGTCAAGCGATTTCAGGTTGTATGGCATCAGGTGCCCTACCAGTATTCGAGAATGCGCAAATGGAGGCAGGTAATCCCACAACCGATTGCCGCGGCAGGCTTTTTCAATTCGATCGAACAGCTGAAGCGTGCGTTCCGCTGCCGTCCCGAGGCGCCCAGCGACGCGGGATCTCCTGGAGGCGGCAAGGTTCCTCACTGCGTTCGGAATGACAGAAGAAAGAGGGTGTCATCCCGAGGGGCGCAGCGGCGAGGGATCTCCTGGAGGCGGCGGGTTATCATCCTCACAGACGAGGAAAATCGATGATCGAGCAGCAGATTGCCCGCCGGATGCGGGAAATCCGCAAATCCAAGGGCCTGACCCTGGAGCGGCTGGGAGAAATCGCCGGGATCTCACGCGCAATGCTCTCCCGTCTCGAGAACAACCAATGTTCGCCGCCCATTGCCACCCTCTCCAAAATTGCCCAGGCCCTCGACGTCCCCATCGGCGTATTTTTCGAAGAGGAACCCTCACAGGCGGAGCAGCGGGTGGCGGTCACCCGGCGCGACCAGCGCCTCCAAGCGGTGCGCCCCGGTGCCCAGATCGGCTTCACCTACTGGACCTTCAACAAAGCCAAGGACCTGCACCTCATCGAGGCTTTCGTCATCCGGCATCCGCCAGTCAAAAAAATTCCCAAAATGCTCTTCGACCATCCCGGTGAGGAATTCCTGATGGTGCTCAGCGGAACGGTGGATTTTGTCATCGGCCGCGACACCATCCATCTGGAGGTCGGCGATGCGGTCCATTTCGATCCATCGGTTCCCCATCGGGTGCAAAATCGGGGCGAGGGGGAGGCCGAGTGCCTCGTGGTGGTGGCCGGAGAAAGGAGCTATGCCCATCCGGCGCGGCCGGTTTCCCCGGGCCCGAACCTCGATGCGGAAACGGTTTAGGGGACCGGGGGCATCCGCACGTACGTATCCGCCTGGACGGTGTTCGCCTCGTTGACGGTTCTCGATCCCATGGCCGGGTAGCGCGCCAGGGCGTCCAAAATCGGCGTGAGGACATCGTCGGAGAGGCAAGTGATCTGGCGGGGGTTTTTCACCTTGCCGCTCATCATCGCCAGAGACAGGCCCCAGGTGGCAATCTCCTTGGTCTTGGCGGCGATGCGGTCCACCCGCAGGAACGTCACCTTGTTGCTGGCTTCGGACAGCCCCTTGTCCACCGCCTTGAACATCGGGTCCTGCACCAGCGATGCTCCGGCTTGCGATTCTGCCAGGAGGGTTTTGAGAAGCTGCCGGTTGGACGCCACCATCCAGAACCCGTCGCGAAACGCGAAGGCAGGGCTGAGATTCTCGCCGTAGGGGAGGGCCAGATAGCGGATGAGGGTTTGCCCGTGTTGCTCCGTGGCGAGGGTGAGCTGGGATGTCGAGGCGGCTGTCGCCACCAGCTGCTCAATGATTTCCGGCTTTTCCGCCTCGGCCATCAAGGCCAGGATCGGCACCGGAAACAGGCCCCCGGTATGGACATCCTGGATCAGCAAGGCGAACTGGTCGCCGAAGGCGCCCACTGCATCCTCGAAGGACACGCCGGTGCCAGCGACAAATTTTTGCCGAAATTCGGTGGCTTGGCCGGCGTCGAGGCGGGAAAGGTCGGCGACGGATTCGATCACCTGGCGCAGGTTGTTATGCCACCCGTAGTAGAGCAGCCGATCGGGGATCCATGCCAGGGTGGCGTTGGGTTGGGGCGGGATTTCAAACATGCGGGCCGCCTTCGGCGACAGGTCGGCGGCGTTGTAGCGAAGACGCCAGCGCTGGTGCGACAGGTCCCCGTCCCTTGTTCCCGCGGCGGCGATCACCGGTTTGGCACGGTTGAAGCCGTCCCACAGTTTCAACACCTCTTTGGCGGCGACGTCCTCCACGCCCTGGCGTTGCAGCGGCGCCACCCAGTGGTCGTAGATCTGGTGCAGGTCGATCCAGGCAAAGGAGCGGGCCGTGCCCGGCAATTTCATTTCCTCCCGGAGCGATGCGAAATCGGGTGAGTCGACCAGATTCGCCCGATTATCGGCCTTTGGGGCCAGGCAGCGAACGATGGGTGCCGGTTCCAGGGCCGCCAGCATCAGGCCATGGCGAATTGCGACGAAAAAGGCCGGGGTGTCGGGCGCCTCGACCTTGTCCATGCGGACGCCGTCCATTTCGACCGGGCTGATGGTGACGTTGCCGGCAAACATCTTGCCGATCCACTGAATCATCTCGGACGAAGGGTGGGACTGGAGCAGTATCAGGGCGGTTTGGCGCCAGATGGTTTCCGGCGGTACGGAAGGATCGGTCGTTGGCGGTGTCAAGACCGCAAGGACCGCCCGGTCGCCGAAAAGCGCATCGAACCACAGGCTGTCGACAGCCGCCGACAATTGGGCTTGAAGTTGCTGCATCCGCCGGACCTCCTCCGGCGCCGCGTTAAAGGCTTGCATGCAGGCCGCCCAGTCGATTCCGGAAATGGCCTGACCCAGTGGACCGGCCCTGAATTCATCCAGGCTTTCCTTCAGGTCCACCGCCTCGATCATCACCAGGGTGTCCCGGGGCAGCACCTGAGCTGGCTGAAGCATTTCTTCCGGCGGCCGGGTGTAGAACCAAATGGCGCCGGCGGCGGCCACGAGCAGCACAATGGCGACGATCTTTTTCATGTTGGCGCTCCTATTCACCTGCCGTCCGGAAATGGCCCTCGAAGGAGCGGGGACCGGTCCTTGATGCTTGGTTTTTCGGCACGTTATCACAAATTCTGCGCTTGTTGCAAAAACCGGTGAGAAAGCGCGAGAAGCATCTGGCGCGAAACTGGCCCGCCATGCCTCTCGGGTGACGGCAGGCTTTCAGCAATTGAACACCGCCCCGGAACAGCTCCACCGGGGCGGTGCAGCGGCGGGTTGTCCGGATGGCTAATCGGGGAATTTCAGGGATACGGTCTCCCGGCCATCCTTCTTTTCAACCTTGATTTTCAGATCGATGCTGCTGTCGCGCACTCCAAGGGCGAGGTCGGACTTTCCTTTTTCCGCTTCAATGTAAGTCATTTTCCGTATGGCTTCGATGATGCGCCCACCCGTTGCCGGACCGGGGGAAGGGAGCTCCGTGTCGCGGTATTCGGCCACGACGCGGACCTGCCCGTCGCCGTTGCGGGTTACGGAAATCCGTCGCGCATTGTTGTTGATGCCGTGGAGCGTCGCCAAAGCGAGCCACTTGACGGCCGCCGCTTCGGCGTCCGTCTCGCCGTGAATCGTCGCCATTTCTTTGAGCGGATCGCTTTGCGCAAAGCAGTCGATATGTTCCTGAACCTTCAAATGGGGGCTGGTCGTGTTTTTCATGGGGACCTCCTTCCATCCATGGGGATCAACAGGCGGTGGCAGGCGGTCGCTGCCGGCCGCACCGTTCGTTTTTAAGGCTCCGGGGGATTCTTCCCCCTTTCAAGTCGGCCCAAATTAACCACCGCGGACCGCCTGGACAAGTGCCAGCCCGGATCGTCGTGCCGGGCGACGACGCTTCCTTTCGGCCGGACGAAACCGCCACCGGCCTGAACCCCACCTGCTCGAATCCGAAGGCAAACCGTTGAGGTGGACCCGGCTTTGGGCTATATTCCCTGAACGGATCAAAAGGCTCCGGCCAGACAAGCCATCTTCGAACGGGAACCCGACGTTCATGAGCACTCGCGCCATTTCCTATCTTGCCCGTCAGAGGATTCCCCATGAGGTGGTGTCCTACGCCCATGAGGAAAAGGGGGCCCGGTTCGCCGCCCGGGCCGTGGGATTCCCCCTGGCACAGACCATCAAGACCCTGGTGGCCGATCTCGGGGGCCATCGGTATCGCCTGGTGCTGATGCCGGGGGACCGAGAGGTTTCGATGAAGAAGCTGGCCAAGGTCTGCGGGGTCAAGCGCGCCGCCATGGCCGATGCGGCCACCGCCGAACGGGTCACGGGGTACCTGGTGGGCGGGATCAGCCCTTTCGCCACGCGTCAGGCCATGAAAGTGCTGATGGAACAGTGCTTGCTGGACTTTACGGAAGTGATGATCAACGCCGGGCAGCGGGGTCTTCTGCTCAAGATGGCCCCCGGGGACATCGCCCGCGTGCTGGGAGCCGAGACGGTATCTCTCACCGAGACCTTATGAGATGCGCCCCGGTTTTCCGATCCGGTCGTCGATACGCTGAAGAAATTCAATTTCGCCGGGAGGATGGACGGTCGATCGGTGAGAGGTTGCGCCGAATACCGGGGGGCCGCCCACGAAAGGAAATCCGATGGAACCAATGCCGACGCGTGCCGTCTTGGTCACCGGCGGCGCCCAGGGGATCGGCCGGGCCGTGGCGGAGCGGTTTCTGCGGGACGGGGCCGCCGTGCTGATTGCCGACATCGACCCGGAGGCCTGCCAGGAGGCGGAAGGGGCCCTGGGGGCGATCGGCCCTGCGGCCGCCGTGGTTTGCGACGTGGCCCTGGAGGAGCAGGTCCAAAAAGCGGTTGCCGCCGTTGTGGAAAGATTCGGCCGCCTGGATGTGCTGGTGTGCAACGCTGGCATCGGCTACCCGGGGGTTCCGGTGACCGAGCTATCTCTGGAGGCCTGGCGGCGGGTCATCGACGTCAATCTTACTGGCTGCTTTCTCTGCGCCAAGCATGCCGCGGTGCATCTCCGCCGGGCAAAGGGGGCCATCATCACCGTGGCCTCCACCCGTGCCCTGCAGTCCGAACCCGATACCGAGCCCTACTCGGCTTCCAAGGGTGGCATCGTGGCCCTAACCCACAGCCTGGCGGTCAGCCTGGGGCCCGAGGTCCGCGTCAACTGCATCAGCCCCGGGTGGATCGAGACCGGCGACTGGAAGAAGCCGAGCCGGCGCAGCGAGCCGCAGCACAGCGCCGCGGACCGCAACCAGCATCCGGTGGGGCGCGTGGGGCGTCCCGCAGACGTCGCGGCGCTGGCTGCTTATCTCGCCTCTCCGGAGGCCGGTTTCGTCACGGGTCAAAATTTTGTCGTGGACGGCGGGATGACGCGCAAAATGATCTACGTGGCGTAGTCGGCGAGGCGATCGACGCGGTATCGGCTGGCGCAAGATTCGGCTTTGCAGGAGGAAACAATCATGATCTCGGATCCCCAAAAGTTTATCGACGGATTCCAGGAAGCGGTGGGCCGGTTCGCCAAGGCGGACAAGGCTACCCTGAAGGCGTTCACCGGGCTCAATGAAAACGCGCTGCAGCCGGGGGCCATCGACCGCAAGACCAAGACCCTGATGTGCTTGGCTGTCGGGATCGCCCATGGTTCCGAGTACTGCGTGGCCGCCCGCGCCGCCCAGGCGGTGGCGGCTGGTGCCACCCGGCAGGAACTGTTGGAAACCGCCTCCGTGGGTCTGCTGATGGGCGGCAGCCTGGCGTTTGGCCCGATCTTGACCGTGTTCATGGATACGGTCGAAGTGCTTTTCCCCGAAGGCGCCGCCCAGTCGTCCGGGGGATGAGTCCGCGCGGATGGTGCTCGCCCGCCAAGACAAGGCGGCCTATCGGGGGGTGAAGACTCCCCGTTCCCGGCCGGTAGCGGCCTTGCGGGCCGCGTGGATGAAGGCGGCCACCCGGTCCAAATCCTTGCGACCCGGCGCCTTTTCCACGCCGCTGCTCACGTCCACCGCGTCCGGCGCGGCGGCGGCGATGGCTTCGGCGACGTTTTCCGGGCTCAGCCCGCCGGCCAGCACCAGCGGCACCGATGCCGACAGGCCGCGGGCCTCGGCCCAGTTCCAGACCTCGGCGTTGCCGCCGGGCCGCTTTCCCCGGCCGCATTCCACCAGGAAGGCGTCCGGGGCGTAGTCGGCGGCGGCCTTCAAATCCGGCATCCGGGCGGCAAACAACGCCTTGATGACCATCAATCCGGCCTCGCGCAGGCGTAAAACGGTTTCCGGCGGTTCGTTGCCGTGGAGCTGAACCCCGGTGAGGCGGCAGCGGCGGGCCCCCTCCAGGATCGTTTCCACCGCCGTATCCACGAAGACCCCGATTTTGGCGACATTTTCCGGTAATGCGGCCGTGATGGCGGCAGCGGCGGCATCGTCCAGGTGGCGCGGGCTGGGGGGATGGAAGACCATTCCGATGGCATTGGCCCCCAGGGCCGCGCAGGCCGTCGCCTCCTCCGGTCGGGTGAGGCCGCAGATCTTGATCTGAATCGTCCCTGAAAACGGCCTATCCATCGGTGCGTCGGCCCAGCGAATCGACGCCGCGCAGGGCGCGCAGCGCGGCCGTGGGATCGTCGGCGCGCACCAGGCTCTCTCCGACGAGGAAGTTGTATATGCCGGCGCGCAGATTGCGTTCGATGTCCTCGCGGGTCTCGATCCCGCTGGCCGCCAAGACGATCTGGCCGGGGCCCATGCGGGCGGCCAGGGCCGGCGCGGTACCGATATCGGTGTCGAAGGTCTGCAGGTTGCGGTTGTTGATCCCGATGAGTCTTGCCCCTGCCGCCGTGGCCGTGGCCAGGTCGGAGAGGGTGTGGATTTCCACCAGGGCTTCCAGGCGCAGTTCGGTGCACAAGGCCATCAGCTCCTGGAGACGGGACATGCCCAGAATCCGCGCGATGAGGAGCACCGCATCCGCGCCCCGGGCAGCGGTCTCCACCACCTGGTACGCAGAGACGACGAAGTCCTTGCGCAGCACCGGCAGCCGGCAGGCGTCCCGGGCGGCCTCCAGATCCTTCAGCGAACCGCCGAAGAAGGGGCCGTCGGTGAGCACCGAGATCCCCGCCGCGCCGCCGGCCTGGTATCTCCGGGCATAGCCGGCCGGATCCAGGTCCGGACGGATCGCGCCCTTGGACGGGCTGCGGCGCTTGATTTCCGCGATGATGTTGCAACCGCTGGGCCCCGGTTTTTCCAGGCGCCGGATCAAGGACCGGTACGAGCGCCGGGCCTTGGCCTCGGCCCACAGGGTTTCCTCGGAAACCCGCCGGCGGGCCGCTTCGACTTCGTCTTGCTTGCTGGTCACGATCCGCGAAAGAATGTCCTCGGGCATGGGCCTGTCTCCGATCAGCCGTTTTCCTGGGTATAGCGAACCAATGCATCGAGTTTGGCCATTGCGGCCCCGCTGTCGATGACCTCGCCGGCCACCCGGATACCGTCTTCGAGCCGGTAGGCCTTGCCGGCGCAGACCAGAGCCGCCCCTGCGTTGATCAGCACCACATTGCGGCGGGGACCGGGGGCTCCGGCGAGAATGTCCTGCAGGATGGCGGCGTTTTGCGCCGGTGCGCCGCCGGCCAGGTCGGCGCTGTCGGCCAGGTCCCCGAAGTACAGTTCGGGTTGGATGTCGTAGGTGCGGATCATCCCCTCGTTGAGTTCCGAAACCCGGGTCGGGGCGCAAACGGAAATTTCGTCCAGGCCGTCGTGTCCGTGGACCACCATGGCGCGCCGGGCGCCCAGGAGCCGAAGGGCCTCGGCGAACATCTCGGTCAGCTTCGGGGCGAAGACGCCGAGGAGCTGGACGTTGGCCGCCGCCGGATTGGTCAGGGGGCCGAGCATGTTGAAGATGCTGCGGACGCCGACTTCCTTGCGTGCCCGCATGGCGTACTTCATGGCACCGTGAAACAGAGGGGCGAACAGGAAGCCGATGCCGATTTCCCGCACCGCTTCCTCCACCACTTCCGGGGTCACGTTCAGGTTGACCCCCAGCGCTTCGAGGACATCGGCGCTGCCGCACCGGCTCGATACCGAACGGTTGCCGTGCTTGGCGACCGTCACCCCGGCTCCGGCCACCACGAAAGCGGAAGCGGTGGAAATGTTGAAGGTGCCGGCGCCGTCACCGCCGGTGCCGCAGGTGTCCACCACGGTGTCGGCGCCGGTCTGGATACGCAATGCCTTGCGGCGCATGGCCCGTGCTGCGCCGGCCAGTTCGGCGAAGGTTTCGCCCTTGGTGGCCAGGGCGCCCATGAAGGCGCCGATCTGGGCGTCGGTGACCTCTCCGGAAAAGATGGCACCGATCATCTCGGCCATGGCTTCCTCGGACAGGTCCTGGCGGCGGACAATCTGCTGCAGGTGTTGGCGGAACATTTCGATCCCTCTATTTTCCTTCAGGTCTGGAGCCACTGGCCTGGTTGACGAAATTGCGCAGCAGGCGTTTTCCCACCGGCGTCATGATCGATTCGGGATGAAACTGGATCCCCTCTGTGGGGTGGGCGATATGCCGCAGCCCCATGATTTCGCCTTCCTCGTCCTCGGCGGTGATCGTCAGACAGGCGGGCAGATCCTCGCGGGCCACGGCCAGGGAGTGGTAGCGCATGGCCTGGAAGACCTTGGGCAGGCCGGTGAAGACCCCCATGCCGTCGGCGGTGACGGAGGACGTTTTGCCGTGCATCAGACGGCGCGCTGCCACCACCCGGGCCCCGAATACCGCGGCGATGGCCTGGTGACCCAGACAGACGCCCAAAATCGGAATTTTTCCGGAAAAGCGGCGGATCAGTTCCATGCAGATTCCGGCGTTTTCCGGCCTCCCGGGCCCGGGGGAGATGACGATGCCCGCCGGCGGCCGAGCGGCAATGGTTTCGATGTCGATCCGGTCGTTTCGCGCCACCTCGACATCCATGGCCATCTGGCGCAGATACTGAACCAGGTTATAAGTGAACGAGTCGTAGTTGTCGATCATCAAAATCATGGCCCAAGTCCGGGTTCAAGGTTGCGGGTTCAAGGTTCAAAGTTCAAGGTTCAAGGTTAAAGGTTCAAAAGGACTCAAAGGACCGAAGGGACCCAAAGGACCAAGTTGCGCATCCGGTTTCAGTTTTTATCCATTTGCCCCTTGTTCCGTACCCAGCGCCAGGGCCCGCTGGATGGCCATGGCTTTCTGCACCGTCTCCAACCGCTCGCGTTCCGGGTCGCTGTCGGCCACGATGCCCGCGCCGGCGCGCACGGTGAGGGTATCGCCTTCGATGCAGGCGGTGCGGATGGTGATGGCCAAATCCATGTTGCCGCCGAAGCCCACATAGCCCACGGCTCCGCCGTAGGTGCGCCGCGGGGTGGTTTCCAGCTCGGCGATGATCTGCATGGCCCGCACCTTGGGCGCTCCCGAGAGGGTGCCGGCCGGAAAAGTGGCCCGGATCAGCTCCCAGGCATCGCCATCCGGACGCAGGTCGCAGACGATGTTGGAAACCAGGTGCATCACGTGGCTGTAGCGCTCGACAAACATCAGGTCCGTCACCTGCACCGTTCCGGTTTCGGCCACCCGGCCCAGATCGTTGCGGCCCAGGTCCACGAGCATCAGGTGCTCGGCGCGCTCCTTTTCGTCCACCAGCAATTCGTCGGCCAGGGCACGGTCCTCCTGCTCGTTGCGGCCCCGCGGCCGGGTGCCGGCGATGGGCCGCAGGGTGGCCACACCATTTTCCAGGCGCACCATGGTTTCCGGCGAAGAGCCGATCAGGGTCAGATCGTCCAGGTGCATGAAAAAAAGGTAGGGCGATGGGTTCACGTAGCGCTGCGCCCGGTAGAGGGTCCAGGGATCGGCCGGCGCCGGGCAGGTGAACGGCTGGCTGATCACTGCCTGGATGATGTCCCCGGCCCGGATGTAGTCCTTGACGCGAGAGACGCGCTGGCGGAACGCTTCCTCCGTCAGCACGGGCTCCAGGCGTCCGGCCGTCCCCGCGGCCGGCGGGGTGGCCGTCGGCCGGAGAAGGGTCTCCAGCAGGGCTTCCAGTTTGTCGCAGGCCGCATCGTAGGACGCCGGCGCCGCCGCCGGATCCTGCACAAAGGCGGTCACCACGCACTGGAGGGTGTGGCGCAGGTTGTCGAAGATCACCAGAGCCTCGGGAATGACGAAATGGGCCAGGGGCTGGTCCTCCGGCAGGCGGTTTTCGATGGCCTCGAAAAACGAGACCATCTCGTAGCTGAGGTATCCCACCATGCCTCCCCAGAACCGTGGCAAGCGGGGCAGGCGGGCCGGCCGGTAGGCGGCCATGTGGGACCGCAGGACGGCCAACGGGTCCCCATGGTGGACGATTTCCTTTTTGCGGCCATTCTCCTCGACGCGGACCACCCGGTTGAAGACCTTGAGATGGCAGCGCACGGCGGTGCCGAGGAAACTGTAGCGGCCCCAGCGTTCTCCACCCTCGACGCTTTCGAGCAGAAATACCGGACCCTGGCCCTGGTAGAATTTTCCCAGCAGCCCCACCGGCGTGTCGGTGTCAGCCAGGATTTCGGCGCAGAGCGGGATGACGTTGTGGGTCCGGGCCAGGTCGAGGAAGGTTTTGTGATCCGGGAAACGCGATAGACGCATCGGCCATCTCCTTTGGCACCCGCCGCTTCCACGGTCCTGAAACAAAAAGGACCGCAGGCGGAGGGCTGCCTACGGTCCTTTCTTTTGGTTGATACGCGAAACGGCGCTCGTGGCAGACGGTTAAGGCCGACGCCACCATCCCCGGCGCACCGCCGCCGGGTCGTTTCCGCAAGAATTTGCACATGGGATGATCATATCGGGTTCAATAGAAAAAAGCAGTCCAGTTGTCAAGACAAATTTAGACGGTTTCAAATTCGCCGGTGCTCGAATAAAAAAGGCTTGACAAAGCGTCTCGCCCTCTCATAGCGTGATTTTGACTGAAACTCAAGCAAGGCGTTTTCAGCATGCGAGTGAACGGGACAACAACTTTCGACGCGGTACGGCAGTGGCGGTGGCGCATCGGCCCCAGGGGCTGATCCCGCCGGTCGAAGGGTCGCGTCTCATCGCCGTGATCGACATCTTCAGGGACCATGGGCAGCCCAACCCCCACGGTCCCTTCCCGTTTTTTGCCGGGGTCGTGGGGGATACTCCCACGACCCCGATTTTTTCGGGCCCTTGACCACCCTGCCGGGTCAGGCGGCCCCACGCAAAGGAGGCCACCATGCTCGTGGTGATGGACAAGACCGCAACGGCTGAACAGATCCAGGCGGTGATCGGCGTCATCGAATCCCGGGGCTACACCGCGCGACCGATACCCGGCGGTGACCGGGTTTCCATCGGCATTCTCAACAACCCGGGGCCGGTGGATCCCTCGCTGGTGGTGGGCCTGCCCGGGGTCAAGGAGGCGATTCGCGTCACGCGCCCCTACAAGCTGGTCAGCCGTGAGATCAAGTCCGGCGATACCATCGTCGATGTGGGCGGCGTGCCCATCGGCGGCGACCACCTGACGATCATCGCCGGGCCCTGCGCCGTCGAGAGTCTCGACCAGGCCATGACCATCGCCCGCCACGTTCGTCAAGCCGGGGCGCAGCTCTTCCGCGGCGGGGCGTACAAGCCGCGCACCTCCCCTTACAGTTTCCAGGGGTTGGGGGAAGAAGGGCTCAAGATCCTGGCACGGGTGCGGGAGGAAACCGGCATGCCGGTAGTCACCGAGGTGATGGACGAGGCCACCTTCGACCTGGTGGAATCCTATGCCGACATGGTCCAGATCGGCACGCGCAACATGCAAAATTTTTCCCTGCTGCGCCGTGCCGGCCACTCTTACCGGCCGATCCTGCTCAAACGCGGCATGGCCGCCACGGTGGAGGAATGGCTCATGGCGGCCGAGTATATTCTGGAAGGCGGCAACGGCCAGGTCGTGCTCTGCGAGCGCGGCGTGCGCACCTTTGTCAACCACAGCCGCAACACGCTGGACCTGTCTTCCGTGCCGGTGGTGCGCAAGGAGAGCCACCTGCCCATCGTGGCCGATCCGAGCCACGCCGCCGGCCGGCGCGACCAGGTGATTCCCCTGGCGCGGGCGGCGGTGGCCGTGGATGCCCACGGCCTGATGGTGGAGGTGCACCACGCACCGGAACAGGCGTTGAGCGACGGGGCGCAGTCCCTTTACCCGGATCAATTTGCGCTGCTGATGCGGCAGGTCACCGACATCCATGCCGCTTTCCGCCATGGGGCGACTGCGGCGGGTATCGGGAAACCTTGAAGGCCGGTCCCCGGGCCGCCCGAGATTATGCCAGGGCCCAGTCCACGGCCTTGGCGGCATGCAGTCGGGTGGTGTCGTAGAGAGCCACGGGCGTGTCCGCCGGTCCGATGAGCATGCCGATCTCGGTGCATCCGAGAATCACGGCCTCGGCTCCCTCGGCGGCCAGATCCGCCACGATGCGCAGAAACACCTCCTTGGAGTCCGGCCGGACCTGTCCCAGGCACAGCTCCTGGAAGATGATCTCGTGGACCCGTTGCCGATCCGCTGCTCCGGGCACGATCACCTCCAGGCCATGGCGCTCGGCGAGTCGCCCCTTGTAGAAATCCTGCTCCATGGTGAAGGCGGTTCCCAGCAGGCCGGCCTTCTTCTTGCCGTCCTCGACCAGGGCTTCGGCCGCGGCATCGGCGATGTGCAGCAGCGGAATGGAGACGGCCGCGGCCACCGCATCGGCCACCCGGTGGAGAGTGTTGGTGCAGATGAGCAGGAAATCCGCGCCGCCGGCCTCCACGCGCCGGGCCGCCTCGGCCAGGTGCGCACCGGCACCATCCCAGTCGCCGCGGCGCATCGAATCCTCAATGGGTGCGAAATCCACGCTATATAGAACGAGGCGAGCCGAGTGCAGTCCGCCCAGGCGCGTTTTGATGCCCTCATTGATCTGGCGATAATAGTCCAGCGTACTCTCCCAGCTCATGCCGCCCAACAGACCGATGGTTTTCAAGATTACCCCCCTTTTTCGATGTCCGGATGACGGACCAGACGAGTGCCCCCATCCGCTGGTACAGCCGGTTTAATCAAATGTCTGACACCCGTTCCTCCACTGTCATCCCGAGGAACGCTTTCCTCCTACTGTCATTCCCGGGAGCGCTTTACCCCCGCCATTATCCCGAGGCGCGCCTCCCCGCTGTCATCCCGAGGCGCGCAGCGGCGAGGGATCTCTTGGATCCGGCAAGATTCTTCACTGCGTTCGGGAGGTCAGGAAGGCATCATCGTCACAGGCGAGTGAAAGAGATGGTCTGGAGCCTGGCGCCGCTTCGCTCGTGTCGTTTTACCCAATTGACGGCTTCCGGATCAAGCGAGGCAGGCGGAAAAGGCACTCAACCAGGGTCCCGGGTAACGGATATCTGATTGATTTTCTTGACATCCAGGGGCAAACATGGTTTTTTCGCTCCCTGGCGTCGATGGGGATGCCGACCTGATGGCAGGACTTCGGCGGGGGTGGCTGACACCGATCGATCCGCGACGATGGTTTTCGAACCACCTGCCGAAATCTGCGTTTGCGGCGTCAGCGGCGACGCCGCCCATCTCCGATGGAGGAAACAATGAAGGACATCATGCAGTTGGTCAAGGAGCGGGACCCGGGAGAAAAGGAGTTTCACCAGGCCGTTCAGGAGGTGGCCGAATCGATTCGGCCCGTACTGGACCAGAATCCCGTCTATCGCAGTGCCAAGATCATGGAGCGCCTGGTCGAACCGGAGCGCGTGATCCTGTTTCGGGTGCCGTGGATGGACGATGCTGGAGAGATCCACGTCAACCGCGGGTTCCGCATCGAGATGAACAGCGCCATCGGCCCTTACAAGGGCGGCCTGCGTTTTCATCCCTCGGTCAATTTGGGGATCCTGAAGTTTTTGGCCTTCGAGCAGGTGTTCAAGAACGCCCTGACCACTTTGCCCATGGGCGGCGGCAAGGGCGGATCCGACTTCGACCCCAAGGGCAAGTCGGACAACGAGGTGATGCGCTTCTGCCAGAGCTTCATGTGCGAGCTGTTCCGCCACATCGGGGCCGACACGGACGTGCCGGCCGGCGACATCGGGGTCGGGGCCCGGGAGATCGGCTACCTGTTCGGCATGTACAAACGGCTGCGCAACGAGTTCACCGGCGTCCTCACCGGCAAGAGCCTCGGCTGGGGCGGGAGCCTGATCCGGCCCGAGGCCACCGGATACGGCTGCGTCTATTTCGCCGCCGAGATGCTCGCCACGCGCAAACAGACCCTGGAAGGCAAGACCTGCCTGGTGTCCGGCTCGGGCAACGTGGCCCAGTTCACTATCGAAAAGCTCCTCGACCTGGGGGCGAAGGTGGTGACCTTCTCGGATTCCTCGGGCTATATCTATGACGAGGCGGGGGTGAACCGCGACAATCTGGCCTATCTGATGCAACTGAAGAACGTCATTCGCGGGCGGGTCAAGGAATACGCGGATAAATATCCGGCGGCGGTCTACACCCCGGTTGCGCCGGGCCGGGAGGACAACCCGCTGTGGGGCCACCGGGCCGACTGCGCTTTTCCATGTGCCACCCAGAACGAGATCAACACCGTCGATGCCCAGCACCTGGTGGCCAACGGGGTGATCCTGGTGGCCGAAGGGGCCAACATGCCCACCACTCCCGGCGGGGTGGACATCTTCCTGGAACACAAACTGCTCTATGGACCGGGCAAGGCGGCCAACGCTGGCGGCGTATCGGTCTCGGGGCTGGAGATGTCCCAGAACAGCATGCGCCTGAACTGGTCGCGCGAGGAGGTGGACAACCGCCTGCGCACCATCATGGCCAGCATCCATCAGACTTGCGTCCAGGCCGCTGCCCGCTACGGACTGGAGGGCAACTATGTCGCCGGCGCCAACATCGCCGGGTTCACCAAGGTGGTGGATGCCATGATGGACCAAGGGCTGGTCTGAACTTTTCGCGCGGCGTTTGACGGCCGTAATATCGGGAATCGGGGCTTTTCCGGTTCCCGATTTGCTTTCGTAATCCGAGATTCAGGTTCCAAACGCCGGTCTCGGGACAGCAGCCGGAGGAAGGGACGGCGGGCCGCAACCCGCCGCCCCCTTACTGAGGAAGGAAGGAACATCCAAGGGATGGGTCACAATTGGGGGTTGTGCCGTATCCCAGGTGCGATGGCTCGCACGTAACAAAACATTAATTCCGAATGCCATAGAGTCAAGTCAAGCTTTGAGAGGCCGACAAAAGGCCGGGAATCCCCACCGAAGAGGCGGTGAACCAAGTGGAAGGGCCGGGCAGAGTGGACGCGGTGGACAAAGTGGACAGGGTGGACACTGCGGACGGGATGGCCCAGTGGATACGGTGGACAGGGTGAATGCCGGGGTATGGTGGCAAAAAAATGATTCCAATTTTTCCCTGTGGTTCTCTACCGGGCGCTGTGGTTGAAAATCACCTTTTGCGAATGGATCAATCCTTGGGCCAAAGGAAAATGCGGTGAACGATAATTCCGAGTGGTTGCCGATGTTCAGTCTGCTGGCGGCCACCTTGCTGTGGGCCAGCAGTTTCGTGGCCTTGAAAATCGCCTTCGCTCATTTCGACCCCATGGTGGTGATCTTCGGCCGCATGCTGGTGGGAAGCCTCTGCTTCCTCTTCTTGCCTGCCACCTTCCGCGGCCTCGCCTACCGCCCGGGAGACCTGCGTCGGCTCGCTTTCATGGCATTTTGTGAACCCTGCCTCTACTTCATCTTCGAGGCCAGGGCCATCGAGAACACCACCGCCAGCCAGGCCGGGATGATCACCGCCATCCTGCCGCTGCTGGTGGCGGTGGTGGCGCACATCGTGCTCAAGGAACACCTGAGCCGTCGCACCCTTATCGGCTTTTTCATCGCCATCGTCGGAGTGGTCTGGCTCAGCCTGGCCGCGGAGGCGGATGTCACCGCCCCGAACCCGCTGCTGGGCAATTTCTACGAATTTCTCGCCATGGTCTGTGCCACCGGCTACGTGATCCAGTTGAAACAGCTCACCTCGCGCTACAATCCGTTTTTTCTCACCGCCGTCCAGGCGTTTGCCGGCTGCCTCTTCTTTTTCCCCCTGATGTTGTTCCCGCCGACAACCCTGCCGACCCATTTCACTGTCACCGGGGTGGCTGCGGTGGTGTACCTGGGCGCCCTCATCACCCTTGGGGCCTATGGATGTTACAATTACGGCGTATCGCGGATTCCGGTGAGCCAGGCAACGGCCTTCATCAACCTGATTCCGGTGTTCGCGGTGATCCTCGGATGGTTGATTCTCGGGGAGACATTCACCGGCAGCCAGTACCTCGCTGCCGGCATCGTCTTCTGGGGGGTGTATCTCAGTCAGGATCGGCGCCGGGCATTCAAGACCGAAGCCGGGTAACATCGAGAGGCCTTTGGGGGGCCAATCAGTCAGGATGTGTCGGCGAAGGTCCTCACTCGACGAAGGCCTCTTCCAGGTAGCGGTCGTGGTTCTCCGACACGTCCTCGACGTCGGCGGTATGCTTGCCGACAATCGCCCTTGCTTGCCGATACGCGCTGTGACGGTCCGGTTTTTCGGCCACAAGATACTGATCCACGGCGGTGCGGATCAGTGCGGCAAGAGATTTGTCCGAAGCCCCGGCCAAATCTTTCAACCTTTGGACCTGCTCTTCGGTCAATTGAATCTGGGTGCGAATCATGGCATATCCTTCTGTAATCAGATTTGCCTTTTTGTAATCATGTGCTGGTCCGAAATGGTTGTCAAGTTACTCTTCGAGCAAACTGCCAAGATTGTCGATTCAATACAGTCTGTTGAAAACCTGCCAAAAATCGGGGAACGACTTGGCCACCACCTCCGGGTGGCGGATCACGATCCCCTCGGTTTTCAGGCCGGCCACGGCGAAGCTCATGGCCATCCGGTGGTCGTCGTAGGTTTCGATCGCCGCGCCAACCGGCCGTCCGCCCGTGATGCGCAGCCAGTCCTCGCCGGTTTCCGCCTGAATCCCCATGCGGCGCAGCTCCGTGGCCACGGCGGCCAGCCGGTCGCTCTCCTTCTCCCGCAGGTGGCCGACACCGGTGATGATCGTGGTTCCGGCGGCAAAGGCCGCCACCACCGCCAGGGTCGGCACGACGTCGGGTATGTCGGCCATGTCGATTTCCACCGCGGACAGCGGTCCGCCCGTCACCGCCACCCCGTCGGCCTCGAAGTCGACCCGGCAACCCATCTTTTCCAAAACCCCCACCAGGCCCAGATCCCCCTGGAGGCTGCCGCGGCCGATGCCGCGCACCTTGACCCGGCCGCCGGTGACCGCCGCCGCGGCCCAGAAATAGCTCGCCTGGCTGCAGTCGGCTTCCACCTGGATTTCGGCGGCCCGGTAACGCTGGCCGCCGGGAACGGTGAAACGGGCATAGCCGTCGCGGGAGAGCCGGATGCCGCAGTGCCGCATGATGGCGCAGGTGAGATCGATGTAGGGACGGGACACCGGGCCGCGCGCCACCTCGATATCCACGGTTTCGGGGCAGCACGGCGCAATGAGCAGCAGGCCGGAGAGGAATTGACTGCTCAGGTGGCAGTCGATGCGCACCGGGCCACCGACGGCATGGCCGCCCACGATTTGCACCGGTGGGCATCCGTTTGAGGCCAGGGATCTTGCCGGCACCCCGATCCGGTTCAGGGCGTCGAGCAAGTCACCCATGGGCCGCTGAGCCATGCGCGCCGATCCCTGCAGGACGTAAGGCCCCTGGCCCAGCGCTGCCACGGCGGCCAGCAGGCGCATCGAAGTGCCGGAGTTGCCCAATTCGATGGGCGCTGCAACCGGATCGAAACGGCCGCCGCGGCCCTGGATGACGAGGTCGGGGCCGTCCGGGCGGCAGGAAACGCCCATCCGCGCCAGGGCCTTTTGGGTGAGGCGGGTGTCTTCGCTGTCGAGCGCGCCCATTACCCGGCAAGGGGTGTCCGACAGGGCGGCGGCAATGAAGGCGCGGTGGGTGTAGCTCTTGGAACCGGGCACGGAGACGGTGCGGTCGGTGATCCGCTGGGGTCGGATGGTTTTCATGGCATCATCCAGAAAGGAACGAAAATATCGAATGATCAGAATTGAGGCGACAGCGCCTCGATCACCGCCAGGCGCATCGCCGTCACCGGGGCGGCGACCCCGGTCCAGCGTTCGAACTGGGCCGCGCCCTGGAAGACGAGCATCTGCACGCCGTCCACCGTGGTGCATCCCCGCCGCCGGGCTGCGGCCAGCAAAGCCGTTTCCATGGGGTTGTAGACGATGTCCATCACGACCATGGCCGGATCCAGAACTGCTTCCGGCACGGGCAATGCGCCGATGCCCGGTGCCATCCCCACCGGAGTGGTGTTGACCAGGATCTCGGCTCTCCAGGCGGAAAGATCCTTCATTCGGCCCCATTGCAAATTTAATTGCCAGGCCAGGGTCTCGGCCTTGTCGGCGGTGCGATTGAACAGCGCCACTTTCGCCCCGGCCCTGGAGAGCGCCCAGGCCACTGCCCGCGCGGCCCCGCCGGCGCCGAGGATGGCAACCCGCCGGCCGGTGACATGGGTTGCGGTCTCCAAGGCTTTCAGGGCGCCGATGCCGTCGGTGTTGATGCCCTTGAGCTGGCCGGCATCGTTGACGATGGTGTTGACCGCGCCGATGGCCCGGGCCGTGTCGCCGATGTCGTCCAGCAGCGCCATGACCGCGACCTTGTGGGGCAGTGTCACGCTGACGCCGCGGATCCCCAGGGCACGGATGCCGGCGATGGCCGCCGGCAGGTCGGTGACGCGAAATCCCACGTAGACCCCGGGCAGCGCGCAGGCGGCCAGGGCGCGGTTGTGCATGATCGGTGAGAGGCTATGGGCCACCGGGTCGCCGATGACGGCATAAACTGGCGTGTGGGCTTGGATGGGCATCGTTTTCTACAAGTTACAAGTGAGCTAAAGTGCCTGAAGTGAATGTGTGCCGCTTCGCTGTGATGGCCTTTTATAAACGATGGAATTCTTTTTCCAAAACGGCCAGGGGGATCGGTTGCACCACGGCACGGCCCAGCGATTCCAGCAGCACGAAGTGGACCCGGTCGCCGGCGCGCTTCTTGTCCTTTGCCAGAGCGTCGATCAGGGCCTCCGGGGCACCGTCGATACCGGTGGGCAGACCGTAGGACGCGATCAGGTCGATCAGGCGCCCGGCATCGGCTTCGGGCAACGTCCCCAGCTCGCAAGACAGCCGGGCGGCCAGCGCCATGCCCCGGGCCACCGCTTCGCCGTGGGGGGCGCCGGTGACCTTTTCCACCGCATGACCGAAGGTGTGCCCGAAATTGAGCTGGCGCCGCTCGCCGCTTTCCCGCTCGTCGCGGGCCACTACGGCGGCCTTGATCCGCACCGAGCGCTCCACCAAGTCGGCCATCACGCCCGGATCCAGGGCCAGGGCGGCCTCGCGCCGGGATTCGAGCCGCTCGATGAGCTTGAGGTCGGCGATGGCGCCATGCTTGATGATTTCGGCCATGCCGCAGCCGATCTCGCGGGGGGGCAGGCTCGCCAGCACGGTGGGATCGCACCAGACTGCCTCGGGCTGGGCGAAAAGACCCACCATGTTCTTGTACCCGTCGATGTTGACGCCGTTCTTGCCGCCCACCGAGGCGTCCACCTGTGCCAGCAGGGTCGTGGGGGCGAACCCGAAGCGCACCCCGCGCAGGTAGGTGGCGGCGGCAAATCCGGCCAGGTCGCAGACCACCCCGCCGCCGATGGCCAGCACGAAACTGTCGCGGCCCAGGCCCAGGCCGATGAACCGCCGGTAAACCGTCGCCAGTGTGTCGAGGGTCTTGGCCGCCTCGCCGGTTCCGATTTCCACCACCGGGAAAGAGGGGAAACGGTCGCCGAGGGCTTGCCGCACCACGGGGTCGGTGACGATGACGGTGCGATCCGGCGGCAGGGCCGCCGGCAGGTCATCGAGTCGGGCGCCGACGTAAATGGTCGAACGGCCGCTGCGGCCGTCGATGTCGATGGTTTTCATGGGATGTTGGCTTGTTTGGAAATTTGTCATCATCTCCTGCCTGTCTTCCCAACTGCAGATTCCTACGTTCGGAATGACACGGGAAGAATGCGTTCGGAATGGTATCGGCAATTAAGGTGTCATCCCGAGAAGCGCAGCGACGAGGGATCTCTTGAAGATGGCACAATTTTTCAATGAGTTCGGAACGGCGGCAAGGCATCTTGGCCTGTTGGCGTCGCCGGTGGCACCTTGGCGCCGTTTTTGTTTTTTCCCGATAACCGATAACGGAGAACCATTTCATCCCGCCCGGCGGACGGTGTCATCGGTGGTGCGCAACCGCTGGTCGGCCCAGCGCAGCAACTGCTCGGTGGTCTCCCAGGAAATGCACTCGTCGGTGAGCGACACCCCGTAGCGCAGCTTGCCGGGATCGCCGGAAAATTTCTGATTGCCCGCGAACAGGTTGCTCTCCAGCATCAGGCCGACGATGCTGTCGTTGCCTCGCAGGCGCTGTTCGATGACGTTGCGCCAGACGATGGGCTGGCCCTGGTGCTTTTTCAGGCTGTTGGCGTGGGAGCAGTCCACTACGATGGCCTCGGGCAGCCCGTGGGCCACCAATTGCATGCGGGCGGCTTCGATGCTGGTGCTGTCGTAGTTGGGCTGGCGGCCCCCGCGCATCACCAGGTGGCCCCGGGGATTGCCGGTGGTGGTAACAATGCAGGTATGCCCCTGGCGATCGATGCCCACGAAGCTCTGGGAGGCGCGGGCCGCCAGCATGGCATTGATCGCCACCTCCAGGTTGCCGTCGGTGCCGTTCTTGAACCCCACGGGCATGGACAGGCCGCTGGCCATTTCCCGGTGGGTCTGGCTCTCGGTGGTGCGGGCGCCGATGGCGGCCCAGCTCACCAGTGCGTCCACGTACTGGGGGGTGATGGGGTCGAGCATCTCGGTGGCCGTGGGCAGGCCCATTTCATTGATGGCAATCAAAATCCGCCGCGCCCGGTACAGCCCTTCCTCGATGTCGCAGGTGCCGTCCATGCGCGGGTCGTTGATCAGCCCCTTCCAGCCCACGGTGGTGCGCGGCTTTTCGAAGTAGACCCGCATCACCACCAGCAGGGTTTCATGCAGCTCGCGACTCAACGCCGCCAGGTGTTCGGCGTACTCGAAGGCCGCCTTTTCGTCGTGGATGGAGCAGGGGCCGCAGATGACCATCAGGCGCCGGTCGCTGCCGTCCAGGATGCGGCCGATGGCCTCCCGGCCGCCCAGGACGGTCTCGTAGGCGATGGGGCTGGCCGGCAGCATTTCCCTGAGCCGGTCGGGGGGCATCAGCGGCCGGTAGTCCTTGATCCGCAGGTCGAAGGTCGGTTTCATTGCGGGTTCCTTTCATTGGCGCCGGCGGTGCCGGAGGCCGAAAAGCGAAGGCCGCGCTCGGATCTGTTCTCCGCTCGCGGCCCGGCATGAAACCGAAAAGGCCGCGGGCGGTTTCCGATCCGCCCGCGGCCTTCTGTGGTTGAAGTGGTCTGCTTCAGCGCACCCCGGGCGGACCGGTCCAATAGGAGTAATAAGAATACTCCCGATAACCGAAAAAACCGCTCTGAGGCAAAACGCGCATGGTGTTCATCCCGTCTGGTTCCATCTTGATCGACCCGATAGCACCGACGCCGAAAGGATGTCAACGATTATTTTGAGCGGGACCCGCGACATCAGATGTCATAGTAAAGGTAAAATTCATGCGGATGCGGCCGCAGACGCACCGGATTGACCTCGTGGGCGGTCTTGTAGGCGATCCAGGTGTCGATCACGTCCTTGGTGAACACATCCCCCTTGAGGAGGAAGGCATGATCCTCTTTCAGCGCCGCCAGGGCCTCGTCCAGAGAACCGGGAGCCGAGGGGATGTGGGCCAATTCCTCGGGCGGCAGGTCGTAGATGTTCTTGTCCAGCGGATCGCCCGGATCGATCTTGTTCTCGATGCCGTCGAGAACCGCCATCAGGATCGCGGAGAAGGCCAGGTACCCGTTGCAGGACGGGTCGGGGGTGCGAAACTCGATGCGCTTGGCCTTGGGCGAGGAGGAATACATCGGGATGCGGATGGCCGCCGACCGGTTGCGGCTGGAGTAGGCCAGGTTCACCGGGGCCTCGAAGCCCGGCACCAGGCGCTTGTACGAGTTGGTGGTGGGATTGGTGAAGGCGCACACCGCCTTGCAATGGGCCAGAATGCCGCCGATGGCCCAGAGGGCCTCCTGGCTGACACCGGCGTACTTGTCACCGGCAAACAGGGGCTGGTCGCCGCGCCAGATGCTCATGTGGGTGTGCATCCCCGAGCCGTTGTCCTCGAAGATCGGCTTGGGCATGAAGGTGACGGTGTGGCCGGCGCGGTAGGCCACGTTCTTCAACACGTACTTGAACCACATGAGCTGGTCGGCCATCTGCACCAGGGGCTTGAAGCGCATGTCGATTTCCGCCTGGCCGGCGGTGGCCACCTCGTGGTGCTGGCACTCGATGTCGATGCCCAGGCCCTCCAGAACCATCATCATTTCGGTGCGCAGGTCCTGAAACTTGTCGGTGGGCGGTACCGGGAAGTAGGCTTCTTTGGGCCGCGACTTGTAGCCGAGGTTCGGCCCCTCGGCGCGGCCGGAATTCCAGCTCGCCTCCACCGAGTCGATCTCGTAGAAGGCCATGTTGCGCCCGGATTCGTACTGGATGTTGTCGAAGATGAAAAATTCGGCTTCCGGGCCCACATAGGCCGTGTCGCCGATGCCGGTGCGTTTCAGGTAAGCCTCGGCCTTCTTGGCGATGTGGCGCGGGTCGCGGGAGTATGCCTCGCGGGTGATGGGATCGGCGATGTTGCCGATCATCACCAGGGTGGGCACCTCGAAAAACGGATCGATCTTGGCGGTGGCGGCATCGGGGATCACCAGCATGTCGCTGGCGTTGATCGGCTGCCAGCCGCGGATGCTCGATCCGTCGAAACCGAAGCCGTCCTCGAAGCTCCCTTCGTCCAACTCCTTGATCGGAACGCTGAAGTGCTGCCACATGCCGGGAAAATCCATGAAGCGGATATCGAGCACCTTCAGATCCTTTTCCTTTGCCATCTTAAGAACTTCCGCGGGTGTCATGCCTTTTCTCCTTGGTGTTGGGGTTGAATGCGTTCGATCGGCCCGATCTGATTGTTTTGACCCATTTTCGTTGTCTGTCGTTTATATCGCGTCGGTGCCCCGCTCTCCGGTGCGCACCCGGATGGCCTCCTCGATGGGCACCACGAAGATCTTACCGTCGCCCAATTTGCCGGTGTTGGCCGCTTTTTGGATGGTTTCGACCACCTGGCCGGTCATCTGCGACGGCACGACGATCTCCAGCTTGATCTTGGGGATGAAGTCCACCACATACTCGGCCCCGCGATAAATTTCCTTGTGCCCCTTCTGGCGGCCGTAACCTTTGACCTCCGAAATGGTCATCCCCTGGACCCCGATCTCGTTGAGGGCTTCCTTGACGTCGTCGAGCTTGAAGGGCTTGATGATCGCCTCGATCTTTTTCATGCTCATTTTGGCTGACTCCTTTCTGGTATGGCCGTGTCCAAAATCGTTTCGATACGTTCGCAAAACCGTTGGCGGCTATTGAATCTCGAAGGCGCGCTCGCCGTGAATGGCATTGTCCAGGCCCGCCACTTCGCTCTCGGGGTCCACCCGCAGGCCGCCGGCGAGCATCTTGGTCACATAGGCCACCACCAGAGTGGCCACCGCGGTATAGGCGATGGTGCCGAGGATGGAGACGAGCTGGATCCACAACTGTTTGGGATTGCCGTAAAAGAGTCCGGTGGCGGTGGCGTTGACGGCCGGATCGGCCAGCAGCCCGGTGGCCACGGCGCCCCAGAGGCCGCACATTCCGTGAACACCGAACGCGTCCAGCGAATCGTCATAGCCGAGCTTGCGCTTGAGCACCGAAACCGAATAGTAGCCGAAGCAGCCGGCCACCAGGCCGATGATCATGGCTCCGCCCAGGTTGACGAAACCGGCCGCCGGCGTGATGGATACCAGGCCGGCGACGATGCCCGAAGCCAGGCCGAGCAGGGTCGGTTTTCGGGTGACGAACCATTCGGCGCCCATCCAGGCTAGCCCGGCCACGGCGGCGGAGGTGTTGGTCA
The DNA here is from genome assembly GCA_002327445.1 of Desulfobacteraceae bacterium UBA2174. Taxonomy (GTDB): domain Bacteria; phylum Desulfobacterota; class Desulfobacteria; order Desulfobacterales; family UBA2174; genus UBA2174. The sequence goes on along the minus strand of DCWA01000023.1, from coordinate 178,040 downwards.
CCAGAAAGGCCGATCCGGCCAAACCGTCTGCGGCGAGCTGGCTGCCGGCGTTGAAACCGAACCACCCGAACCACAGCAGCGCCGCCCCCAGGGCCGTCAGGGCGATGCTGGAGGGAAACATCGCCTCCCGACCGTAGCCGACGCGTTTTCCCAGGGCCAGGCACAGGACCAGCCCGGCCACGCCGGCGTTGATGTGCACCACGTTGCCGCCGGCAAAGTCCAGGGCGCCCATCCTGGACATCCACCCTCCGCCCCAGACCCAGTGGGCGATGGGACAGTAGACCGCCGTGATCCAGAGAACGGAGAAGATCAGCCAGGCGGAAAATTTCATCCGATCCACCACCGAGCCGAGCACCAGGGCCACCGTGATGGCGGCAAAGGTCATCTGGAACAGGGCGAAGACGTAGGTGGGAATCGTGCCGCTGACCGATTGGGGCCCGATGCCGGAAAGGAGCAGATGGTCCAGCCCGCCGAGGATCCCGGCCCGGTCCGGCCCGAAGGCCAGGCTGTACCCCCAGACCACCCAGACCACGCTGGCGACGCAGTAGGCCGCCACGGTCATGGCGATGGTGTTGAGCAGGTTCTTGTACCGCGACATGCCTCCGTAAAACAAGGCCAGGCCGGCGGGGGTCATCATCATCACCAAGGCCGTGGAAACGATGATCCAGGCCGTGTTGCCGCTGTCAATGCCGCCCTCGGCGGCCAAGGCGGTGCCAGCGCTGAGACAGAGGCCGGCGAGGGTGGCGAGAGCTGCTTTGGCTTTCATGCGGGGGATTCTCCTTTTTTCGCAGGAGCCGAAACGGGTGGCGATTCAACCGGAACTTGATTCAACACCGACATGACGGCCTCCTGGATGGCGGCCGCCTGGTCGGTTCGGTCCACTTTCTGGCCGTCGAAATCCCGGACATAGAACACGTCCACCACCTGGTCGACGTTGGTCGCCACCCGGGCCACCCAGATGTCCAGGCGGCAGCGCAGCAGGGCGTCCGTGACCCGGTAGAGGAGGCCGGGAAAGTCGTCGGCGAAAACTTCGATGATGGTGAAAAAGCTGGAGGCATCGTTGTTGATCACCACCCGGGGCGGACGGCGGTCCACCGCCTTCGCAACCGGCCGGCGGCAGGCGATATTTTCCGCCAGCGCGGCCGCCAGGTCCAGACGCCCCGCCAGGGCTTCCCGGAGGTGCTCTTCGGCGCGTTGCCAGCGTTCCGTCTCGAAAAACGGATCCGGCGGGGGAGTGACCTCGAAGACGTCCAAGGCCAGGTTGTTGCGCCAAGTGTAGACCTGGCATCCAAGGATGTTCATCCCGTTCAGGGTGAAGATGCCGGCGATCTTGGAGAACAGCCCCGGATGGTCCTTGGCGCAGATGGTCACCTTGCGCGTGACACCGCCGTTGGGCCGGGAGATGTCCCAGACGAAATCAGCGTCGCCCAGGCGCCGGTACAGGGCCGTATGGGCCAAAATGTCGCTCACGGGAACGTAGAGCAGGTAGCGCGGCGACATGAACTCGATCAGGCGGCCGATCTCTTCGGCCTCCGTGGCGCCGGCGGCGTGCGCCATCAACTGCCGGCGTTTGGCCTCCACCAGGCTCACTGCCTTGCCCGTGGCCAGCTCCCCGCCTTCCAGGATCTTGAGGATCTTGAAAAAAAGTTCGCGCAGCAAGGTGGCGGTCCACTGGTTCCATGCCTTGGGACCGGTGGAGAGCGAGTCGGCCACGGTGAGCAGGTAGAGCATCCGCAGGCGCACCGGATCCTGGATGCGGCGGGCGCAGGCGATGGCTGTCTCCTCGTCGTTGATGTCCCGGCGCGTGGCGGCCTTGATGAGCATCAGGTGCTCGGCGACCAGGAAGGCCACCGTCTCGATTTCTTTCTCCCGGTAGCCGATGCGGGCGAGAATCTGCCGCGCAAGGAGCGCGCCCCGCGCGGCGTGATCCCCCCCGGGCGTTCCCTTGCCGATATCGTGGAGCAGCGCGGCCCAGAGAAGGGACTTGCGCTGGCGCAGCATCTTGTAGATCTCGCCGCAGAGCGGATCGCCGGAGATGTCCGCCGGGGTGCCGAAGCCCTTGATGGCCCGCACGACCTTCAGGGAGTGGCGATCCACCGGAAACAGGTGATAGGCATCGTACTGGATCCGGTCGCGGATGGTTTCCAGTTCCGGAATCAACCGGAAGAGCAAACCGGTGCGTCGCATTTCCGACAGCACGTTGAAGGTCGGCGCCGGCCGCAGCAGGATCTGTTCGAAAACCTGCAGGTTCTCCGGCTCGCCGAGGGTGTGCTCATCCACCAGGTGCAGAAATTCGCGCACCAGGCGCTTGGCTTCTGTCCCCAGCGGAAGTTGCAGCCGGGCGGCTTCCTCGAAAATGCGAAGCAGCAGGCCGGGCTGCGCCAGGATCTGCTCGGGGGCGGCGAAGGCCAGGCGGTCGGCCACCACTTCGATGCCCGCCGAGGCGGCGACCGGAGCACCCCGGGGACGGCGGCGCAGGCCGTAGCCCTGGTCGTAGAGAAACATCAGGTGTTTTTCCTTGATGAATTCCATGTGCCCGTGAAGCCGGCCGAGAAAACGCTCCACCGGCTGCTGCCCGTTGGCGGCGCTGTAATGCATCGCCCGGGCGATTCGGACCTGCTGGTCGAAGTGCAACTGGTCGTTTTTGCGGCCCGAGGCGTGGTGCAGGCGGTTGCGCACCTCCCAGACAAACCGCAGGGCTTCGTCGAAGGCGGCGTATTCGTCCGTGGTGAGGTAGCCGGCATATTCCAGGTCCCGGCGCAGGTGCAGGTTGGACTGGATGCGGGCGATCCAGCGCATCGTGTGGTAGTCGCGCAGTCCGCCCTGGCCTTCCTTCAGATTCGGTTCCAGCAGGTAGGATGAATCGCCGAAGCGCCGGTGCCGGGCCCGGTTGGTATCCACCAGCCAGCGGATGATTTCCGCCTTTTTGGGATGGATCACCGTCTGGCGCAGCCGCTCGGTGAGCATCGAATAAAGGCGGCTCTGGCCGCAGATGAAGCGCGCGTCCAGCAGCGAGGTGAGCACTTCGTAGTCCTGGCGGGCCAGGCGAAGAGATTCTTTGAGGCTGCGGGTGGCGTGGCCCACCTCCATCCCGGCGTCCCACAGCGGGTAGACCACCTCCCGGATCAGCTCCTCGGCCTCCGCGGGGACCTTGGCTTCAAACAGCAGCATCAGGTCCACGTCGCTGTGAACGCACTGCTCGCCCCGGCCGTAGCCCCCCAGCGCGACGATGGCGTAGGGATTGCGCACCAGGTCCAGGTGCAGTCCGACCCGGCTGGACTCGAAGCGGTTCCGGAAATAGTCGTCCAGCAGGGCGGTGTGCGCCTGGAGACAGTCGGGCACCTCTCCGCGCAGGCAGCGAGCCGTGAGGGTTTCGCGGTTCGCCATGAGGAGAGCGGCGGGGGTGGGGTCTGGATTATGGGCGGCGGTGTGTTTCGGGCTCATGCGTCCTGCTTCCGGTTCTGGTCTTGGTCATGAGTTACAGCAAAGGGCGTGCCATCAATCCGAATTAGATTAAAAAAATCATGATATCAATATATTGAAGTTTTTTCGAGGCTGGCGCCGAAAGATATTTTTCAATTCATTAATGTAATTTCAGTCAAAATAATAGTACAAATTTGTAACGTCATGTGGAGAAACCTCCGCAGCCTGTTTTTGACTGCCGTGTTTAAAGATACCGCCGTGCGGGCCTTCTTGCTGGCGTCATTCCGAAGGCTCTTTCCCGGATGGCAATGGGGCGGGAAGTTGTGGCAAGGTTGAGGAGATCCCTCGTCGGTGGCGCTCCTTTTTTGAAAGTTGATGCAATCAAGCACGAATAGTGCAGCGACGACTCCACCGGATGCCCACCTCTTCCCGCTGTCATTCCGAGCGTCAGCGAGGAATCCGCAGTCGGGAATAAGGCGGCAAGTGGGGGGCAGATTCGGGGAGATCCCTCGTCGCGTTGCTCCTCGGGATGACAGGGGGAAAACTGTGTTCCTCGGGAGGACACCCGCCTTACCCGCTGTCATTCAGAACGTAGTGAGCTTTGCCGCTGGCTGCAGGTTCGACCGGCCTGATCATGCTGAGGAACTACCTGTCAGGCGGCTTGATACAAAAAAGGAATCCGCAGTTGGGAATGTGGGCGCGAAGTGTTAATAGGCTTGAAAAGATCACTTGTCGCTTTGCTCTGTAGGTGATGGAAAGAAGCTTCCATGGATCGATTTCAGACAAACCAGGGCACGGTTCTGGACTCCGGAACCGGACTGATGTGGACCCGCGATGCCGCCATGGCCGAATTTCCCCTGTCCTGGAGCGAGGCCCTGACCTTCGTCAAAGAGATGAACGCTTCGCGGTTTGCCGGCCACGCCGATTGGAAGCTGCCCCACCGCCGGGAGTTGCAGAGTCTGGTGAGCTACGAGACGATCACCCCGAGCCTCCCCGCCGAGCACCCGTTCGAAAACGTTTTTCACGGCTACTACTGGACGTCCACCACCTGCGTCCGCCTGCCCGACCAGGCCTGGTACATTCACCTGGGCGGTGCGCGGGTGTTCAAGGGAATGAAATCCAACGCCTACATGGTATGGCCGGTGCGGGTGGCCGAGGAAGGCCATGGAGGTGTTTTTCAAACCGGCCAGCATCGGTGTTACGACGAGCGCGGAGAATGGATCGCATGCCTGGGAACCGGGCAGGACGGCGAGCTGCAGGCCGGCGCGCCCATCGCCGGGCCGCGTTTCGAGGCCGGGCACGGCCTGGTCCACGACCGGGTCACCGGGCTCACCTGGCTTCAGGACGCCAACCCGGAAGGCATTACGGTGGACTGGCAGACGGCCCTGGACCGGGTGGCCCGAATGAATCATTCCCGGGCCCACGGTTTTTCCGGCTGGCGCCTGCCCACCGTTGCGGAGCTGGAGCTGCTCACGGACATGGACCGCCACTCGCCGGCCCTTCCGGCAGGGCACCCGTTTGCGCGGGTCCAGGATTTCTACTGGTCGGCGACGACCAGCGCCTATGATCCGCGCTATGCCTGGGCCCTGTATGCCAAGGACGGGGTGGTGGGGGTAGGATACAAGCCGTTGAAGGAGTTTTGCTTCTGGCCGGTGCGTTAGGATCGGCGGTCGAAAGGACGGGTGCGATGCCCGGCCGGGATTCCGGCCGGGCGATCTTGTTGGAAGGCCTGTTTATTTCTTCTTGAGTTCCTCGTCACGCAGGACGCGGCGCAGCACCTTGCCCACGTTGTTGGTGGGCACGGTGTCGCGGAACTCGATGTACCTGGGCCGCTTGTAGCCGGCCATGTGTTCCTTGCAGAACTCGCGCATCTCCTCCTCGGTGGCCGTCTGCCCCGGCTTGAGCTGGATGAAGGCCTTCACCGCCTCGCCGCTCTTGGCATCCGGCACGCCCACCACCGCCGCCAGGGCCACCTTGGGATGCTTGTAGAGGATGTCCTCCACGTCGCGCGGGTAAACGTTGAACCCGCCTACCAGGATCATGTCCTTCTTGCGGTCGGTGACCAGGATGTAGCCGTCTTCGTCGATGTGGCCGATGTCGCCGGTGAGAAAGTAGCGGCGGCCGTTGATCTCGCGGAACACGGCCTCGTTTTCCTCCGGCTTGTTCCAGTAGCCCTGCATCACCTGGGGGCCGCTGATGGCGATCTCGCCGTCCTCGCCCCGGGGCAGCTCTTTGGTGCCGGTTTCCAGGTCCAGGATCTTGAAGTCGGTGCCGGGAAGGGGAAAGCCGATGGAGCCGATGCGGCGCGTTTCCCGGCTCACCGGGTTGACGCTGACCACCGGCGAGGTTTCGCTCAGGCCGTAGCCTTCGAAGATCACCGAGCCGGTGGCCTCCTCGAACTGGCGGCAGACCTCCGGCGGCAAAGGCGCACCCCCGGAAAAGCACCCCATGAGGGACGTCAAGTCGTATTTCTTGAGGTTGGGGTGATTGGTGAAGGCCACGAAGATGGTGGGCACGGCCGGCATCACGGTGGGCTTGTCCTTCTGCACCGATTCCAGCACGCCGGTAAACGGCGGGTTGCCGGCGCGCGGGTCCGGTACGCAGACGATGCGGCTGCCCGTATAGCAGGACAGCAGCAGGGCGGTGGTCATGCCGAAACTGTGGTACCAGGGCAGGACGCCGAGGAAGGTGTGGTGACCGCCCCGGCGGATTTTTTCCGGTTTTCCTCCCGGTTCCTGCACCAGGCGCATCCACTCGTCGATGGCGATGAGGTCGTAGAGAAAATTGCTGTGGGTCAGGGCCGCGCCCTTGGGCAGGCCGGTGGTGCCGCCGGTGTAGATGATCAAGGCGAGGTCGTTGAGCGGATCGATCTCCACCTTGGGCGGCTGGGGCCGGGCGCCGGCCACCACGTCATCGAACATCAAGTGATTCGGTTCGTGGCTGGCCGCCTTGGGAATCTTGCCCAGCAATCCGCCGAGGAATCCCTTGAGCGGCGGCAGGTAGGACTTGACGTTGCAGATCACCACCGTTTCCACCAGCGTGTTTTTGACCGCCTCGCAGGCCGTGGGATAGAAGACGGGATGGTCCATGCAGAACACGGCCCGGGCGCCGCTGTCGTTGAGCTGATAGTTCAGTTCGTTGGGGGTGTAGAGCGGATTGCAGGTCACCGTGACCGCGCCGGCCTTGAGAATGCCGAAATACAAGGGCGCGTAGTGGGGCAGGTTGGGCAGAAAAATCGCCACCCGGTCCCCCTTGCGGATTCCCCGGCTGGCCAGAAAGTTGGCGATGCGGTCGGCGGTATCCTTCACCTGGGCGAAGGTGCGGCCGGCGCCGTTGAACAGGGTGTAGGTCTTGTTCGGATAGGCACGGGCCGCTTCATCAAGGACGCTGAACAGTGGTTTGTCGTACCCGGTAACGTCGCGTGCGACGCCCTCGGGCCAGTACGAAGTGGGCCAAACGGTCTCGGTCATGGCGGGTGTTCCTCCTTCCTCAGTGGATGGGATGACCGGTGCAGCCCCCCAGCGGCACCGGCCGATGATTTTGCCTGAGACATCCTTACAAGCGGCGGTGTTCTCCTGTCAACTCGTTGTATCGACTTTCGATAGCCGCGCAATTGGTCGGCATTGAAAGGAAAACCGGAATCCAGCGCGGATCAGCCGAACTTGTCGTAAGCGATCATTTCCGGTTCGACCCCCAGGTCGTCGAGCATGACGGTGACGGCATCGATCATCGGCGGCGGGCCGCAGAGGTAGTACTCGATCTCGGTGGGATCCTCATGGTCCTTGAGGTACTTGTTGAAAAGGACCTGGTGGATGAAGCCCACCGGGCCGTCCCAGTCATCCCCGGGCTGGGGATCGGAGAGGGCGACGTGGTAGGAGAAATTGGGATAGGTTTGTTCCAGGCGTTTGAACTCCTCGTCGTAGAACATTTCCGAGACCGAACGCGCCCCGTACCAGAAAGTGATGCGTCTGCGGGTGTGCACCGCCTCGAGCTGGTTGAGGATGTGGCTGCGCATGGGGGCCATGCCGGCCCCGCCGCCCACGAAGCACATCTCCCGCTCGGTGGGCTTGGCGAAGAAGTCCCCGTAGGGGCCGCTCAAGGTCACCCGGTCGCCGGGCTTGAGGCTGAAGAGGAAGGCGCTGCCCACCCCCGGCGGAGCGTCGGGATTGTTGGGCGGCGGGGTGGCGATGCGGACGGTGAACTTGAGATCCCGGCCCTCATGGGGCGGGTTGGCCAGGGAATAGGCCCGAAAGGACGGTTCCTCCGTGCCCGCCTTCAGGTTCCATAGGCCGAAGCGCTCCCAGGCATCGCGGTAGCGCTCGGCCACGCTGAAATCCTGGAATGCGGCCGTGTACTCGGGGATGTCGATCTGGACGTAGGCGCCGGCCTCGAATTTCAGATGTTCGCTCTCGTCCAGCCGCAGCACCAGCTCCTTGATGAAGGTGGCGACGTTCTCGTTGGAGACCACGGTGGCGCCGTACTTCTTGATGGCGAAGATCTCCGGGGGGATATGGATGGAAATGTCCTGCCGCAGTTTGAGCTGGCAGGCCAGGCGCACCCCTCTGAGCCGCTCGGCCCGGCTGATGTGGGTCAACTCGGTGGGCAGGATCTGCCCTCCGCCCTTCGTGACGACGCATTTGCAGGTGCCGCAGGTGCCCTTCCCGCCGCAGGCCGAAGGGAGCAGGATCCCGTTGTCTCCCAGGGCTGCCAGCAGGGTCTTGCCCACCGGGGAATGCAGCGGTTTTCCCAGCTCGTCGTTGATCGTGATGGCCACGTCGCCCTTGACCACCACCCGGGCTTCCACCAGCAGCAGGAGGACCACCAGGGCGAGGATGATGCCGGAAAAAACCCCTAGGCTGATGAGGTAGATCACAACCGACTCCGTCGTTGCTCATTGAACCGGGGCAAAGTGTTAAAGTCTGAATGGCAATGAACCGCGGACGGGCACAGACGACCGTGGACAGGAAAGGATTCCGAGGATCCTTTGTCCGCCTTTTCCAAGACTGCGAGTGTCTTCGCCTGTCCGCGGTTCATTGCCTCGATCCCTCCCGAGACCTAGAGGGTGATCCCCGAAAAGAGCATGAAGGCCATGGCCATCAGCCCGGTGGAAATCATCGTGATGCCAAAGTCTTCCAGTCCCCCGGGGACATCGGCGTAGCGCAGCTTGCGCCGGATGGCGGCCATGGCCACGATGGCCATGGCCCAGCCCACCCCCGATCCGGTTCCGTAGACGATGGATTCGGTCAGGGTATAGTTGCGCTCCACCATGAACAGGGCCGCGCCGAGGATGGCGCAGTTGACGGCGATCAGGGGCAGGTAGACGCCCAGGGCGCTGTAGAGGGTCGGCGAGATGCGATCGATGATCATTTCCACTGCCTGGACGATGGCGGCAATGACGGCGATGAAGGTGATGAACTTGAGAAAACTCAGGTCCACGCCGGGCAGCCCGGCCCAGGCCAGGGCGCCGGGCCCGAGCAGATAGCGGTAGATCAGCCAGTTGACCGGGGTGGTGATGGCCAGCACGAAGATTACCGCGGCACCCAGTCCGATGGCGGCGTCCATGTTCTTGGACACGGCCAGAAACGAGCACATCCCCAGAAAATAGGCCAGCAGGATGTTGCCGACGAAGACCGAATCGAGAAACAGGCCCACAAGGTTTGCCATGGCGCGCGAATCTCTCCCCTGGGTTCAGTGACGGTCCATGATCCTGTGCTGGACCCACACGAGCAGTCCGATGATGATGAAGGCCGCCGGGGCCAGAAGCATGAAGCCCATGTTCTCGTAGCCGGCCGTATAGATCGCATCGGGCACCACCTGGAAGCCCAACAGTTTCCCCGAGCCGAACAGTTCGCGGATGAAGGCGACCAGGATGAGCACCGAACCGTAGCCCAAGCCGTTTCCCAGTCCGTCCAGGAAGGATTGCCAGGGGGGATTGCCCAGAGCGAAGGCTTCGGCCCGGCCCATGACGATGCAGTTGGTGATGATCAGACCGACGAAGACCGACAACTGCTTGCTCACGTCGTAGAGAAAGGCCTTGAGCGCCTCGTCGGCGATGATCACCAGGGTGGCCACGATGCACAGCTCGGCGATGATGCGGATGTTGCGCGGAATCAGGTGGCGCAGCAGCGAGATGACCAGGTTGGAGAAGGCGACAACGGCCGTGAGGGCCAGGCACATCACGATGGCGGTGCGCAGTTGCACGGTGACGGCCAGCGCGGAACAGATCCCCAGCACCTGGACGGCGATGGGGTTGTTGTGCCACAGGCCTTCGGTGAAGGTTTTCAGGGCCTTGGATGTTCTCTTCGCCATGCCTCGTTCTCCCGGGTCATCCGCCGGCGGACGGCGGCGTTGCGCACGTGGGGTTCTTGCGGAAACGGATCGCCATCGGTTCGTACCGGGACAGGGTCGTCCTCAACCCGCTGGACAGATACTTGCCGGTGAGGGAAGCGCCGCTGATCCCGTCGACGTAGTTGGCCCGCGCCCCGGATTCGACGCTGGTCGCCGCCTTGCCCCGGGCGATCTGCACCGACACGAAGTTGCCGTTGCGGTCCGTGATCCGCTTGCCCACGAAATTTTTCTGGAACCAGTTCTGCTCGATTTCCCCCCCGAGTCCCGGGGTTTCATTATGACTGTAGACGGTGAAGCCGGCGATGGTCGAGCCATCGTCTTCCAGGGCAAGATACCCCTTGATCCGGCCCCAGAGGCCCCGGGAGTCGATGGGCACGATGAAAGCCTTGATGCAATCATCCTTCACATAGAGATAGAGGGGGAGATCGGTGGGTTGGTGTTGGGATTCGGGGATGATGCGTCCGGCCGAGTCGGCCCACACCGCCTGGATCGAGGCCTGGAAGAGGGCCTCGATTTCCTCGGGCCGGTAGCTGCGATCCGGTTCCACCAATCCCACGCTCTTGAGGAGGTTGCGCTGCCGGTCGATGGCGATGTTGCGCTCCTGGCGGGCTTTGAGCCCGGCCGAGGCACCGGCGAGCAGCAGGCTGCACGCCAGGCACAGAACGGCGGCGAAAATCAGCGATCGGATGCGACCGGACATCCCGTTACCCCCCTTCGCCTAGGTGTTGGCGATGCGCCGCCGCAGCCGTACCTTGAGGGCGAAGTGGTCCAGCAGCGGTGCGAAGACGTTCATGAAGAGGATCGAGAGCATGGCCCCCTCGGGGAAGGCCGGGTTGAACACGCGGATCATCACCGTGAGCGCGCCGATGAGAAAGCCGTAGATCCAGCGGACCGGCTCCATGTCCGGGCTGGAGACCGGATCGGTGGCCATGTAGGCCAGGCCGAAAGCGATGCCGCCCATCGCCAGGTGGTGAAACGGGCTGATCCCCAGCCATGGCGAGCCGCCGGGAGAAGCGAACAGGTTGAGTAGCCACCCGGTGGCCAGCACCCCGATCACTCCACCGATGATCGTCCGGTAGCTGGCGATGCCCATCAGGATCAGCACGGCAGCGCCGGCCAGGCAGAGCAGGGTCGAAGTCTCGCCGATGCTGCCCGGAATGCGGCCGAGAAACAGGGTCCAGAAATCGTATTGCGCCCCGTTCAGGGTTTCCACAAGGGGCCCCGGGGGTTCGGCGGCCGCTGCCACCGCCAGGGGAGTGGCTGCGGTAAACCCATCCACCACCGCCTGCCCGCCGGTATGGATCCATACCGCATCGCCGGACATGCGTGCCGGGTAGGCGAAAAAGAGGAACGCCCGCCCGGTGAGGGCCGGGTTGAGAAAGTTGCGCCCCGTGCCGCCGAAGACCTCCTTACCGATGACGATGCCGAAGGTGATGCCCAGGGCCACCTGCCACAAGGGGGTGGTGGGCGGCAGGGTCAGGGGAAAGAGCATGCAGGTGACGAAGAGCCCCTCGCTGATGGTATGGCGGCGCACAGCGGCAAAGAGGATTTCCCAGAAGAAGCCCACCGCGTAGGTGACGATCACCATCGGCAGGACCACTTTCAGGCCGATGAAGCAGGCCGGCAGAAAGTCGGGGGCCCGGCCGACGGCTATCAGGCTCTGGTAGCCGACGTTGTACATACCGAAGAACAAATGGGGCAGCAGACAGACGATCACCAGGGCCATGAAGCGCTTGACGTCCAGGCTGTCGCGCACGTGGGGGCCGATGCGGGTGGTGTCGGCCGGCGCGAAAAAGACCGTCTCCATGGCTTCGAAGAACGGATGGAGCCGGGCAAGGCGCCCCCCCTCGGTAAAATGCGGGCGCTGGGCGTCGAAGAAGCGCTGCACGAGGTGTTTCATGCGGCGGTTTGCTCCTGATAGTAGCGTCGCTTGGCGCGGGTGAGATGATCGCAAAGTTCGATTTTGGCCGGGCAGACGTAGCTGCACAGGCCGCACTCGACGCAATCGAGAAGTCCATGGGCCAGTGCCTCTTCGATGTCGTCGGCCAGCAGGCTCTTGTAGGTCAACTGGGGCAGGATCTCCACCGGACACACCCGGGAGCAGGCGTTGCAGGCCACGCAGGGACGCAACTCGCCGTGCAGGTTGCAGTCCATGGGCATCGTGTCCCGGTTCAGGACCGACAGGAAGGCGCGCGAAAAGGTCGCCTTGCGGTAGCCGGGGCGCACCAGGGCCATGAACTCCCGGTGGTCGCCGGCCGGCACCAGGTTCAGGGCCGTCTCGAAGTAGCCGAAGTATCCGTCGGCCTCTCCGGTAAAGCCGCGCAGCACGCCTCCGACGATGCAGCGCACCGACGCCTCGCCGCCGAGATCGGCCAGCGGCTTCAACGGGGCGCCCATCCGCACCGCGGCATGGCGCCGCCGGCCGGCCGCCGGGCCGCCCAAGGCCACGATCCGTTCGGTGGGATAGCGCCCGTCGCGCAGCAGGGCGGCGATGAGCAGCACGTCCTGCCCACTGACGAACCAGGCGCGGTTGTCGGCGGGCGAGCGCCGGGTATGATAGACGAAGACGCCGGGATCCAGGGCCGGATATGGTCCGGAGACGGTGTGCGTGATCCAGGTGTCCACGGCCTGGAGCGGCCCACCACCGTTGGGCGGCGCCAGCACGAAAACCTGCGGCGCCAACCGGGCGAGGACCTGCATGCCGTAGCCGAACAGATCCTGCCGGCCGGCGAGGTAGACGGCCGGATCGGGCTTGAAGGGCTCATCATCGGCCAGGGTCACGATGATCGCCGGCGGCTCGGTTTCCGGATCGGGATAGTCGCGATACGGCAGGGCGCGCAACAGGGGCCAGAGGCCGCCGTCCAGCAGGGCTTCCACCAGCGTGCCCCGGTCGGTCTGCCGCAGGTCCCCCTCGGCGAAGCGCGGAAAGGCGGCCGCCGTTTCCGTCTCGGCGAGGCGGATCACGATCTTGCGGATCACCCTTCGCGGGCCGAATTCGATGGCCTCCACCACGCCGCCGCCGGGGGACAGGAATGTTGCCCGGGGATGGCGCTTGTCGTGAAACAGTGGCGTGCCGATGGATACCGCATCGGCCTCCTTGACCATCAGTTTCGGTTTGACAAAGGGGATCCGCTCGGGAAGCACCGCCACGCGGGACGGTTTGGGCAGGACGTCCAGGTCGGTTGCGGGACGCCCCTCCAGGGGGAGATAATGTCCTTTGGAAACGCGAATCAGGTTCATTCCGGACCGCTGGGCGTTGCAGCTTGTGGATTCGGGGCGACTCGGACCGCCGGGCCTTCGAAACGGTCTGTCATGATATGTTGGCTACCATTTTTGGGGATGGTTTGCAACTTTTGGCGGCATTGCCAACCGCTTTTCGGTCCGGCGGGTCCTCTTCATTTTTACACCCCGCCCACCGCGCGTTTCGGGCCGATTGACCCTTTCGGAAAACAGGGTTAATTTTATAAAATTCGAAGTCAATGCCGCAAACCCAAAGGAGAGCGCGGGTAGATATGGAAAAACATCACAAGTTTTCCATGTGGTACGTCATCCTGGGAATTTGGGGGGTGCTGCTGCTGCACAACCTCATGTTTTCCGCCATGGCGGTCAAGACCATTCCCTACAGCGAATTTCTCAAGCTGCTCGAGGAGGGGAAGGTCAGCGAGGTGGCGGTATCGGCCAACTTGATCCAAGGACGCCTGGCGGAGGGCGTCGAGAACGGCGGGCAACTGTTTCGCACCGTGCGCGTCGATCCGGACGTTTCTCAGATGCTGGAAAAGTACCGGGTCACGTTCAAGGGTGAGATCGAGTCGACCTTCCTGCGGGATCTGCTCTCCTGGGTGGTGCCAGTGGTGCTCTTCGTCGGCATCTGGGCCTTCATGATCCGGCGCATGCAGGGCCAGCAGCCCGGATTCATGAGCCTGGGCAAGAACAAGGCCAAGATCTACATGCAGGAAGAACTCGATGTGCGCTTCGCCGATGTGGCCGGGGTGGACGAGGCCAAGCAGGAGCTGGTGGAGGTGGTCGAGTTCCTCAAGGAGCCGGGCCGCTTCACCCGCCTGGGGGGCAAGATGCCCAAGGGGATCCTGCTCGTGGGGCCGCCAGGCACAGGCAAGACCATGCTGGCCAAGGCGGTGGCCGGGGAAAGCGGGGTGCCCTTCTTCTCGCTCAGCGGCTCGGAATTCGTGGAGATGTTCGTCGGCCTGGGGGCCGCCCGGGTGCGCGACCTGTTCGTGCAGGCCAAGCAGAAGGCGCCGTGCATCATTTTCATCGACGAGTTGGACGCCCTGGGCAAGGCCCGCGGATTTTCGGGCATCGGCGGGCACGACGAGCGCGAGCAGACCCTCAACCAGCTTCTGGTGGAAATGGACGGCTTCGATCCCCAGGTGGGGGTCATTCTCATGGCGGCCACCAACCGGCCCGAGATCCTCGATCCGGCCCTGCTGCGGCCCGGGCGCTTCGACCGCCAGGTGCTGGTGGATCGGCCGGACAAGAGCGGCCGGGTGGCGATTCTGAAGGTGCACCTGAAGAACATCCAGGCGGCCGAAGACCTGGACATCGAGCGGATCGCCGGGATGACCTCGGGCATGAGCGGCGCCGACCTGGCCAATCTGGTCAACGAGGCGGCCCTGCTGGCCGTGCGGCGGGAGAAGAACCTGGTGGGCATCGCCGAGTTCGAGGAGGCCGTGGAGCGGGTGGTGGCGGGGCTGGAGAAGAAGAACCGCCTGATCAACCCGGATGAAAAGCGGATCGTGGCGTACCACGAGCTGGGCCACGCCCTGGTGGCCCTGGATCTGCCGGGCACCGACCCGGTGCGCAAGATCACCATCGTGCCGCGGGGCATCGCCGCCCTGGGCTACACCATGCAGGTGCCCACCGAGGACCGCTTTCTCATGCGCCGCACCGAGCTGCTCAACAAGATCTCCACCCTCCTGGGGGGCCGGGCCGCCGAGGAGATCGTTTTCGGCGACATCTCCACCGGGGCGCACAACGACCTGTCGCGGGCCACGGACATCGCCCGCTCGATGGTGCGCGAGTACGGCATGAGCAGCAAGCTCGGCCAGGTTTATTTCGCCAACGCCCCCCGGTCGCAGTTTCTCGGCGCGGCGCCCGAAGGCCGGCCCGAGTACAGCGAGGCAACGGCCGAAGTCATCGATGCGGAGGTGCGCGAGATCATCAACGCGCGCTATGGCGTGGCCCGTGAAATTCTGGAGCGGAGGCGAGCGGTGCTGGAAAAGGCCGCCACCCTGCTGATAGAGAAGGAAAAGATCGACGGCGAGGAGCTGAAGCGCCTGGTGGCGGAAGGCGCCGCCTGAAGACAGGCGCCTTCGTCGTTTCCCTATTTTTCCCCGAGCATCTCTTTGACGATGAGGCTGGCCCGGCGCATGTCCACCCCGGCCACGGCCTTGAGCCGGGCCATCACCTGGCCGGTGGCCTTGGGCGACCGGCCGCTCAATTGCGCAACCATGGGTGCGATGAGGGCTTTCAAGGCCGCGTCGTCGAGCATCTGTGGCAGGTAGACCGCCAGGATCTCGTTTTCGACCTTGAGTTTGGCCGCCATTTCGGGGCGGCCCGAGGCCATGGTTTCCTCGTTGTTTTTGATGAACTTGCGGATCTTGGCGAGCAGTTCGTCATCGGTCGGCTCGCGCACCGCTTCGCGGCGGGCGTCGGCGCGGGCCTCTGCGATCACGGTGGCCAGCAGCGTGGACCGGACGCGGTCGCCGGCCTTCAGAGCGGCCAGCCGGTCCCGGGTCAAGGTTTCCAGCAGTGTCATTGCCGTATCTCCTTTCTGACGGTTTCAGAAGCGCTTGATCAGGTAGGCCCCCGCGAAGAGCAGCATCACCCCGACGATGCGCCATCCGTTGACCGGATGCACCGGATAGCCCAGGATGCCGTAGTGGTCAAGGGTGATGGAGGTGATCAGCTGGCCGGCCAGCACCAGGGCCACCATGGAGGTGGCGCCCAGCTTGACGGCGAGCACGATCACCGCCGAGACGAAAAAGGCGCCCAGGGCGCCACCGGTCCAGATCCACCACGGATGCCCGGCAGCGGCCGAAAGAGGCGGCAGCCCGATCCGCAGCGCGGCAGCGTAGACGACCAGTACCAGGGTACCCACGGCAAAGGAGACGCCCGCCGAGAGCACCGGGCTCTGGGTGAATTGATTGAGCCGGGCGTTGATCCCGGCCTGGGTCGGCACGGTGGCGCCGGCGGCCAGGGCCAGCAGCACGTAGAACCAGGTTGACGGCATGGGGCTTTCCCCTCGGCGGTTGCCTATCTCGTGAAGGTCGGATGAAAAGCGCCGGCGACGGGGCCGCAAGGGCTTGCCCTGTCCACCGGGGGCACTATAATGGGAATCGCCGTGCTTGCCAATGCCGCCGCCGGGGTCGGCGGGTGATCCCGGCAACCGCGAAGTTTTCGCACGCAAAGGAGGAATCCGATGGCTGCTTTTTTTCGCATGATCCGCTGGATCGCCGCCGCGGCGGTGATCGTGGGCTGCACCACCGCCTATCAGAGCAAACCGCTGCCCTTCAAACATCCCGACGCCTACGGCAACGCCACACGGGTGGCGGGGGCCACGGTGGGGGCCGAGGCGTACCCCGACCGCCGGACGGCCAACGAGACATTCGGCTTCGATGTCATCGGGGCCGGAATGCTGCCGGTGATGGTGGTGGTGGACAACCACAGCCGCCAGACGTTTCAGATCGCCGCTGAACGATCCTTCCTGGAAGACGCCTCCGGCAACCTGTGGCCGGTGCTGGACCGGCATGTGGCCAGGGATCGGGCCATGCGGTTTTCCGGGACGCGGGAGATTTTCCAGGAAGGCGCCTACGGGGGGGTCTGGGGGGCCGCCGCCGGCGGGCTCGTCGGTGCCGCCGTGGGCGTTGTCGGCGGCAGCAATGTCGGGGAAGCGTTGGGCAAGGGGGCGGCCATGGGGGCGGCGGCCGGGGCGGTGCTCGGCGGCGCCGAGGGCTACGGCCAGAACCGGTCCGGGCAGACCATCGAGACCGACATGGAAGCCAAGTCCATCGAGAACGTGGCCATCGCCCCGGGAGACCTCGCCCACGGGCTGCTCTTCTTTCCCGCCGAAGCCGGGCAGGCGCGGGTCTTGAGACTCCAGGTCCGCCAGACCACCACCGGAAAGGCTTACAGCGTTCGGCTGCCCCTTTAGGGAGGCCATGTTGCCGCGCGTTGAGCGATGATCGGAAAGTCAAAGACGTGGACCTGGAGCACCGTGAGGCAACCGGAAGCGAATCGCGGATGAGACGGCAAGGCATTTCGTGGAAAGCGATTTTCCGGCCGGGGGAGGCCGAAGACTTCTTTTCCCCGGCGCCGCCGGGGGATTTCGACCCCGATGCCGAGGGCTTCAGCCCGGTCAACGCCTGGTGGCTCAGCGAGATGACGCGCGTTGCCTACCGCCGCGATGACGCGGCCCGGCGACGGCGGTTGCCGACCCGCGGGGACATCCTGGCCCGGGTCGGCCTCGTCGAGCGGGCGACGTTCAGTGAAGGCCACCTGTTCGCCTTCCTTTGCCAGTCCTCGCCGGAGGCGCCCCGCCCCTTCGCCGCGCTGGTGTTCCGCGGCTCCAGCGGCCATCCGGACAACTGGCTGACCAATCTGGACGCCAAGGCCCATCTCTGGCCCACCGGGGGGAAGGTGCACAGCGGGTTCAAGGCGGCCCTGCTCGGATTCTGGCCGCGCATCCTGGATGCGCTGCGCCGCACGGACGTTCCGGTCTTCTATGCCGGCCATAGCCTGGGCGCTGCGCTGGCGACGCTGGCCGCCACCCTGCGGCCGCCGCGGGCCCTGTACACCTTCGGCTCGCCCCGGGTCGGGGACGGCCGCTTCGGTGGCACCCTGGATCCGCTGCCGGTCTTCCGGATCGCCAATTCCCTCGATATCGTGACCGATCTGCCGCCGGCCGGATGGCGCTTCGGCTTCCGGCATGTGGGCGAGCGGCATGTCCTGCCGGTGGCGCGGGACCGATTTCCCGCAGCGGCAGCCGGTGCCTCCTTGCCACCGCCGGTTTTTCTGGCCGATCATGCGCCGGTTTGCTATACGCGGGGCTTGATGCAACTGCTCCACCCGCCCCTTTTCACCCGCAGCCGAGACCGGGATTCCATTCTGCGACCGGCTCGATGGAGATTGCCATGAAGTTGACCGAATTCATGACCACCAAGATCGAATATGTCGACTCCGACGCCACGGTGTACGACGTGGTGGAAAAGATGGTGGACCGGCGCATCCGGTCCCTGGTGGTTCGCGACCCGAAAGAGAAGGGCGGCCACGGGGTCATCACGGCCCGCGACGTGGTGTTCAAGGTATTGGCCAAGGGGATCGATCCCGGCAGGATGAAGGCCGAGGAGCTGGCCTCCAAACCGCTGTTTTGCATCGACAAGGGGGCCAGTCTGGCCGATGCGCTGCAGATGATGGAACAGCAAAACATCGCCCGGATCTTCGTCTGCCAGGAAGGGTACATCGCCGGGGTCGTGTCGATGATGGACATCATGTGGGCCGTGCTGATTCTCCGGGCAAGGGGGGAGGATGTCTCTCGGTAAGTTTTTTTCTCGCGACCGCAAGGAGAAGCGGGTCACCGAGCGCATGGGCGCCCACATCGATCTGCTCTGCGAGGCATGCGCCGCTTTCCACCAATGCCTGATCCACGAGGACCGGCGCCTGGCGCGCCAGGTGCCGCAGATGGAACGCGATGCCGACGTGATCCGCCGCGAGATCGTCACCACCATTTACGACGGCGCCTTTTTGCCCTACCTGCGGCCGGACCTGTGCCGTTTCGTCTCCCTGGTGGACGAGGTCTTCGACCTGCTTCAGGAAACCGCCAACATCTTCCTTTACCTGCAGCTACCGGAGTTGCTCAAGGGGGAATGCACCCGCGTGGCCTTTCTCAACCTGCGCATGTGCGAACTGCTGCGCATCACCTACGAAGAGATGCTCGCGGGGGCTGAACTGAGGGAAAAGAAGCTCGGGCTGCGCATCTACGAAAAGAAGATCGACGACATCAAGTTCGGCCTCATCCGGGACATGATGACCATCCAGATCGACAATTTCTGGCAGGGGCGGCTGCTGGGCGAGTTCATCGACAATTTGACCGGAATCAGCGACCGGATCGAAGATGCCAGCGACCATCTGGACGTGCTGAGCGTGAGCATGCGCTGAGCATGTGGAAAATCGGCAGCGGTATATTGCTCGGGTGGGGGCTGGGCGCCAATGCCTCGGCCAACATCTTCGGCACCGGGGTTGCCACCGGGACGGTCCGCTACCGCACCGCCATCTGGCTGACGGCGCTGTTCCTGATGGCCGGCGCGGTCGTCGAGGGCCCCAAGTGCATGGAGACCCTCGGCGAGCTGTCCCGGTTGAACCCCCTTGAGGCGTTTTGCGTGGCCCTGGCCGCCGGTGCCACCATGGCCGTGCTCACCGTGCTGGCCTTGCCGGCGTCGGCCAGCCAGGCCATCGTCGGGGCGATCCTGGGTGCCGGTGTGCTGGCCGGCACCGCCGACTTCAGCCGCCTCTACCGTATCGTGGCCTGCTGGGTGCTCACCCCGATCTGCGCCGTGGTCTTCGGCTATCTGATGCATCGTATCCTCGCCAGGGTGCTCGACCGCACCGTGCGCCGCCTCACCCACCGCAACTTCATCTATCTGGCGGGGATTCTGGTTTCCGGTTGCTACGGGGCCTATTCCCTCGGCAGCAACAACGTGGCCAACGTGACCGGGGTCTACGTCGGCACCGGGCTGCTCACGGCCCAAACGGCCGCCGTGGTCGGCGGTCTGAGCATCGCCCTGGGGGTGCTGACCTACAGCCGGCGGGTCATGATGACTGTGGGCAAGGGAATCGTAGCGCTGGATCCTTTTTCGGCCCTGGTGGTGGCCCTGGCCCATGCCATGACCTTACACCTGTTCACCCAGGTGGGGGTGCCGGTGTCTTCGTCCCAGGCCGTGGTCGGCGCCGTGGTGGGAGTGGGGCTGATCGGCGATGTTAGCACCATCAGCGGGCGCATGCTGCTCAAGATCGCCGGGGGATGGATCGGCACCCCGCTGTCGGCTGGATCGATGGCAGTGGCGCTGGTCCTCGGGGCCGATGCCGCCGTGCCGTTCTGGGGGCAGCACGTCGGGCCCCTGCTGGAGCGGTTCGGCATAACGCAAGCCATTTCCGTGGCGGTTCAGTTCTATGCCGAATGGCTGCGGGCGATGATGAGCGCCGTGGGATGGTAAAGTATTTTTCTGATGGAAACAAAATGACATCAAAACTCAAACCCATGATGGAACTGCACTTTACCCCGACCAACGGGCCCGTGGACGAGGCCATCGAAGCACTGATGGATGCGGCGGGCGGAATCGTCCAGCGTGCCATCGTGCGTGAGATGATTCTTTCGGCCCTCAAGGCGGGGCAGGAAAATCGCGGCCGGGCGGATCTGAAACTGATGAACGCCTCGCTGAAGGAAATGCGCTTTACCACCAAGATTTTCAGCGCCTATCGGGACAAGCGCAAGGTAACGATCTTCGGCTCGGCGCGCACACCGCCCGCGTCGCCCGCGTATCGGATGGCGCTGGATCTGGGGCGAAAATTGGCGGCGGCCGGTTACATGGTGATCACCGGCGGCGGGCCGGGGATCATGCAGGCGGCCAACGAGGGCGCCGGGCCCGAGCATTCATTCGGCGTCAACATCCGGCTGCCTTTCGAACAGAAGCCGAACCCGGTGCTGGAAAACAATCCGCGCAGCATTTTCTACAAGTACTTTTTCAACCGCAAGGTGGCTTTCGTGAAGGAGGCGCATGCCGTGGCGCTGTTCCCCGGCGGATTCGGGACCCTGGACGAGGCGATGGAAACCCTGACCCTGGTGCAGACCGGCAAGCGCGACCCGTTGCCGCTGGTGCTGGTGGAGCCCCCCGGGGAGGGGTATTGGGCCGGGTGGCACGATTTCATCGACTCCCGGCTTCTCGCTCCCGGACGCATCGACACCGACGACCTGTCCCTGTTCGAGATCGTCGCTTCCGTCGAGGACGCCGTGGCCCACATAGATCGATTCTACCGGCGCTATCACAGTCTGCGCTATGTCAACGGGCGCTGCGTGCTCCGTCTCACCGCGCCGTTGAGCTCGGAACAGACCCGGGGCCTGGAGGCCGAATTCGACGATCTGCTCGTTGCCGGCGGCCGCATCCAGGCCTCGACGGCCCTGCCCGAAGAGGTCGACCAGCCGGAAATCGCTCATCTGCCGCGCCTGCTGGTCGACTTCGACCGCCACCGCTTCGGCCGTCTGCGCCAGTTGATCGACCGCATCAACGGCCTTGCGTGAGACCCGAAAATGCCCGAACTACCTGAAGTCCAAACCATCGTCGACGACCTGGTCCAGGCCGGCCTCATCGGCCGGACCGTGACCGGCTGCCGCGTCACCTGGGCGCGGACCGTGGCCGGGGAGCCGGCGAAGGATTTTTGCCGCCGCATCGGCGGCCGGCGCGTGACGGCCCTGGGCCGGCGGGGCAAGTTCATCCGCTGCGATTTGTCCGGCGGCCTTTGCCTCCTGATGCACCTGCGCATGACCGGCCGGCTGGTGCTGGCGCCGGCCGATGCACCGGTGGGGCTGCACGAGCATGTTCGGCTGGTGCTGGACAACGGCCGGGAGCTGCGCTTCCACGACCCGCGCAAGTTCGGACGGATGTGGCTGACGGACGACCCCCAACGGTTGCTCGGCGCCCTCGGTCCCGAACCCCTGGCGCCGGATTTCACCGCCGGCTCTTTGGCCGGGCGCCTCGCCGGCCGGCGCCGGGCCTTGAAGCCGCTCCTGCTCGATCAAGGCGTTGTGGCGGGATTGGGCAACATTTACGTGGACGAGGCGCTCTGGGAGGCACGACTCCATCCCCTGCGGCCTGGCGGGAGCCTCACCAGTGAACAGATCCGCGCCTTGCACCGCGCCGTGCGCCGGGTCTTGCGGCGGGGCCTGACCAATGGGGGCACCAGCCTGGGGCACGGACAGGGCAATTTCAGCTCCACCACCCGGGGGGCCGGTGAGAACCGCCGCGCCCTGAAGGTGTTCCGCCGCACCGGGGAGGGTTGCCCTCGCTGCGGCGCGACCATCCAGCGGCTGGTGGTGGGCCAGCGCAGCACCCACATCTGCCCGCAATGCCAGCGGCGAGATGAGCGTGCGGGAACTTGACGATTCTCGGGGAGGGATACCAACGATGCGCCTTCACTACCTGCAACATGTGCCGTTTGAAGACCCGGCCGGGATTTTTCAATGGGCCGCGGCCCGCGGCGTGCCGATGACCGGCTCCCGTCTCTACGAAGACCCGCCTCTACCGACCGCAGGGGATTTTGACACCCTGCTGGTGATGGGCGGACCGATGAACATCTACGAGGACGACCGATATCGCTGGCTGCCGGCGGAAAAGCGCCTCATCGGCGAGGCCATCGGCGCCGGCAAGATCGTGGTGGGCATCTGCCTGGGGGCCCAGTTGATCGCCGACGCCCTTGGCGCGCGGGTCCAACCCAACCGCTGGCGCGAGATCGGCTGGCTCCCGGTGCGCCGCAGAGAGACGGCCGGTTTTCTCGGCGAGGCGCTGCCCCCGGTCTGGGAGGCGTTTCACTGGCACGGGGACACTTTCGATCTGCCCGCGGGCGCCCTTCACCTGGCCGCCAGCACGGCCTGCGCCCAGCAGGGATTCGTTTACGACGATCGGGTGCTGGCACTCCAGTTTCACCTGGAAACCACGCCGGAGAGCGCCCGGGCCCTCATCGCCCACTGCGGCCACGAGATCGACGGCGGCCCCTTCGTGCAGACCGCCGCCCGGATGCTGGCCGACCCCGCCCGCTTTGCCCGGGCCAACGCCCTGATGCACCGGCTGCTGGACCGCCTCTGCGGATTCGACCGATGACCCGGGGAAGGCAAACCGCCACGAAGATTCCATGCTTTGCGAATGCCGCTTCGTGAACAATAGCCTCAAACGACGCCAGGGACAAGGAACCAGCCATGCACGCAGAACTCTGGATCGCATACCTGTTGGCCGTGACGATCATTCTGATCATTCCCGGGCCCACGATCATCCTGGTGGTCAGCCAGGCGGTGACCTATGGGCGCAAATCGGTGGTGCCGCTGGCAGCCGGGGTGGTGCTGGGGGATTTCACCGCCATGACCCTGTCTCTTCTGGGGCTGGGTGCGGTCATGAGCGCATCCGCCGCCTTGTTCACGCTGTTCAAGTGGATCGGCGCTCTGTACCTGCTTTATCTGGGCATCCGTCTATGGCGGGAAAACCCGCAAGGCGAATCGATTCCATACCATGAACACATTTCGTCCGGGGGGCTGTTCAGGCGCTCTTTTGTCGTCACCGCGCTGAATCCCAAGAGTATCGCCTTCTTCGTGGCTTTTCTGCCGCAATTCATCGACCCTTGCAAACCGGTGTTCGGGCAGACCCTGATGCTGGGTGGCACCTTCCTGGTATTGGCTGCCGTCAACGCCGCGCTCTACGCCCTGTTTGCCAGCCGGATGCGGGAGGCCATCCGGAAGACCGCCGTCCGCAAATGGCTGAATCGGTGCGGCGGCACCGCGCTGATGGGGGCGGGCCTTATCACCGCCGGCATGCAGCGTAGCGCCTAGCGCCAGGGCCCGGGCATCTCGAACCTCTTTTCACCAAAGTGTTGGATAACGGAGCGGAATTCCGATGAGTGACGACAACAAATCCATTCACGAGTTCGATTTCAAGCTGATCTGCGAATATTTTTCCAGCCTGGAACGCCAGGGGCCCGGCAGCCCCGAAGTGACGCTCAAGGCCTTGAGCTTCATCGACAACCTGAAGAAGGATTCGAGAATCGCGGACATCGGTTGCGGCACCGGCGGCCAGACGATGGTGCTGGCCGAACAAGCGCCCGGGCACATCACCGGCATCGATCTGTTCCCCGATTTCATAGACATCTTCAATGCCAACAGCCGCAATCGGGGTCTCCAGGACCGAGTGGTGGGCATGGTCGGTTCGATGGACCAACTTCCCTTTCGGAATGAAGAGTTGGATCTGATCTGGTCGGAAGGGGCGATCTACAACATCGGATTCGAGCGCGGCATCAGCCAATGGCATCGGCTCCTGAGGAAAGGCGGTTTCATTGCCGTTTCGGAGGCATCCTGGTTCACCGCAGAACGGCCTGCCGAAATCGATCGTTTCTGGAAGGCCGAGTATCCGGGAATCGACATTATTTCGACCAAAGTCAAACAGATGGAAAAAGCCGGATACGTTCCGGTAGCCACTTTCGTGTTGCCCGAGAATTGCTGGACGGATCATTTTTATGTCCCGCAGGTTTCCGCCCGGGAGAAATTTCTCCAGAAGTACGCCGGCAACCAGAATGCCGAGGATCTTGTGAAAAACCAGCGCCATGAAGCCGAGTTGTATGACAGGTACAGGGCGTTTTACGGCTATGTCTTCTACATCGGTAAAAAAATATAGCTTCATGTCACGATTTGACTCCCCCAGAGGTTTCGACCCTGTGGCGCGGTGCCGAAAAACACCGGCAGCCTTGCGCTGAAGAAGTTTCACTTTTGATGGGTGAATGAAACTGGCTGAAAGGATAGAAAAAGAGACATGAAGATACGGTTCAAGGCCATCGCGTTGTATGTGTTGCTCCTGGTCGGGTGCCTCGGCGTCCCGGAGGGCATCGAGCCCGTCGGCGATTTCCAACTGGAGCGCTACCTGGGCCGGTGGTACGAAATCGCCCGGCTGGACCACTCGTTCGAGCGGGGGTTGACCCATGTGACCGCCGACTACGAGATGCGCGGTGACGGCACCGTGCGGGTGCTGAACCGGGGTTTTTCGCCGGCTAAAAACCGCTGGAAGGAAGCCGAGGGAAAGGCCGACTTCGTGGACCGGGCCGACCGGGGCTACCTCAAGGTTTCTTTCTTTGGCCCGTTTTACGGTTCCTACGTGGTTGTCGAACTGGACCGGGAAAATTATCAGTACGCCCTGGTGAGCGGGCCGAACCGTTCCTACCTGTGGATTCTGGCCCGGACGCCACGCTTGGCGCCAGAGGTCATCGACCGGCTGGTGCGGAAGGCAAAGGCCGAAGGGTTTGACACCGACGGGCTGATATTTGTCGAGCAGGGCGCCAAGGCCGGTTGAGGTCGCCGCCGGGAGGACTCATTTTTCCGAGTCATTCCGAACGGAGAGAGGAATCTGCAGTCGGGAATACGGCGGGAAGTGGCGGCAAATTCGAAGAGATCCCTCTTCGCTTCGCGCCTCGGGATGACAGGGGATGGGTGATGCGCCTCGGGATGACAGGGGATGGGTGATGCGCCTCGGGATGACCGGAGAGGGGCGATGCCCCCAGGATGACATGAATGCATTAAAGGCATCTGTGCGCCCATGCAACCATCGAGAGAAGATGCCAACTGGCTGAATGACTGGATGGCCGCCCACCAGGTGGCTCTCTGGGGGACGGCGGACCTGCGCGGTTTCGCCACCCCCGCCGATGCGGCCGGAACGCCCTTTCCCCGCGCCATCGCCATGGTGTTTCCCATGACCCCTGCCATCATGGCCAGCATCCGAAACGGCCCCAACCAAGCCTATGCCGACGAATACACCCGGGTCAACCAGCGCATCGACGCCATGGCGGCCCAACTGGTGGCCGCCCTCCGGGAGCAGGGCTGGCGGGCCAAGGCCCTGGCGGCCTCGGCGCGCACCGACCCGGTGAACATCCGGGGGGATTTTCCCCACAAGACCGCGGCCACCCGGGCCGGCCTCGGCTGGATCGGGCGCCACTGCCAGCTCATCACGCGCCGCTACGGGTCCCGGGTGCGGTTGGGGACGGTATTCACGGACGCGGTTTTAAAGACGGGCCCGCCGGTGGAGAGAAGCTTCTGCGGCCAGTGCATGCGCTGCGTGGCGGCCTGCCCCGCCGGTGCCCTGACCGGAGCGGCCTGGCATCCGGGATTGGCGCGGGAGCGGATCCTGGATGTGAATGCCTGCGACCAGTGGAAGAAGACCCACTACTACCAGTACCGCAACGGGCATACCTGCGGCATCTGCTCGTCGGTGTGCCCTTATGGGCAGAAGGTGCTGAAACGCGCCACCGGATCGAGGGTCGCCTGACGCCTCAGACCGTCGCCCGGGAGAGCCAGGCGGCGAGCAGGGGAGCGAGGATTTCTCCCTGGCCGATCCAACTGAAATGGTCGGTGCGCTGGAACTCCGGGATGTCCAGGATCCGGAGCTTCAGAAGGTTCTGGGGCAGCTTGTCGGTGAAGTAATGAACCGCCGGCAGCGGGGCGTAGGTGTCGGCGGGAAAGCAGAAGGACAGCACGGGAGAGCCCACCGCGGCCAGGGTACCTTCATAGTCGTAGGGGTCGTCCTTGAAGTTGAAGACGTTGGTGCGGGCGATGCGGCTCCAGTCGTTCATCAGGCGCCGGGCCTCGCGGCCGCCGAAGCCGAAGGTGCGGCCGGGAAAATAGCCCGTCAGGGCCGCGGCGGCCTGGATGAAGAAGGAGCCCCAGTAGATGGCGCGGCCGCGGGCCGGTGGGAATCCCCGGTAGAAGGGCGAGCTGCACGCGATCTGGATGATGCCGGCGGCCGGCGGCTGGTAGCGGGCGGCGTACAGGGTGACCAGTTGCCCGCCGAGGCTGTGGCCCGCCAGCACCAGGGGCAGATCTCCGAAGGCGGTCTGCACGTGGCCCACCGCCTTCCGGAGGTCTTCGTTGATCAGGGCCGAGTAGCCGAAATCGTTGCACCGGCTGGGCTTTACGGTACTTCGGCCGTGGCCGCGCAGGTCGTTGAGCACCACGGTGATGCCGTGGCGGTTCAACGCCCGGGCGAAGGCAGCGTAGTAGTCGGCCCTCACGCCCAGGGCCGGGACGAAAATCATCACCATCGCCGGCCGCGGTGCCGGTGCGATCAGCAGGTTGGCGTTGTCGATGGCCACGTGAGTCATATCACCGGATTGATTCGCCATTTTTCATCATCCCACCGGTTCTAGAATTCAACTTTCGGCACGGCCCGGTCCGCCTCGTCCTCGATCTCGAAAAATTCGGCCTGGCGGAAGCCGAACATCCCGGCCACGATATTGCTCGGAAACGATTCCACGGCGATGTTCAGGTCGCGCACCGTACCGTTGTAGTAGCGCCGGGCCATCTGGATCTGGTCTTCGATCTGGCTCAGCTCGTCTTGCAGGTCCATGAAGTTCTGGCTGGCCTTCAGTTCCGGGAAGGCCTCGGCCACGGCAAAAAGACGGCCGATGGCCCGCCCCAGGTCGCCTTCGAGCCGGGCGCGCTCGGCGGGCTGGTCCGTTTGCAGGGTCCGGCTGCGCAGTTCGGTGACTTTCTCCAGCACGCCGCGCTCGTGGCTCATGTATCCCTTGACGCTCTCGATCAGGTTGGGGATGAGGTTGGCCCGGCGCTTGAGCTGGACCTCGATGCCGCTCCAGCCCTCCTTGACCATGTTGCGCAGGCGCACCAGACGGTTGTAGAGGCCCACGGCCCAGGCGAGAATGCCGGCAAGCAGCACCAGGACGACGATCAAGGCGGTCATGGCAAGATCCTTCCAGGGAAACCGAACGACAATGTGCCGGTTTTGCGGATTCGAATCAAGACCGGCGAACCAATTTTTACGCCGTGGGATTGGCGCCCAAAGGTTCGTCCCCCGGATCGCCTGCGCTAGGGTGTGATGCGCCCCGGCGCCGGTACGGCCGCGGCCATGGCCTTGAAAGCGTCGAGGTCCTCGGCGGCCACCCGGGCCTTGGCTTGGAGCACATGCTGGAAGTAGGCCTTGTCGTCTTCGTCGGAGGTGTTCAGCGGTCGATCGACATACCAAAGGCGGTTGTGAACCCGGCTGAATACCGCCAGCGGCCCATAGCGCGTCCCGCTGTCCCGGCGTTCCAGCCGGCCGTAGATGTGGTGATGGGGGGAAGCGAAGACCGTGGGCGGTGGCTGCCATCCCAGCAGTTCGGCCAGCAGGTCCAGCGCCTCGATCACCCCTTCCGGATAGCGGGAATCCAGGGAGGCGGCGCCGTCGAAGGCGATGGCCGACACGTCCTCGGCGGTGTAGCTCAGGTCGAGCCGGGCAATGGCGGCGGCGCGGAAGCGGTCCACGCTGGGGGCCTTTTTGGAAAAGACGACATCGGCGTCGTTGAGGATGCGCCGGATGTTGCGGAGGTTCACCATCTCCTTGACCGTCGGGCTCTTGCGCAGCGCCACGTCTGCCACCGTGGTGCGGTAGAGGGGCAGGTCGTTGTCGAGCACCAGCACGATCCCCTCCTCCCCATCGGGGGGAAGGTAGAGCTCGAGGTCCCGTTCCTGTCGCACATGCCAGTTGGCCATTTCCAACAGTTGGCGCATGGCCGGCTTGTCGATGCGCCGGGCGCTGTCCGCCCCTCCGCTCACCGATTCGATCACCTTGGCCGCCAGGCGGTCGATGTCGATCTTGCGCTTGAGGTTCTCCTTGAATCCCATGGTCGTCTCCCTGCCGTTCGGGTGGAATCGCTGCACCGGGAAACCATGAAGAGGCCGGTTGCCTGAGGCGAATCGAAAAGGTTGCAAACCGATCGAAAATTACCAGATTCCAGGCCGCTGCGCAATTGCCGGCCACAGGCCGCCATATCAGGGCGCCGTCAAAGCAAGGGCCTCTGGCAGTTTTCCTGCCGAATGTCATCGTTTCCCGCCGATCTTCTCAACTGCGGATTCCTCTCTGAAGTTCGGAATGACAGGGGAAAATTCAAGTGTCAAATGAACTAAAGTGACTAAAGTGAGCTAAAGTGAAGGAATCCTGGCAGTTATATAAAAACCGGAGCGAAGCGACTCCACCACTTTAGTCACTCAGAAAAGGTGTCATCCCGAGGAGTTTACGACGAGGGATCTGCAGTCAAGGACATCGGCGAAAGGAGCGCATAAAACAGAGAAAAAGGAGGATCGCAAAACATCGACGGAGCCGTGACCGCCACCGGAAGCGCGGTTGACGCGGACCTGGCCGCGGTCTAAAAGACTGCTTTTCGACCGTCTTTCTCGGTTACGCGGACCGAAGGGGAAAAACCATGCCCGGTAGTTTCACCACCGTCACCCTCGGGTGCAAGGTCAACCAGTACGAATCCGAAGCCCTGGCGCACCGATTGGTCGCCGAGGGATGGCGCCGCACCGACGGGCCTCCGGTGGACCTGTGCCTGATCAACACCTGCACTGTCACCGGACGGGCCGCCATGCAGAGCCGCCAGGCGGTGCGCCGGGCCGCGCGCCAGGGCGCCCGTCGGATCCTGGTCACCGGCTGCTACGCCCAAGTGGAACCGGAGGCCCTGGCGGCCATCGACGGGGTAGACCTGGTGGTGGGACACAGCGAAAAACACCGCATTCCCTCGCTGGTGAACGACCTGGAACATCGGACCGGTGGCGGGCCGGCCCCGCTGGTGGTTTCTCCCCGATCGGCTGCCTGGTCCTTCGATGCGATCTGCGACGCCGTGGTGGGCGGGCGCACCCGGCCCCTGCTCAAGATCCAGGACGGCTGCGACGCCTTCTGCGCCTATTGCATCGTGCCCTACGCCCGCGGGCGCAGCCGCAGCATGCCCGGCGACGACGTGCTGGCGCGCGTCGCGGCTCTCGGGGCCGCCGGCTACCACGAAGTGGTACTCACCGGCATCCACCTGGGCCGCTACGGAAGGGATCTGGCGCCACCGGCGACGCTGGCCGGCCTGCTGCGGCGGATCGACACCGCCGGCGCCATCCCGCGTTTCCGGGTCAGTTCCATCGAGCCCCAGGAGTTCGACGCGGCGCTCATCGGCGCCCTTACCGGATCGCCGCGCTGCTGCCGGCACTTTCACGTCCCGCTGCAAAGCGGGGACGACGAAATCCTGCGGCGCATGGGGAGGCCTTATACCGGATCCGAGGTCTCCGACCTGGTACTCACCCTGACCCGCGCGGTTCCCGGGGCCGGCGTGGGGCTGGACGTGCTGGTGGGGTTTCCCGGGGAAACGGAGGCCGCCTTCGAGCGTACCTACCAACTGGCAGCCGGCCTTCCCCTGGCCTACCTGCACGTTTTCCCCTTCTCGCCGCGCAGCGGCACCCCGGCCGCCCGCATGCCCGATCCCGTTCCCGACGCCGTCATCACACGCCGCTGCGCCCGCTTGCGCGGCCTCGGGCAGCGCAAGCGCCTCGATTTTTGCCGCCAGTTTGTGGGCCAGCAGTTCACCTTTCCCGTGGAGGGCCGGCGCGATCCCCGGAGCGGCCTCCTGAAGATCGTCACCGACAACTACCTGCCGGTGCTATTCGAAGGCCCGGACGCGCTGCGGGAGACGACCGTCACCGTGCGGATCGAAGCCGTGGGTCGCGGCGCATCACTCACCGGCCACCTGGATTGACACCCGACAGTCGCTGGCCTATAGTTTTTTCAAAAAAAACGGCCCGCTGAAAGCGTTTCCGTCCCCGGTGGAATCCCGCCGATACGGGACTCCGGGCCGATCGAGGGAACCCTTCGATGGCCCGGAGCCGGCACTTCCTCATCACCGACGGTCGCTTTCAGACCTCCGCCTGGCGCGACATCCTCGCCTACCTGGCTCTTCTGGCATTGATGATCTGGCTGCTGGTGCGCGGCACGGCGAGCCTGGGATACAACTGGCACTGGTACCGGGTGCCGGTGTACCTCGTGGACAGCCAGGGGGGGCGCCTGGTGGCCGGCCCGCTGCTGCAAGGCCTGGTGGTCACCCTGAAGATCTCGGCCATCAGCCTCTTGCTGGCCTTTGTCATCGGCCTGGTCACCGCCCTGCTGCGCCTCTCGGGTTCCTGGCTGGGCCGGGTCCTGGCCCGCGGCTATCTGGAAATCATTCGCAACACGCCCCTGCTGGTGCAGCTCTTCTTTGTCTATTTCGTGATGGCCCCGATTCTGGGCATGCAGGCTTTCGCCTCGGCCGTGCTCGCCTTGAGCCTCTTTGAAGGCGCTTACGCCTCGGAGATTTTCCGATCAGGGATCGTATCGGTGCCCCGGGGCCAATGGGAGGCGGCCCGCAGCCTCGGGATGTCCACCTGGCAGGTCTATCGGCTGGTGGTGTTCCCCCAGGCCCTGCGGTGGATCCTGCCCCCGCTCACCGGCCAGGGGATATCGTTGATCAAGGATTCGGCCCTGGTGAGCACCATCGCTATCTACGATCTCACCATGCAGGGCCGAGCGATCATTTCGGACACCTATTTGGTGTTCGAAATCTGGTTTGTCGTGGCGGCCATCTACCTGGTGCTGACCCTGACCCTATCGGTGGTGGTGCGCCAACTGGAGAACTACATGCGCATCGGCTGATGTGCAGGGCACCGGACCAACGGCACGGGACGACCCTTTTTCCCGAGTCATTCCGAAGCAGGGAGGAATCAGAAGTTGGGGGTACGGCGGGCGGTGGCGGCAAGTACGCAGAGATTTCTCGTCGCTGCGCTCGTATATTGAAAATTGAGGCAATCAAGCACAATTCATGCGGCGAAGACTCCACCGGATGCCCACCTCTTCCCGCTGTCATTCCGAGCGTCAGCGAGGAATCTGCAGGTGGGGACACGGCGGGAGCTGGTGGCAAGTGCGGAGAGATTCCTCGTCGCTGCGCTTCTCGGAATGACAAGAAGAGGGGAGCTCCGGAATGACGAAGAGGAGAGCCCCGGAATGACCAGAAGATGCTTCGCGGGATGGCGGCCAAGGTGGCGCCGACCCGGGATGCATTTCAGATAATTGAAGATTTCCGGCAGGTTTCCAAAAATTTCATGCACGGATGAAAGGAGAAGTCACCATGGGCTTGAAAAGATGCCTCGTCCTGGTAGCGGTGGCGCTGGCGGCGATGGTGGTGTCGGCGAGCGCCGGAGAGCTCCAGCAGCAGTTGACCGGGGAAAGCACCCTGGAGCAGATCCTGCAGCGCGGGGTGCTGAAAGTCGGCATGGACACCTTCGTTCCCTGGGCCATGAAGGACAAGAACGGCGAGCTGATCGGGTTCGAGATCGACGTGGCCACCCGGCTGGCCGAGGACATGGGGGTGAAGGTGCAGTTCGTGCCGACCCAGTGGGACGGGATCATCTCGGCCCTGCAGACCGGCAAGTTCGACGTGATCATCGGCGGCATGGGCATCGTGCCCAAGCGCAACATCAAGGTCAATTTCTCCATCCCTTACGACTACTCCGGCATGAGCCTGGTGGCGCACAAGGAGCTGGCCAAGGGGTTCTCCACCATCGCGGACTTCAACCGGCCGGAAGTCATTCTGGCGGCGAAGATCGGCGCCACGCCGGTGATGGCGGCGCGCAAGTTCATGCCCAAGGCCCAGCTCAAGCAGTTCAACGCCGAAGCCCAGGTCTACCAGGAGCTGCTCAACGGCCGGGTGCATGCGGTGGTGGCGTCGGCTCCCACGCCGGCTTTTTATGCCCTCAAGTATCCCGACAAGCTCTTCCTGCCGTTGAAGGAAACCTTCACCCGCGAACCCATCGGCTTCGCTGTGCGCAAGGGAGACGTGGATACGCTCAATTTCTTCGACAACTGGATCCGGGTGGTGGAGAGCGAGGGATGGCTCGCCGAGCGCAAGCACTACTGGTTCGAGACCCGGGAATGGGAATCCCTGGTCAAGTAGGCGCCGATTTTGACCGACAAGACCACACGCATCACCCTTCTGGATGCGGTCCTCGCCGTGGCGCTGATCCTGGCGCTGGGCTACGGCATTTACCGCATCCAGGTCCAGCTCCATTACCGGTGGGACTGGGGTGCCCTGCCCCAGTTCATCTGGCGCTATGATGCCGAGGCCCAGCGCTGGGTGCCGAACTACCTCCTCAAGGGGCTGATCACCACTATAAAGCTCAGCCTCTGGGCGACGGTGCTGGCCATGCTCTTCGGCACCCTGATGGGCATGGCCCAGGTGAGCCGGCGCCTGCTGTCCCGTCTGCTGGGCCGAAGCTACGTGGAGATGGTGCGCAACCTGCCGCCGCTGGTCCTGATTTTCATTTTTTACTACTTCCTGAGCGACCAGCTTCTTCCGGTGCTGGGATTCAACGTGCTGCTGGACTGCTGCGGGCCGACGCCCCGGCAACTGCTCAGCGTGCTTTTCGCCCCGGCGGACCAGTTCGCCAGCTTCGCCTCGGCCCTCATCACCCTGGCCATCTTCGAAGGGGCCTACATCGCCGAGATCGTGCGGGGCGGCATCGAGTCCATCGAAAAGGGGCAGTGGGAGGCATCGGCGGCCCTGGGCTTCACCCGGGCCCAGCGCATGCGCCACATCCTGCTGCCCCAGGCGGTGCGCCGCATCCTGCCGCCCCTGGCCGGGCAGTTCATTTCCACCATCAAGGACTCGGCCATCGTCTCGGTGATCTCGATCCAGGAGTTGACCTTCCAGGCCATGGACCTCATGGCCTCCACCTTCCTCAATTTCGAAATCTGGATCACCGTGGCGGCCGTCTACCTCGCCCTGACCCTCCCCTGCTCGCTGGCGGTGAACCGCCTGGAAGCGGTGTTCAGCCGCCATCACCGCCGTGCGGCCTGATTGGCGATTCTCCGCTGCCCTCTCGAATTGTCTGCGCCAGTCCGCGCCCGTCGGCGGCGATGATGTCTTGCCCCTTCCAAGAGATTCCTCGTCGCGTTGCGCCTCGGGATGACAGGGGGGCACAGGGAAGACGGTTTTGGCAATTTATAGCGTTATTACTTGTGCTTGTATGGTGCCACCCCATTTGCGGCTTGACCCGGGGGAACCGATCGTTTAACGTTTACGTTAACGTCAATTATGGGACCCTCCATGCCTGAAACCGGACATCCATCGCCGAGTTACACCATTTCCCAACTGGCGGCCGAGTTCGATGTCAGCGCCCGCACCATCCGCTTCTACGAGGAAAAGGGGCTCTTGGCGCCCCGGCGTACCCGGGGCAACCAGCGCCTCTACGGGCGGCGGGACCGGACGCGGCTGCGCCTCATCCTGCGCGGCAAGCGCTTCGGCTACCGTCTGGAGGAAATCGCCGAGATGATCGGCCTCGACGAGGTCGATCCGGATGAGGCGGCCCAGATCCGCAAGAGCTTGGCCTTCGGCGAGCGCAAGCTCGGGGAGATCCATGAACGGATGCGGGAGTTGAAACTGATGGAGGAAGACCTGCGGTCCGTGGCGGCCAAGCTGCGCCGGCGGTTGGCACAGCTCGAAGGGGGCGCCCCGGAAGACGCCTGAAAGGCTCAACCCTGTGACCAAGGAGGAGACGATGTTCGATTACCTGCTTTCCGAGCCGGCCCGGGCCCTGGTAAATGAGGTGCGGGACCTGGTGCGCTGGGTGCCGCGGGAGATGATCCTGGCCATGGACCGCGACGAGATCCAGTTTCCCAAGGAATTTTTGCAGGAGGCGGGCCGGCGCAACCTCATGGGGTGCCGCTACCCGGTGCGGTGGGGCGGTCGCGGTCTGGACTGGGTGAGCACCTGCGCGGTGATGGAGGAGGTGGGCACCCTGGGCTACATCTTCGCCTGCGTCTTCGGGGTGGGCGCCGAGCTGGTCTGCGATGCCATCATCCAGCATGGCACCGACGCCCAGAAGGAAAATTACGTCAAGCCGCTGCTGGCCGGCGATCGCTTCGCCGCCGAATGCCTCACCGAGCCGCGGGGAGGCAGCGATTTCTTCGGCACCACCACCACGGCGGCGCGCCAGGGCGACCATTTCATTCTCAACGGCCAGAAGCGCTTCATCGTGGGCGCGGAGGGGGCCGACTTTTTTCTCGTCTACGCCCGCACCAATCCGGAGGCGCCGCCCCACAAGTCCTTGACCTGCTTCGTGGTCGACCGTGGCCCGGGGGTGGAGACCGCCTACCGTTACGGCTTGATGGGCTGCCGCGGCGGCGGGGCCGGGCGGGTAGTGCTGCGCGACGTGAAGGTGGGGCCGGAACACATCGTCGGGCAACTGGACGGGGGGGTTGCGGTCTTCAACACCATGATGATCCCCGAGCGCCTCGGCACGGCGGCCATGACCATCGGCGCGGCCCGTCCGGCCCTGGACGTGGCCACCGGCTACACCACCCGGCGCAAGGCCTTCGGCACCACCATCAACCAGTTCCAGGGGGTCAGCTTCCAGGTGGCCGAAGCCGCCATGCTGCTCGACGCGGCCCGGGCGATGATCTACACCACGGCCCGGGCGGTGGACAGCGGGCAACCGATGAACCTGGTGCGGCGCCTGGTTTCGGAAACGAAGAAATTCGTCACCGAGGCCTGCCAGAAGGCGGCCCACAACAGCATGCAGGTCATGGGCGGCATCGGCTACACTGACGTCTTCCCCGTGGAGCGGATCGTGCGCGATCTGCGCCTCGCCTCGATATGGACCGGCACCAGCGAGGTGATGAGCATGATCGCGGCCCACGAGTGGTACCGGGAATATGCCCAGCGGCGGCCCGAGCAGGCCGTGCGCGACTTCGAGGCCGATGCCGCCGCAGCCGACGCGGCGGATGAGAAGATCTACGAGTAGGCCAGCGTGTTTCAGGAACGGTCCAGGGCGTGCAGGTCGATCTTGCCCCGGTTTTCAAAGTTCAAGGAAGGGGTCCAAAAACGGCCCCCCTTGAGCCCGATGCGCCCGGCCACCCGGTAGTCCATCGGCTCCGCTGTATCGCTGCGGGCGGCCCGGTGCATCGCGTCGATCAGGGCTCCGGCCACATCCAGCATCGATGCATACAATTCCAGCGGCACGATCACGGTCCCGTACGGTTCCACCCGGGCAGCCACCGGGGCCACGCCCCGGGCCAGGTGCTGGCCGTTGACTTCGATGTCGCAGTCCAGCCCGCTGAGCTCCAAAGCCGTGTCGTTGGGGTTGAGCACCCGCAAATCGACGCTGAACGTCGCCTCCAGCGCCTTGATTTCCTGAAGGCGGATATTAACCAGAGAGACTTCGGGGGCCATCCATTGCCTGCCGAAATAGGCGCATCCGGCCAATACCAGCGCCAGCACGAGGCACCCGATTGCGTTGGCCGCACCAGCCCTCTTCATAGGATTTCCTTTGGCTTGACCCTGGATTTGCTCATTGGCCCTTTGCCTCGAAAGAGAATGGGGCCGGATCAAATTCAGCGGATCCAGGAGAACAGGGCCGTGGCGAGGATCACCGTCACGATGCCCCAGAGGCGGCAGGCGCGTTCGCTCATCTTGTCCAGGAACCAGTCGCTGACCTGGCGGCGCAGCCCTTTCGGGTCGAGGACGAAGAAGGCCGCCTTGCTCAGGGCCAGGATGCCCAGCAGGCGTACGAACCAGGGATAGTGGCTGGCGCCCGCCGCCACGAAGAACAACAGGCCGAACAGCGCCGGCAAGACCCCC
The DNA here is from genome assembly GCA_002327445.1 of Desulfobacteraceae bacterium UBA2174. Lineage (GTDB taxonomy): Bacteria > Desulfobacterota > Desulfobacteria > Desulfobacterales > UBA2174 > UBA2174. Next base: position 142,040 of record DCWA01000023.1, on the reverse strand, counting down.
ACCAGGCGCGGATCGGCCTGCCGCAGCAAGGGCCGAAGGCCGCCGCGGGTCTCCTCGGTATACAGGATCAGGCAGACGCCCACCGACAGCCAGAGAATGCTGATGACGTAAAGGATCCATTCCATGGTGATGCCCTCCAGGGTTTAAATTGAATTGTTGGCGGAAACTCCGCGACCGTCATGCCGGACGCGGATTGGCACCTATTCGTTTTGGGTGACCCTTGCCACCTCGCTTCCCCCGCCCGGCGCCCGTTCACTTGGTCCACGAAAACAGCGCGGCGCTCACCAGCAGAAACAGCAGCGTCATGGCGGCCAGCAGCCCGAGCTGGAAGCTCACGTCCACTATCGTCGCCCCGTCGTTCATCACGGCCCGGGCGGCGTCCAGCATGTGCTTCAGGGGAAAGATGCCGGCTGCCGCCCGGACCCAGGTTGGCGCTCCTTCCAGCGAAAACCAGACCTCCGAGAGAAACATCATGGGCCAGGAGATGAAGTTGAGAACCCCGGTGGTGAACTCCTCGCTGGTGCCCCGGGCCGCCAGGATCAGCCCCAGGGCCGCCAGGCTGAGGCTGCCGACGAAAAATACCGCCAGCAGGTCGATGTAGCTCCCCTGGACGTTGAAATCGAACAGCAGATCGCACCCCGTCCAGACCACGACCAAGGTAAACATCAGCAGGAAGATGCGCGAGATCATCTGGGCCGACAGGTACTCGAAGGCCGTCAGCGGCGTGGCTTTGAGCCGGCGCAGGACCCCGTTCTTGCGGTAGCGCACCACCGCATAGCCCACCCCCCAGAGAGCGCTGAACATCATGTTCATCCCCAGAATCCCCGGGAAAAGCCAGTCGAGGTAGCGGATGGGCGTGCCGTGGATCGTGCCGCGCACCGCCAACGAGTCCTCGGGCGGCGCGCAGAGGCTGGCGGAGAAGAGCCGTTCGATGATGTAGCCCTTGGGGGAGGTGTCGTTGACCCAGTAGCGGTGCGGCGGCGGGCCGGCCTCCAGCAGGAAGTCGATCTTGTGGTGCGCCAGCCGGTCAAGGCCGGTCTCGCGATCGGCGAAGCCGATGAACTCCACCTGCTCCGTGCCCTTGAAGGTTTCGGGGATCTCGATGACATCCACGGCCGCCGGGCCGGGAGCGTGGGGAAACACCCCTACCTTGTAGGCGCGGTTTGCCTGGCCGCCGAAGATCAGGCCGAATCCGGCCACGATGAGGAACGGAAAGAGGAAATTCCACCCGAAGGCGGCCCGGTCCCGGAAGAATTCCCGGTTGCGGGCGATGATCATGATCCAGAGGCGCTTGGGGTTCAAAGTGGCGGTTCCAGGTTCAAGGTTCAAAATTCAAGGCTGCCGGAGGAAGCATCATTCGGACCGGTCTGACTGGTCCGACGAAGGGGGGCGCCGCGCAAAATTTTGCGTTTTTACTCCGCAAGCTTCCTTCCGGTCAGTTTGAGAAAAACATTCTCCAGGGTTGGCGATCGCACCGTCATGTCCGTGAGGTCCACGTTGCGGCGCATCAACTCGGCCAGGATGGCGCGCGGGTTCTCGCTCGGAATCTCGACCCGGTCGCGGACCCTGTGCACCGGCCAGGGCGGCGGGGTTCCGATGGCTTCCAGCCGGTCGGCGGGCAGCCCGATGGTCACCCCGCTGCAGTGGCGGTCGATCAGCGCCTGGGGCGACCCCCGGGCGATGATCCGGCCGCGGTCCATGATGGCCACCGCGTCGCAGAGGCGCTGGGCCTCTTCCATGTAATGGGTGGTGAGGATCAGGGTGCTGCCCTCGGCCTTGATGGCCTCGATGATTTCCCACAGGTCCTTGCGGGCCTGGGGGTCGAGACCGGTGGACGGCTCGTCGAGAAAGACGAGGCGCGGCCGGTTGACCAGGGCCAGGGCGAGGAGCAGGCGCTGGCGTTGCCCGCCGGAGACGCGGTGGTTCATCTGGCCAAGAATTTCGCCCAGACGGCAGCGTTCGATGATCGTCACCAGATCCATCGGGTGGCGGTACAGGGCGGCGAAGGTTTCCAGGGTCTCGCCCACGCTGAGAAAATCCAGCAGGGCGGTCTGCTGGAACATGATGCCCACCTCCTGGTGGAAACGGGCGTCCCGGGGGCGACCGCGAAACAGGACCTCCCCGGTGTCCGCGGCGGTGACCCCTTCGATGATTTCGATGGTCGTGGTCTTGCCGGCCCCGTTGGGGCCCAGCAAACCGAAGCAGACCCCCGGCTCGCAGGCGAAGCTCACGCCGTCCACGGCGGTAATCCGCCGATAATGTTTGACGAGGTTGCGGACCTCGATGATGGCCGTCATGACCGACTCCTGTGCCCCGCTCCGGGCAGGTCCTCCAGCAGCTCCTCCACCGCGGCGCATTCCAGCCCGAACGGCAGGTAGCCGGCATAGCCGAGAAGCGGCATGGCAAAAAGTTCAAAACGCTGCACGTAGGGCACGGTGTAAGTCCAGCCCAACAGGCTGCCCGCGTTCCACATTTCCCAGAAAAAGCCACATATCAGGGCCGCGGCGGCCACCGTCGCCATCGGTGCCCAGCGCCCCCTGGCCGCTTCGCCCAGCAGATGCCGCCGGCCCCATAGGGTTTGCACCGCGACCACCACCACCAATGGCGCCACCCAGACCAGGGCGAAGAGATGGTTCGGCCAGACGGCGACGCCAACCAAGGCCGCAGCCGCCAGGATCAGGGCGGTCGCCGCCGTGATCCGGGGCCGGGGTGCCCGGAGGGCGGGCCACCCGTCCCATCCGCGGCGAAAGAGGTCGAAGCTGGCCAGCCAGTCCCGGGTGCCCAGGACCGCCGGCAGCACGGTGGCGAAGGAGGCGGTGGCCAAGAGGCTGTACATGACGGCCCCGTATTCGGCCCCCTGGTAGTACCAGTTTTGCACGAAGCGGTTCAAGTATTCAAAAAACCACCAGAAAACAGCGCTGGCAGCAAACAGGAGACCCAGGTGCCGCCGCCTGTGGGTCAGCATGCAGCGCCCGGTCCGCCGATGGGTCAAGGCGTTGACGACCCCGATGTAGCTCAGCCAGAGGGGGACGAAGGTATGGGGCTGCAACACGGCGAACCACTCGAAGCGCGACCAGGCCAGGAGCCAGCTCGCCGCTCCAACCGCCACGGCGACGGTGCCCCACCACGGCCAGGCCGCCTTGGGTGCCGGGCCGAGGCGGTGGCGCGCCAGGGCGCGCAGGCCGGTGACCAGCAGCGGCGCCACCGCGGTGGCGATGAGGACAACATACCCCCAGAACACCGGCCAATGGAAGGGCGGCTGGGGGACGGCCCGGGGGCGCGGCGGGAATTCGAGGTAGCCGCCGGGGGGGCTGCCGGACAGTGCCGCTCCGGCAAGAGGCATGGCCAACAGGATCAAGGCGATGGCGATCCATTTGAGGATGCCTGATTTCATGCGGCGACCATCAATCAAGTTGACATGCCTCCCGCGGGGTATATACTCATCAAAATTTTGAGGCATCGATCCATGCCAGCCTCGCCCGAAGCCTCCGGCGGGGCAATGATGGTAAAGACCAGGAGACACGCATTGATTCGAACCAAGCAATCCGTAGTGATTTTGAAGCTGGGAACGGACGGCATCGATCCGCTCATCGTTCCCGGCTTTATCCGCAACCTGGCCAAGTCGGTGGTGGTCTACCCGCACATGAACCTCATCCGGGTGGACCAAAAGCTGCACTATCTGGGTTGGAGCGGTCAGAAACTCGATCACCACGCCTTTCAACTCGCCTTGGATGACATTGCCGAGGCCGATCTCGACGACCACGAGCTGACCGACCAGATTTTCCATCCTTATTTTCACAACGCCTGAATGGAATCAAGAGCGCTCAAGGCGGACCTGCTGCTGCTGGCCACCGCCACCATCTGGGGGTTCGCCTTCGTGGCCCAGCGCGTGGGCATGGACCACGTGGGGCCGTTCACCTTCAACGGGGTGCGCTTCGCCCTGGGTAGTCTTTCCCTTCTGCCCCTGCTCTGGCTGGAAACGCGGCGGCCATCGGCCGGAAAGGAACGGTCCGGCACCAGGAAGATGCTCTACGGCGGGGCCCTGGCCGGATCGGCGCTGTTTCTGGGGGCCTCCCTGCAGCAGGCGGGGCTGGTCTACACCACGGCCGGCAATGCGGGGTTCATCACGGGGCTCTACGTGGTCATCGTGCCGATCCTGGGGCTCCGCTATCGGCAGCGACCCGATGCCGGGACGTGGATCGGGGCCGTGATGGCGGCGGTCGGGCTCTATCTGCTCAGCGTCACCGAACAGTTCACCATCGCCTTCGGGGATTTGCTGGAACTGGCGGGCGCCTTTTTCTGGGCCTGCCACCTGCTGATTCTCGGCTGGCTCTCGCCCCGGATGCCGGTCATCCGGCTGGCCTGCCTGCAATACGCCTGCTGCGCGCTGCTGAGCCTGGCGGTGGCCCTGGTTTTCGAACCCTTCGCCCTGGCGGCGATCCGGGCGGCGGCCCTGCCGATTCTCTACGGTGGGCTGGGATCGGTGGGCATCGCCTACACCCTCCAGGTGGTGGCCCAGAAGGACGCCCCGCCGGCCCATGCCGCCATCCTGTTGAGCCTGGAGGCGGTGTTCGCCGCCCTGGGCGGGTGGCTGATTCTCGGTGAAACCCTCTCGTCCCGGGGGTTGATCGGTTGCGCCCTCATGCTGGCAGCCATGCTGATCAGCCAACTCTACGCCAGCATGGTTGGCCGCCGCCGGTTGACGGCGGATGCCCCGGTCCGCTCCGGCCTGCCGGGCGTCGAGGAATCCGCCAACGGGTGAGCCGGGAGCCGTTTTCCGTGTATCGCTTCCATCCCATCGGCCGCATTCACTCCTGCTTTCCACAGAAATTCGGCATTCCGCGGCAGGCCGGTCTCGTGCCTCAGGCGACCGCCGTGCTGGAACTCTTCGCTCCCTACGGCCGCGCAGAGGCACTGGCCGGTCTGGAGGAATTTTCCCATCTCTGGGTGGTCTTCGGGTGGTCTTCGTCTTTCACGCCCACCTGGATCGACCCTGGCATCCCACGGTGCGGCCGCCCCGGCTGGGCGGCAACCGCCGCATCGGCCTCTTCGCTTCCCGCAGCGCATTCCGGCCCAACCCCATCGGAATGTCGGCGGTGCGCCTGGAGGGGATTCGCCGCCGATCCGCCGCCCCTGTTGCCGGTGGCTTTTTCCCCGGAAGCCGAGGCCGCCTGCCGCCGGATTGATGACGGCGGCCTGAAGGATCTGATCGCCGGGGTGCTGGCCAACGATCCCCGGCCGGCCTATATGGAGCGGACCGATGGCCGGGCCGCCTACGGCATGCGCATTTGCGATTTGGAAGTCCGGTGGCGGGTGCGCGAAGAGCGGGTCGAAGTGCTGACCGTCGCGCCGGTGCCGGCAGGATACCCGTCTGCGGATGAACCTTCAACTAGCGCGCTGGAGCCATGACCATGAACCATCGCCAGACCATCGTTTCCTTTGCCCTGAGCGACAAGATCAAGTCCGGCCTCATCTGGGTCTCGGCGGCCTGCGACCAGGCCGCCGGATTCGACGGCCTCGCCCGCCAGGGCGCCGTGGCCGTGGCGGAGAACCTGTTGTCCATGGTGCTCAATGAGGCCGCGCTGGTGCGGCAGGCAAGCGGCAATGCGGATTGGGACGAGGCGGTGCGCTTCATGGACAAGGCCCGGGTGATGATCCGCTCCGGCGTTCCCGCCGAGGCGTCCTTTCATCTCACCCGGGCCCTTAGCGTAGTGACGGGCATCGGCCAGCAGGCCGGCGAAACGCTGCGGCAGCAGGGGCTGCTTTAGCGATCAGAGGGGCGAAAGCCCGTTCAGGCCGCTTCCACCACCTCGGCCTTGAGAATGGTGACCGGCTCCTTGGGCACGTCGTCGTGCATCCCCTGACGGCCGGTGGCGACCCCCTTGATCTTGTTCACCACCCCCTGGCCCTTGAGCACCTTGCCGAAGACGGCGTAGCCCCAACCCTGGGGCGTCTTTGCGGTGTGGTTGAGAAAATCGTTCTTCTTCACGTTGATGAAAAACTGGGCCGTGGCGCTGTGGGGATCCATGGTGCGGGCCATGGCGACGCTGTAGGCGTCGTTTTTCAGGCCGTTGTTCGCCTCGTTCTCGATGGGCGCACGGGGGGGCTTTTCCTTCATGTCGGCCGTCATCCCGCCGCCCTGGATCATGAAGCCGTCGATGACGCGGTGAAAGATCGTTCCGTCGTAGTGGCCGGCGTTGACGTACTGGAGGAAATTTTCCACCGTCTTGGGCGCCTTGGCGGCGTCCAGATCGATGACGATATCGCCCATGCTCGTTTCCAGTCTGACCATGATCGCTCCTTTCGCGGGTTGAAAAAGTTCTTTTTCAAAAGCCTCTTCAGATAGTATGAATGACCGGTATGGTCAAGAATGAGGTGGTGAAAGTCGATGTGATCAAGCGCGAACCGTGCCCCGGCGGCGCCACGGGATGACAGGGAAGGGGCAGGTGCCACTTTAGTCACTTGTCACTTTAGGCACTTGTAACTTTAGTCACTTTAGTCACTCGTCACTTTAGTCACTTTCTCAGGAGCCTGCCATGTCCAAGATACTGATCATCGGCGCCGGCGGCGTGGCCAATGTCACGGTGCACAAGTGCGCCCGGAATCCCGAGGTGTTTTCCGAGATTCTGCTGGCGAGCCGCACCCTGTCCAAGTGCGATGCCATCGCCGCCGACGTTCGGCGGCGCACCGGCCGCACCGTGGCCACGGCCCGGGTGGATGCCGACCGGCCGGCGGAGGTGGCGGAACTGATCCGCGGCTTCGGCCCGGACTTGGTGGCCAACCTCGCGCTGCCCTACCAGGACCTCTCCATCATGGACGCCTGCCTGGAGACCGGGGTGGACTACCTGGATACGGCCAACTACGAGCCGCCCGATGTGGCCCGGTTCGAGTACAAGTGGCAGTGGGCCTACCAGGAGCGATTCGCCGCCAAAGGGATCATGGCTCTGCTGGGCAGCGGCTTCGACCCGGGGGCCACCAACGTCTTTTGCGCCCACGCGGCCAAGCACCATTTCGACGAGATCCACGAGCTGGACATCATCGACTGCAATGCCGGCGACCACGGACAGCCCTTCGCCACCAACTTCAACCCGGAGATCAACATCCGCGAGGTGACGGCCCGGGGGCGCTACTGGGACCGGGGGGACTGGATCGAGACCGACCCGCTGGCCTGGTCCATGACCTACGATTTCCCCGAGGGGATCGGCCCGAAGAAGTGCTACCTCATGTACCACGAGGAGCTGGAATCGCTGGTGCGCAACCTGCCGGGGCTCAAACGGGCCCGCTTTTGGATGACCTTCGGCGACAGCTATCTCAAGCACCTGGAAGTGCTGGGGAATGTCGGCATGACGCGCATCGACCCGGTGGACTTTGGCGGTACGAAAATCGTGCCCTTGCAGTTTCTGAAGGCCCTGCTGCCCGATCCCGCCAGCCTGGGGCCCAAGACCCGGGGCAAGACCTGCATCGGCTGCCTCATGCGGGGCGTGAAGGGCGGAAAGCCGAAGCGCTATTACGTTTTCAACATCTGCGATCACGAGGCGGCCTACGCCGAGACCGGCTCCCAGGCGATCTCCTACACCACCGGAGTGCCGGCCATGATCGGCGCCATGCTGATGCTCACCGGCCAATGGCGCGGCCAGGGGGTGTTCAACATGGAGCAGCTCGACCCGGATCCCTTCATGGACGCGATGAACCGTTACGGACTGCCATGGACCGAGCGTACCTGGAACGACTGAACCCGGCGCGCCTCCCCTCGCCATGCTTCGTGGTGGACGAGGCGGTCCTGGCGGCCAACGCCGCAGTCCTCGACGGGGTGCAGCGGCGCACTGGAGCTAGGATTCTCTTGGCGTTAAAGGGGTTTGCCACTTTCGCCACCTTCGGGCCGCTCCGGGGCGTACTCGCCGGCACCTGCGCCAGCGGCCCTTATGAGGCTCGCCTGGGCCGCGAGACCTTCGGCGGCGAGGTGCACGTGGCCTCGCCGGCCTACACGCCAGAAGATATCGAGGAGTTGGTCGTGCTGGGCGATCACATCGTGTTCAACTCCTTCGGCCAGTTGCGCCGTTTCCTGCCCCGGGTGCGGGCCGCCGATCGGCCCATCGAGGTCGGCATCCGTATCAATCCGGAGCATTCCGAAGGGAAGGTGGCGATCTACGATCCGTGCAACGCCGGCTCGCGCCTCGGGGTGAGACGGAAGGACTTCGCGGCCGAGATGCTGGCCGACATCGACGGGCTGCACTTTCACAGTCTCTGCGAGCACAACGCCGACGCCTTGGCGCGTACCCTGGAGGCCGTGGAGGAGAAGTTCGGCGCCTTTCTGTCCCGGCTCAAATGGCTCAACATGGGCGGCGGCCACCACATTACCCGGGCCGACTACGACATCGACCTGCTGTGCGACTGCATCGAGCGGGTGAAAACCCGCTACGGGGTGCGGGTGTACCTCGAGCCGGGCGAGGCGGTGGCCTTGAATGCCGGCCTGCTGGTGGCCAGCGTGTTGGACGTGGTGCCAACCGACGCCCTGCCGGTGGCCATCCTGGACACCTCGGCGTCCTGCCACATGCCCGACGTACTCGAGATGCCCTACCGGCCCGAGGTGATCGGCGCCGGCCGGACGGGGGAAAAGGCCTTCAGTTACCGTCTGGCGGGCAAAAGCTGCCTGGCCGGCGATGTCATCGGCGACTACAGCTTCGATGCCGCGCTGCGTCCCGGCGACCGGCTGGCATTCCTGGACATGGCGATCTATTCCATGGTCAAGACCAACACCTTCAACGGGGTGCCCCTGCCGGCCATCGCCCGCTACGACAGCCGCACGGGGGCGCTGGAGGTGGTGCGGCGCTTCGGGTACGGGGATTTCAAGAATCGGTTGTCTTGAAAATTGAGGTTTTCACGCAGGCCGTCGGGCCTGTCTGACGGGTCGGACAGAAAAAGGAAGGGGGGCTCATGCCATCGGACACGTTCACCTTTTGCACCGATGACGGCAGCGATATCTTCACCTACCGCTGGGTCCCCGACACGGGTGCGCCCATCAAGGCCGTGGTCCAGATCGCCCACGGCATGGCCGAGCACGCCGGGCGCTACGGGCGTTTCGCCGACGCCCTGGTCGCGGCCGGCTACGCGGTCTACGCCAACGACCACCGGGGCCACGGCCGCACCGCCGGGGATCCGGCCAGCACCGGCTACTTCGCCGACCATGACGGGTGGTTCAAGGTGGCCGGCGACCTGGCGCAACTGACGGGCATCATTCGCGGAAACCATCCCGGCGTTCCCATATTCCTCCTGGGCCACAGCATGGGATCGTTTCTGGTGCGCACCGTCATCACCCGGGATGCCGGGGATCTCGCCGGCGTGGTCCTTTCAGGCACCGGGGGCGATCCGGGGCTGGCGGGCAAGGTGGGTCTGGTGATCGCCCGGACCGTGGCGGCCTTAAAAGGGCCCCGTCATCCCAGCCGGCTGCTCAACACGCTGTCCTTCGGCGGCTTCAACAAGCCGTTCGCCCCGGCGCGCACCGAGTTCGACTGGCTTTCCCGGGACGGCGCCGAGGTGGACCGCTACATCGCCGACCCGTTTTGCGGCGCCGTCTTCAGCGCCGGCTTTTTTGTCGACCTTCTCGAAGGCATCGCCTACATCCACAAACCGGAGAATATCGCCAGAATTCCCAAGGACCTGCCCATCTATCTCTTCTCGGGGGCCGCCGATCCGGTGGGCGGCCGCACCCGGGGCGTCCGGCAGGTGGCCGACGCCTATCGCCGCACCGGCATCCGGGACGTGGTGGTGCGCTTCTACGCGGGCGGCCGCCACGAGATGCTCAACGAGATCAACCGCCGGGAGGTTTTCGATGACGCCATCGCCTGGCTCGACGCTCATCTCGGTGCCTGACAGCCGTGTTGCCAATACCGCCTTCAAGGGAAAAAAGATCCTGCAAAATCAGGCGAGCAGCTCCCCGAGAAACGCCTCCGCATCGCGGATATCGATTCCGTCTTCGCGTTTTTCACGTTTGAGATGCAGGACGAGCTGCACCGCGGGGATGGCGTAGCGGCGATGAAAATGCACCAGCCCTTTGGCGGGTGCAGCGTCCGATCGTTTGGTCTCGATCAACAGCTCAGGCTGGTTGTCGCGCACCAGGCAAAAATCAACTTCCTTGCCGTCCTTGGTTCTCAGATAATGCAGCGCGCAAGGTTGGCCGCGCAGATCGGCCTCGGCATGGACCTGCTTGAGCAGGCAGAGGGCCGCCAAGTTTTCAAACCTCGCTCCTTCGTCGCCGCGGATCAGACCGGTATCGTAAAAATAGATTTTCGGTTCCTTCAGGATTGAACGGGCAATGTTGTGCGAAAAAGGCGTTACTTTGAAAATAATATAGAGCGATTCCAAAATGTTGAGGTACTTTTTAACTGTGTTGGGGGAAACCTGGACATCCTCGGCGATGGATGCGTATGAAACAGGTGAACCGGTGCGCCCGCGCAGCAGGTCAAGGACCATTTGAATGGCCCGGAAGTCTTGGATCTTTTCAAAATCGAGGATGTCTGCCCGAATCAGCCCGTCGAGGTACTGCATGCGCCACCGGTCGGCATCGATGGGATCTTGCGCCAGAAAGGGCTCCGGGAAACCGCCGCGTTCCAGAAGGCGTTCGATGCCGTTCGTCGCCTTGGTTTGCCTCAGTTCTGCTGGAGACAGGGGGAGCAACCGGTGCCTGAAAAAACGTCCCGCCAGGGAATCCCCTCCCTGGCGCATCGTTTCGAGCCGGGCACTCCCGGTTACCAGAATCATCATTTTATCCGGCTTGGTATCGAAGACGCCTTTCAGGTAATTCTTCCATCCCCGCATCTTGTGCAATTCATCCAGGATCAGCAAGCGTGTTTTGCCCAGCCAACGCTCCTTGCGGATGATTTCCCGGTCTTCGGCGCTGTCGTAGTTCAGGTAGACGCTGTCCTGAATTGAACGGGCGATCTCCTTGGCCAGCCAGGTTTTGCCGACCTGTCGGGGGCCGGTCAAAAAGACCATTTTTTTTTCAAGGTCTCTGACCAGATGCGCTTCGAGCAGTCGTTTCATCGGTTCTCCGTGCGGGTTTTGGATTACGACTATTCAGCAGCATATTGCAAAATAGTCAAGACTATTCCGCAGCATCTTTCAAAATAGTCTGATTTTGCATGATTGGAATACCCGCGAGATCGCGGTCACCGTGGATAGAACCGGTTCCCCGGTTCAGTACACCCACCCCAAATGTCCCGGGGCGATGACGTTGGCGAAGATGGCGATGGCGTAGAGGCTGCCGACAAAGAGCGTCTTGGCCCGCATTGTTTTGAGGCTCAGGGCGACGATGCAGGCCACGTAGAAGTGGAAGTAGCCGAATAGGAAGATCAGCACGACGCCCTGCACCGACCGGTTCCACCAGGGATACTCCCGGACGAGGTGGCCGCCGATGTTGAGCAGCACTTCCACCAAGACGCTGAAGACCGAGTAGGCATGGGGACGTTGGACAAGGGGGCAAAACAGAGGATTCTATAGCATCGACTGCGGATCCACGTCGATGACCACCTGGACCTCCCGGGGGCGCCGCACGGCGAGGGCTTCGGCCTGGATCCGGCACAGCAGGCGGCGCAGGCGCTGGACGTCGGCATCCTTGATCAGGATCTGCCAGCGGTGGCGCCCCGCGATTCTCTCGATGGGCGCCGGCGCCGGACCGAGCACCTCGATGCCCCTTCCCCCCCCGGAGGCCAGCCGCCGGCAGATTTCCCCCAGGCGCCGGGCTTCGGCGGCGGTGCCTTCCGGCTCGCGTCCCGCCAGGCGCACCATGGCCAGGCGGGTGACCGGAGGATAGGCCAAGGTCTCGCGCAGGGCCATTTCCTGGCGGTAGAACAGGTCCGGATCCTGGGCGCAGGCCGCCCGGATGCAGAAATGATCAGGATTGAAGGTCTGCAGCAGCACCCTTCCCGGCACATGGCCGCGCCCGGCCCGCCCGGCCACCTGGGCCAGGATCTGAAAGGTCCGCTCCCCGGCGCGAAAATCGGGAAAATTCAACGTCTGGTCCGCGCAAACAATGCCTACCAGGGTGATGCCGGGGAAGTCGTGCCCCTTGGCCACCATCTGGGTTCCCACCAGCACGTCGATGGCCCCCTCCCGGAGTTGGCGCAGCATCGTGAGCAGTTGACTCCGGCGTGCCACCGTGTCCCGATCCATGCGCGCCACGCGGGCTTGGGGGAAGGCCCCCCGCACCAGCGCTTCCAGCTTTTCGGTGCCCAGACCCAGGGGGCGGATCTTGTCGGCGCCGCAGTGGGGGCAGCGGATGTCGACCGGCTGCTGGTAGCCGCAGTAGTGGCACTGATAGACCCCCTTGGCCTGGTGCAGCGTCAGGGAAATGTCGCAGCGGGGGCAGCGCAGGGCCTCCCCGCAGGTCGCGCAGACCGGGCAGCCGGCAAAGCCGCGCCGGTTGAGAAACAGCAGCACCTGTTCGCCGCGGCTTAAGGTTTCCTGCATTCCGGTCAGCAGGGGGGCGCTGAGGAAGCGCCGGATGCCGCGGTTGTCCCGGAGCGTCTTCAGGTCGACGACCTCCACCGACGGCAAGGGCCGTGCCTCGATGCGGCCGGGCAGGTCCAGGCGTTGGTAGCGTCCGGCGGAAGCGGCCTGCAGGGCCGCCATGGAGGGGGTGGCCGAACCGAGCACCACCACGGCGCCGTCGCCGCGGCCGCGCAGGATGGCCATGTCCCGGGCGTTGTAGTGGAAACCGGTCTCCTGCTTGAAGGCACTGTCGTGCTCCTCGTCCACGATGATGAGTCCGGCGGCGGGAAAGGGGGCGAAGACCGCCGAGCGGGCACCGATGGCCACGCGGGTTTCCCCGGCCACGATGCGCCGCCACTGGTCGAAGCGTTCCCCGGCGGACAGGCCGCTGTGCAGCAGGGCGATGTCTGTGCCGAAGCGCGCCCGGAAGCGGCGTTCGAGCTGGGCGATCAGCGCGATTTCCGGCGCCAGCACCAGGACGTGCAACCCCCGCCGGAGAGCCTCGGCGGCTGTGTGCAGATAAACCTCGGTCTTGCCGCTGCCCGTCACCCCCGCGAGCAGGAAGGTGGAAAAACCGTCGCCGAGGCGCGACACGATGGTATCCGCCGCGCGTTGCTGATCCGCGTTGAGCCGGAGGGGCGAATCCGGGTGCACCGGTTCGCCGAACGGGTCCCGGAACACCGGATGCTTTTCCAGCACCACCTGGCCCCGGGCCGCCAGGCGGGCGACCAGTCGGGCGGCATTGGGAATTTTGGCCCTCAGGTCGGCCATGGACACGGCGTCGCCGTTTTGCAGGAGCGGCAACAGAAGCGTGCCGGCCTTTGGGCCGACGGTGGACGGTTCCACCCCATCGGCCAGCCGGACGAAACGCTCGTTCTTGGGGCGGGTGGCCCCGCGCACCAGGGTGCGCCGGCATTCGATCCAGCCGAGCCGCTCCAGGGCCGCCAGGTGCCGGGTCAACCCCGGCGCCTTGAAGCGGCGGCGCAGGGACCTGACCCGCGACGGTTGCCGCTGGAGGATCTCCAGCAGTTCGCGGTGCGGGGCTTCGATTTCTCCGTGGGCCAGGGCCCCCACGCCGGTCCCGGTGAGATGCCAGATGGAAACGTCGGCATCGGTGAGTCCGCCGGGCAGGGCCGTGCGGATCACTTCGCCCAGGGGGTGCAGGTAATAGTCGGCCATCCAGCGCAGCCAGGGAATCATGGCCTCGGGGAGCAGGGGCGCCGTATCGAGAACGTCCGCGACGGCAAGAAGGTCGATGCCCGCCGGGGCTTCGCCCGGTCCGAGCACATAGCCCGTGGCCCGGCGGTTCTTGAATGGGACCAGCACCCGGACGCCGGTGCGGACCGCATCGGCCAGCATTTCCGGGACGCGGTAGCTGAAGGTGCCGAACACCGGAAGGGCCACGGCCACTTCCACCACGGGTGCCACCGGTTCTTTTCGCTTGACAGGCATCGGGGATTTATCTAGCTTTCCCAAGAGGAATGAGGTGTTCAACCGGTTTCGGTATACCGTCTGGCCCGATGCCTGGCAAGCCCGGACCCGCCAGGTTCCCCTCGAATCGAAAGGAGCGGTCCCCATGCGTGTCTTGGTTCATTTCATCGTGGTATTCAGCCTGGTGATTTGCCTGGCGGGCCTGCCGGCGGCAGCGGCCCGGGAGGTGGGGGAGGCGGAGCCGCTGGAAGAGCGGTCCGGCGGCGCGATGGTGGTCGATGCGTTGCTCCTGCGCCCCCTGGGAATCGTTGCCACCGCGGTCGGCGCGGTGGTCTACGTGGTGTCGCTCCCGTTTTCCGCCGCGGCCGGCAACTCGGATGAGGCGTGCCAAAAACTGGTAAAGGCGCCGGCCGACTACACTTTCCAGCGCCCCCTGGGCGATATGTAAGACGGCGCGCCATGTTTTTCCGGAATCTCCGTCCGCCGATGATTCTTGCCCATCGCGGCTGCAGTTCCCTGGCGCCTGAAAACACCCTGGCCGCCGCCCGCGTGGCCCGTCAGGTGGGGGCCGACGGGTGGGAGCTGGACGTTCAGCTCACCGCCGACGGGCATCCCATCGTGATTCATGACTGCGGTTTGCTGCGGCTCACCGACGCGGCCGTTCATCCCGCCTTTGCCGACCGCAAGCCGTACATCGTTTCCCGCTTCACCTTGGCCGAGCTGCGGCAGTTGTCCACCGGCGGACCCTTCGCCCAACGCGACCGCCACGGTCAAATCGCCGCCGGCGCGGTGTCCGATGCCGATGTGGCGCGCTATCGCAACGAACCCCTGCCCAGCCTCGAAGAGGCGCTGGCCCTCACCCGGGACCTGGGCCTGGTGGTCAACGTGGAGCTCAAGGACCAGACCGGGCGTACCGGCGGGGACGCCATCGTGGAACGGACCGTGGCGGTGCTGGACCGGATGAACATGCCCGAGCAGGTCCTGATCTCATCCTTCAACTTCGATTACTTGATCAAAATCAAATTGTTGCGACCCGCCTATGCCACGGCCGCCCTCGCGAAGGAACCCCACCCGGACCCCCTGGGCCTGATGGAGGCGCTGGGCGCGGACGCCTACCATCCCGGCCACCTCATGGTCACTCCGGAGCTGGTGCGCCGGATCCGGGACGCCGGCCGGCACGTCAATGTCTGGACGGTGAACACCACCGACCGGATGCGCGAGCTGGCCGACTGGGGCGTCAGCGGTCTCATCACCGATTTTCCCCAGCGCTGGATGCCCTGATGGTTTCCGGCGGCCCCGTTTCTCCGGCTTGGGAAATAATTTTCAGAAAATAGCGGTGAAAACGGTCGTCTTCGGTGATCTCCGGATGAAAGGCGGTGGCGAGGAGGCGGCCTTCACGGGCCGCCACCGGCGTGCCGTCGGCCAGGCGGGCGATGATGCGCGCCCGGCCGCTGGCGGCGACAAGTTGCGGGGCGCGAATGAAGACCGCCGGAAAGGGGCGGGTCGCGCCCTCCTCGATTTCGGGCACGAGGAGGTGTGTGACAAAGCTGTCCGCCTGGCGGCCGAAGGCGTTGCGTCGCACCCCGATGTCCATTACGCCCAGCAGGGGCGGATCGGCGCCGATGTCCCGGGCCAGCAGGATCATCCCGGCGCAGGTCCCCCACACCGGTCGGACGGCGGCGAATTGCCGCAGGGGCTCCAGGAGGCCGAAGCGTTTGGCCAGCTTGCCGATGGTGGTGCTTTCCCCGCCGGGCAGGATCAGGGCGTCCAGCCCGTCGAGGTGCTCAGGCAGGCGCACGGCCACCGGCCGGGCCCCGGCGCGCCGCAAAGATCCGGCGTGCTCCGCCACGCCCCCCTGGAGAGCGAGAATGCCGACCTTGATCGGACCGGTCTCCATTCCGCCTACCAGCCCCGCTCGGCCAGCCGCTCGCCGGCCTCCAGGCGGCTCACGTTGATCCCCGTCATGGGGGCGCCGAGGTTTTCACTGACCTTGGCCAGGATTTCGGCGTTGTCGAAGTGGGCCGTGGCCTCCACGATGGCCTTGGCCCGGCGGGCCGGGTCGTCGCTCTTGAAGATCCCCGATCCCACGAACACCCCGTCCACCCCGAGCTGCATCATCAGGGCGGCGTCGGCGGGGGTGGCGATGCCGCCGGCGGCGAAGTTGACCACCGGCAGGCGGCCCAGGGCGCGCGTCTCGCGCACCAGCTCCAGGGGCGCGCCGATCTCCTTGGCGAAGGCGACCAGCTCTTCCTCCGGCAAGGTTTGCAGGCGGCGGATGTCGCCCAGGACCGTGCGGGCGTGGCGCACCGCCTCCACCACGTCCCCGGTGCCCGCCTCACCCTTGGTGCGGATCATGGCCGCCCCCTCGCCGATGCGCCGCAGGGCTTCGCCCAGGTTGCGGCAGCCGCAGACGAAGGGAATCCTGAACTTGTGCTTGGCCACGTGGTAGCGCTCGTCGGCGGGGGTGAGCACTTCGCTCTCGTCGATGTAGTCGACCCCGATGGCTTCCAGGATCTGGGCTTCCACGAAGTGGCCGATGCGGCACTTGGCCATTACCGGGATGGAGACCGCCGCCATGATTTCCCGGATCAGGCCCGGGTCGGACATGCGGGCCACCCCGCCATGGGCGCGGATATCGGCCGGAACCCGCTCCAGGGCCATGACGGCCACGGCCCCGGCCTGCTCGGCGATCACCGCCTGGTCCGGCGTGACCACGTCCATGATCACGCCCCCCTTGAGCATCTGGGCCAGGCCCCGCTTGACGATGTCGGTGCCGGTTTCCCGGTCGGTGATGGTTTGGTTTCCGGTTGGTTCGATGGTCATGGGATTCTCCTTTTCGATGTCGGGTGATGAGTTCATTCATTCGTTAGAGACCGATCCTGCCGCGGTGTCATCCGTTGCCAGGATTTTTGCCAAGGCCGTCAAAAAGCCTCCAATTTTTCCGGATCGCCGGCCGATTTCCTCCAGTCCGGCGAGGAGGAAGTCGGCCATTGGCCGGCTGCGAGCAATCAAGTCATCCCCTTGGATGAGACGGATGACCGCTCGGGCCACGGCCGCCCCCGGGGGATCGTTCTGATGGGACTGGGCGTAAAGCGCCGGTCTCCACTGCCGCTTTGGCGGTACAGGGTGTCCAGACCCGCCGCCAGGCGGCGGATCCCCTCGGTGATGGCCGCCTCGTCCAGGTGGGCGATGGAGAGGCGGAAATAGACCCCGTCGGCGGCTCCGTGGAAGTGGAAGCTGCCCGGCAGCACCATCACGCCGTGTGCGACCAAGCGGTCGACGATCTCCTCCTCGGCGGCCGCCAGGTCCTGGAGGCGGACCCATATGGTGTAGCCGCCGGCCGGTTCGCTCCAGTGGATGCGGTCGTCCGTCAGGCGGGTTTTCAGGGCGCCGAGGGCCGTCTGCATCCGCCGCCGGTAGATCCGGTGCATGCGGTTGATGTGCAAGTCGTAGTAGCCCATGCGGCAGAAGCGGTGCAGGGCCGCTTGGTCCAGGAGATTCCCCGAGAGGATGAGGGCTTTCTGGATCGGCGCCAGCCGGTCGATGCAGCGCCGGTCGGCGGCGATCCAGCCGATGCGAAGCCCCGGAAACAGGATCTTGGAAAAGGTGCCCAGGTAGATGACCACCCCGTGCTGATCCATGGACTTGATCGGCAGTACCGTCTTGCCGAAATATTTCATCTCCTCTTCAAAGCCGTCTTCCACCAGGGGGATACGGTGGCCTTCGCAGATGGCCAGCAGGCGCTCCCGGTGGGCCTGATCGGTGGTGATGCCCGTGGGGTTGTGAAAGTTGGGGATGGTGTAGACCAGGGCCGGCGCGTCCCGCCGGATTACCTGCTCCAGCGCGTCCAGGTCCATCCCCGCCCCGGTCATGGGGACCCCAACGATCCTGGCCCCGGCCAGCCGGAAGATGTCCATGGCCCGGGAATAGGTCGGCGATTCGCAGGCCAGGGCCGCGCCGGGGGCGGCCAGGAGCCGCAGCAGGCGTTCGATGGCATTCTGGGCCCCGGTGGTGATCAGGATCTCTTCGGCGGTCACCGCCACGCCGTGGAGCCGCATCCGCTCCGCGATGAACTGCCGCAGCGGCCCGTATCCCGGAGGGGTGCCGTACTGGAGCAGGGCCGGCCCCTCGTGCCGCAGGGCGTGGTTCATGCAGCGCCGAAAGGCGTCCATGGGAAACAGGCGGCTGTCCGGTGAAAGGGGCACGAAATTGATGACGTCTTTGCCGGCGGCCCTCCGTAAAATGGCCTCCTCGCGACCGTGGGCGGCGTAGAGGGCCTCGCATGTCGGGGTGGCGCGCCGGGACCAGTCGATGAGGCCCGGCCCGGGGTCCGGAGACCCGGCGGCCGCCCGGGGGCGCCGGCGCACCGTGGAGTACGACCCCGGCCGGCTTTCCAGGTAGCCGAGGGACCACAACTCCTGGTAGGCCCGGTAAACGGTGGAGCGGTTGACCGAGAGGCACTCGGCCAGGCGCCGGGAGGACGGCAGGCGGGCTCCCGGCCGGAGGCTGCCCGTGTCCATCAGGCGGATCAACTGGTCCATGATCTGTCGAAATACCGGAATCCTGGATTGTTCCTCGATGTTGAGCAGCACGTTCATGGCCTGGATCCTGGTGCCGGGCATTGCCTTCGCGGGACAGAGCGGCGCCGGAAATGCGGCGCGGTTCTGCCTTCCCGATTTGCCGCGATGCCTTGAAGCGAGCATAGTCAGAAAATTGGCCTGTCACAACCACCAATTAGAACACAATTATGATCAGCCAATATTTTTCTGTTTCCAACCCGTGTCTGATCCATCGGGGCTTCGAGTCGGATGTGCCACCTGAAAGCGTCCGGGATGCCTTGGTTATGCCGGAAGGCGATGCGCCGGGCGCGGGAGAAATGGGATGCGGCATGCCCCGGATGGGAGAACTCCTGGCGGCAACTCGGAGTTTTGAAAATAAGGATGCGTGTATCTCCCGACCTCAGGTGGGTGTCGAGGAGATCGCCAGGCGTGTAGAGAAAAGGATGCCTGAACGGCGCTTCAGGGAATGTCGTCCTCCCGGCGGCCGCAGATGTTGCACCGGCCGTCGGGGCCGATGATCCCGATGCAGTTGCCGTCCGGGCAAAGTCGGCGGGACTGCCAATCGTCGTCGGCTGGCTCCATTCGTTCAGCCGTCCCCTCAATTTCGGCGATCGCGGGGGCCAGCCGGGATGCTGTGTGTCGATCCTCCGAAGGCGGCGCGTCATTCCCGGAAGACGCCTGCTCAGAAACGGGGTCCGCCCGGCGGCCGCACTCGGTGCAGCGGCCATCCGGGCCGATGATCCCGATGCAGCTTTCATCGGGGCACAAGCGCCGGTTCTCCCAGTCGAGAAAATCGTCGCCGGTCGTTTTTTCCGCTTCTCCCATCACCATCCCTCTCCTGTCATCGCCATCGCTTCCATGCGCGCCGGAGCCGTTTTTGTTTTTTCCTATAACCAAGCCGCTGGCGTCTGTCAAAGGCCGCGGCTGCCAGAATAGGCTGGATCTTCGAGGTTTTTCGAGAGTAAGATGCGGTGTGCCGCAAATTGGCGCCACCGGCCTGGGTGAGGCGAATCCGATGACCGATTATTACCAGTGCTTCGCGTCCGTCTACAACCGGCGGACCTTCCCGGTCGATCCGGCCGGTTTTCTCCTGCCCCTGCTGTCCGCCTTGCCCCGGGGGAGCCGGGTCCTGGATGTGGGCTGCGGCAGTGGCAGGGATCTGCTCTGGCTGCGCCGGCGCGGCTTTGTCATGACCGGTTTCGAGCGCTCCGAAGGGCTTGCCGCCCTGGCGGAATCCCAGAGCGGGTGTCCCGTGATCCGGGGGGATTTCAGAACTTTTGACTTTTCAACCCTTTCTTTCGACGGCCTGCTTCTGGTGGCCGCCCTGGTGCACGTGCCACATGATGAACTGGAAGGGGTGCTCCAGGGCATCCTGGAAGCCTTGCGGCCGGGGGGTGCGTTGCTGCTCAGCCTGAAAAAAGGCGAGGGCACGAAAGCGGACGATACCGGCCGTCTTTTCTACCGGTGGCAACCGGCGGTTCTCGACCCGATCCTGGAGCGCCTGGGACTCGATGCCTGGCGGACGGCGGAATATCCTTCGGCGATGGGGGCGGCCGATATCTGGTTGACCCGCTATCTGCGCAAGAGCGAACCATGAGTCCCTGTTTTCGCGCCGAACGTCTGCTCGGCAAGGGCCAACGGGCCGCCGCGGCCGGTGATCCGGAGACGGCGCTGGGATGGTATGCGCGCGCCCTGGCCGAATGCCCCGATTATGCCCCGGCCTGCCTGTATCGGGCGCTCAGCCTCAGCGCCCGGCAGGAACATGCTGCCGCTGCGGCCAGCGCCCGGCAGGCGGTGGACCTCGCCCCCCGGCAGCCGGCCTACCGGCTGGTGCAGGGAATCGTGGCCTACGATGCCGGCGAAATCCCCGCCGCCATCGAGGCGTTCAACGTTGCCAGGCAAATGTCGCCAGCCAACCGGCTCGCCGCCGCCTACGCACACCTGGCCGCGATTCACCGGGATCTGCCGCGGCCGGACCCCGAACGCCTGGATGCCCTGGAGCCCCTGATGGCGAGCACCAACGCCCCTTTCCAGGCCCGTTGGCTTGTGCTGTGCGAATCGGCGCTGGCCGGCGGCACCTTCCGAGGGCGGAGCCTGGCCGAGCAGATGATCGCCGCCGCCTACCTGGAAAACGTTCAGGGGGAGGCGCCGCCATGGAAGCGGTGGGCCGGGCGGGTTTCCGGGTGGGTGGATGCGCTGGGAAGTCTCACCCCTCGGCGGCGGTCCGCCCTTCTGCTGGCGCGCCAGGCCGAGGCTCGCCTGGCGGACGGGGACCGCGACGGCGCCCTGGATCAGCTTTCCGCGGCGCTCCAACAGCATCCCGGCGCCGGCCGCCTTTCAGAACTGTACCTGGATCTTTGCCTCTACCAGGGGCGCTATGCGCCGATTCTCGATCATCTGGGAACCGCCGAGGAGATCCAACGCCTTGAACGGCAGCCCGATGCCCGGACCGATGCCGGCAGCGACCTCCTGATGCTGCTGGGCCTGGTGCGATTACACCAGGGAAACATCGAGGCAGCCGTTCCGCTGCTGGAAGCAGCCGCCCTCGCCGATCCCCTGGATTATCTGGCGCCTTATTTTCTCGGCGTCGGCCGCTTGGCCACGGGCAGTCCCGAAATGGCCCGGCAGTGCTTTCAAAAAGCCGTGTCGCGGATCAACCCGGACATCGGCGTTCTGCGGCTGAAGGAATGGCGCCGGTGCCTGGCACGGGAGGCGGGGGAGGGTTGACGGCGTGGACTTCATGGACGGCCCGCGGCGTCCGTTTCGTCCATGTCGTCCATTCGGCTAATGGGGTCGCCCATATCGTGCATTGGGCAAATGTGCTCATCCTGCCCTACAGGAAGTGGCGGGCACCGACCAGGTGACGGCGGTAATAGTCGGCGGAGAGCGAGTCGATCCGGATGTCCTTGCCCCGGCTGGAGGCGTGAATGAAGCGACCGTTGCCGATGTAAATCCCGACGTGGGATACCCTGCGTTTGGAAGGTGTTCTGAAAAACACCAGGTCGGCCGGCTGGAGGGCGTCGGTCGTAATCGGCGTGCCGGCGGCGAACTGCTCGCGTGAGGTACGGGGGATACGGTATCCGTTGAGGCGGTAGGCGGTCATGGTCAAACCGCTGCAGTCGAAACCGTCTTCGACGGAAGTCCCTCCCCAGCGGTAGGGTAGACCGAGAAAATTTTCGGCCGTCCGCACGATCCGGGCGCGGACGAAGGCATCCCCTCGCAGCGCGCGCTGGCCCGCGGGCAGCTGATCCGGCGTCACGATGTAAAAGACGTCCAGCACGCCCTCGCGCTGCAGCGACAAAGCCTGCCGCAAGGCCTCCTCCCTGGAGGCGAAATCCCCGAACCGGACCTTGAACAGGCCGTCGTCATCCCTGAAGAACGTCGCCTCCAGCCCCTTGGCCTGGAGCGCTTCGGTCAGCCCGATAGCGTTGTCCAGGTTGGCAAAGGCCCCGGCCTGGATCGTGACCCCGATGACGGCCAGCCGGGAGGGGACGGGGGGCGGTTCGGGTGTCGGCGGGCGGCCCGCGCAGGCCGTGAGGATCGCCGCCGTGAGGATCAGCGCCATCAGAGCTCGTCGGCCCTCGACCCCTCCGATGGGGGCCGGGTGTGGGAACCAGCGTCTCATCCGGGAAGCGAATGGGTGTTCGAGCGGAATTTTTCACCGTCGATCTGGACCAGGCGCTGGTGGAGCCGCCGGGCCCGCAGGCAGAAGGTCTCTAATTTGGCCTCGATCAACTGGGGAAAGGGCGACCCGTCGCTCTCGATGGCCAGGAACGGAAGGTCGTCGATGTCGGCCAGGGCCGCCCGGCAGCGCGGGGTTCCGTTGGCTCTCAGTTTTCCTTCGCGGGTCATCGCCTCGGTGAGCAGGGCTTCGGAGAGGCGGTTGGGCATGCAGCCGAAGGGGCCGATGGCGATGACGCCGCAGACCTGGTCGACGACCTCACCGATGGAACTGCCCACCGTCAGCCCCGCCTCCCCGGTGAGCCGCGGAGAGATGTAGGGTGCGGCGTGGGACAGGATCCGGCCGATGTCCGGCGCTTCCGCCGGCGGGCGACCGTTGCCGCCGATGGCGCGCTGAATCCGCTTTTCATCGCGCCGCATCACCTGGTTGCGCAAGCGGAGGCGAAGTTTTTGCCACAAATTCAGGTTTGCGCTGTCGAGCCCATGCTCGACCAGATAGTTGGTGTAGTGGACCCACTCGGCCACCGGAGCGCAGATTGTGGCGAACCCCAGGTCCGCGAGACGTTCGGTGAGGTAGCGGCGGGACAGGCCGTCGCGCCGCACGAAGATTTCCCCGGTCAATCCCACCACCGGCACTTCGGCGGGTGCCCGGTGCATGGGGATGGCCTCCAGCGCTGCGGCCGCATGGTTCAAGGCGGCCTCCAACCCGGGCCATTCACCCTTTTCAAGAGCGGCGGCGAGCCGGTTCCAGCAATCCTCGAACACCTTCAGCCCCTCTTCCCGGTTCACCGCGTCGGCCAGGATCCGGCTGCGCCGGTTTTCCATTTCGTCCGAGACGACCACGGCCCACCAGGCCCGGCCGGCGAAGCTGGGCGGCATCCCGGCGTAGGCGTCGTCCGAGGTGATGGAAAGAATCGCCACGTCCGGCAACTGGAGGCGTTCGATCAAATCCTGCATGAAAACCCGGTACTGGCCGAAGCGGCACGGGCCGCTGCCCGTGGGCATGAAGTAAACGACGATTTCATCGGCGCGGCGGTCGTTTTGCAGGTAGTGCAGCAGGGTACCGGTGGTCAGAATCAGCGGCAGGCACTCCTTGCAGCTCGTGTTGCCGCGCCCGAGCTTGAGGATCGCCTCGTCGGCCGGTGCATGGGCCCGGGCGTTGAACCCGAAACCGCGGAAAACCGCCGCAATCGCCTCGGTGCCCAACCGTCCCATGCTGGGAAAGAGCAGGGTGACCCGTGGATCGGTGGCGGCGATGATGCTGCCGTCGCTGCGGGCCACCACCATTCGCCCGGATTCTTCCTTGATGCTGGCCGACTGGAACCTCCGGCGGGCGCTTGCCGGACGACGGCCCTCCTCGGCCAGTTGCCGGTGAGCGGCGACGATATCCAGGAACGCCTCGATGCGGGTGTCGATGCCGGCGTCGGCCGTGTGGCTGTCCAGTTCGAGGGTCAACGACGGCTTGGTCCCCATGATGGACCGGAAGTAGCCCACGATGAACGAGTCGGGACCGCAGGAAAAATTGGTGATGTAGGTGCCGTAGAGGCGCGGATGGGCGGCCACCAGGCGGGCGGCCCGGAGGATCTGCTCGCCCATGCCCCAGTACATGTGCGCCTTGCCCTCCTGATCGGCCAAGGGAAGGGCGTCGAAGGGCAGCACCGCCACCCCGCGGCTGGCGAGCTTGGCGGGGATGCCCATGTGGGCTTCCGGCGCGAAGGCGTTGTAGGGGCGGCCGAAGAGGATCACCGCCGGCCGGTCGGGGTTTTCTTGCAGGGCGGCGAGAAAATCGCGACCCATGGCCTTGATGGCCTCCAGGCACGCCTGCTGCCGTTCGATGGCAACGTCCAGGGCCCGGTTGGCTTCGCACCGGCCGATCCCCATTTCTCCGGCCATTTTCACCAGGGGCTCTCTGGCTTCCTGGTAGCCGCGGGCCATTTCCAGGCAGGGGGCCAGCACCCGCCGGGAGCGACCGGTGAGTTCCTCCCGAAAGGCCGAGCGCAGATAGAAGGTCTCCCCCTGGCTCAGGGGGCAGAGCTGGGAGTTGTTGTTTTCGTCGATGGCCGGCACCGACTTCAGGTGGGGAAGGAAGATGAAGTCAAGATCGGCCATGTCGCTGACGAGACCGTGAAAATAGCCGTGCGCCAGCTCCGCCGGGTAGCAGAAGGGGGCGTTGCGGCGGTCGATGCCTTCGGCAGAGAGCCGTTGGGCCAGCACCGGCTCGAACCCCAACCGGTCGAAGAAATGGGCGTACAGGGGGTAGAGGCTGTGAATGAAGAAGCTGCGGTTGATGCCGACGCGGCCGCGCCGGGGGCCGCTGGACGACTCCCTCTGCGGGGCGAAGGTCTCGAAGACGAGGCGCTGGCGCCGGTTCACCCAGTCGAGGCGCGCCCGGTCGTGATGGACCCGGCGCCGGAGGTTTTCGTAGCGGTTGCACGCCCCGCCGAAGGGGTAGGCGTGGCCTTCGATTTTCACCCGGTGGATGGTGCAGCGGCGGTCGCATCCTTCCCGGCCCCCCCGGCAGACGAAGCTGCGGCCATAGCTCACCTCCCGGTCGCCAAGGCGCTCCAGGTCGAAACGCGCCTCGGCCATCAGGCCGGCCTCGATGCGCTGGCCCACGGCCAGCGCCACCCCGAAGGCACCCATCAGCCCCGGTTCCGGCGGCACCACGATGGGTTTGCCGGTCAGGGCCGCCATGGCCATGGGAACGGCCCGGTTATAGCAGACCCCGCCCTGCATGAAGACCCGCTGCCCCACGGGCCGGTTGCCCTTGACCCGGTTGGTGTAGTTCATGCAAATGGAATAGACGAGGCCGGCGACGATGTTTTCCCGCGACAGCCCCTCGTGGACGGCGTTCTTGATGTCCGAGGCGATGAAGGCGGCGCACTGGTCGTTGAAGTTGGGCGGATCGGTGCCGGTCAGGGCGATGTCGGCGATCTCGGTCATCTCGATGCCCAGGGTTTCCTTGGCCGATTCCTCCAGAAATGACCCGGTGCCGGCCGAACAGGCCTCGTTCATGGCGTAATCTGACGGGACGCCGTTGGTGATGTAAGTGTACTTGGCGTCCTGGCCGCCGATTTCAAAAAGGGTGTCCACCGCCGGATCGAAATGCACCGCGGCGGTGGCGTGGGCGATGATCTCGTTGACGATCCCCTCGGTCATGGCGTGCAAGCCGGCAATCTGGCGGCCGGAGCCGCAGGCCCCCAGGCCGGCGATGGCTACGGTGCGGGGATCGGCCTGGGCGGCTATTTGCTCCCAAATCGCCCGGTAGCAGCGCCGCGAGGCGCCCACCGGATCGCCGCCGGTGCGCAGGTAGACGTCGGCGCACAGGGCCTTGTCGCTCCAGCGCATCAAGATTGCCTTGGTGGTGGTGGAGCCCACGTCGAGGCCGAGGATGCAGCGGTCGCCGGTGCGCACCCGGTCGCGGTGTAAGGTTCGGAAGGTCACCAGGTCGGCGGCGTTCTTCAGGGGCGGCAGCCGGTCGAAGGCCGAGGTTTCGGTGTGGAGCAGCGCCGTGGTGCCCGGCCAGGGGCGGGTCTCATGCGCCAGGGCCCAGAGCGCGGCTCCCAGGGCTTCAAAGCACGGGGCCGTGTCCGGCACGATCAGGTTCTCGATGGCGCGCTGGAGGTGGGCGATCATCATCCGGTTGCGGGATGCCCCTCCGACCACCATGATGTCACGCCGGGGAATCCGCTTGAGCAGCTCGAGGATCTTCTCGGCCATCATCTTGCACAGGCCGGCGGTGACCTGCGATTTGGGCACGCCCTTGTTGGTGGCGTGAGTGCAGTCGGACTTACAGAAGACCGAACAGCGCCCCGAGACCGGATGGGGGACTTCGTCCACGGCCCACTGGGCCGCCTCTTCCAGGGTGACGTTCATGCGCCGCAGTTGCTGGAGGAAGAACTCGCCGGTGCCGGAGGCGCACTTGTTGCCGGTGATCACGTTGCCGACACGCCCATGGGCGTCCAGCACGTAGACCATGAAGGTTTCGCCGCCGGCCGAAACGATGGCCGGGCAGAGGCGGTCGGGTGGCCTGGCGAAGGCGTAGGCATGTTCCACGGCTTCCGGTTCGGCGATGGTGGTCAGGTTGACGTAGTGGCGAAATTTGCGGCCGGTGACGGCAATGCGGTCGAAGCCCTCGGGTGAGATGGCATCCAGGACGTCCAGCAAGGTTCGGCGGGGGTTGCCGTCATGGGGACGGATCTGGCGGTCGATGACGCAAGGGGTTGCCACGTCGCCTTCGAGGGAGACGGCGGTGACGGTGGACGCGCCCAGGCAGATGCCCAAGACTTTCATCGCGGTGCCTCTTCACGGGGGTCAAAAGGTTTCACGGCGACTGCCGGGATGGGATGCGGATCGCCGCCGGCCTGGTTCGCCTCGCCGGTATTCTTCAACCGTCGGGATGATTTTTCAAGTCCAAACCATCATGACCGGGATTTGGTCACCCCCACTCATGAAAATCATTCCCTCTCCACCCGGTGGGGGGGAGAGGGTCAGGGTGAGGGGGGTGTATTTTCACGGTAAAAAATGGACGCCCGAGGGGGAGCGACCGTTTGCCCCGGTCGCCAATCGTTGCTATCTTGCCGGGCATCGTTTCCGGAAGCTCAAAACCCAGACGAGGAGCCCGCTTCAGATGAAACAGGACTTGAAACCCGAAAACAGCACCGTGAACATCGGCGACGCCGAGATTCAATACCTCTTGTACCGCGGCGACGGACCGCCTTTGGTGTTGCTGCACGCCACCGGATTCCTGCCCTGGCTCTGGCACCCCATCGCCCGGGCGCTGGCAGGGGAGTTTACCGTCCTGGCGCCCTATTTTTGCGATCATCGCGACGCGGCTCCCGAGGATGGCGGTCTGCGCTGGCGCCAGCTCGCCGAGGACCTGCGCCTGTTCTGCCAACGGCTGCACCTGGAGGCGCCCCTGATGGCCGGCCACTCCATGGGCGGCACCGTGGCGACCCTCGCCGCGGCGGCCGATCCCGGCCTGGCGTCCGGCCTCGTGCTGATCGAGCCGATCTTTTTGCCCCGCGAGCTCTATCGATTCCGGATCGACGTGGCCCAGCATCCGCTGGCGAGCAAGTCGATCCGCCGCCGCAACCACTGGTCCGATGCCGACGAGGCCAAGGCCTATTTGCGCGGCAAGTCCCTTTTTGCCGACTGGGACGAGGAGATGCTCGATCTCTACGTGCGCCACGGCATGGTGGCCGCCCCGAGCGGAGGACTGGAGCTGGCCTGCCACCCGCGGCGGGAGGCATCCCTGTTCATGGGTGGCGTGCACCTGGATCCCTGGCCCCTGTTGGCGCGGGTGGCTTGCCCGGTGCTGGTGGTGGAGGGGGGAAAAAGCGGAAACCGGGGCCACATCGACCTGGAGAAGGCGGCCTCGGCGTTTCCGCGGGGGACCTTCCTGCGCGTGCCCGATGCCGGGCACCTCATCCCCATGGAACGACCCGGCGAGACGGCGCGCATCATCCGTTCGTTCCATCGTGGATTGGAGAAGGAAACCGCTTAGTCCGTTTTGAGTTTTACCATGCAGCCGGCAGAGATTTGCGTGCCGGAGAGAATGCGGGCGGAGAGGCGGCCGGCGGTGTCCGATACCTCTATTTCGCCTATTTTGATGCCGGGCGCGAGAAACCGCGAGCCGCCCTGGCCCTGGATTACGCGGCCGGCATCGAAGACATCGAGCACGTCTCCGGGTTCAAGGCCGGCTTCAGATCCGGCCTTGAAGGTGACGTTGCCGGCCGAGACTTCCTGGATGAACCCCACCCAGGGGATGATCACCATCTCGTCGACGATCCGGCGGGCGATGGCGGGCCAGACCTTTTCTTCGATCTCCTCGATCACCTGGGTGGGCAGGTCCGTGGCGGGCGGCTGACCAGCCATGGCCAGCGGCATGTCGGCTTCGAAGTGGTGGATGAAGCGCTCGTCTATGATCTTGGCGGCCGTCTCGCTGTCGAACAACTCGAGGTTGATCGTTGCCTCGATATCGTCATAGACGTCCTTGAACCACCACAGTCCTTCCTCCCGGCGTCGGTCCCGCACATCGATGAGGCTGGCCACCGCCACGGCGTTGAGCCCGGCCTTGCGCGCCGCCAGGGCCAGTTCGAGGTTGTTGATGGCGCCTTGCGGGGTGCGGGGCAACCTTGTGAGCAGCTCGGGAGCCGCCGCCGCATCAGGGCCGATGAAGATCAGGCCCTGGCTTTCCGCCTGCAGCCGGTCGAGCAGGCGCCCGGTCTGTGCGGTTTCGAACGTCGTCGAGGCATACCCGCTGCGGTTGATCACCCGATGGACCCCGACTCTCTTGATCAGATCGTCGTCGGCCGACTTGTACCAGCGCAACGCCTGGTGGCCCCCTTCCATCACCGCGGTATAGGAGCGCTGCAGCGTGCCGCAGCCCGTTGAGACGGCGATCCAGACAAGAACTGCCGCCAGAACCGGCCCTTGGCGCAGACATCGACCCATGGCGATTTCCTTTCATGGCCTACGAGGGCCCGGGAATGAGCACGTCCTGCAAACCGTTCCGGGCAGGAGGCGGCCTGCAGCGACGGCGCGGAAGCGGCACCATAAATAGAGAATTAATGCTTTCGTGTCAAACGCGCCCGGAGGCCGCTTCAGGCCGGGCAGCCCGTCTTGACGGCTCGCGACTGACTCTGATACGGATCGTGGACCCGTCGCAACGGGTTCGACCTGCGCCGTTGCAAAATCCGTTGCGTCCCCGCGCTCCCGAGGCCCGTCTGCGGGGACGGATTCCGGCGCCGCGCCTCCGGGGCCGACAAGAAACTGCAAGCAGCCGGATTCGGGGCGGCTGCCTGCCAAGCTGGCGAGGATGATGGTCATGGCATCGATGGACGAACAGATCCTCAAGGCCGCCAAGGAAATCGTGGTCAAATTCATCGAAACCGGGCGGTTGTCTCCCTCGGCGTTTCCCGAGGTCTTCCAGAACGTCTACCACACGGTGGCCACTACGGTGGCCGCCCCGTCGCCGCCGGAGCCTGAAAAACCAGACCCTCCGAAGGGGAAGAAACGCTGACAGGGGTTGTTCCATTCGATCAAAAAGCCCACCAGGGATAAACGCCGGTATCGTGCTGGAAAAACATGCGGTCACCGCCGTAGATCAGCGCCGCGGGCGGCGGATGATCGTGGAGGCGGCGCCAGTAATCCAGATGGGCGAAGAAATCGCGGGCAACGGTCATGCCGGATTTGATTTCGATGCCCTTCGATGCTGGCCCTTGGTCGAAGATCAGGTCGACCTCGTGGCCGGTGAAATCGCGCCAGAAGTAGAGGTCGGGGGCAACGGCCTGGTTCAATCGCCGCTTGTAGAGTTCGGCAATCACGAAGCTTTCGAACACCGCCCCGCGGGAGGCATGCAGGAGGAGTGCTTCGGTCCGTCGGATGTGCAGCAAGTAGCACAACAGCCCGGTGTCCAAAAAGTAGAGTTTGGGTGATTTGACCAGGCGTTTGTTGAAATTGCGATGGTGGGGCCGCAGCAGCAAAATCAGGAAGCTCGTTTCCAGAATCGAGATCCGTGGTATGGGAGATACCGCAGTCGGCCACCAAGGCGCTCGGGTTGAGCAGGGCGCCGTTGCGGCCGGCGCACAAGCGCCAGAAAACGCTCGAAGGTCTCCAGGTCGCCGACTTGGACAATATCGCGCACATCGTGAGAGTGTTGGCGCCCTTGGAAGACCGGAAAACCGGCCTGCCAAGGGCACCAACGATTTGCCCGCGTTGACCGAACAGCGCAGATCAACCGCGGAACACGATCCGGTCGTCCTCCACCTCGGCCGAGATCTTGGCGCCCGGCATGATCCGGCCTTCCAGCAGGGCCAGGGCCAGCGGGTTCTCGATGTGCTGCTGGATGGCCCGGCGCAGGGGACGGGCCCCGTAGACCGGGTCGTAGCCGCGTTCGGCCAGGAACCGGCGCGCGCTGCCCGAGAGGATCAGCTCCAGGTTCTGTTCGCCGAGGCGCTGGTCGAGGCGATGAATCTGGATGTCTACGATGGCCCCGATCTGGTCCGCGGTGAGGTTCTGGAAGATGATCGTTTCGTCGATGCGGTTGAGGAACTCGGGCTTGAAGGTGGCCCGCAGCACCTCGGTGACGCGCCGGATCATCTCCTCCCGGTTGGTGGCCCCCAGCTCTTGGATGAACTGGCTGCCCACGTTGCTCGTCATGATCACGATGGTGTTCTTGAAGTCCACCGTGCGACCGTGACCGTCAGTCATGCGGCCGTCGTCGAGGATCTGGAGCAGCACGTTGAACACGTCCGGGTGGGCCTTTTCGATCTCGTCGAAAAGCACCACGCTGTAGGGCCGCCGGCGCACCGACTCGGTCAGGTAGCCGCCCTCGTCGTAGCCCACGTAGCCCGGCGGGGCCCCGATGAGCCGCGAGACGGCGTGTTTTTCCATGTATTCGCTCATATCGATGCGGATCATGGCCTGCTCGGTGTCAAAGAGGAACTCGGCCAGGGCCTTGGCCAGCTCGGTCTTGCCCACCCCGGTGGGACCCATGAAGATGAACGAGCCGATGGGCCGATTGGGGTCCTGGAGGCCGGAGCGGGCCCGGCGCACGGCGTTGGCCACCGCGGTGATGGCCTCCTCCTGGCCCACCACCCGCCGACCGAGGTGCTCTTCCAGGTGCACGAGCTTTTCGCGCTCCCCTTCGAGCATCTTGGCCACCGGGATGCCGGTCCAGCGGGAGATCACCTCGGCGACATCCTCGCTGTCCACCTCCTCCTTGAGCATCTGGCTGTCCTGCTGCATCTCCTTGAGCCGGTTTTTGGCCGCCTCCAGTTGGCGGTTCAGCTCGGTGGTCCGGCCGTAGCGGATCTCGGCCACCTTGGCCAGATCCCCCTCCCGTTCCGCTTTCTGGGCCTCCAGACCGAGCTGCTCGAGCTGCTCCTTGATGGCCCGGATTTGGCCGATGGTCTCCTTCTCGTTCTGCCAGCGGGCCTTCATCGCGTTGACTTCACCGCCAAGCTGGGCCAGTTCTTCCTCCAGTTTTTCCAGCCGTTCCGCCGATGCCGGGTCGGTCTCTTTCTTCAACGCCTCCCGTTCGATCTCCAGCTGGGTGATGCGGCGCTGGATCTCGTCGATCTCGGTGGGCAGGCTGTCGATCTCGATGCGCAGCTTCGAGGCGCATTCGTCGATGAGGTCGATGGCCTTGTCCGGCAGGAACCGGTCGGTGATGTAACGTTCGGACAGGGTGGCGGCGGCCACGATGGCCGAATCCTTGATGCGCACCCCGTGGTGCACTTCGTACTTCTCCTTCAGGCCGCGCAGGATCGAGATGGTGTCCTCCACGCTGGGCTCGCGTACCATCACGGGCTGGAAGCGCCGCTCCAGGGCCGAGTCCTTCTCGATGTGTTTGCGGTACTCGTCCAGGGTGGTGGCCCCCACGCAGCGCAGGGTCCCCCGGGCCAGGGCCGGCTTGAGCAGGTTGGCGGCATCCATGGCACCCTCGGCCTTGCCGGCGCCCACCAGGGTGTGCAGCTCGTCGATGAACATGATGATGTCGCCCTCGGCCCCTTCGACTTCCTTCAGAACGGCCTTGAGCCGGTCTTCGAATTCGCCGCGGTACTTGGCCCCGGCGATGAGCGCTCCCATGTCCAGGGCCACCAGGCGGCGGTTTTTCAGAGATTCGGGCACGTCGCCGGCCACGATGCGCTGGGCCAGGCCCTCGACGATGGCCGTCTTGCCTACCCCGGGCTCGCCGATGAGTACCGGGTTGTTCTTGGTGCGCCGGGAGAGGACCTGGACGATGCGCCGGATCTCGTCGTCGCGTCCGATCACCGGATCGAGCTTGTCGCGCCGGGCCAGCTCGGTGAGGTCACGGCTGAACTTCTCCAGGGCCTGGTACTTGTCCTCGGGGTTGGGGTCGGTGATGCGCTGGGTGCCGCGGATTTCCAGCAGCGCCTTCAGGATCGCCTCCCGCGTCACGCCGTAGCGGCCGAGGATGCCGGCGGCCATCCCGCCCTTTTCGTCGGCGATGGCCAGCAGCACGTGCTCGATGCTGACGTACTCGTCCTTCATCTGTTCGGCTTCGGTGAAGGCCGCCTCGAGGACCGGCTTGGTGCGCGGGGAAATGTAGGGCTCCATACCGCCGCTGACCTTGGGTAGCCGGTCGATGGCGGCGATGATCTCGTTGGCCACCCCCTCGGGTGAGGCGCCGAGCTTGCGGAGCAGGGAGCGGGCGATGCCCTGCTTGTCTTCGAGCATGGCGGCCAGCAGGTGCTCGGGTTCGATTTGTTGGTTGCCGTAACGGGCGGTGAGCGACTGGGCGTCGCGGATCAGTTCCTGGGACTTGATGGTGAATTTGTCGAAACGCATCGGTTCTCCTTTGATGGGTTTTCGGTTTGCAGGATGATTTTCCCGCCCGCGATCCCTCAACGCTCCGAACCGCCGCATCCGGGCCGATTCGCGGGCCGCCAGAAGCGCCACGGCGCAAGCCGCCGAGCGCCTGGAATCTGTGTAACCTGCCGAAAACGCATTTTAAATTTATGTGCTGCGAATATAACCACGGGCCCGGAAGGGTCAACTCAAGGAACGTGGCGCCTCGAAGAGATCCCTCGTCGCGTGGCTCCTCGGGATGACAGGGGGGAAAACGCTCCTCGGGATGACAGGGGGGAATTTCTCCTCGGGATGACAGGGTGGGAAACGCGCCTCGGGATGACAGGGGAAAAACGCTGCTCGGGATGACAGGGGGGAAAATGCTCCTCGGGATGACAGCGTAGGGGCCGGCTTCGGGGAATCGATCAATCCGGCGGCAGCGTTTGTCTGGTTTGGCGAATCGTCAACATCGGGCGGGCCGTCTGAAAAGAGTTACTCGGGCTGGACGCCGGCGGTGGAGATGCCGCGGACGTAAAAGTCCGGGTTGGTGCGAAACGAGGTGAAGATGACGATGAAGGCGATGGATGCCTGGATCATCAAGGGCTTGTTGCCGAATAGCTCATCGAGCCGCTGGGCGCGCACCGTCCGTTCGTCGGCGGCGAAATAGGTGGTGAAGAGGCCGTCGAGCATGTGCCGCTGATCGGGCCGGGTGGCCATGCTGATCCGTCCCTCGTAGCAGTACTGCATGGCGTCCAGCGTCAGGTCGCGCAACCGGGTCCGGCGGTTGCCGTCCTTGAGGCTGCCGGCGACGTGAATCAGGGTGCGCTGGGCCTCCTTGAGGCTGGCCTCACAGATGGCCTTGAAGATGACCTGCGCGCTGGACGTATCCTCGTCCCGCTTCTGCCGGCGCATCATCGACAGCAGGACGGCGTTCTTGAACAGTTGATAGAGGCGGCGCGAATCGTTGATCAGGGCGGTGGATCGGGGGGAGGAGAGCATTTCGTCACCGGCGGTGCCGGCGATGAACAGGATGTTGAACAGCCCCTCGAAGAAATTGAAATTTTCAAAAGGGTCGCTCAGTTCGATGCGCAGATCCAGCGTGTTGTCGAGCCGGTCGGCCATCTTGATTTCCACCAGGCGCGGGATCGCCTTGGAACGCTCCAGCAGGCGGCCGATATACTGATAGTAGGATTCCGAGGCGAAGCGGGTCAGGGCCTGAAGGCGCTCGTTGAGCCGCCACTCATCCTCCGGGTCCAGGCGCTCGAACAGCTCGTACATCCGTCCCTCGAGGGTTTTCCAGGCGTTGGGGGTGTATTGGACCGCCTCGATGTCCTCGAGCACGTCGTGAAACAGGACCGCCAGCAGATCGATCACGTCGATCCGTTCCAGCGAGCGTGCCAGGATGGCAGCCGTACGCAGGGGGTGGAGGACGGCCATGGGGCCCAACCGCCGGCGCCGGTCCCGATAGGCCTCGAAGAGGTAGGAGAGGGCCTCCATGACCACCGCCTTGTGCTCCCGGTCGCGGATATCGTTGTCGGAAAGGCGCTTTCCGGCGATGATGAACATCAGCACATTGTAGCGGTTGACCGAGGCGGCGGACAGGTTGTAGTTCAGCGCCGAGGAAAGCTTCAGAAATTCCGTGAGATTCTCGAATGGCATGCCGCCTCCGAACCGGGCGTTTCAACGTCGCCCGCCAACGCGCCACCGTTTTCAGACGGCGCTGGCCCCGCCATCCACGCACAGGGTCTGCCCAGTGATGAAATCGGCGCCCGCCGAGCAGAGAAACAGCACCGCGTGGGCCACGTCCGAGGGCTCGGCG
This sequence comes from Desulfobacteraceae bacterium UBA2174, assembly GCA_002327445.1. GTDB lineage: Bacteria > Desulfobacterota > Desulfobacteria > Desulfobacterales > UBA2174 > UBA2174. The sequence goes on along the minus strand of DCWA01000023.1, from coordinate 107,747 downwards.
ATGCGGCCCAGGGGAATGCCGGCCACGATCCGCTGGTAAATCTCGGCGTTTTCCCAGAAGGGTTGGCTGAACCCGGTGCGCACCATCCCCGGGGACACGGCGTTGACCTGGACATTGAACGGCGCCAGCTCCTGGGCCAGTACCCGGGTCATCATCTCGATGCCGGCCTTGGCCACGCCGTAGATACCCATCAACGGTGCGGCCCGGCGGGCGGCGATGGAGGAGATGGAGACGATTTTGCCCGCCCGCTGGTCCCGCATGATGCGGCCGGCGGTCCGGGCGCACAGGTAGGTGCCGGTGAGATTGGAATCGATGATCTTGCGCCACAGGTCGGCATCGGCGTCCAGGGTGCCGCTGGCGATGTTCATCCCCACGTTGTTCACCAGGCCATCCAGGCGCCCGTAGCGTGCGATGACGGCGGCAAACAGGCGGTCCACGTCCGGCTGCCGGCCGATGTGGGCCGGCACGGTCAGAAGCCGGTCGGAGGGACCGAGGGCGGCGGCGGCCGTTTCGAGGTTTTCCGCCTTGCGGCCGCAGATGGCCACCCGTGCCCCCTCAGAGAGCAGGCGGCGGGCGATTTCCAGCCCGATGCCACGGCTGCCGCCGGTGACGACAAACACCTTGTCCTTCAAACCATAGGATGGACCGGTCATTGGGGATGTCCTTATGGGCCGAATGTTCGAGTCGTTTATGCCTTGATCAATCCGTCAAAAAGGCCGAAAGAAGCATTTGCCGTGGTGACGTGCCGTTGCGCCTCCCGCAGTCGGGGACACTGGGGACGATGTGTTTCAATAATTCAGAATCATTGGATATATCGTATTACGTAAAGATCCCCCGCTTCGATCGGGATGAGCCTTCGGAACTTCTGATGGACCCATCATCCCTTGATCCACCCCAAGCCGTGGAGAAAGTCGGCGATAGCCGCGTTGAGCGCCGCCGGTTGCTCCAATGGCAGCAAGTGGCCGGCGCCGGCGATGTGCGCCCGCTGGGTATTGAAAATATTTTTTTCAAGGAAATCGGCATACTTGGGCGGGGTGAGCCTGTCCTCGGCCCCCGACACCACCAGCACCGGCCTGAAGATTTCGCTCAGGCGCGCCATCACGTCGAACCGGTCGCAGGCCCTGAAGTCTCCCAGGGTCACCGCCGGCGCGCAGGCTCGGGTGGCGTCGAGGATCGGGGCGAGGCGGCCCGGGGCGGTGCCCGGGGCGCTGCCGTAATCACCGAGCATGCCGACAAACTTCTCGTAGTCGTTAACGATGGTTTCCAGAATGGCCGGCAACACCCGCAGCCGGGCCCCGGTGCAGCAGAGGATGGCGGCCGGAAACAATTCGGCCCGGTCCAGAATCAACTGCAAGACGATGGCCCCGCCGATGGAAAGACCGCAGGGTACCGGCCGGGGCAGCGCCGCGGTCTGGACGAAGTCCGCCAGGTCTTGGGCGTAGTCTTCCACGCGGTCCCGGCCGTTGCCGTCGCTGGCGCCGTGGCCCGGCAAATCCACCGCCACGGTGTTGACCCGGTCGGCCAGGCCCTCCACCTGAGGGTGCCACAGGACCCTGGAGCCGCCGCTGCCGTGAATGAAGACGAGGGTGGGCCGATCCGCAACCGGTGGCCATTGGCCGGCGCAAAAGGCGATTCCATCGATTTTCTTATCGATCATCAAAGCCTCCACCAAAGAAAAGGCGCCGCGTCGGCGCTTCGTCAAAGGCCCGGGAAACCGCTGCAAGACGCCCGTCAGTCGACTTTTGCCAACGCGTGGCGGCTGGCCCGACATGCAGATGATTCAGGGGGATGATCGGCATTTCTAACAACATTGCCCCGTCCAAATCAAGGTGGAAAAAAACGATGCAGATCCTTGCCGTAGCCGACATTCACGGACGCCCGGAGCGTTTGGGGCTGATCCGCGGCACCCTGGCGGAGCACGCCGTCGACGCGCTGGTCGTCGCCGGCGACCTGTGCCGATGGTTCCGCCGCCCCGCGGCCCTGCTGGAAGAGTTGCAACAGTTGTGCATTCCCGTGTTGGCGATCCGGGGCAACAGCGATCCCCGGCGTCTCGAGGACCTTTTCGCGTCTTATCCCGGCATCCACTCGCTGCACTTGAAATCGGTGGCCTGGGAGGGAGTGTCGTTTGTCGGCGCCGGCGGCACCCTGCCGCTTCCGTTCGCCTCCCGGCTCGGCTGGAGCGAACGGATCATCGAGGAAACCCTCTGCCGTCTGCTCACCCCCCAGAGCGTGCTGGTGGTCCATCCGCCCCCGCGGGGCGTGCTGGACCGCGCGGGGGGCCGTTTTCACGCCGGGTGCCGCGCGGTCCGGCGGGTCATCGCCGCATGCCGGCCGCAACTGGTGCTCTGCGGCCATATCCATGAGGATCCGGGCGTCGTCACCCTCGGAGATTCCGTGGTGGTCAACTGCACCCTGGGGCGTGGCCGCGGGGCGTTGGTGGAACTGGCTGACGGTCAGCGGCCCCGGGTGAGGCTGTTATGAGGGGTCGAAGAGCACCTGGGAGACGTGATCGGTAGCCATGATGCGCCGACCGATCTCGGCCTGAAGCCCCGGGTCGTCGATGGGCACCACCCGGGAGACCGCCCGGCCATCGGCGCTGCGGCGGTAGGCGTGGCCGATGATTTTTCCCGCCACCACGGCATAGCCGCACCCGCCCGGGCCGCAGCAGGCGGTGTCCACCACGGCATAACCGGTAAAATAAAGCACCTGGCCGTCCGCCACGGCGAGACGTTTTTCGTCGGTGAGCATGTAGTGCCCGCTGACGGCATCCACCTGCTCGCTGATCCGGGGATGCGGATAGTCGCGTGGCACGATCTTGCCGGTCATGGGCATCGGTCCTCCGGGGACTTCTATCGCAGTACGGAAGCCACCTTGCTCAGCAACCCCTGAACCGAGAAGGGTTTCTGAATGGTAGATTTCTTGCAGCGCCTGGCGGCGCGGATCGTCGCCGGCGCTGTCGGCGAGCATCATTTGGCTGTAGCCGAGGATCACCGAGAGCAGGTTGTTGAAATCTTGGGCCACCACGCCGGCCAGGTGCCCACCGACTCCAGGCGCTGGGCCTGGGTGAGCTGTGGGCCTGCAAGCTGTCGCGTTCCGCCAACGCCTGGCGCAGATCGGTGATGTCATCGATTACCAGGATGGCCAGGGGAGAATGAACGAGGTCCAACGGGGCGATCTTGAACTTGATCCAGATGGATTCCGGAGCGTATGGTTGCACAAGCGTCATTGGTGCACCTTCGGTAAGTCGGTAAAAGAAAAACAGAAGATCGTCAATCCTCCATGATTCGGGGGTTGGGGTCAAGGGAGCGATGGGAGGAATGGGAAGAATGGGCGCAACGCCATCTTGTGCCAGCGCCATTACTCCCATCGCTCCCATTCTTCCCATTCCTCTCATTTCCCGCCTACCCCAGCGCCTCCCGCACCCGGGCGGCCAGGTCCTGGCGCGAGAAGGGTTTCTGGATGAAGTAAACCCCGTCCTCCAGCACGCCGTGGTGGGCGATGACGTTGGCGGTGTAGCCGCTCATGAACAGCACCTTCAGATCAGGGTACAGCTTTTGGAGCCGCGCCGCCAGGTCCCGGCCGTTCATTTCCGGCATCACCACGTCGGTGATCAGCAGGTGGATCTTGGCGCCATGGGCCTCGGCCAGGGTGATGGCCTCGGCGGTGCCGGCGGCGGCCAGCACGGTGTAGCCCAGGCCCTCGAGGATGGCGCAAACCAGCCTGAGCACCGAGGCCTCGTCTTCCACCACCAGGATCGTCTCGCCGCGGCCGGCGTCGGCTTTCCGCCCCAAGGCGGCCGGCAGGGCCTCGGCGGCTTCGCTGTCCCGGGGCAGGTAGATCTTGACGGTGGTGCCCGCTCCCGGCTCGCTGTAGACATTGATGAAGCCGTTGTTCTGTTTGACGATACCGTAGACGGTGGCCAACCCCAGACCGGTGCCCCGGCCGGCTTCCTTGGTGGTGAAAAAGGGTTCGAAGAGATGCTCGCGAATCTCGGCGCCCATGCCGCAGCCGTCGTCGCTGACGGCCAAGAGCACGTAATCGCCGGCGGTGAACCCGAGGTGGTCGCGGCAGTACTGCGGGTCGAAGTGCACGTTTTCGGTCTCGATGGTGATCTTGCCCACCCCGTCGATGGCATCCCGGGCGTTGACGCACAGGTTGGCCAACAACTGGTCCACCTGGGAGGGGTCGATCTTCACCGGCCACAGGCCGCCATCGGGGAGCCACTGCAGGTCGATGTCCTCGCCGATGAGCCGGCGCAGCATGCGCAGCATCCCCTCGACGGTGTCGTTGAGGTCGAGCACCTTGGGGGCGATGGTCTGGCGGCGGGCAAAGGCGAGCAGTTGGCGGGTGATGTCGGCCGAGCGGCGGGCGGCGGTGACGATCTCGGTCAGGTCGGCGTGCAGCGGGTCGTCTTGGGCTATCTTGGCCTGGGCCAGCTCCGCGTAGCCGAGGATCACCCCGAGCATGTTGTTGAAATCGTGGGCCACCCCGCCGGCCAGGCGCCCCACCGACTCCATCTTCTGGGCCTGCCTGAGCTGGAGTTCAAGGTTTTTCTGCTCGCTGACGTCGGTGAGGCTCACCACCATTCCGGTGCCCTTGCTTTCAGCGATCTTGATGATGGCCGCGCTGACGATCACATCGAGGCGCCGGCCGTCCTTGGTCAACCGCTGGGTGGCGAATTTGACAGGATCGCCGGTGGCGTAGATTTCCTTGATCTTGGCGGCCGTGACCTCCTTCTGGTCGTCGGGCACGAAGGGAATCCACTGCCCGGCCAATTCCTCCCGGGTCCAACCGAAGACGCCGGTAAAGGCCGCGTTCAGGTGCCGGGGAAAGCCCTCGGCATCGTAGACCACGGTGGGGTTGGCGCCGGATTCCAGGATGGCGTGGAGCTGTTGCTCGCTTTCCCGCAGCGCGTCCTCCGCTTGCTTACGTTCGGTGATGTCCTCGGCAGCCCCCATGATGCCCGTGATGCGTCCCCCCCTGTCACGAATGGGCGCGACGGAGAGGCTCAGGGAGATGGGGATGCCGTCCCTTCGCCGGTGGACCAGTTCCTTGCCCGAGAATTGACCGCCTTCTGCCACCTGCCGGCGCAAGACGTCGAATTCCGGCCGACTGTTCTCCGGCACAATCGGCAGCGGCTTGCCGAGGACTTCTCGGGCGGTCCAGCCGAACATCCTTTCGGCCGACGGGTTCCAGCTCGATACGATCCCGTCCAGGTCGATGCTGAACAGCGCCAGCGGCGAGTAAGTGATCATGGCGCGCTGGAAGGCTTCTCTCTGGCGCAACTCCGCCGTTTTATTGGCCACCTGGCGTCGCAAGACTCGGGTCCAGGCAAACATGGCCAGGAGGATGGCCAGCAGAACGGCGGTGCCCGCGGCAAGGCCGCGCACGATATCACCAATTTCCGGAGAGATCGAGGCATAGACGCCGAGCCACTTGTCATAGATGCGTTGATACTCGCCGCTGTTTTCCAGGGTCTTGAGCCCCTCGCTGAAGGTGGTCAGCATGGCCTTGTGGCCGTTGGGCACCGCGAAGCAGTAATTGGGGGAAAGCAGGGGGCGGCGGGCCACCGCCAGGTTGTCCCAGCCATGGACCTTGATCCAGTAGAGGGCGGTGAGGCGCGAGACCAGGGCGCAGTCCTGCCTGCCTTCGGCCACCTCCCGCAGGGCGTCTTCCTGGGTGCCCACGGCGACGACATCTGCCTGGAGTCCGTTTTCCACGGCGAATTGGTGCATGATGTCACCGCGCTCGACCACGATCCGGAGCCCCATGAGCTCATTGACGGTGGCCGGCGGCGGATCTTGGCCCCGGCGCACGACGCTGACGCACTGGTTGATGATGTGGGGCGGTGTGAAATCGAATGTCAGGTCCCGCTGGAGCGAGTAGAACATACCCTGGAGGATGTCGATGTCGCCGCTTTGCAGGCCATCGACCACCCGGGGCCAGGGCATCAGGCGGATTTCGATATCCAGGTCCATCTCCCGGGCGATGGCCCGGGTCAGGTCCACGTTGTAGCCGGTGGGCCGACCGTTTTCGTCCAGGTACTCGAAGGGCGGATAGTTGCGGTCCCCGCCCACCACGATGCGCCGGTGGGTTGGCAGCTCCAGGGCAGCGAACCACTTGGCGTGCAAGCGCCGGTAGGTGCCGTCGGCCATGACCAAGGCCAGCCCCTCGTTGAGGAGGGCCAGGGTATCCCGGTCGCCTTCCTTGACCGCGAAACAGAAATCCTGGCGGAACCCGTCGATGGGCCGGTTGACGATCTTCAGGTTTTTGAGTCCGGTCTCCTGGATCAGGCGTACCGCCACCAGACGCTGGATCACCACCGCGTCGTATCGCCCCTCGGACAATCGGCGCAGGGCTTCATCGAAGGTGGCTGTGGTTTGGATGTCGATGCCGCGATCCTCCCGCCGCAGAAACTCCTCGGCGTTGTCGCCCTTCATCACCGCCACCGATTTTCCCCGCAGATCGTAGAGATCCTGCACGCCGCCGGTATCGGCGCGCACCACGATGGCCCCGTGCAACGACATGTAGGGGAAGGTGAAGTCGAAAAGATACTCGCGTTCCGGGGTCCGGCCCACCAGCGGCAGTGCCTGGACCTCGCCGCGCTCCAGCCATCCCTTGACATCCTTCCAGGTGCTGGTGCGGAAGGTCGCCTCGCGCCTCATGGCCGCCAGGGCGGCGCGCATCAGCTCCACCGAAAAGCCGTCCGGTCGGCCGTCGGCGTCAACGATACAAAAGGGCGGATAGTCGATCTCGGCGGCCGACAAAATCGGGTCCGTCGCTCCCCGGGCCGGAGTCGGCGCCCCGGCGCCGCAGAGAAAGATCGCCACCAGAACCGAGACCAGGGCGATGCCGGTACTCTTTGCGCTCATACGTCTCGTTATTTCCATTTCCCCTCTTTTCGCACAACTCCTACTCCTAATCCAAACACCCTCCGGTTGATCATTGATCTTCATCTTCATGGGAACGATGGGAGGAATGGGATTGATGAGAAAGGTCGCCGGTTGAGCGCCTGGCCTCGAGACGGGCGCGGGTCATGCGTTCGCGTAGGCCCCCTTGCTTGAGAAAGTCCTGCTCCAGGCGTTGAAGTTGACGGTCGATGAGGTAGTTGGTCTGGTGAATCAGGCAAATGGCCAGGTTGGCCACCACGGCCGCCGGGCGGGTTTCCACGATTTGGCGGTATATCTCGAAGGTCTGCGGTTCGCGGCGCCCGAGACGGCGCACGTACATCGCCTCTGTCGAATTCTTGTCCCACATCGGCAGATCGCGGGCGCGGAGAAAGTCGCGGTAGTCGTCGAGCAGTTCCTCCAGGCTGGCGCGGGCCACGTTGGTCAGTTTGATTTCGGTCATCTTGGATGTCAGGCCGGCCTTGCTGCCTTCCAGGATGTTCTTCTTGCCCGAGCGTGCCGACTGGATCATCTGGTCGATGGTGCGGTCGCCGCGAGACAGGTACTTGTGGGCAAAGCGGAACGTGATGTCGTAGGCCACCTCGGCCTTCTGGAAGGAAAGCAGCGTCCGGTAATCGCCCCGCGGCGGCAGGATCGGCCGGGGACGCCCTTTATCCCTCCCATGCTTCCAATTATTCCCATTTTTCGCATCATGAAGGACCTCTTTCATCCTCCCTCCAAGGGAAAATAGATCCGAAAGGTCGTGCCCCGGCCCGGGGTGCTTTCCACCGCCACCACGCCGTCCCAGACCTTGACGATTCCCATCACCACGGGCAACCCCAGGCCCCGGCCGACAAACCGCGTGCTGAAAAAGGGATCAAAAATCTTGTCCAGGTCTTCGTTCTTTATGCCATGCCCATTGTCGGAGAGGGCCAGCCAGGCCAGAAACGGGGTCGTGGGTTTCCAGTCGGCAGGGGCGATCCGGGTTGTGGGGACCTCACTCGCCGCGACCCGGCCGGTGGCCAGATGTAATTTTTCGCTGCCGCTACCGATGGCCTCCGAGGCGTTGGAAACCAAGTTCATCAAGACCTGCTGCATCTGGGTGGCATTGGCGGTGACGGTGAGCGGCCGCGTTGCCAGATCCAGCTCCAGGGGCACCCCGGGGGGCAACACCGCCCGGAGCAGGGGAAGATGCTGCCGGCAGACTTCCGAAAGATCCAATCGCTCCAGGGCGCTGAAATCGTCCCCGAGGTAGATCAGCATGGCCTTGCTGATCTCCGTCACCCGCCGGGCGCCTTCCATGGCTTCGTCAAGAAATTTACGCATGGGAGATCCTTGGGGGGCATTTTCAGTCGCCATTTCCAGGTTCCCCATCACCACGCTGAATTGATTGTTGAAATGGTGTGCCACGGCGCCGGCCATCCGCCCCAGGCATTCTTCCTTTTGAAGCCGGAGGTGGGTGGCGACCAGGCGCTGACGGTCCGCCTCGATCTGCTTGCGGGCGGTGATGTCGCGCAGGGAGCCGACAATCTTGACCGGCTGCCCCTGGTCATCCTCCATGATCGACGCCAAGGCCGAACATGTGTGCTGGGAGCCATCCTTGTCTTTCAGGACGATCTCGTAGTCCTCAACCCGCCGCTGCGCGATCATCGCGGCAATGAAGTCCTGCCGCTGCCGGGGATCGGCGTAGACCTCGTGCAGCGGTTTTCCGATCAGCTCCTCGCGCGCGTACCGGGAGATCCTCCGGATCGACGGGCTGATCTCCAGGATGGTGCCGTCGAAGCTGGCCTCGTAGTAAACATCCTGAATATTTTCAAAAATTTGGCGGTATGTCCGCGAGCTTTCCCGCAGGGCGGCCGCGGCGCGCTTGCGCTCGACGATTTCGTGCCGCAGCCGATCCGCCGTTTCCCGCTGAATGTGGATGATGCGCTCCAGTCCGTGGATCATGATCGAGACCACCAGCGTGGCCCCGGTATTGAGCAGGACGAAATTGCCCAGCGTCGTCAGGGCCGATTCCCGGGTGACGAAAAAGGAAAGCGGCGGGCCGATTACCTGCCGGCTGACGAGACTGCCGACCACGGCAAGGGTGACGGCGTTGAGCAGCACGGCGATGCCGGCGGCCCGCCAGCCCAGCAGCAGGCTGGTGAGAATCGGGACGAAGAAGAGCCAGAAGGGTCCTCCGCTGATGATGCCGGCGTTGGTCAAAACGCCTATGCTGATGGCATAAAGTGTGGCGATCAGACCGAGCGAACGGGTGAAAAAACTCAGGCGAGTGCTGAACAGAAGGTAAACCAGGACCGCCAGCGCCACCGTGTCGACGGCGGCCAGCAGCCAGAGGCCGCGCTTGATGATGAGAACCACCGCGGGGATGATGGCAATTGGGCTGAGGCCAAGACCGCCGACGAGCAGGCCGAACAGGATCCGCTCGCGCCAGTAGGTCAAGGCATCCTGTTCGGGATCGAAGGGCGGGAACCATTTTTCAGACCAGATGCGCTTCATTGAAACCCCTTGCCGGAAACAGATATGCGGCCCACCCCGGTTGGCGGGCCCGACATGCGCCCCTGGCGCCAAGAATCAGCCGCGTCCGGTCAGGCGCGCCGAGGGGCGATCGGTTGGGCGCGTTGGCGGGCCATTGCCAGGAGGTCGGCCGAGTAGAGGCCCAGCGCCGTCCAGATCAGACCGAAGGTCACCCAGCGCAGCGGGGCCACCGGCTCATGGAAACGCAGGACCGCCAGCAGGAACATGCCGCTGGGGGCGATGTACTGGAGCAGCCCCACCGTGGCCAGATGGATGCGGCGGGCGCCGATGTTGAACATCAGCAAGGGCACCGCCGTCACCAGGGCCGTTCCCACCAGGATCAGATCGGTGGCGCGGCCGTAGCTTCCGAAAGCCCCCCGGCCGGCCAGGTCCAGATGCACGAGGATGCCGGCCGCCGGGATGGAAAGGATCAGGGTTTCCATGGTCAGCCCCACCAGGGCTTCCACGGCGGCCATCTTGCGAATGAGGCCGTAAATGCCGAAGGAAAAGGCCAGCGCCAGGGAAATCCAGGGAATCGTGCCCAGATCGACGGTTTGGATCGTCACCCCCAGGGCCGCCAGCGCCACGGCCCACCCCTGCCGCCGGGTGAGACGTTCGCCGAGAAACAGCGTGCCCAGCATCACGTTGACCAGCGGGTTGATGTAGTATCCCAAGCTGGCCTGGAGCACGAAACCGCTGTTGACGGCCCAGATGTAAATCAGCCAGTTGACCGCCACCAGCAGCGATGTCAGACAGAGCAGAAGCAGCATCCGCGGCCGCGCGAAGAGGTGGATCAGATCGCCGGTCTGCCCGGCCAGCAGTACCAGGGGCAGCAACAGCGCCAGGGACCAGACGATGCGGTGGAGGATGATTTCAAAGGGGGGCACGTCCGTCAAGATGCGCCAGTACAGGGGGCTCAAGCCCCAGATGAGGAAGGCACCGCCGGCATGAAGGCCGCCGGCCAGAGGGGTGGATCCTTGAAACATTTTGAATTTTAACGGGAAACGATTCACGAAAACAGTTCTCCAGCAAGTTTCGAACGGTTCCTTCGGGCCGGTCGGCGAGGTCTTCCAGGCGCTTCGCCAGCCGGTTTCCGGGGGCAAGGTTCAACTTATTTTAAACAATTCAAGCAGGTTATAATCGGCCCCCGCCTCGGGCCGGCTCCCCGGGGTGTAAGAATTTGTTGACAAAAGAACGACTTATCATTAGAAAAGGCCAGTTTGAGGAACCGCCGGACCGCGGCCACCACCGGTATCCATCATCTTGCAAGAGGAGCATTGTACCGATGACGCTCACCAAGGCAGATATCGTCGACGCTTTGCCGGACAAACTCGGCCTGCCCCGCAACCGTTGCGCCGAAATCGTCGAAACGCTGCTGGAGATCATGAAGCAGACCATGGAAACCGGCGAGGATATCCTGATCAGCGGTTTCGGAAAATTCTGCGTCAATGAGAAAAAGGCGCGCAAAGGCCGCAACCCCGCCACCGGCGAGCCGATGATGCTGTCCAAGCGGCGCGTGGTGGTGTTTCGCTGCTCTAACATCCTGCGTGAAAAGGTCAACGGCAAGAGCAGCTAAACGACGGGTCCGTCTTTCGCTGCCACTTTTTTCAGAGACTGCCGTCAGACCCTGAGAAATCCCTTCCATCGCCAGTTCTTCGTCACCCGCGCGGCTTGCCCCATGCCCGCTGGAAAATCGGTGCGGGAAATGACCATCGACGAACATCATCCTTTCTTTCTTCAGATGCTGACCGAGCTGCACCGGCGTACCGGCGGAAAGAGCTCCGCCAGCGAGTCGATGTACGATCTGGGCGCCGCGGTCGGCATGGACCGCCAGGACGCCCAGGAGGCCGGCCAGGCCCTGATCGGCGCCGGTCTGGCGGACATCGTTTCCCTGTCGGGCAAAATCGGCATCACCGTCGAGGGCATCGCCTATCTCGAAGGCCGCGGGGCGGTGGCTCCGGCCCGCAGCGAGGTGGTGCGTCTGGGGTCGGCGGCGGTGGTCGAGCCGGCGGCCCGGGAGGCCGTCGAAGCCGTGCTGGCGCGGATCAAGGCCGATGCCAGCGATTACCGGTGGCCCTTCGAGGCGTTGTCCGAAATGATGGCCGACCTGAGAACCGCCGAGGCCCAACTCGCCTCGCCCCATCCCAAGACGGCGATCCTGCGCGAATGCCTGCGCGCCGTGCGCGCCTTGCTGGATCGCAACGGCGCCCCGGGCGCCATTGCCCGCATCGACGCCCTGATTGGCTGAAAATCGGCTTTCGGGTTCCCCCTGCGAGGGACGCCGTGGGGTTCTGCCGCGGAGGGATGCCGCAAGTCGGTTCAGAGGCTTCGCATCGCCCCGGCCAGGGTCCAGATGCCGGCGACGAGGAAGAAGGCCCCGGCAGCCAGCTTGATGGCCGTCGGGGGAATGTAGCGGCCCACCACGTGGCCGAGAAACACCGCCAGCAGGCTGCTGAGCACCAGGGCCGCCGCCGAGCCGAGAAACACGGAAATTCTCACCCCGTCGCATTCCGCCGACATGCAGAAGGTCGCCAACTGCGTCTTGTCCCCCAGCTCGGCCAGAAACACCATGCCGAAAGTCGCCAGCAGGATCTTCAGTTCCATAACGATTCTCCCCTCGGCCCGCGCTTCAACACGGCCTATGCGGCCTTTCCCGGCAACGCCAGCGCCTTTTGAACCACGTTGTCCACCGTGAAGCCGAATTTTTCCATCACGGTTCCCCCGGGGGCCGAGGCTCCGTAGCGGTCGATGCCGATCACCGCCCCGTTTGGGCCCACATACCGTTCCCAGCCCATGCCGATGCCCGCTTCGATAGCCAGGCGGGCCTTGACCTCCGGCGGCAGGATGGTGCGGCGGTAGTCGGCGCCGGCCTTTTCAAACAGCTCCCAACTCGGCAGGTTGACCACGCGCACGGCCAGGCCCCGTTCGGTGAGCACTCCGGCGGCCTTCAGCGCGAGGTGCAGCTCGGAACCGGTGGCGATGAGGATCAGTTCCGGCGTCCCGAGGCAGTCGGCCACCACGTAGCCGCCGCAGGCCAGTTTGCCGCGGGTCGTCTCCGGGTCCAGGACCGGCAGTTTCTGGCGGCTCAGGATCAGGGCGCAAGGGCCGTCGCAGCGGCAAACGGCCGTTTTCCACGCCTCGGCGGTTTCGTTGGCATCCGCGGGCCGGATCACCGTCAGGTTGGGAATCGCCCGCAGGGCGGCCAGGTGCTCCACGGGCTGGTGGGTGGGGCCGTCTTCGCCCACGGCGATGCTGTCATGGGTGAAGACGTAGATGATCGGCAGCTTCATCAAACTGGCCAGGCGGATCGCCGGGCGCATGTAGTCCGCGAAGACCAGGAAGGTGCCGCCGTAAGGGCGGATGCCGTGGTGCAGGTACAGCCCGTTGAGGATGGACCCCATGGCGTGTTCGCGTACCCCGAATCGGATGTTTCGCCCATCGTAGGCGTTTTTCTGGAACTCGGGGAGGCCGGTGAGAAATGTCTTGTTGGAGGGCGCCAGGTCCGCCGATCCTCCCATGAGAGAGGGAAGGATGGCGGCGATGGCGTTGAGTACCTTGCCGGATGCGGCCCGGGTCGCCACCGGCCCGTTTCCGGGGGCGAAGACCGGCAGCGATTTGTCCCATCCGGCTGGCAGATACCCGCAGACGGCGTTCAACCATTCGTCGGCCAAATCCGGGTAGGTCTGGCGGTAGGCGTCGAAGGTCTTCATCCAGGCGGATTCGGCGGCTTCTCCGCGGGCGATGGCGCCGCGGCAATGGTCCAGCACCGCCTCCGGGACGCAGAAATGCTCATCCGGCTGGCAGCCGAGGCATGCCTTGGTCAGGCCGACCTCCTCGATCCCCAGCGGGGCGCCGTGGGCATCGGGGCTGTCCTGCTTGTTGGGGCTGCCGTAGGCGATGTGGGTACGCACGATCACCAGGGAGGGTTTGTCGGAGATGTCCTTGGCGGCTTGGAGGGCCGCGGCGAGTTCGATCAGGTCGTTGCCGTCGGCCACGCGCACCACGTGCCAGTCGTAGGCCTCGAAGCGCCGAGCCACGTCTTCGGTGAAGGTGATGTCCGTTCTGCCCTCGATGGAGATCCGGTTGTCGTCGTAGATGCAGATCAGTCGTCCCAGGCCCAGGTGCCCGGCCAGGGAGGCCGCCTCGGAGGCCACCCCTTCCATCAGGTCCCCGTCCCCGCAGAGCACCCAGGTGTGGTGGTCCACCAGGGTGTGTTGCGGGCGGTTGAAGCGCGCCGCCAGGTGGCGTTCGGCCATGGCCATGCCCACCGCGTTGGCGAATCCCTGTCCCAGCGGTCCGGTGGTGGTCTCCACCCCGGGCGTGACCCCGAGCTCGGGGTGGCCGGGGGTGCGGCTTTCCCACTGGCGGAAGTTTTTCAGGTCATCGAGACTCAGGTCGTAGCCGGTGAGGTAGAGCAGGCTGTAGAGAAGCATCGAGGCGTGCCCCCCGGAGAGCACGAAGCGATCGCGGTCGAGCCAGTCGGGCTTGCGGGGGTGATGCTTGAGAAAGCGGGTCCAGAGCAGGTATCCCACCGGCGCCAGGCCCATGGGCGCGCCGGGATGCCCCGAGTTGGCCTTCTGGATGGCGTCCATGGCGAGGGTGCGGATCGTGTTGATGCTCAGTTGGTCCAGTTCGGCGGCGGAAACCGACGGGTTGCTGGTCATGGCAATCTCCTTTCCTCGGCGGTCCGGCGGCAGGCGGTCCGCCCAAGGGATGACGTGGATGGGCCACGGCGGCATCCAAACCGCGGTGGCTCGAAAATTGATCGGCTTGATACAATGGTTTAGCCGGGGATGCAAGTCCGGGGGATAGGGGCGCGCGCGGACACGGACCTTCACGGACAAGCACTGACCGGCAAGGACCGCATGAGCATGTCCGCCCGTGAAGGTCCCTGCCCGTCCACCTTGGTCCGCGGGCCGTTCCTACAGCGCCCGCATGAACTCCGGCTTCAGCGCCACGCGGCCGGCGAGGGCCGCGTCGATGAGGGCGAGGGTGCGCTCCTTGTCCTCGGGCAGTCTGGCCCGGATGGGAAGGTAGTTGGAAGCGTGGTTGGCGTGGAAAAGGCCGTCGGTAAGGGTGGTGTGGGCGATCATGGCCCGCAGTTCGGCCAGCATCCCCATGGGATCGGGCAGGCGGAAGCGCCCCGCCCTGTAGTCTTCATGGAGGGGCGTGCCCGGAATCAGCATCAGGCTCAGCGCCCCCACGTATTCGGGGTCGATGGCCGTCAACACCCGCCCGGTGGCCTCGGCATGAATGGTCGAACGCTCGATGCCGGCCAGGCCGAGGAGGACGGTGAGCGACAGCTTCAGCCCGGCGGCACGGGCCTTGCGGCCCATGTCGATCATGCGCCGGCTGTCGGCCCCCTTGCGCACCGCGGCCAGGGTCTCGTCGTCGCCGGATTCCAGGCCCATGTAGGCGATGCCCAGGCCCAGGGAAACCAGTTCGGCCAGCTCGGCATCGGACTTCATGGCCAGCCCCTTGGTGTTGGCATAGACCCCGACGCGTTCTACCCGGGGCAGCTGCTCGCGGATGGCGGCGAGGATCTTCACCAGGCGTTTCTGGGGCACGATGAGGGCGTCGCCGTCGCAGAGAAAGACCCGCCGTTGGCGCCGGGCGTAGCGGGCGGCAAAGGCGATGTCTTCCATGATCACCTCGTCGGGCTTGATCTTGAAGCGCTCGCCCTTGTAGGCGCCGCAGAAGGTGCACTTGTTGTGGCTGCAGCCGACGGTGACCTGCAGCAGGATGCTGTCGGCCTCGCTGGGGGGCCGGATCATGTTGCCTTCGTAGTGCATTTTTAAAAGTACCTGAAATGATGACTGATTAAAGTGACTAAAATGGCGGTTTCGTTTCGCGCTGCTGTATCGAGCCCCAAAACCGACCCGACAGGATCTGTCCAATCCGTTGGATCGGTCTGATTTTTCAAGCCCCCCAACCCTAACGCACGGCGCCCCGTTTTTCAAATGGCAGCCGGCATTTTTACGGGGTGAAGCCGGGCGGCAGTCCCTGGCCGGCCGCGGGCGGGGGCACGGGCGGGGCCGGCGGCTTCAGTTCCAGGCTCAGGCCGAGCCGCCGGGCCGTGTCCCGATAGCTCCCCTCGGCCAGGCGCAGGGCGCCCACCGGCTCGACGACGATGGCGGCGTCGGGGCGTACCGGACAGTGGTGGTGGCACAAGCCGCAGCCGCTGCAGCGGGTCTCATCCACAAAGGGGACCGCCACGGTCAGGTCCGGCACCCGGCGCAGGGCGATCGCATCGTAGGGGCAGACTTCGTCGCAGACGAGGCAGGGCCGGTTCATCTCCCAGGCG
The DNA here is from genome assembly GCA_002327445.1 of Desulfobacteraceae bacterium UBA2174. GTDB lineage: Bacteria > Desulfobacterota > Desulfobacteria > Desulfobacterales > UBA2174 > UBA2174. The sequence goes on along the minus strand of DCWA01000023.1, from coordinate 92,039 downwards.
ATGCACTTGTGGCGCAGGATGAAGGCCGTGCCGATCTTGGCGCGGGTTTTTTCTTCCAGGGGCAGCGGGCGGATCGCTCCGGTGGGGCAGACTTGGCTGCAGGCGTTGCATGCCGGTTCGCAGGCGCCGATGCGTGGGGCGAGGCGGGGGCTGAAGATGCCGCTGAGTCCGGCGGCGGTTCCGGCCGGCTGCAGGGTGTTGGTGGGGCAGGCCTTCATGCAGAGGCCGCAGCCGATGCAGCGGCGCAGGAAATCGGTTTCCGGCACTGCTCCGGGCGGTCGGAGGAGGCGGCCGGTCCCCTCGCCGGCAGCCGCGTCGTGGCCGGCGGGCCAGGCCGGATCGATCATGGCCAGCAGGGCCAACCCGGCGCCTGCGGAGGCCGCCCCGATCGCCTGGCGCCGACCGAGGCGTTCCGGTTGGGCCGGCAGCGGCGATGAGGACCAAGACAGGGGAAACGTCACGGCTGCCGTGGGACAAACGTGGACGCAGGTCTGGCAAACGATGCACTCGCCATGGGCGGTGCGCCGGGGGTCCTCCGCGATGGCGCCCATGGGGCAGGCCCGCTGGCAGCGGCCGCAGTCGATGCAGGCCGCGCTCACCGCGCGGCGCCAGAGGGGGCGGGCGGCCGCCAGGGCAAAGAGGGCGCCGGCCGGGCAGAGGCAGCGGCACCAGAAGCGGGGCGCCAGGCGCCCGGCGGCCAGGATCAGGGCCATGATCGTCAGGGAGGCGACTTGCAGGGAAAAGCGCGGGACTTCCGGGTCGGCATAGACGAGGGGGGACCACTGCAGGGAGCGGGCCAGGGGGCGGATCCCCTCGACCAGGGCGTCTGCGGCCGCGTCGATGGCCGCATTGACCAGCAGGCCGTAAAACCGGATCGCCAGGGCCAGCGGCGACACCAGGAACACCAGCGATACGCCCAGGAGCGCTCCCATCGCCAGCGCCAGCAGGATCTGGTACTTCACCGGCCGCCAGGCGGCAAGGCGCTGGAAGCGTCCCTTGCCGCGCCGGCCCGTCCAGCGGTCGGCGACATCCAACGTGGCGCCCAGGGGGCAGACCCAGCCACAGAAGAACCGGCCCAGCAGGGCCGTGGCGCCGACGATGAGCAAGGCGGAACCGAAAGCGGGAATCCAGGTGCGGCCGGCGAGCATGGCGGCCAGGGCCGCGGCCGGATCCAGGCGGAGGAAGGCATCCACCGGCAGACGGGGAACCAGGGGGAAGGCCGCCAGGTAGAGCAGAACGGCAAAGAGGAGAAAACTGGCGGTCTGGGCCAGGCGCGCCGGGCTCATGCCGTCACGCGCCGGACGCGCAGGTTCTCGATGTCCATGCGCCCCAGCCCCCGTTCATGGGCCCGGCGGATGTGGGGCACCTGGCGCGGGGCGAGGCGCTGTCCGTACCAGGGAACCATGGCCACGGCCTGGGCGTCGGCGGCCACCGGGTCGGCGGCGGCGATGACCGCGTCCAGGCGCACCACCTTGCCCGGCCCGCCCGGGCCGTTGGTGGTGAGGGCCCGGGTGACGTCGATGACCGTCAATTGCGGTTTGAGAACCGTGGCCAAGTCCACGATGGCCTCGTTCAGGTCGTACTTGTAGTGCATGATGCCCCGGTCCCAGATCAGCCCCATCATCCCTTTCAGCGACAGGCTCACCCCGGTGCTGCCGTGGCTCTTGGCCACCGGCGTGGCGATGAGCACGTCGGCCTCCAGGACGTCCTGCATCACATCGGTCTCCCGCATCTGAAGCCCCTGGGCGATGGACACCGGCTTGAAAAAACCCGGCTTGTCCAGCCCGTGGACCATGTCCTTGTCGAACGGGCTGCACGCCTGCTTGACCCCCTCGATGCACAACTCGGCCTGGCGCAGCGGGTGGTCCAGGACCCGCACCCGGCCGGCGCCTGCCTCGCGGCACAGGGCCACGAGGGTGCGCACCACCTCCGGATGGGTGTTGCTGGCCCGCTCGACGTCGGGGGCAAAGCTCATGTTGGGCTTGATGACCACTTTTTGGCCCCGCCGGACAAAGGCCTGGATTCCGCCCAGGGCACCCACGGCGGCCCGCACCGCAGCCTCGGGGGTCCCCTCGGCGATGGCGATGTCCGCAGGTCCGCCGGCCGCGGCCTGGCGGGGCAGCACCCCCCCCAGGCTCAATGCGCCGACCCAGGCGATGCCGCGAGCCAGAAAGCGACGGCGGCTCCAGGAGCCGGGCCAGACGGGTCCGGGGGGTGAAATCGGCGACGGGGACATGGGAGCCTCCTTGATATATAGGGAGAATCGAAACTCCTGGCTACTTATCAATAACAGTTCTCATTTATAGGGGCATTGATATATCGTTGTAAAGGCCGGACCGGGTCTTCCGCGACGCGGCGACATCGGTATAAGATACCGGTTGAAGATTTGCCCTCACCCATTGCTTGTGCTATCGATAACTTTTTTCCATCTTCGGAACTCACGGCAGCGGGTGGGGAAACGCAGGCTGCTCTTGCCGTCCCGACGGCGATCCGGCGCATACCGCCGAGAAAGGAACCGGCCATGGCGGATTACCAAGTCGTTTTTCAGCCCTATGACAAATCGATCCGCGTTCCCGCAGGCACGAACCTGCTGCGGGCGGCGATGGAAGCCGGGGTGCACATCAACGCATCCTGCGGGGGCAGCGGCAGTTGCGGCAAATGCCGGGTGGTCATCTCCGAGGGCAGCGTGGAAGGAGGGTTGTCGGCCCGCCTGCGCGACGACGAGATCGCCCAGGGGTATCGACTCGCCTGCCAGTCCACGGTGGTGGGCGACATTACCGTCACGGTTCCCCTGGAATCCACCGTGGACGCCAGCATCCTGGACAAGCGGGCCGCGCCACGCCACACGGCCCGGGTCAAGGCTTTCGACTTCGAGAGCATCAAGGAGCAGGGTTTCTTCGTTCCGCCGGTGGAAAAAATATTCGTCGATCTGCCCGTTCCCACGGCCGCGGACCATGAGCCGGACCTCTCCCGCCTGATCAACACCCTGCGCCAGCAGCACGACGAACACCGGCTCTCGCCCGATCTCCCCTTCATGCGCAAGCTGCCGGATACATTGCGCCAGAACGATTTCAAGTCCACCGTCACCATCCTGCGGCCGGTGCGCAACGGGCGCGGCAACCGGCTGGTGAACATCGAGGCCGGCGACACACGGGACCGGCTCTTTGCCTTGGCCGTTGACATCGGTACTACCACGGTCTTCGGCCAGGTGGTGGACCTGCACACCGGCGAGGCCGTGGCCCAGCACGGGGACTTCAACGGCCAGATCAGTTTCGGCGAGGATGTGATCACCCGCATCGCCCTGGCGGAAAAGCCCGAGGGGCTGGAGCAGCTCAACCAGGCCGTGCTGGACACGGTCAACAAGGTGATCGCCCGGATCCTGGCGCAGGCCAAGGTCGACCCGGAGGAGATTCCCACTATCACCATCGCCGGCAACACCACCATGACCCAGTTGCTGCTCAAGATCAATCCGCGCTATATCCGCCATTCGCCCTACGTGCCGGCCGCCACCCTCTTCCCGCCCATCCAAGCCAGGGCCATCGGTCTGGAAATCAACGATCATGCCCGGGCCCTGGTTTTTCCCCAGGTCTCCAGTTACGTGGGGGGGGACATCGTCGCCGGGGTGATGGGGTCCGGGATGTATCGCAGCGCTGAAACCACCCTGTACATCGACATCGGCACCAACGCCGAGATCGTCATCGGCAACAAGGACTGGATGGTGTGCGCCGCCTGCTCGGCCGGCCCGGCATTCGAGGGTGGCGGCATCCAGTTCGGCATGCGCGCCGAAAAGGGGGCCATCGAGGATTTTTCCATCGATCCGAAGACCTACGAGCCGATGCTCCTCACCGTGGGCAGCGGCAAACCCCGGGGGATCTGCGGTTCGGGACTCATCAGCACCGTGGCCCGCATGCTGGAAATGGGCGTGATCAACCACCAGGGCAAGTTCGAGCGCGATCTGGACACGCCGCGCATCCGGGAGACCAACGAAGTCTGGGAGTACGTGATGGTGTGGAAGGACGACACGGCCATCGGGCGCGACATCGTGCTCACCGAAATCGACATCGAGAACCTCATTCGTGCCAAGGGGGCCATCTACAGCGGCTGTTTGACGCTGCTCAACGAGGTGGGCCTCGACTTCGATGCCGTGGACCAGATTCTGCTGGCCGGTGGATTCGGGGCCTACATCGATCTGACCCAGGCCATCACCATCGGCCTGCTGCCGGACATCGATCCCCAGCGGATCCATTACCTTGGCAACGGTTCGCTCCTCGGTGCGCGCATCAGCGCCCTCACCAACCAGGTGCGCCGCGATGTCACCCGGGTGACGGCCATGATGACCAACTTCGAACTGTCCGAGACCGCCAGCTTCATGGACCAATATGTGGCGGCGCTCTTTCTGCCCCACACCGACACCCAACGCTTCCCCTCGGTCCGCGCCCGCATGGAGGCGGCCCGCCGGCAGTAGGTTCAGCCGTCGAGGTGCCGGGCGAGAAACCGTCCGGTGTGTGTCGGCGGCCGGAGGGCCATCAGCCCGGCGGGCGGACCGGCGAAGACCACCCGCCCGCCGCCGTCCCCCCCTTCGGGTCCCAGATCGACGATCCAGTCGGCCGCTGCGATCAGGTCAAGGTTGTGTTCGATCACCGCCACCGTGTTGCCGGCATCCACCAAGTGTTGCAGAACTTCCAACAACCGCTGCACATCGGCCCCGTGGAGGCCGGTGGTGGGCTCGTCGAGAATGAAGCAGGTGTGCCCCCGGCCCGGCCGGGCCAAATGGCGCGCCAGCTTGATGCGCTGGGCCTCGCCTCCGGAAAGGGTCGGGCTCGGTTGGCCCAGCCGCAGGTAGCCGAGGCCGATGGCGGCCACGAAGGCGGCGGCCCGGTGGATTTCCGTGACGGCGGAAAAAAAGTCGGCCGCCTCGTCGAAGGTCATGTCCAGCACCTCGGCGATGGTTTTGCCCTTGTAGCGCACCGCCAGGGTGTCGGCGTTGAAGCGGGCGCCGCCGCAGACCTCGCAGGCCACGTGCACATCCGGCAGAAAGCTCATTTCCACCCGCGGATGCCCCTGTCCGCGGCAGGCCTCGCAGCGGCCGCCGGCCGCGTTGAAGGAGAAACGGGCCGGTGCGTATCCCCGGGCCCGGGCCGCCGGGGTGGCCGCAAAGAGGCGGCGGATCGCCTCCATGATCCCCACATAGGTGGCCGGCACCGAACGCGGGGTGCGGCCGATGGGGCTGTGGTCCACTTCGCAGACCGCCGTGACGGCCCCCCACCCGTCGATGGCGTCGCAGGCGGCCGGGTCCTCCGCCGGCCGCCCGTCCAGGCGCGCCTTGAGTCCGCGGTGGAGGGTCTCCTTGAGCAGGGAAGACTTTCCAGAGCCGGAAACGCCGGTGACGGCGACAAGCATCCCCAGGGGAAAATCCACCGTCACCTCCCGCAGGTTGTTGGCCCTCGCCCCCCGGACCGTCAGGTATTGCCGCGTCTCTCTTGACCTTGCCGCCGCCCGGCGGTGGCCATCGGCCAAGAGGGCCCCGGTGCGCGAGGCGGCGCAGGCCGCCACCGCGGCCGGAGTGCCGGAGACGACCACCGTTCCGCCCCGGTCTCCCGCCCCCGGCCCCAGGTCGATGACGGTGTCGGCGGCCCGGATGGTTTCTTCATCGTGCTCCACCACCACCACCGTGTTGCCCCGGTCGCGCAGGCCCTGCAAGGCCTGGATGAGCCGGTGGTTGTCGCGGGGATGCAGGCCGATGGTCGGCTCGTCCAGGATGTAGGCCGCTCCGGCGAGGTTGGAGCCGAGCTGGGCTGCCAGGCGCACCCGCTGGGCCTCGCCCCCCGAGAGGGTGGCGCCGCTGCGCGAGAGGGCCAGGTAGTCCAAACCGAGTCGTTCCAGCAGCTCCAGCCGGCCGCGCAGTTCGGCGAGAATCGGGTCGGCCACCGGCCGACGGTGGTCCGGAATCTCCAATCCCTCCAGAACGGCGTGCAGGCCTGGCGCGGGCCTCGAGACGAAATCCCAGATCGTGCGGCCCTCGATCCTGACCGCCAGGGCCTGCTCATTGAGCCGGCTGCCGCCGCAGTCCGGACAGGTGGCACCGGTATGCGGGTCCGTGCCGAGCCCCTCGCAGCGGGGGCAAGCCCCCAGGGGGCTGTTGAAGGAGAATCGCTGGGGGTCGTCCGCCGCCGTCACCCCGACCCCGCAGGCGGGGCAGACGCCGTCGGCGCTGAAAGCCCGCGTCGCTCCCTGGTCGTCGGCCACCATCAGGCTCCCGCCGCCTTCCGCCAAGGCCGCCGCCACCAAGGCATCGAGGTCATCCGCCGGCGTTCGCCCCATCACCCGGGCCACGGTGTGCAGCCTGAAACGGTCCAGCGCCATGCCCGGCGCCAACGCGACGATTTCGCCGTCAATCCAGGCTTCCCTGCAGCCGGCCTTCAAGGCCCGGTCCAGGACCTGCTTGTGCATCCCCTTGCGGTTGGCGATCTTGACGGCCAGAATCCGCGCCGGGCGCCCGCCGGTCTCGGTCCTGATCCGTTCGACCATCGCTTCCCGGCTCAGGGCGGCCAGCGGCTGGCCGCAGCGGGGGCAATGGGGGCGTCCGAGGCGGGCGAAGAGCAGGCGCAGGAAGTGATAGATCTCGGTGAGGGTGGCCACGGTGGAGCGCCGGCCGGCATGGCTGATGCGCTGTTCGATGGCCACGGTGGGCGGCAGGCCGGTGAGCCGGTCCACCTCGGGGCGCTCCAGGATCTTCATGTACTGGCGCACGTAGGGCGCCAGGCTTTCCAGATAGCGCCGCTGGCCTTCGGCGAAAAGGATGTCGAACGCCAGGGTCGATTTGCCCGATCCCGACACCCCGGTGAGGGCCACCAGTTGGTGGCGGGGGATGTCCAGGGTGATATTTTTCAGGTTGTGTTCCCGGGCCCCGACGATGTGGATGGCCCGGGCCTGGAGCGCGCCGTAGACGGCCGGCGGCTCCGCGACGGCCGGCGCCTGCCCGACCGGCGGGGCGCCGGCCAGCAGGGGCGCCAGGAACCGGCCGGTGTGGCTCTCCGGGCAGGCGGCCACCGCCTCGGGGGGGCCGGCGGTGACGATGCGACCTCCCGCGGCACCGCCCTCGGGGCCGAGGTCGATCACCCAGTCGGCGGTTTGGATCACGTACGGGTTGTGCTCGACCACCACCACGCTCTGCCCCTCGTCCACCAGGTGGTGCAGGGCCTGGAGCAGGGTGCGGATGTCGTGGAGGTGGAGCCCGGTGGTGGGCTCGTCGAAGATGAGGAGCCGGTGGCGGCCGTCCCCGCGGCCCAGGTGCCGCGAGAGCTTGAGCCGCTGGGCCTCGCCCCCGGACAGGGTGTTGATCGGCTGGCCGAGGCGCAGGTAGCCCAGGCCGACCTTGGCCAGGGGCGCCAGGGACGAGGCGATGCGCGGCCGGTCCGCGAAGAAGGCCAGTCCCTCGTCCACGGTCATCTCGAAGATGTCCGCTATGCTGCGGCCCCGGTAGCGCACCGCGAGGACGGCGTCGGTGAAGCGGCGGCCCTGGCAGACGGGGCAGGTGAGATAGACGTCGGAGAGAAACTGCATCTCCACCCGTTCGAAGCCTTCGCCGCGGCAGGCCTCGCAGCGCCCGCCGGCCGTGTTGAACGAGAAATGCCCCGGGCCGAATCCGGCGCTGCGGGCCGCCTCGGTGTCGGCCAGCAGGCGGCGGATCGGATCCATGGCCTTGGTGAAGGTGAGGGCATTGGCCCGGGGAGTGCGGCCGATGGGGTGCTGGTCCACCAGTTCGGCGTCGTCCACGGCCGCGATGTTTTCCAGAACGCGGTGGCTGCCGGGCCGGCCCTGGTCGTCGCCCTTTTCCCGCTTGACGGCCCGGTAGAGAATCTGCTCCACCAGCGTCGACTTGCCGGAGCCGGAGACGCCGGTGACGCAGACGAAGCGCCGCAGGGGAAAAGCGGCGTCGATTCCCTTCAGATTGTGTTCGGCGGCGCCGGCCACGGTGAGCCATTCGGCGTCGGCCGTGTCCCTGCGCCGGGCCGGGACGGCGATGCGCCGGGCGCCGGTGAGGTATTGGCCGGTGAGCGAGCCGTCGACCCGGGCGGTGGGGCCGAAGTAGGCCAGGCGGCCGCCGTTTTGGCCGGCGCCGGGCCCCAGGTCCACCAGATAGTCGCTGCGGGCGATGACATCCGGGTCGTGTTCCACCACCACGACGGTGTTGCCCTGGTCGCGCAAGCGGATCAGGGTATCCACCAGGCGCCGCGTGTCCCGGGGGTGGAGGCCGATACTCGGCTCGTCCAGCACGTAGAGGGTATCCACCAGGGAGGCGCCGAGGGCTGCGGCCAGAGACACCCGCTGCACCTCGCCGCCCGACAGGGTGCGCGACTGTCGATCCAGGGTAAGATACCCCAACCCCGTGTCCCTGAGGAAGCCGAGGCGGCTGCGAATTTCTTCCACCACGATGCGCCGGGCCTCGTCCGTCCCGGTTTCCAGGCTCCGGAAGAAGTCCAGGGCCTGGTCCACGTTCAGGGCGTAGATCTCGGCGATGGTCTTCCCGGCGAGCCGCCAGGCGAGGGCCTCGGGCTTGAACCGCGTGCCGCCGCAGGCCGGACAGCGGTCGTAGCCGCGGTAGCGCGAGAGAAACACCCGTACGTGCATCTTGTAGGTCTTGGTTTCGAGCCAGTCGAAGAATCCGCGGACCCCGTAAAAGCCGTCGGCCCCCTCGAAGACGGAATGGCGCTGGGCGTCTGTCAGCTCCCGGAAGGGACGGTCGACGGGGATGCCGGCCCGGCGGCAAAAGTCCATGAGGTCCTGGTACTCGATCCGCCCGCCCGCCGCATCGCCCCAGGGTCGAATGGCGCCCCGGGCGAGGCTGAGACCCGGGTCGGGGACCACCAAGTCAGGATCGAGGGCGATCACCCGGCCGAAGCCACGGCAGGTGTCGCAGGCGCCCACCGGGCTGTTGAACGAAAACAGATTGGACGACGAGCGGCCGAAGGTGATGCCGCAGTGGGGGCACTCCAGACGGGTGGAAAAGGGGAGGTGAACCTTTCGCTCCAGCCAGAGATCCACCCGGCCTCCGCCCAGGCCGAGGGCCTGCTCGACGGAGTCGACGATGCGGGTGCGCTCCCCTTTTTTGAATACGGTGCGATCGGCGACCACGTCCAGGCTTCCCTCTCCACCGTCCGCATCCCGGTCGGCGAGGGGAACGATGGCGCCGCCGCGAAAAAGCCGGTCGTAGCCGAGACGGGTCAGGTGGGCGGCGGTACGCCGGGGGTCTTCCTCCGCCACCGGAAAGGGGAAGGTGACGATGAGTTCGCTCCCCTCTGTTCGGTTATTGAGCTGTGCCCACACCGCCTCCGCCGTGGCCGGGACCACCGGACGACCGCAGCGTGGGCAGTGCAGGACCGCGGCCCGGGCGAAGAGAAGCTTTACATAATCGGTGATCTCGGCCATGGTGCCCACCGTCGAACGCGAGGTGCGCACCGGATCCTTGCGGTCGATGGCGATGGCCGGCGGCACCGCCTCGATGCGCTCCACCCGGGGGCGGTCCATCCGGTCCATGAACTGGCGGGCGTAGGGGGAAAAGGTCTCCACGTAGCGCCGCTGACCCTCCGCGTAGAGGGTGTCGAAGGCCAGCGACGACTTGCCGCTGCCGCTCACCCCCGAAACGACGGTGAAACGGTTCAAGGGAAGGTCGAGGTCGATGTTTTGCAGGTTGTGCTGGCGGGCGCCGCGGATCTTGATCGAATCGGGTTTCATCGGGAAAACACTCGTATTTTTAAATTGTTCAAACAGATTAAGGTCGCGTCAAAAGTCGATTTATAAGCAAAACGGGTCCCGCAGATGGCGTCTCTTTCCCCGGTGCCCACTGGGTCCACTCCGTCCATTTTGTCCAGCCGGTCTCCTGTGCGCTCGTTCGGCGCGCAACAAGATGCCCGGACCATTTCCCGCCTTCCATCTCGAAACGCGAAATTCGAATCGACACGATAAGACCGATTTTCCAAAAGCCAAAGGAGACAAAGGAGAGCTGCCATGACCCCCAACGAACTTGCCACCCGGATGTTTCGCGAACTTTCGCCCCTGGCCCCCCGACTGGCGGCGGCCATCAACCGCGCCTTGCTGGATGTGGGCGAGGGGAGCGTGCTTGTCGGTTTAGGGCCGGGCAGTCACGTGGACGATCCGGCATCGTTCACCGAGTCGGAGACCATCCGCCTCGAAGGCCGGGATCCGGCCGAGGTCCTGGCCCGGATCTCGGAAATCGTCTGGCAGCTGGAAGAGCACAGCCGCTGGCAGGTTTTCATCGACCGCAAGCCCGCCGCGGCACCGGGGATTCTCGAGTTGTACTATACCCTGTTCCGGCCGGTGCTGGGCGCCGCCGGCCGGTGACGGCCGACTTGACCGCCGGAGGGGCGTGGTTATGGTCATTTCGAAAACGACCACTTCACCCCCAAGGAGGTAGATCGCATGAACGTATGGTTTCCTTTGATTCGCAGCCAGCGCCAAGTGCGCTTTCCCGAGTTGGATCTGTTTGACCGCCTCTTTTCCGAGTCGCTGGCGACCGGGAGCACGGGTGCGGGGCAGGCCTGGACTCCGGCCATCGACGTGGCCGAGACTCCCCGGGAGATCGTGGTGAAGACCGAAGTGCCGGGGATGACCAAGGACGACCTCGACATCACCCTCTCCGACGGTCTGTTGACCATTCGCGGCGAAAAGCGCGCCGAAACCAGGTCGGAAGATGCGTGTTACCTGCGCGTCGAACGCCGTTACGGCAGCTTCAGCCGCACCCTGCGCATCCCCGAAACGGTGGATGTGGGGACCATCGACGCCAGCTACAAGGACGGGCTGCTCACCGTTCGCCTACCCAAGCAGGCGGAGGGGAAAAGCCGCCGGGTTTCCATCCAGACCCCCGGCGTCGAGGAGGTCGGGCAACAGAATTGATCCAGGCGTGAACGGGGCCTGAACTCGAAAGCGGTCGACGGGGCGATACCTTGCCCTGTCGGCTGTTTTGTCTGGGCGACCAGGTCTTTGAAGCGACACCCCTTCATCAGCCAGGCGCAATCCGAGAGAAGAAATCCTTCAGTGTTTGGAAAACTTCGTTGTTGACAAAAAAGCCGGTTGACGATAAATTAAATTCACTTTTTGGGCTCCTTTGAATTTTATGGTTTTGTGCCAAAGATCCGGCGGCTGCACCGCGGGTCGGCCGCCCTGAACAGGAGGGCGAATGGAAGATAAGGGGGAGCCGAAGATCGAACATCTGGAGGACTTCGGGCGCCAGATCCTGTCGCGATGCGGCCAACAGGCGTTGAAGCATTATCGCGGCGTCAAGCCGCATGAACGTTTTGACGAGGACCTGGTCACGGAGGCTGAACTCGATTTGGCCTCCTGCTTTCAGACCTCCCTTCGGGAAACCTTCCCGGCCCACCAGGTGTTCGATGGTGACGACCGGCAGGAAGGGTACACCCACGAACAGAAGCGCTACCTGTGGATCTTCGATCCCGTCGACGGGCTGGACAACTTCCAGGCCGGCATTCCCGTCTGGGCCATGTCCCTGGGCCTGATGGAAAATTACTGGCCGCTGCTCGGGATGATCTTCATGCCGGCCACCGGGGACCTCTTCCATGCCAGGGCCGGCGGTCAAGCCTTTCTCGGATCCCATCCCTTGACCGTCGAAAGCGGCCGGGCTGTCGACGAGGAACGCCTGATTCTGACCTTCTCGCGTTTTCACTGTCATTATCGGACCGATTTTCCCGGCAAGATCCGGAACCTTGGCTGCACGGCGGCCCACCTCTGCTACGTGGCCATGGGCCGTGCCGATGCCGCCGTGGTCACCAACGAATCCTTCAAGGATCTGGCGGCGGCAGCCGTGATTCTCGAGGCGGCCGGCGGCAGAATCTTCACCATGCGCGGCGCCCCTTTTCACGTGGGAGACCACCTGGATGGACGCAAGATCATGGATCACCTGATTGCGACCCATCCGGATCGTCTTGATACAATCCTGTCTTACCTGCATCGTCTCAAATGACAGGAATTGTCAGCCAATTTGACACAAAACGTCTTGAATCGAACCCGGGGCAGTTTGGAGTTAAGGCAATCCTTTGTGATTCAGGGGGGATCGGGTTCTGGAGAAAATTGCCTGATTATTGTGGTACAAATATTGCTTAAAATCTAAAAGCAGTTCACCAGTCAGATCCGGACCATGGCAACTTCCTGCTGAACCACGACCTTGCGGTCCCCAACGAAAGGCTGGATCGATGAAACAGGTCAAGCTCCGCAAAACCGCCGTGCAGGTCAAGGCCGACCGGTCTGTTTCCAACGGCACCGCTTTCGACTTCGAGATTGGAACGCTGATCCAGAGCCCGTGCCGGTGCTGTGAAATGCGTTCGCTGCTGCCGGATTGCTGCCAGGAATGTGATCTGCTGGCGCAGATCCAGATGACCCTGGCCGGCGGAATTTCCTCGGGGCACAGTATTTCCCCGGCCGAGGATTACTGCTTGGCGGTGAACGAACGCTGAACCGACCGTGTTCCGGAGGTCATCAGGGCCAAAGGCGGCTGACGGTATCCAGAAGCCGGTCCATCTGAGGATCGGTACCGATGGTGATGCGCACGAAGTCGGCAATCTCCGGCGGGTTGAAATGCCTCACGAGGATGCCCTCGGCCTTGAGCGTGCGATACACCGCCTGACCGTCCACGCCCGGGCGGCGCGCGAACACGAAGTTGGCCCGGGACGGGAGCACCTGCCAACCCCGCTCGGCCAGCGAAGCGGCGAAGCGCGTCCGGGTGGCGGCGATGCGGTCCGCAATGTCCCGGTAGTAGGCTTCTTCGGCAACGGCCAGGGTTCCGATTTCCTGGGCCAGGGTGTCCAGCGGATACGAGTTGAACCCGTCCTTGACGGCAAACAGGGCCTTGATCAGGTCGGGATTCCCCAGGGCGTAGCCGATGCGCAAACCGGCCAGGGCCAGGCTTTTCGACATGGTCCGCACGATCAGCAGATTGGGATGGGCGTCCAGCAGCGGCAGCACACTCTCCCCGCCGAAATCCACGTAGGCTTCATCCACCACCACCACCCGGTCGGAACGAAACCGTTTCAGCATCTCGGCGATGCGCTCCGGCGGCCAGAAATGGCCGGTGGGCGCGTTGGGGTTGGCGAAGATGATCCCCGAAGCGGCCGGTCCGGGACCGCGGAGAGCGTCCAGGTCCACCTCGAAGGCCTCGGTCAGCGGCACTTTTTCATAGGGGATCTCATAGAAGTCGCAGTAGACCGGATAGAAGCTGTAGGTGAAGGCCGGAAACCGCAAGGTCCCCAGGTCCGCTCCGAAAAAGGCGTAGAAGCAGAAGGAGAGGACTTCGTCGGAGCCGTTGCCGGTGAAAATTTGCTCCAAGCGGAGGCCGTGGCGGTTCGCGATGGCTTCGCGGAGGCGCTCCATGGTCGGATCCGGGTACAGCCGCAGGCGTGACGGGTCGAAGCGGTGCAACAGCGCCGCGATGGACGGCGCCGGCGGATAAGGGCATTCGTTGGTGTTGAGCTTCAGATACTGCCGGTCCCCGGGCTGCTCCCCGGGGACATAGGGCGCCAGTTGGCGAAACCGGTGGGTGAACATGGGGTGCCTTTCCGAAACCCTTGCGGGAGATGGCGGTTGAACGCGTCCGGCTACGATACATCACCCGCCCGGCGGATTCAACCGGCGCGGGGGGAATGACCCGGTGGCGCCGGCTGGGGCCGAAGGGGTGCGGGGCTTTACAGGCGGCTGCCGCTGTGGCATAAATTTTCGACGCGCTGTCGCATCCGGCGCCGTGGATGGCCTGGATTGAGCCCATGCCTCCGTTTTCGTTCACCTTCCAAGCGCTCCGGCCATGACCGCCATCAACGACATCGTCCTGATTCACTACGAGGACAAACCCCTGGTGTTCGCCCGGATCGAAGAGATCCTGGCTGACCACAAGCCCGGCTGGTATCACGTGCGGCTGCTGATGCTCCAAGTACCGGTGCAGCTGGTCACCTGGATCCTGCGCGACGCCTACATCGAAGGCGAACCGTTCACCATGAACGGCAAGCGGATGCGCCTGGAGCGGATCACGGCCCCGGCCCAGCCGGAAGCCCCGGCCGATCCGGCGCCCGGCCCCCAATCCGCCAAGAAGACTTCCGATGCCAAGGTGATCAGCCTCGCCGATCTCAAGAAAAAATGACCGCTCCGCTCCGGTGCGTCCTTTCGGCCTCGCGGCGCACCGACATCCCGGCCTTCTACCTGGATTGGTTCCTGGAGGGGATCCGACGCGGCCGCTTCGAAGTGCTGGGGCCCTACCAGCGTCAGCCCCGCCAAGTACCGGCCACCGTGGCTGCGGTCCACACCATCGTCTTCTGGTCCAAGGATTTCGGTCCCTTTCTGCGCCGCCGGGTCGGAGAGGACCTCCAGCGGCAGGGTTTTCATCTGTTCTTCAACTTCACCGTCAACAGCCAGGATCGGGTTCTCGAGCCGCGGGTGCCGGCGCTTCAGGAGCGCCTGGACCAGCTCGCCGAACTGGGGCGCCGTTTTTCCCCGGCGGCGATTCACTGGCGTTTCGACCCGATCTGCCATTATCGGACGGCCGACGGCCGCAGGCACGACAATCGCGGCGATCTCGAACGCATCGCCGACGCGGCGGCCGCCGCGGGCATCCGACGCTGCGTCACCAGCTTCGTGGACCTTTACCCCAAGGTGTGCCGGCGGGCCGAAAGGGCCGGGATCCGGTTCGAATCGCCGACCATGGACGAAAAAGCCGCCATCCTCGAGACGATGGCCGCAACCCTCGCCCGGCGGGGCATCTGCCTGGAAACCTGCTGCGAATCCGAGGTCTTGGCCCATCTGCCGCCTGATTCCCCCGTCCGGCCCGGGGCCTGCATCCCCAGCGACCGCCTCATGGCGCTGTTCGGTGGCCGGCTGTCCCTGCGGGGGGATGCGGGCCAGCGGCGCCGGGCCGGATGCCGCTGCCGGGTGTCGGTGGACATCGGTTCCTACGCCCTGCACCCCTGCCACCACAACTGCCTCTTTTGCTACGCCCGTCCGGCGGGACCTTCCGACTCGAGGCCGTGAACATGGGTCCCGAATTCGCCGCGTCTTTCTCCATCGGTGCCTTGGGCCTGTCCAACGGCACCGTCCTGGCGCCTCTGGCCGGGATCACCAACTTGCCGATGCGACTGCTGGCCAAGGAGGGCGGGGCCGGTCTGGTCTGCTCGGAGATGGTCAGCGCCAACGGCCTGGTTCATGGTTCGGTGAAAACGGCGGCCATGCTCCGCAGTGCACCGGCCGAGCAGCCCCTGAGCATCCAGATCTTCGGGGCCGACCCTTCCGTGATCGCCGATGCGGCCCGGATGGTGGCGGCGGCCGGGGCCGATGTCCTGGACATCAACTTCGGCTGCAGCGTGCGCAAGGTGGTCAAGACCGGAGCCGGGGTGGACCTGATGCGTGATCCCCGGCGGGCCGAGGCCGTGCTGAAGGCGGTGCGCCGCGCCGTGTCGATTCCCCTCACGGTCAAGATGCGCAGCGGTTGGACCGCTTCCGGTGAACAGGCCTTGGAGATCGCCGCCATCGCGGAAGCTTGCGGGGTGGACGCGGTGGCGGTTCACCCGCGCACCGCCGGCCAGGGATTTTCCGGCCGGGCCGACTGGTCCCTGATCGGGCGGATCCGGGAGCGTGTCCGTATTCCGGTCATCGGCAACGGGGACATCGCCGCCCCGGCGGATGCCGTGCGAATGCGGCAGGAAACCGGGTGCGCGGCGGTGATGATCGGCCGCGCCGCCATCGGCAACCCCTGGATCTTCGGGCAGATCGAGGCGCTCTGGACCACGGGGACCTTCCGGGAGGTCTCTCTGGCCGAACGGCGCCTGGCCATGCACCGCTATGCGAAGGCCACGGTGGCGGAATACGGTGAAACGGCCGGATGCCGTCTTCTGCGCGGTCGCCTGGGGTGGTTCGTGCGGGGGCTGCGACATGGCAGCCGCTTCCGGGAGGCCATCAAGCGCCTTGAGCGCGAGGCGGAGGCCCTGGCCGTCATCGACGATTTTTTCGCCTCCCCGGCGGCATCGGAACAAGCCCCCCGCGATTGACACCGGCAGGCGATTCCGATATGCCTGTGCCGTTGTCGGCACCGGGGCGACGGCCGCCCCGATACTTTTTCCCAACCGCCGTTCGGGCTGGAACGGCAGCGAGCGCCACCAGAGGAGGCATGCATATGGCAGGGGTCAACAGGGTGATCATCATCGGCCGACTGGGCCGCGACCCGGAGGTCCGCTATACCCCGGACGGGACCGCGGTGACCAATCTTTCGGTGGCCACGAGCGTGGAGTGGAAGGACAAGACTTCCGGCGAAAAGAAGGAAAGAACCGAGTGGCATCGGGTCGTGGTGTTCCGCAAGCTGGCCGAGTTGTGCGGCGAGTATCTCGCCAAGGGGCGCCAGGTGTACGTGGACGGCCGCTTGCAGACCCGCAGTTGGGAAAAAGACGGCCAGACCCATTACACCACGGAAATCGTCGCCAACGATGTCCAGTTCCTCGGCGGCCGGGACGCCGGCGGGGGGGGCAACGCCGCACTGCCGCAGAATCTCGAGGAAACCTATGGCCCCATCGGCGGGCCGGCCCAGAATGGGCCGGGGGATGACGACATACCGTTCTGATGGCGCGCTTTGGCCCCTGCACCGCGAGGGTGGTTTGGGGCCAGCAGAGATGTAACCAATTTAATTATCAGGAAAAAAAGGAGTCGCCAATTGAACGGTGGCGGCTTGGCGCTCGGATCAAGCCTTGGGGTTCTTGTCCGTGTTTTCAGGTTTGTCGAGTTTTTCCGGTTCGTTTTCCGGTTCGTTGGACGCGCTCTTGAAGTTCTTGATGGCCTTGCCGACCCCGGCGCCGATTTCCGGCAGCTTGCCGGCGCCGAAAATAATCAGGATGATGACCAGGATGATGATCAATTCGGGCATGCCAATGCCAAACATGCGATTTTTCCTTTCCATCGGGAGACGATCGATTTGCTGATCGGCCTTCTCCCCCCCATCAGAGAAGATTATTCCTCCGGCGGCCCCTCGCGCACCTCGACGAGGAGCCGGGCGAATTCCGGTGTCTTGGCAAAACTGCTCACTGCGCCCTGGTAGCTGATCCAGCGGCCCCAGGCATCCCGCCAGGCGTCGTTTTGCCAATAGCAGCGGGGATCGCCACGGCCCTGGAGCCGTTCGATGTAGTCGATGTAGTCCAGGGCGCAGAATTCGCAAAAACGGTACGGGATGCGCAGCGAGGAGGGTTGATCGGCCGGGTTTGGCGGATTGGTGCGCAGTTGGGCACCGCATTTTTCGCATTTGAGGCGGCAGTGGGTGCACTGGACCGTCTGGCGCACCGCGACACGTTTTCGATGGTGGAGTCGGGCCGCCTCGATGTCCTGGACCGCTTTGCGCTTGTTGTCGATGGAGATGATGTCCGCCATTTACCCTTGCCGTAACGCAACTCGCTAGAAACAAATAATAATTCTCTAATATCACCGATCGTGGCCGACTGTCAATGAATGTCTGGGCCGCACCGGTCGGGCTTGCTCGCGTCTTGATCAAACACCCGACAATGGGGTATGACCTTCAGCAGCGCCCGGCCGTTCCCGAGCCTGGCGCGTCGGCGCCGATCCGGCGCCTTACCTTCAACCTGCGGTTCGATCCGGAGGGCACATGGCCACCACCAGTTACTGGGCCGACCACTACGCTGAAAACCGATGCACGGCCGAGGAGGCGGTGGCGCTGCTGCGTCCGGGGCAGCGCATCTTCATCGGCGCTTCCTGCGGCGAGCCCCAGGCCCTGGTGCGGGCACTGGCCGCATCGGCCGAGCGGTTCACCGACCTGGAAATCGTCCGGCTGCTCGCCCTGGAAAGCACCCCCCTGACCCGGCTGGTGGGTGAAAGCAAGACCCAGAGCTTCAACATCCGCAGCTTCTACCTCGGTTCGGCCAAACCCAAGCGCCTCGCGCCCAACCTGCGTTTCATCACGCCGATGAACCTGTCCTCGATCCCGATGCTCTTCAAGAGCCGGCGCATGCCGCTTCATGCGGCCCTGATCCAGGTTTCGCCGCCGGACGATTTCGGCTGGATGAGCCTCGGCGTCTCGGTGGACATCACCCTGGCGGCGGCCCAGACCGCCGACCTGGTCATCGCCCAGGTCAATCCCCGCATGCCGCGAACCCTGGGGCGCACCTTTATTCACGTCAACGACGTGCACCGTTTCGTCGAGTACGAAGAACCCTTGCTGACCGTGGAATCGCCCCCCGAGATGGAAGCGGCCAACATCATCGGCCGTCTCATCGCCCGTCTCATCGATGACGGTTCCACCATCCAGGTCAGCCCCGGTGCCACCACCAAGGCCCTGCTCCTGGCACTGGAAAACAAGAACGACCTCGGGGTGCACAGCGAGTACATCACCAACGGCATGATGCACCTCGTCTCCAAGGGCGTGATCACCAACCGTCTCAAGGGGAACAAGGAGGGCCGCCTGGTGGCCACGGCCGCCATCGGTACCCCCGACCTGTACGAGTTTCTCGATGACAACCCCTCCATCGATTTCCAGCCGTCGGACTATGTCTGCGATCCGGCCGTCATCGCCAGCCACTTCCGGATGGTGTCGATGAACGTGGCCATGGCCGTGGACCTGACCGGGCAGGCGGCCGCCGACGCCCAACACAACAACATGTTCACCGGGGTCACCGGCATGCTCGACTTCGTCCGGGGAGCGGCCCGGGCCGAGGGGGGCAAGTCGATTCTGATGCTGCCGTCCACCGCCGCCGGCGGTCAGCGCAGCCGTGTCGTCCCCATGCTGAACGACACGGCGGTGGTCGTGCCCCGGGGGGACGTGCACTACGTGGTCACCGAATACGGGGTGGTGAACCTTTTCGGCAAGAATCTCCAGGAACGGGCCATGGCGATGATCAGCATCGCGCACCCCGACTTTCGCGGCGAGCTGTTTCACAGGGCCCAGAAAATGGGAATCCTCGGTCCGGAGCGAACCCTGAGCGAGTCGTTCCAGGGGGTTTACCCCGTGCGGCTGGAGAAACAGATCGACATCGACGGCCAGATCGTCACCATCCGGCCGGCCAAACCGGTGGACGAGCGTCGCATCCAGGAGCATTTCTACAGCCTGAACAAAGAGGACGTGGTGGCTCGGTTTTTCCACGAGAAGACCACCTTCGTGCGCGACGAGGTGGAGGAGGTCTCCCAGATCGATTACATCAAGGACCTCACCCTCCTCGCCCTGGTGGGGGAAATCGGATTCGGCCGGGTGGTGGCCGTGGCCGAGTACCTGCTCCTGCCGGCCAAGAATGTGGCCGAAGTGGCTTTTTCGGTCGATCACGAGTGGCAGGGGAAGGGTCTGGGAAAATTGATGATGTGCCACCTGGCGGATGCGGCCCGGGAGAACGGGGTCGCCGGGCTGGTGGCCTACACCAACCCCCAGAACCAGGGGATGATCCGCCTCTTTCGCAGCCTGCCGTACAAGGTGCGCACCACCTTCGAAGCGGACATGGTGCACCTGAGCTGCCGCTTTGACGAACCCAGGTGAGCCGACGCCGCCGCGATGGCTGAGAGGGGTTCAGGAACCGTTCGCAATTTAGTTTTCCTCGTCTATTGACAAGGAAAATCTCCCAATATAAATGGTAGCATTCGATTTATGAGCGCTTGTGCCAAAACCTGCCCTGTCGCGGTCTAGGATATATCACCGGCCGGTATCCGGTGACCTGATAACTCTTTATTATCGTTTTTTATTTTTAACGAAAGGAGGCGCGCATCCCCGCTCAACCCCTCGCCCGCGGTCTTCCGGCCGCCCTGCGAACCGCCTAGGTGCAAGTGGTCGGCCATCACCACCAACCCATATATCACGCATAAAGGAGACGGAAATTGGGCTTTGAATTTTACAAAGAATCTTATGCCGGCACGGTCAAGCAGATTACCCTCGGCCAGGGGAGCAAGGCGGTCACCGTCGGCGGTGAGAGCTGCTACCCGTTTTACCAGTTCGAGGGCAAGATGCCCCTGAAGCCCCGGGTCGCCATGGAAATCTGGGACATGGCCCCCACCGAATGGCCCGAGGCCGTTGTGGAGCCGTTCAAGGACGTGCTGAACGATCCGGCGGCCTGGGCCAAGAAGTGCGTCGACGAGTACGGCGCCGAAATGATCGTTCTCCAGCTCAAGAGCGCCGATCCCAACGGCGATGACGCCAGCCCCGACCAGTGTGCCGAGACGGTGCGGAAAGTCCTCGATGCCATCGACGTCCCCCTGATCATCTGGGCCACGGCCAACGTGGAGAAGGACGAGGCCGTGCTCAAGCGCATCAGCGAGGCCTGCCACGGCAAGAACCTGGTGCTCGGCCCGGTGGAGGACAAGAACCACAAGGGCATCGGCGCCAGCGTCATGGCTTACGGTCACACCATCATCAGCTCTTCCCCCATCGACGTCAACCTGGCCAAACAGGTCAACATCCTGCTGGAAAACCTCGGCGTCTCGATGGACAAGATCATCGTCGACCCCACCACCGGCGGCCTGGGCTACGGCATGGAATATTCCTACTCGGTGATGGAGCGGCTGCGCATGGCTGCCCTGCAGCAGGGCGACGACAAGCTGCAGCTGCCGATCATCAACAACCTGGGCAATGAAATCTGGAAGTGCAAGGAAGCCAAGCAGCCGGTGGACGAGGCGCCCACCCTGGGCGATCCGGAGAAGCGTGCCATTCTGATGGAAGCCGTGGGCGCCGTTTGCTATCTGCTGGGCGGCAGCGATGTGCTCATAATGCGCCATCCCGAATCGATCCGCCTGGTCAAGAGCTTCATCAACCTGGTGATGGACGGCGGCAGCGCCGCCGGCGTCGCGCCGATCTCCAAAAAACTGGGTGCCACTGAAGTGGACCTGGCGGCCATCGCTCCGGCTCCGGATCTGACGATCACGGAAACCAACAACAAGAAGGCGGCTGCCAAACCGGCCGCCGAAGCCAAGCCCGAGGCCAAGCCGGCTCCCGCAGCGGCGGCGCCCGCGGCCAAGCCGGCTGCGGCTGCCGCCCCCGAGCGCGAGATCGACAAGGTGGCCAAGGCGTTGGGCCTCGATCTCGAAAAGCTGCTGCAGGCGAAACAGTGCAGCCGTGAAGACATCGAGCACACGGCCCAAAAGCACAACCTGACCCTGGAGCAAACCCTTAAGAAAATAGGAGGGATCAACTGATGCCGATAGATCTTTTCGCTGACGAGCCCAAAGAAGGCCCAAAGGATCTGTTTGCTGATTCACCTAAGGCGGACCCGCAAGCCGAAGCCAAGGCCAAAGCCGAAGCCGAGGCGAAAGCCAAGGCGGCCGCCGAAGCCAAGGCCAAAGCCGAAGCGGAAGCCAAGGCAAAGGCCGAAGCGGAAGCCAAGGCCAAAGTCGAAGCGGAAGCCAAGGCCAAAGTCGAAGCGGAAGCCAAGGCCAAGGCCGAGGAGCACGCCAAGGCCGAGGCCGAAGTCGAGGCCGTCCGCCAGAAACGGGCCGCCGAGCGCGAAGCGCGCGCAGCCGAGGAAAGCGCCCATGGAAAAGCAAAGAAGGTGGTAAGCCGTACGGCGGCCGCCCAGCAAAAGACCCTGCTCGACAAGCTTGCCGAGGGGATCGACTGGGTGCATCGGCGTTCCTGGCCCTGACTCGCACCTAACCGAAAATTTGGACATCCCACAACGATGAGGAGGAACCTCGCATGTCTGAAGAGAAAAAAATCGTAAAGAAGGTCGTCGAGAAGGCGGAGAAGGCTGCCGATCCCGTCGCCGCGACCATCGATCCAGCCAGCCAGCAGATGATTCGCCGGGCGCAGGAACTCAACGTCGAGACCTGCTTCGACCGGGCCGTGAAGATGAAACCCTGCAACATCGGTAGCACCGGCATCTGCTGCAAGAACTGCAGCATGGGCCCCTGCCGTCTCACCCTGCCAAAAGACTACGACGAAGCCACCGACCACACGACCCGTAAGGGGATCTGCGGGGCCTCGGCCAACACCGTGGCGGCCCGTAACTTCATCCGCATGATCGCCGGCGGAGCCGCGGCCCACTCCGACCACGGCCGTGGTGTGGCCGAGGTCTTTCTTTCGGCGGCCCGCAAGGAAACCGATGCCTACCGCATCAAGGATACCCGCAAGCTGCTCGAGATCGCTCCGGCCCTGGATGTGCCGATCCAGGTCGAAGTGGACGGCAAGATGGTCGACCGCGACATCGACGAGATCGCCGTGGAAGTGGGCGAAAAGGCCATCGAGGAATGGGGCAAACCCCACGGCGAGGTGCTCTACGCCAAACGCGCCCCCAAGGCCCGCTATGAACTGTGGAAGAAGATGGGCGTGGTGCCGCGCAACATCGACCGCGAAATCGTCGAGATCATGCACCGCACCCATATCGGCGTGGACCAGGACTACAAGAACCTGATGAAGCAGGGCACCCGGGCCGCCATCGCCGACGGCTGGGGCGGCTCGATGCTCGCCACCGACCTGCAGGACGTGCTTTTCGGCACACCGTATCCGCTCTCCAGCGAGGCCAACCTCGGCGTGCTGCGCGAAGACCATGTCAACCTCGTGATCCACGGCCACGAGCCGATCCTCTCGGAGATGATCGTGGTGGTGGCCCAGCGGCCCGAGATCGTCGAGTACGCCAAGAGCAAGGGCGCCAAGGGGATCCAGCTCTCCGGGATCTGCTGCACGGCCAACGAGCTGCTCCAGCGCCACGGCGTGCCCCTGTGCGGTACCTTCCTGCAGCAGGAACTGGCCATCATCACCGGGGCGGTGGACGCCATGGTGGTGGACATCCAGTGCATCATGCAGAACGTGGCCAACGTGGCCAACTGCTTCCACACCAAGCTGATCACCACCCATCCCATCGCCCGCATGGAACAGGAAAACGTGGTGCACATCGAGTTTGACGAGCACCACGCCCTGGAAGACGCCGAGAAGATCGTTCGCCTGGCCATCGACAACTATCCCAACCGCCGCAATGAGGTGATGATTCCCAAGCAGAAATCGCCCATCGTGGCCGGCTTCGGGGTCGAGTCCATCGAGTACCACCTCGGCGGCACCTTCCGCGGCTCCTACTACACCCTGAATGACAACATCATCAACGGCCGCATCCGGGGCATCGGCGGCGTGGTGGGCTGCAACAACGCCCGCACCCGTCACAATGAGGGCCACGTAGAAATCGTCAAGGAGCTGATCAAAAACGACGTCATCGTGCTCACCACCGGCTGCAACGCCATCGCCTGCGCCATGGCGGGGTTGCTGACCCCCGAATCGGCCAAAGTCTACTGCGGTCCGGGCTTGGCGGAGGTCTGCGAGACGGTGGGCATTCCGCCCGTTTTGCACGTGGGCTCCTGCGTGGACAACAGCCGCATCCTGCTGGCAGCCGCCGAGGTGGTCAAGGCCGGCGGTCTGGGCAACGACATCAGCGACGTGCCCGTGGCCGGATCGGCGCCGGAGTGGATGAGCGAGAAGGCGATTTCCATCGGCCACTACTTCGTGGCTTCCGGCGTCTACACCGTTTTCGGCGTCACCCTGCCGGTGACCGGCGCGCCGAAGTTCCAGCGCTACCTGTTCGAGGAATTCGAGAAGCTGTACGGCGGAATGTGGGATTTGGAGGTCGATCCCATCGCCCATGCCCACAAGATGATCGCCCACATCGACAAGAAGCGCAAAGCCTTGGGTATCGACAAGGCCCGCGAGCGCGTACTGATGGATATGGCCGACCGCCAGCGACTGGAAGCCTAACCCGGCCCCAACCGGACCAAGTCCTCAACGAAGGAGGAAAAGAAATGTCGAAGCTTGTTGCCTTTGCAGCCATCCAGGGCGGCTACAACGTCGTCTCCAAGACAGAGGGCCTCTACCGCAAGGCCCTGCAGACCTACAACGCCGACACCAAGATCGAGTTTCCCAACACCGGCTACTTCCTGCCGGTGATCTACTCGCTGCTCGGCATCCCGGTGAAAACCATCGAAGACATGAAGCAGCCGCTGGATTTCGCCCGCAAGCTGCTGCCGCCCCATATCAAGGGTGTCAACCACCTGCCCTACCTGGGCCCCCTGCTGGACGCGGGCATGGCGGCCCTGCTCTGCTTCGAGATCCAGGAAGCCCTGCGCATCCTCGAACAGCCGGATTTCTACTATCCCCAGGAAGATCCGGACATCGAAAATGGCAAGATCTGGGTTGGCCCGTCTGACGACGTCATCCTGCGCAAGCGCGGCGTCGAGTTCGTCGATGGCTCTGCCCCCGGCTTCGCCGCCATCGTGGGCGCGGCTCCCGATCCGGAGACGGCCAAGATGATCGTCGAAGAATACCAGCGCAAGAACCTCTACATCTTCTTGGCCGCCAGCCAGAACGGCACCTCGGTGACCGAGCAGCTCATCGAGGCCAACGTCCAGATCGGCTGGGGGACCCGCATCGTGCCCTTCGGCCCGGACATCACCTCGGCCATCTTCGCCCTGGGCTTCGCCAACCGGGCGGCCATGTCCTTCGGCGGTGTTCAGCCGGGCGACTACAAGAAGATCCTCAAGTACAACAAGGACCGCATCTTCGCCTTTGTCAACGCGCTGGGCGAAGTCGGCACCGACTGGGCCACGGCGGCCGCCGGCTGCGTCAACTGGGGTTTCCCCACCATCGCCGACACCGACATCCCCGAGATTCTGCCCACCGGTATCTGCACTTACGAGCATGTGGTGGCCAACGTGCCCCACAAGGAGATGGCCCAACGGTCCATTGAAATCCGCGGCCTCAAGGTCCAGGTCACCGAGATCGCCATCCCCTGTGCCTTCGGTCCGGCCTTCGAGGGTGAACGCGTGCGCGGCGCCGACCTGTTCTGTCAGATGGGCGGCGGCAAGACCCAGTGCACCGAGTATTTGCAGATGGCCGAGATGAACGAGATCGAGGATGGCAAGATCGTCGTCGTCGGCAAGGACATCCCGGACCTGAAGAAGGGCGAAGTCCTTCCGCTGGCGATCTTCATGCAGGTGGCCGGTCGTGAGTTCCAGCAGGACTTCGAGCCGATCCTCGAGCGTCAGACCCACCACCTGATCAACTACATCCAGGGCGTGATGCACATCGGCCAACGCGATATCGCCTGGGTGCGCGTGAGCAATGCGGCGGTGGAAAAGGGCTTCACCCTCAAGGACATCGGGGTAGTGCTGCACGCCAAGTTCCACCAAGATTTCGGCAAGATTTTCGACAAGGTGCAGATCACCCTCTACACCAACAAGGAAGATGTGGACCGGATCACCGCCATGGCGCGTGCAGCCTACAAGCAGCGCGACGAGCGGGTGGAGAAAATGACCGACGAGGATGTGGAAATTTATTACAGTTGCACCCTCTGTCAGTCCTTCGCACCCAACCACGTCTGTACGGTGAGCCCCGAACGCACCGGTCTGTGCGGAGCCTATAACTGGATGGACTGCAAGGCTTCCTACGAGATCAACCCCACCGGCCCCAACCAGCCCATCGAAAAGGGCGAGTGCGTCGATCCGGTCCTCGGCCAGTGGAAGGGCGTCAACGAGTTCGTCAAAAAGGCGTCCCGCGGCGCCGTCACCCACTACAACCTCTACTCCCTGGTGGTCGATCCCATGACGACCTGCGGTTGCTGCGAGTGCATCGCGGCAATGCTGCCGGCTTGCAACGGAGTGATGACGGTCAATCGAGAGTACGCCGGCGAAACTCCCTGCGGGATGAAGTTCACCACCCTGGCCGGGGTCATGGGCGGCGGCGCGTCCTCGCCCGGGTTTGTCGGTCACGGCAAGTACAACATCACCCAGAGAAAGTTCATCAAGGGTGACGGCGGCCTGCTGCGGATGGTGTGGATGCCCAAGATGCTGAAAGAAGAGATCAAGGAGCGCATCATTAAACGGGGTGAGGAGATGGGCGTTCCCAACCTCTACGACATGATCGCCGACGAGACGGTCGGGACCACCGAGGAGGAAATCCTGCCCTTCCTGCAGGAAAAGGGCCACCCGGCCCTGACGATGCCCTCGCTGGTCGGCTGAGCCCGGCGGCGCGTCAAGGCGCCGGACAAGATGAAACGGCCGCCGGTTGCTGGCCCGACCGGCGGCCGTCATCGATACACCGGCTCCCTGGCGCATCCGATGCGCAGCGGAATTTTTTCGCGGTCGGTAGACCGCGGGAGACCAAATATTACTCAAGGAGACGAAGATGGCTTTAACCGGGATTCAGATTTTCAAGCTCCTGCCGAAGACCAACTGCAAGGAGTGCGGGGTTCCCACCTGCCTTGCGTTTGCCATGAACCTCGCCTCGGGCAAGGCCGAACTGGACCAGTGCCCCTACGTGTCCGACGAGGCCCGGGCGTTGCTGGCCGAAGCATCGGCCCCGCCGATCCGCCCCGTGGTGATCGGCAGGGGGGTACGCCAGCGCACGGCCGGTGGGGAGACGGTGCAGTACCGGCATGAAAAAACCTTTTACAACCCGACCCTGATCGGCGTGCGCATCGGCTCGGACATCGCCGCCGATGCCCTGGCTGCCAAGCTCAAGGGCTTCAACGCCCTGCAGTTCGAGCGGGTGGGGCTCAACCTGCGGCCGGAACTGGTGGCCGTGGCGGATGTCAACGGCGATGCGGCGGCTTTTGCCGCGGTGGCCAAGACCGTCGCCGAGACCAGCGAATTCAACCTGGTCTTGATGAGCGACAAAGTGGACGTGCTCAAGGCCGGCGTGGAAGCCGCCGGGTTCAAGCGGCCTTTGCTCTACGCCGCCACCGCGGAGACCGCCGACGCATTGGGCGAACTGGCCAAGGCGAACAACCTGCCCCTGGCGGTCAAGGCCGAATCGGTGGAGGCGCTGATCCCTCTGACGGACAAGCTCACCGGCATGGGGCTCAAGGATCTGGTCATCGATTCGGGCGCCCGGGAGATCAAGCAGGCCTTCGAAGATCAGGTGGCCATTCGCCGGGCCGCATTGAAGAACCTCAACCGGTCCGTGGGATTTTCCACCATCACCTTTCCCTGCGAAATGGCCGGCAACCTCGACATGGAGACCCTCATCGCCTCGATGTTCATCGCCAAGTACGGCGGCATCGTCATCCTGAGCGATTTTGCCGGTGAGAGCCTCTTCCCCCTGCTGCTGGAACGGCTCAACATCTTCACCGACCCGCAGCGGCCGATGACCGTCACCGAAGGGATCTACCCCATCAACAATCCCGATGAGAAATCCCCGGTGCTGGTGACCACCAATTTTGCCTTGACCTACTTCATCGTCTCCGGCGAGATCGAGGCCAGCAAGGTGCCCGCCTGGCTGCTGATCAAGGACAGCGAGGGGCTCTCCGTGATGACGGCTTGGGCCGCCGGCAAGTTCTCTGGCGACGACGTGGGGAGCTTCGTCAAGAAGTCGGGAATCTCCGACAAGGTCAAGCATACCCAGGTGATCATTCCGGGTTACGCCGCCGCCATCGCCGGTGACATGGAGGAGGAGCTGCCCGGTTGGACCGTTACCGTCGGGCCGCGCGAAGCCGCGCACCTCGCCGGATTCTTGCGGGGTAAGAAATAGCAAGCCGGTCGACGCAGCCGGGGAATCGCTGCAACGGAGGATTCCCCGGCCGGATGGCTCAATCTTTCAATCGCTGACCAGTAAAATCCGAGGGAGGACGCATGATACTGATTGGAGAAAGTCTGAATGTCATTTCGCGCAAGATCGGCCGAGCGTTCAAGGAACGCGACCCCAAGCCGATCCAGGAAGAGGCTTTGCGGCAAAAGGAATTGGGGATGGATTACATCGACATCAATCTCGGCCCGGCCAAGAAAGACGGACCGGAGTTGATGCCCTGGGTGGTGCAGACCGTCCAGGAAGTGGTTCCCGACATCCCCTTGGCCATGGATACCTCCAACGTCGACGCCATCGATGCGGCCCTGAAGGTGGCGAAGGAAGTTCCGGGCAAACCCCACCTGATCAACTCGATCATGTGCCGGCCGGAACGCTACGAGCGCATGATTCCCATCGCCGCGAAGTACAACGCCGACTTCATCGCCCTGATGTGGGGGCCCGAGGGCCTGCCGCGCGACGAGAACGAGCGCGCCGCCCTGTGCGTGGAGCTGCTCTACGCAGCGAACGAGGCGGGCATTCCCAACGAGAAGATCTGGGTGGACGGGATCGTCACCCCGGTGAACATCCAGCAGCCCCAGGCGATCAGCTTGATGGAATTCCAGAAGATGCTCCAGGACATCGCTCCCGGTGCCAAAAGCACCTGCGGGCTGTCCAACATTTCCAACGGCCCGCCGAATCACCTGCGCCCGATTCTCAACCAGACTTATATGGTCATGCTGCAAAAGTGCGGCATGTACTCCGTCATCAGCGATCCTCTGGACGAAAAGCTCACCGCCATCGCCAAAGGAAAGAGACCGGACATCGTCGACCTGATCAACGGCATGCTCGACGGCAACATGCCGGATATTCCGAGCCTGCCCAAGGAATTGCAGGACTACGCCAAGACGGTCAACGTCATCCTGGGCAACACGCTCTACTCGGACAGCTGGCTGGAAATCTGAGCCGCCGGCGCGGCCATGAAGACGTTTGTGAGACTGGAGCCCCGCCGCAAGGCGGGGCTTTGTGTTATTGTGGGTGAAGCAGACTGATCAGACGGATCGGACGGATCAGACCGATCAGACCGATTCTTGTCCGATCCGTCCGATCCGTCCGATCCGTCCGATCCGTCGGATAAAACAACCCCAACGAGCCTTACCATGATTCGATCCAAAGCCCTGGAAGCCAACATCGCCAACTACCATATCGACGTGGAGATCGATCCGCGCTACGCCGTGCTGCAGGAAGTCATGTCCCGCTACTACGGGATCATGGAGGCGGTGAACACCTTTCTCAAGGAGCTCTCCCATCCTTACAAGAATTGGCGCTTCATCGTCCAAGAGGCCCGCACGTACGCCCTGGACTATTTTCATCTGATGTTGCTCCACCCGGAGGGGCACCGGGCCGCCGAGCGCTTCATCGACATCTTCGGCCGGGCGCTGGACGCCGAACGGCTCAACGGCTCGGTGCGCACCGACGCCGTCGACAGTTTGTTGATGTTCCTGCAAAAGATGATTCGCGATGCCGGCCGGGAGTTTCCGCGTTTCGCCCCGGTAATCGAGGCGGCCTTCGGGCGGATTGACGCCAGCGATGATTCAACCTTCATCGGTTTTCTAAAAAATTACCATCAAATCAATCGGTTGGCAGATGCCTTGCTCAAAACGGCACCCGAGGGCACCGATATGAGGGGCTGCAACCGGGTGTTGATTCGCTACTTCGATCGCACTTACGCCTACTGGGAGAAACAGCCGGATCCGTGGCGCTGGTTCTGCGAGCAGGTCCAGGACGTCGTTCAGTGCCCGAATCTGGAAGGGATCTTCGAGGGCGTCTCTCTTGAAGAGATCCACAGGTGGCGCCAGGATCTGGGGGCGGTGATGGAAAGCGCCGATTTATCCAGCGCCGAACTGACCCGTCGCCTGCTGGGCTTGACCGGCTACAGTCAGATCGTGGAGCGCTACCGCGGCATTCCGCGGCGGCTGCTTGCCGCCGGGCAGAAATCCGGCCAGGGACAGCGGTGGAAAATCATCTTTCTGTTTCACATCATGAACATCCCCGGCTTGTCGATGATCCATGAGGAGATTTTGCGGGCCATCAACCGCACCCTGAGCTGGCTCATCGCCAACGAGCCCGATTATCGCGTCAAACGGCTCATCCGCCAGACCTTCGCCATCCTGAAGACCCGGACCCTGGAGTTTCCGGCCACGGCGCTGAACTGCGTCCTCAATATGGGACGTGGCGTTTACCAGACCGACGACAGCGAGTTGGTCAACTTCTTCATCGACGCGGTCATCGATCTCGGCTTCCAGGCCCCGATGATCGGCGGGGTGGGAGACGACTGGCAGGTCAAGGTCAACAACGCGCATATCCTCAACATCCGCACCTGGCTGGCGTTGATCGAACGCAATCCCAAGTGGTCGCCCCGGCTGATCTCCTACCTGATCATCCACTTGTCGCTCTGCGGGGTCTTCATCAAGGACACCGACCTGTTCCAGCGGGACATCACCGGCCTGCTCAACAGCGGCATCGCGCCGGTGTTCAACCTGGTGAAGCAGTTGGCGCGGCTGTTCCCGGTCTATTTCAACGATATCGGCGCCGAAGGGCGTCTGCGGGACATCTCCACCCAGGTGGACGAGCTGGTGCACCGGCGCGATCCGTTGGTGCATTTCTTGCGCAAGCAGAGCCACGTGGAAAGCAGCAGCCGGGTCCTGGATCTCATGGAGGCGACCTTCCGGTTCTGGGAAACGGGGGACAAACCGCTCATCGAGCCCTTCGTTCCCCCCAACCTCTTTGCCCAGATCGATGCCAACGGTCCCTGGGCCGACGGACCGCGGCGGATCCTGAGACACCTGCGCCATTCGGGGCTGGACCTGCCCCGCGGTTTGCTGGAAGGCGCCGAAAGCCACATCGCCTCCCTGATCGCCGCCGCTCCGGACACCGATCCGGCGGACCGGGAGCGACTGCGTTTGATGGTGCCTTTCTATCGGATGCTGCACCACAAGTACAACACGGTGTTCTCCGAGATCGAGTCCCATCTGGCGGTGCTGCGCGCCGAAGCCTTCCCCGACATCGACAAGCTGGTGGCCGTGCTGCAGGAACCCAGCCTCAAGCCCAAGCTCATGGGCCTGCTGGCCTATTCGGAGCAGCTCAAGGGACTGCTCCTCAGCGACCAGACCTACGAAGTGCGCGAGGATATCTACAAGAAGCGCCACTTCACCGTCGATATCCCCTCCATGTACGGCTCGTACCATGAACTGAAATTCAATGCCCTCGGGTTGACTTTCCGTATCGAATCGCTGGCCAATGCCTTGCTGGACCGGCTGGTGGAGGAGCTGGACCTGTCGTTGATCACCAAGGCGACCTTCTTCCAGATTTACGAGCGGCTCAAGCTCTTCGACTGGGCCCTGAAGATCGACGGTCTCCGGTCGGTGGAACTGGAGCGCCAGCTTCACCTGCTGGCCCATTCGCTGGAGGTCAAGGGGTTCACCTTCACCCAGTACCTGGACATCTTCAAGGGATTCGCCCAGGCGGTGAAAAATATCATCAACGACTATTTCAACAATATCCACGAGGCCAACCTCAACCGGATTCTCGGCCAGATCCCCGCCTCTCAGTTACTGCCCAAGTATCTGCCCAGTGACGGAACGGAAGACCCGGAACGGCTGCGCCACCGGGTGTCGGAGATCTTCTTCCGGGACCAGATGGCCATGAGTCTCGGTTTGCAGCAGCTCGACTGCTTTCTCGGCCGGATTCTCAACACCCTCTTTCACCAGGCGGAAAAATTGCCCGACAGCCAGCTCCATCTGCTGCTCAACTACGATCCGCAGCGGGTGATGACGTCCATCGACTACCCCTCGGCCCGGATGGCGGGGATCATCCTGCTGGGCAACAAGGGATACAACATGGTGCAGCTCAAAGGGTTCGGCTTGCCGGTGCCCCCCGGGTTCATCATCACCACCGAGGCCTTCCGCTGCCGGAGCCTCATCGAGGAATACCCCCGGGCCGAGGAAAACTTCAAGGAACAGCTCGCCCGGCATCTCAAGGGGGTGGAGCGGATCACCGGGCTGCACTTCGGCGCCCCGGACAAGCCCCTGCTCTTTTCGGTGCGCAGCGGCTCGGCCATCAGCCAGCCCGGCATGATGGATACCTTTCTCAATGTCGGCATCAACGAGGAAATCGCCGCCGGGATGGCGGCGCACAGCGGCAACCCCTGGTTCGCCTGGGACTGCTACCGCCGCTTCTTGCAGTGTTTCGGGATGGCCTTCGGTTTGGATCGTGACGCTTTCGATGCCGTGATCAGTGAATTCAAGCGCCGGCTGAGCATTCCCTACAAACGGGATTTTTCCGGGGACCACATGCGCAAGGTGGCCCTGACCTACAAGAATCTGGTTCAGGACCACGGGGTGCAGATTCCATCGGTCCCCTTCGAGCAGGTGCTGGCGGCCATCAAGGCGGTGTTCGCCTCCTGGCAGTCCCCCAAGGCCCAGACCTACCGCAGGATCATGGGGATTTCCGACGATTGGGGGACCGCCGTCACCGTTCAGAAGATGGTGTTCGGCAACCGGCGGGGCACCTCGGGCACCGGGGTGTTTTTTACCCACAGCCCTCGCTGGTCCGGTGACATCCTCAAGCTATGGGGGGATTTCACCGTGGGCAACCAGGGTGAGGATGTGGTCAGCGGGCTGGTGACGACCCTGCCCATCTCGCTCTTTCAGCAGGAGCGTGAGATGCGCGACACCGACATCACCCTCGAAACCCATTATCCGCAGATCTACAACCAGCTCAAGGAATGGGCCAACACCTTGATCTACCAGCACGGATGGAGCCCCCAGGAGATGGAGTTCACCTTCGAGAGCCCCGAGATCGAAGACCTCTACCTGCTCCAGACCCGGGACATGGCCATTCGGGAGCGCAAGAAGGTTTTCGCCTTCGACCCCGAGGAGATCGACTCCGTCAACCAGTTGGGTCACGGTATCGGGGTTGCCGGCGGCGCCATGTCCGGGCGGCTGGTCTTCAGCCTCGATGAAATCGACCACTGGCGGGCCGCCGAACCGGGCACCCAACTGATTCTGGTTCGCGGGGACACCGTGCCGGACGATATCAAGGAGATTTTCGCCGCCGACGGGCTGCTCACCGCCCGTGGCGGGGTGACCTCCCACGCCGCGGTGGTGGCCCACCGACTGGAGAAGACCTGCGTTGTCGGCTGCGCCAACCTCGTCTGCGACGAAGTGGGCCGGCAATGCCGCTTCGGGTCGGTGAATCTCGGCTCCGGGGACTTCATCAGCATCGACGGCCAGGCGGGGGCCGTGTACCAGGGGCGGATTCATGCCCATGCGGCCTGAAGGGTCCCTTGATTCGCCCCCTGGCCTGTGGCAAAATTTTTAATCCGATCTATTGGTAAAAATCGATTTTCAACCACCGAGGCCCCTGAGAATCACGGAGAAAGACATGAAGTGCGGGTCGGCTATCCCTGTGCGCTCCGTGGACCCGGTGGTGATCGGCGACCTTCTAGGAACTTGTCAAATTTAGATTGAACCCAATCACGGAGGCAAGTCATGGCGGAGCAAAAGGCGTTCGGGAGCGATTTGATCCTTGGCATCAACGGGCTGGGGCGCATCGGCAAATTGTCGCTCTGGCATCACGTGGCCCGACGTTTTTTTCCCGAAATCTTTGTCAACATCGGTAGGGCGGCGGGAACCGGTCTGGCCGATATCGCCGACTACATCGAGCGCGATTCCACCTACGGTTCCCTGCACGGCTACCTTTACGGGCAGCGGTCCAAGCCGGTGATCGGAGAACTCGACGAGGAAGCCGGCACCATGAACATAGACGGGGTCCGGGTGCGCATTTTGCGCCAGCATCGCAACCCCGTTCAGATCGGGTGGTCGGACCATGACGTGCGCCTGGTGGTGGACACCACCGGCAGCTTCCTGGATCCCACGCTGCCCGGAGACGCGCCCAAAGGCTCGCTGCGGGGGCATCTGGATGCCGGCGCGGAGAAGGTGATCGTGTCGGCGCCGTTCAAGATCAAAGCCAAGGGCGCGGCGATGCCGGACGATGCCGTGACCACGGTGATGGGCGTCAACGCCCACCAGTACGACCCGCGCCATCATCGGATCATTTCCAACGCGTCTTGCACCACGACCTGCCTGGCGCACATGATCCGGCCGTTGATCAACCATTTCGGCCCCAAGCGGATTCTGTCCGCCTCCATGGCCACGATCCACGCCGCCACCGGCAGCCAGCAGGTCCTCGACCGCCTGCCGGGGGCCGACAAGACCGACCTGCGCAAGAACCGCAGCATCCTCAACAACATCATCCTCACCACCACCGGGGCGGCCAAGGCCTTGAGCCTGGTGATTCCGGAAATGGCCAGTATCGGGTTCATCGCGGAGTCGGTGCGCATCCCCACCAGCACCGGGTCGCTGATCATCCTGGTGCTCAACCTCCAGGAAGAGCCGAACGGCGAGCCGATCCGTGCCGGCATGATCAAGGCCATCTACCGCCAGTCGGCCCGGGAGGATCCGGCCGGATACCTGCATTACACCGATCGGCAGAACGTCTCGGCGGACATCATCGGACTGCCCCGGGCCGCGGCCATCATCGAGGGGCACGAGATCCACACCCGCACCGCGGAAATCGCCATCGACCTGAGCCGGGCGGCCGGCGTGGAACCGGAAGCGATGGCGGCGATGAAGGATCCGCTGCTGCGCATCCCGGTGACCCAGGCGGTGATTTACGGATGGTACGACAACGAGCTGGGCTCGTACGTCAACCTCCTCGGCGACCGGACGGTCTCCATCGCCGAACAGCTTTAGGTCATGGACGGTTGGCGGTGGTTTGCCCGGGCAGAGCGGCCCGACGAGCGATGGGGAAAGCGTCTTGAAACGGTATCACGGGTGGTCTGCCATGCCCGATGATCGATGCCGTAACCTACTTTGGTTGAAAAAAGGCTAAGATGAGCGACCCGAATCGGTTCCGGGCGCCGAACCGCCCGGTGCGAGCTGCCAGCCTGCTTCTGTTCCTTGTTGGATTCGTCATCGCTGGATGGGGAATCGGACAGTGGTTCGCCGACTCGGCCGCCCGGGGCTTGCGTCGAAGCATACTGCAACAGGCGAGCTTCCTGGCCCGTTCGATTCCCGATGAAATCCTCGAGTCTTTCTCCTTCTCTCCGGCCGACCGGAAGTTGCCCTCGTTCCGGCGGTTGCAGCGGTGGCTGGAGGACTATCGATCCGAGATCTCCTGCCGCGGTATCTGGGTTCTGAATCTTCACAAGGATGAACCGGTCTTCGGGCCGGTGGCCTATGCCGGCGGGATTCCCGACATCCCGGTCCCCGGTGCGGTGCTCTCCGGGGCACCCCGGCCGCTCCTGGAAATTTTCCAATCCGGAAAGGCCGACATTTTCGATGCCGGGGAGGATCGGAGCGGGGACTTCCTTTCAGCCGTTGCGCCTGTCGTCGACCCTCTCAACGGACGGGTACGGATGGTGGTGGGAATCGATGTCGAAGCGGCTCAGTGGCGCGGGGATGTCGCCGAGGCACGGTGGGCTGTTTTATGGGTCATGCTGCCCCCGGTGGTGGTCTGCCTGGGGGCGCTGCTGTTGGTATATGTGCAAAACCCTTTGAATATTTTTCTTCGCCCGTGGGGCCATTACGCTGAAGCCATCTTCGTGGCGCTCCTGGGCGCCACGTTGACGGTGGCCGCGGCCTGGGTGGCCCACCATTCGGAGAGCCGTCTTCGACGTGAGGCCTTCGGTCTCCTGGCTCAAGCCGAGGTCAAGCCGGTCTTTGACGTCCTGGTGGATATGGAGCGCAACCTCCAGACGCTGGCCCGGTTCTTCGCCAGCTCAGAGTTCGTGGATCGCAGTGAATTTGCGCGCTTTACCCGGCCCCTGATCCGCTGGCCGGGGATCGAATCCTTCGCCTGGATTCGAGCGGTGCCCGCCGCGGTGAAGGATCGGGTAGAGATGGAGGCCCGTTCTGAAAGGGGGGAAGATTTTTTCTTCTGGCAATCGGATGCCCGAGGGGGCAGGGCGGCGGTTTCCCGGCGGCCCGTGTACTATCCGGTCTGGTACGCCGAGCCCGTCCAATTCAACCGCAGCCATTCCGGATACGATCTGGGGGCCGAAGCGGCCGCGCGTGGCATCCTGGAAGCATCGGCGTCCAGCGGGATGCCTGCGGCCATCGAGCCCCCGTCGGCGGGGGCGCAGAGCGGGCAGAAAACCACCTTGATGGCGTTTCAGGCCGTTTTTGCCCATCAGGAGTCCTCCCGGCTCCTCGGCTTCGTGGCGGTGCGGGTGAGGCTGGATGACCTCATGATCGCGGCCCACCGCTCCGGCGAACAGGGGGGATCGGCTTCCGTGGTCGGCCTGCAACGCATCGAAAGCGGGCAAGGCCGCCGGTTTCTCGCCTCGTCCTCAGCCGCTCACAGCGCCCGGCACCGCGCCCGCCGTCCGGAGGATCCCCCGATTCACCCGGAAACCGAGGCGTTGGCCGCCGTTTTCCCGCTCTTTCTCTTCGATCGGACCTACGTGCTTACCGTTTCCGCCCAGCCGTCTTTCATGGCCACCTATCCCGGGCGCGCCGGCATCCTGACCGCGACGGCGGGAGTCCTGTTTACCCTGCTGTTGACGCTTTTCACCGCCTTTATTCTCCGGGGACGGAGCCGCCTGAAAGCCGAGGTGCGGGCTCGTACGGCCGAACTGGAACTGACATCCCTGGTGCTGGACCAGATCCAGGACCAGGTCACGATTACCGATCTGGAAGGGACCATCACCTATGTCAACCAAGCCGCGCTCAAGGCCCTCGACCGATCGCGGGGGGCGCTGGTCGGCCAACCGGTGACGATTTTGGGCGATGATCCCGAGCATGGCGCCACTCGGCGGGAAATCCTGGAAACGACGTTACGAGAAGGTGGCTGGCGCGGCGAGGTGGTCAATGTCAACGGTGATGAACAGAGGCATTTTCTGGATTACCGTACCCGGGTGATCCACGGGGCCGACGGCGCCGCGCTGGCTCTGTGCGGCATCTCCACCGATATCACCGAGCGCAAGGTGACCGAAACCACCTTGCGGGAGCTGAAGGAGCTTCACGAGAGCATCGTCCAGACCATGAACGAAGGCATCGTGCTCACCGACACCGACGGCAGGGTGACCTTCATCAACGCGGAGTTGGCCGCCCTGTTGGGTCGGACGCCGGAAGAGCTGGCGGGGCGCCCTTGGCTGGAGTTTGTTTCACCCGATCACCAAGGCAGCGCCCGAGCGGCCGACGCGCGGCGAGTCGCCGGAAAAAAGGACCGCTATGAAATCGAATTGCAGCGCCGCGACGGAACCCGGATTCCCGTTTTGGTGAGCGGAACCCCGCGGCTCGACTCGCTTACGGGCCGATTTGCTGGCTGCCTGGCCGTGTTTACCGATCTTGGCGATCAAAAACGGGCCGAGCAGGAGCGCCAGCGGTTGCAGGATCAATTGTACCAGGCGCAGAAGATGGAATCGGTGGGCCGCCTGGCCGGCGGGGTGGCCCACGATTACAACAACATGCTCGGTGTGATCATCGGCTATGCCGAGATGGCCCTGGATCGGATATCCGCCGAAGATCCCCTGCGGGGCGACCTGATGGAAATTCTGCAGGCGGCCCGGCACTCAGCCGACATCACCCGGCAGTTGCTCGGCTTCGCCCGCAAGCAGCCCATCAATCCGCGGATCCTGGATTTGAACGACACCGTCGAGGGGATGCTCAGGATGTTGCGGCGGCTCATCGGCGAGGATATCGAGCTGTCCTGGCGGCCTTCGGCCGGATTGTGGCCGGTGAAGATGGATCCGACCCAGATCGACCAGGTGCTGGCCAACCTTTGCGTCAACGCCCGGGATGCCATCGCGGGGGTGGGCAAGATCGCCATCGGCACCGCGAACACCTGCCTGGATGCCATCCAGGGCCCCGATGCGGCCGGTTTCGAAGCGGGAGACTTCGTCGTGTTGACGGTCGCTGACAACGGCAGCGGCATGGACCCGCAAACCCTGGATCGTCTCTTCGAGCCCTTTTTCACCACCAAACCGTTCGGGCAGGGAACCGGTTTGGGATTGGCCACGGTCTATGGGATCGTAAAGCAGAACAACGGATACATCGAGGTCGCCAGCG
Organism: Desulfobacteraceae bacterium UBA2174; assembly: GCA_002327445.1. Classification (GTDB taxonomy): domain Bacteria; phylum Desulfobacterota; class Desulfobacteria; order Desulfobacterales; family UBA2174; genus UBA2174. Next base: position 54,392 of record DCWA01000023.1, on the reverse strand, counting down.
CGCCAGGCCGGGGTGCGACGTTTCGCGTCTACTTTCCCCGACAACATCGGGACGCACCGGCTTCGCAAGCGTCTGCCGTCAACAAGAATGATCTGCCCGGGGGACGGGGAGAGACCATTCTGATCGTGGAAGACGAAACTCCGATTCTCCACGTCGCCCAACAGATGCTTGAAAGGCTGGGGTATGAGACCCTGCCGGCGGCCAGTCCCGGGCAGGCCCTGGAACTTTTCATGGCCCATTCAGGGCGGATTGCGTTGGTGATCACCGATGTAGTGATGCCCGAGATGAACGGGCGCGAACTGGCGAAGCGACTCAAAGAAGTTTCCCCGAATCTCAAAACCCTGTTCATGTCCGGCTATACCGCCGATGTCATCGCTCAGCGGGGGGAGCTGGAAAGCGACACCCAGTTCCTGCAAAAACCCTTCACCATGCGCGATCTGGCCGTGCGGGTGAAACAAGTCCTGGAGTCGCCTTGAAAACCACGGCCACCCAACTGGCAATGCTGCTGCAAGCCGGTCGGCAACGCACCGACGTGCGCCTGTCGATCAAGTTCTGTGCCTGATCCTGCTGTTTTTTTTCGTCGTCTTCAGCGTCCTGTTTCACCTGCCGATGGTTTACGAGGGACGCCATTCCTCCTGGATCACCGGGTTCTATTGGACCTTGACCACCATGAGCACCCCGGGCTTCGGGGATATTGCTTTCGCCAGCGATCCGGGCAAGCTCTTTTCGGTGGAGGTGCTCAATGACGATGTCGCCAGTACCAACATCATCTTCACCATCCGGGAGATCGATGGCCGAGCGACCACGGTGACCAACGCCGACATGGCCGACAGTCTCGATATCCTGCACCTGGCCGGCAGCAGTCACGTGTTCCGGTGGGCGGCAAACAGAATCTGGCGCTTGGCGGGCCGGGGGCCTTGGCGGGGTCTCTTCTCGGTGGCGGTGGAAAGTCCATGGGCGGCGCCCTGGGCGGGGGGGTGATGGCCCTGTTGGGCGCGATGGCGTTCAAAGCCATGAAAGACAGCGGCCAGGAACAGGCCCGGGTTCCGCTGGGACTTGCCAAACCCGGACCGAATCCGAGGTGCAGAAACTGGAACAACGCACCGAACTGGTGCTCAGGGCAATGATCAACGCCGCCAAATCGGACGGCCAGATCAACCAGAACGAGGTCTAGCGTCTGGTGGGAAAGCTGAAGGATTTGGGGGCGGAGATCTACGCTGCTTCCCTCCTGGCCGTCGAAGTCGACACGCCGGCGGAAAAGGCCTACCTGGAACAGCTTGCCCGGGGATTGGGCCTGCCGGCCGAGGTGACTCAGCGCATCGAACAGATGATCGGCTTGGGATCTGTCGAAGGGAGGGCGGATTTCAGCAACGAGCGCAGCAACCTGGGTTGGATGACGGTTCGGGTTCAGGACTGCGCTCGGATTGCTCTCGGGTTTGCCGGGGATTTGCAGTTTCCGGTGGGGGAAACGATACGGCGGGGTGGTTCAGAATTTGCCGCCGGTGCGAAAGCCACCCTTGCCGAACCCGCCCCCGGTGCGAAATCCGCCCCCGCCGAATCCCCCGCCGTGACGGATTCCTCTGCCCAGATTCGGCAAGAAACCGCCACCGCCGAAGGTTTCGGGGGTGCGGGGCCTGCGGAATTGCTGTTCCCGGCTGATCCGTTCCCACACGTCACCGCTTGATGCCATGCCGCCCAGCAGCATCCCCAGCAGCGCGCCGACGTCAAAACTTCCCGGGAAATAGGAATGCCCGGAATCGTATCGGTTTTGACGGAAGCGGCGCCGGAGCTCCTCCAGTTCCCGGAAGCCTTGTTGGCCTCTGGCCGCTTCGGCCTGGACCTGTTTCAGCTCCTCGGTGATTCTTTTCTCCTCCTCCTGGAGGTCCCGGATCCGTTGGACGATCATGTCGTCGTCCGCCTTGGCGGTCAGCTTGGCTTCCATGTAAAGTTCGGCGATGGAGTCGCTGGCGATCTCCTCGACCTGAAGCGCCATGGCCTTGGTTGAAAAGGGATCGGCGCCGGAGGCGAAATCCGCTTGGGCCTTCATGAGGCTTTCGTACTTCTTTTCTTCCTCTTCGATTTGAATTTCAAGCGTTTCCAGGGCTTTTTGGCGCGCGTCCAAGGTCTCCCGCCGGCCGGTGAAGCCGGCGTCTTCCAGCGCCTTGGCTTCCATCTGCCGCAGTTTCCGGTCCTCCTCGGCGGCAATGGCCTCCTGGCGCTCGGCGTGCGCCCGGAGATGCACCGGAAGCTGGGTCAGCATGGCGTAGTTGTTGCGCGTCTCGTCGAAACGGATCATCCGGGCGACCCGGGCGTCCAGGGCTCGGGTCAACGGTCCGGCCTTGTATTCCGGCGACAGGAAACCGCGTTTCCACAAATACATGAACAGCGGATCATCCTCGTAGGGCTTGCCCTTGGCGGCCCGGTCCGCCTCCGCCTGATCCGCCTTTTCACTGGCGCGGGACAGGCGCTCGGCCGCATCCGCCGCGCGGGCCTCCTGGGCCGAATACGATTCCTGACGGCCTAGCTGCGCCTTGACTTCGGCGGCGCCGTCGTCCAGCGCCTTCAGTGTTTCGTCGACCGCTCGGGCCGCTTCATCGCGGGAAGCCTTCAGGGCCTCCTGGTGTTTCAGCGATTCGGCCAGATTCTGCTCGGTTTCGCGGAGCGCCGCGGCGCGTTGCGAAAGCAGGTCGACGACCTCCCGATCCGTTTCATCCAGGTGGGCGATGATCCGGTCCGCCTTCAGTTCGTTCATGCGAAAGCGAGCCAGGCGGCGGACCGCCTCTCCAAGGTCGGCGCGAAGGTCCACCAGGCGTCGGTTCAACGCCTCGAGGCGGGAGCTGGACGCCCGGGTCTGGTTCCGGGCCGCCGAGAGATGCTGTTCGATGATCGACAGGGTGTCCGTTCCGTACTGCATGAATTCTCCGTTACCATTCCGTGATGGCGCCGCCGCTGGTTTGCACCCGGTATTCAGGGGTGATGAACCCGCGCTGCTTGACGCCGACGGTCCTGGCGTCAACGATGCCGTCTTCGGCCTTGTCCCGTCTTACCTGTTCGTAGACCTCCGCCGGAACCCGAAGTCCCCATTCCTTCACCAGCTTCGTTTTGCCGTCTTCTTCCGAGATGACGGGCAATTCCAGCCGCCTGCCGTCTGCCGTAACCGCTTCGACAATGAGGTAGTAGTTCCGGCCGGCGGGGTTCTGGGAGGATTGGCGCCAGACGCCGCTTGGCGCTCCGGGGCGGGAGACCACTTGCAGGGTGTAGGTTTGTTGCACCAGGTCCCGGAGGATACCCATGGCGGCCACGGCGTCGCGGGCGGTATCGAGGTCATCGGCGCGGATGGCCGATGTCGCCTGCTCCTTCAACGCGTCGGCTTTTTGCCGGGCGCCGGGTTCCAGGGCATGCTTCCCGATCTCGGTGGCAAGTTCGGCGGCTTCCTGCACGATCTGGACCCGAGCGCGTTCGGCCGGTCCGGCATAGAGGAAACGGTACCCTCCCCACAGCGCAAGAACCGCCACGATCAGGATGGCCGCCGCCTTTCCCCAGCGGCCCCTGCCGACATACAGGCGGGCCAGGATGGTTTGCAGGCCGGGTTTGGGAGGATGGTAGGTGAAACGTTCGTCCCGCAGAGCCTGGACACCCTGGATCAACACGTCGTCGGTGACCTCGATGCCCTGACTGGTGTAGATCCGGCGGAGCTTTTCGACCAGCGCTGCATCGTTCTCCTCCAGTTGCAGCTCGCGCTCGACCAGGGCCTGCTCATGACGGAGCGTGTCCACGACGTCCATGGCCAGCAGAACTTCGGAAATATCACGCTTGGGTTCGGTCTCTTCAGCCATGGATGGTCATCGGTCCCGCGCTCAGGAGTTGCACGATGCGCTGCTTGCCCTCTTCGACGGCCGTCGCGATTTCCTGTTCATTGCGGGTGGCCATTTCTCTCATCTCCCGGATCAACGCCCCGGATTTTTCCTGGAAATTGACCACCGATGCCACGAGGGTCTTGACGGATTCGGCCTTGAGCGTCGGGCCGTAGCCCGCGCGCAGCGCGTTCTCCTGGACTTTTCCCCCCACTTCGGCAAGGGTTTCAAGGCTCTTGTTGACGCCCTCTTTCATGGCATCCAGGGTGCGGGTGCTCTCGTGGAGTCCCTGCATGCTGGTAAAGGAGGCGTTCAAGGCGGTGAAGACGGTTTCATTGGTGCCGAAAAACGATACCGCTTGGGAGTAGACGCGCTCCTTGACGGCGCTGGACTGCATGAGCCGGGCCATCACCACCTCCGTGGTGTTGTAGCCGACGGACAGATTTTCGGCCAGATCTTTGGCGATCTGGTAGCGCTTGTCCTGCTCCTGCAAGTCCCTCAGGCGCTCGTCGCGTTGCAGCTCCAAGCGGGCGACCTGTTCCCGATCGCCGGCCGTGTAGGCCTCCAGTTCCTTGGTGGCGGCATCCAATGCGGCCTTGCCGGCGCCCACGGCTTCTTCCGCCTTTTTCAGGATCTGGAAGGCCATCACCTGAGCCTCCTTCAAGGCGCCGCGGAAATCCTGGTAAGCCTGGAGGATCTTCTGCTCCCGTTGAATCTGATCCTTGGTGTCGGCGGAGACTTCCAGGTAGGTCTCCTTGATTTTTTCAAATCGGCCGGGAATGTCGCCACGGGTCACCGTCATCCAGGCGTTCTGCAGTTTCTCCATGGTGGAGATCCGGCCATCTTCCAGTTGGTCCACCATCGCCTTGGCGTCATCCCGGATGCTGTCGAAAGCCGTGGTGATTGTCTCGTAGCGTTCGCCCACATTCATCAAGGTGATCTGTTCCCGGACCACCTCATTGAACACCGAGGCATGGCTGAGGGTGCGCGCGATGGCCACGGCTTTTTCTTCTCCGAAATCGCTGACCTGGTTGATCAGGGCAACGATGGGCGCCTCGTCCGGTTTTTCCGGCAGAAGGCCCAGCTCCCTCAACCGACCAAGCGCCTTGTCGAGGTATTTCAAGGGGGTGTTGATGAGTTCGGTGGCCGCCATGGAAGTCTCCTTTCGAGAATTGCGAGTTTGCGGGGAGTCCGCCAGAAGGGCTGTCAATTTTCGTATCTATTATCATTATGAATATATCGGCCCGCAAGCAAGAACTAATGACCCCGATCCGGTCTCTCGGATCGGCCCATCCGTTCGGCCGCCGCGTGGCTCAGGGCCACGAATTCGGCCACTGTGAGGGTTTCGGCGCGGCGTTGCGGGTCGATGCCGGCGGCGTGCAGCACCTCTTCGGCCCCGGCGGCATCCAGGGGCAGGGCGCTGCCGGAGAGGGCGTTTTTCAAGGTCTTGCGCCGCTGGCCGAATGCGGCCTGGACCACCTTCCACAGGAAAGATTCATCCCGGGCCGGAAAATCCGGAGCGGTCTTGAAACGGATTTCCACCACGGCCGAATCGACTTTGGGCCTGGGGAAGAACCGGTCGGCGGCCACCGTGAAGAGGCGTCGCACCGTGGCGCAGTAGCTCAGCATCACCGTCAGCCGGCCGTAATCGCGTCCCCCCGGGGCCGCCACGATGCGGTCCACCAGCTCCTTCTGCAGCATCAGCACCGCCCGGTCCACCCGGTGCCGGCTTTCCACCAGGCGCACCAGCACCGGCGAGGAGATGTTGTAGGGCAGGTTGCCCAGCACCACCAGGCGCCGATCCGGCGGCGCCAGGGCGGCGATGTCCGTGTCCAGGATCGAGGCGTGAACCGTTTCCACGTTTTCCCGCCGGGCCGCCAGCAGTTCGGTGCGCAGCAGCTCGAGGACCTGGGCGTCGGTTTCCACCGCGATGATCCGGCTGGCGCGGGCGGCCAGCGGGAGGGTCAGGGCCCCCAGGCCGGGGCCGATCTCCAGGACCACGTCTTCGGGGGCCACGGCAGCGGCGCCCACGATGCGCTCGGACACCTCAACGGCGGTGAGAAAATTCTGGCCGAGGCTTTTTCGCGGCCGAAGGTCCCAGGCGGTCAGGAGGGTTCTGGGGTGTCTGGCCATGTTGACTTTCATCCCTATCTTTCAGTACTCAATCACGATGGCGGGCTGAGCAGGATGACTGCCTGCTCCACTGCCATGCCTCATCCCGCCCTGGCGGAATGAGACATCCCGGCGTTTTCAAGAGATTCCTCGTCGCAACGCCCCTGGATGACAGAAGCGTGCGCGGGGGCGGTTTTGCGTGTGACAGCGCGTTTATCAATGTCCGATCAGGAGCTTTGAACCATGACGACCCCATTGCAAATACCGGCCCCCGGAGATCGCATCGGCGGCTACCGGGTGGCGCGGGTGGAATCGATCCCCGAACTGGCCACCACCTTCATCGCCCTGGACCACGAGGCCACCGGCGCCCGCCACATCCATCTGGCCCGGGCCGACAGCGAAAACAGTTTCAGCGTGGCCTTCAAGACCGTGCCGGCCGATTCCACCGGCGTGGCGCACATCCTGGAGCACACCGTCCTGTGCGGGTCCAGCCGCTACCCGGTGCGCGATCCGTTCTTTTCCATGCTCAAGCGCAGCCTGAGCACCTTCATGAACGCCTTCACCGCCTCCGATTGGACCATGTACCCTTTTGCGACCCAGAATCGCAAGGATTTCTACAACCTGCTGGACGTCTACCTCGACGCGGCCTTCTTCCCGGTCCTCGACCCGCTCAGTTTCAAGCAGGAGGGCCACCGCTTCGAGCTGGAACCCGCCGAGGACGGCAAGCCCCGGCTGGTGTACAAGGGGGTGGTCTTCAACGAGATGAAGGGCGCCATGAGCGCGCCGGACCAGGTCATGGGCCGGGGCCTGCTCAACGCCCTGTACCCGGACACCACCTACGCCCACAACAGCGGCGGCGAGCCGGCGGAGATTCCCCGCCTGACCCACGCCGACCTGGTGGCCTTTCACCGCCGCCACTATCATCCGAGCAACGCCTATTTCTTCACTTACGGCGACCTGCCGCTGGCCGACCACCTGGCCTTCATCGAGGCCAAGGTGCTCCAGGGCGTCCAGCGCATCGACCCGGGCACCGAAGTGCCGCCCCAGCCGCGCTGGTCGCAGCCGCGCCAGGCGGTGCGCCCCTATCCCCTGGGGGCCGAAGAAGATCCTGAGCGCAAGTACCAGGCCTGCCTGGCGTGGCTCACCGCCGACATCCGCGACAGCTTCGAGGTGTTGACCCTCGCGGTGCTGGAAGAGATTCTGCTGGGAAACGACGCCGCGCCCCTGCGCCGGGCCCTGATCGATTCGGGCCTGGGCAGCGCCCTGTCGGATGCCAGCGGTTTCGACGGGGAAAACCGCGACACCATGTTCGCCTGCGGATTGAAGGATGTGGCCGCCGATGCGGCCCCGGCCGTGGAGCGGATCGTGCTGGAGACTTTAGACCGGCTGGCGGCCGAGGGGATCGACCCGGCCCTGGTCGAATCGGCGGTGCACCAGATCGAGTTTCACCGCAAGGAGGTCACCAACACCCCTTATCCTTACGGGCTCAAGCTGCTCCTGCAGTTTGCCGGCACTTGGCTCCACGGGGGCGACCCGCTACGGGTGCTGCGCCTGGACGACGACCTGAACCGCCTGCGCGCCGAGATCGGCCGGGGCGGTTTCTTCGAATCCCGTCTCAAGGCCGCGTTTCTCGACAATCCGCACCGGGTGCGCTTCGTGCTGGCACCGGATCCGGACATGGCGCGGCGGGAGGCCGAGCGCGAGGCGGCCGAACTCCAGGCCCGGCTGGATGCGCTGTCCCCGGCCGACCTGGAGAAGATCCGGCAGGACGCCGAGGCCCTGCGGCAACGCCAGGACGCGGCGGAGGACGCCTCCTGCCTGCCGACTCTGGCCCTGAGCGAGATCCCGCCCACGGTGACCGGCTATGCGCCCAGCGAGGGGCGAGGGGAGATCCCGGCCCTCTGCTACCCGCAGCCCACTTCGGGCATCGTCTACCTCAGCCTGGCCGCCGGCATCGGCGGCGTCGATGCCCGGCGCCTGTCCCTGCTCCCCTTTTTCTGCCACACCGCATCGCGCATCGGCACCCGCCTGCGCGATTATGCCGCCATGGCCAACCGCATCGACACCTACACCGGGGGCCTGTCCCTGGCGGTCCATGCCCGCACCCGGTTTGACGGCGACCGCGGCTGCCTGCCCTTCGTCGCCCTGAGTGCCAAGTGCCTGGTGCGCAACCAGGCGACCATGTTCGAGATCCTCTCCGAATTGCTCGGTGCCTACGATTTTTCGGACACCGACCACCTCAAGCGGCTGCTGTTGGAATTCAAGGCCCACCAAGAGGCGATGGTGGTGCACAACGGCCACCGGCTCGCCCTGAGTTTGGCATCCCGGGGTTTTTCAGACACCCTCGCCCTCAACGAACTCTGGGGAGGAATTCATCAACTGCAAGCCGTCAAGGCCCTGTGCCAGGACCTGACCCCGCCGGCCCTGAAAAAGCTGGCCGAAGACCTCGATGCGATGGCGGGCCGCATTTTTGCCGCCGCCAACCTGCGCATGGCGTTGGTGGGCGAGGAGACCGCGATCCAGGACGGGGCCGGGGCGGCGCTGGCCGGATTCCACGGCTCCCTGCCCCGGGGAACGGCCGCCTTCGGCCCGGCGGCACCGGGGGCCCGGGAGAAGGGACCGATCTACGAGGGGTGGCACACCGCCACGGCGGTTTCCTTCGTGGCCAGCTGCTTTCCCGCGGTGAGTCTCGGCCATCCGGATGCGCCGGCCCTCAGCGTCATCGCCAAGATCCTGCGGTCCTTGTACCTGCACCGGGAGATCCGGGAGAAGGGGGGCGCCTACGGCGGGTTCGCCCTTTACAATCCCGAGGACGGCCTTTTTGGCTTCGGCTCCTACCGCGATCCGCAGATCGTGCGCACCCTGGAAGTCTACCGTGGAGCGGCCGATTTTCTCCGCGAAGGCCGTTTTGACGCGGAGGATGTGCATGAGGCGGTGCTCCAGGTCGCCAGCGAGATCGACAAGCCCGATCCTCCCGGTCCGGGCGCCCGCAAGGCCTTTTTCCGCCGCATCGTGGGGCTGGAAGACGCCGCGCGGCTGGAATTCAAGCGCGCCTTGCTGGCGATGACCCGGGATCGGGTGATGGCAGCGGCGGGCGTCTATTTCACGCCCGAACGCATGCGGCCGGCCGTGGCGGTCATCGGCAGCCGGGAGGGGCTGGAGGCGGCCAACGCCGCAATGGCCGATACACCACTGCGCCTCCATGCCATCTGATCGCGATTGGGAAAAGGAGTTGGAAGTCCTCCTTCTCAAAAAACGAAAATTCGCCGGGGGCGTTGCCGCCGGGGTGCGCATCGTCATGCTCTCGCCCCGGTTGGTTTAAAGCAGATGAAGCAGATCGGAAGCATTTTGGAGGCCGTAGCGCCGGCGTCCGCAAGACGGCATGGATCCGGCGCCCTGCGTAGTTTCAAGTAGCTGAAACAAATCGGGAATCTTTCGAATGCGATAGCATCGGTGTCCGCAAGACGCTCTGGATCCGGTGCCCCGGAAAACTCGGCGCCAACCGTCCGTAAGCCCGGACAGCGCCGCAATTCTTGCGATGCGGCCCTGCATTCCTGAGAACAAGCTGATTCTTTGGCAAAAGCTCGCTACTGTCCGGGCCAACGGACGTTATGCGCCTCAGACAGTTCCGGGGCGGCGGTCCAGCTCGTCTTGCTCCCGCCGAGTGACGATTAGTTGAAAGGCGCCAAGCAAAGGCACTTCGGCTGGGATTTTCAGGATTATGAAATTTTTGGAAGGGCGGCCGGGGGTTGACTTGGCGACCGACCGGGAAGCTGTCTGAGGCGCATAGAGCGCGTTGGCCGCAACCGAACCAGCCTTGTGCAAACGGCGCTGCATTTCGATGATGCACCGACAGATCGCCCATATTCTGGCGCGGTTGCGGGCTACGGGCACTTGGCGCCGAGTTCTTGCCGGCGGCGCGAGTCAGCCCCCGGCCGCCTCGGTTGGTTTCAAATGTCTGAAAGAAGATCAAAAGCCATACCGCCGCCGTCCGCAAGACGCTCTGGATCCGGCGCCCCGGAAAACTCGGCGCCAACCGTCCGTAAGCCCGGACAGCGCCGCAATTCTTGCGATGCGGCCCTGCATCCCTGAGAAAAATCTATTTTTTGGCAAAAGCACATTACTGTCCGGGCCAACGGACGTTATGCGCCTCAAACAGTTCCGGGGCGGCGGTCCAGCTCGTCTTGCTCCCGCCGAGTGACGATTAGTTGAAAGGCGCCAAGCAAAGGCACTTCGGCCGGGATTTTCAGGATTATGAAATTTTTGGAAGGGCGGCCAGGGGGTTGACTTGGCGACCGTCCGGGAAGCTGTCTGAGGCGCATAGAGCGCGTTGTCCGCAACCGAACCAGCCTTGTGCAAACGGCGCTGCATTTCGATGATGCACCGACAGATCGCCCATATTCTGGCGCGGTTGCGGGCTACGGGCACTTGGCGCCGAGTTCTTGCCGGCGGCGCAAGTCAGCCCCCGGCCGCCTCGGTTGGTTTCAAATGTCTGAAAGAAGATCAAAAGCCATACCGCCGCCGTCCGCAAGACGCTCTGGATCCGGCGCCCCGGAAAACTCGCCGCCAACCGTCCGTAAGCCCGGACAGCGCCGCAACTCTGGCGATGCGGCACTGCATCCCTGAGAAAAATCTATTTTTTGGCAAAAGCGCGTTACTGTCCGGGCCAACGGACGTTATGCGCCTCAAACAGTTCCAGGGCGGCGGTCCAGTTCGTCTTGCTCCAGCCGGGAGACGAGGTCCTGCAAGGCTTCAGGCAAAGACACTTCGCTCGCAAGATTCAGGATTCTGAAATTTTCGAAGGGCGGCCAGGGGGTTGACTTGGCGACCGACCGGGAAGCTGTCTGAGGCGCATAGAGCGCGTTGGCCGCAACCGAACCAGCCTTGTGCAAACGGCGCTGCATTTCGATGATGCACCGACAGATCGCCCATATTCTGGCGCGGTTGCGGGCTACGGTCTCTTGGCGCCGAGTTCTTGCCGGCGGCGCGAGTCAGCCCCCGGCTGCCCCGAGTGGTTTCAAATAGCTGAAGAAAATCAGAAGCCTTTCTTAGGCCAGGCGTCTTGCGCACGCCGGGAGACGAGTTCTTGCCGGCGGCGCAAGTCAACCCCCGGCCGCCCCGGTTGGTTTCAAATGCCTGAAGCAGATCGAAAGCCTTTCGTAGGTCGTAGCGCCCTTTTCCGCAGGGCACCCCTGGTGAAGAACGCCATGCAAATTTCTTTTTTTGCTCTACATTCGAAGGTTTGGGCTAGAGTTCCAATCCCCGTTGTTCCGGGGCCACTGCCACGATGCGGTCCACTCTTTGGAGGCCCCGGGGCAGCAGGCGTCCGCGCAGCCCGCGCTGGCCGGCAAAATCGGCCCAGTAGGCCGGCTTCAGGGTCAAGAACCGCTTGCCGGCGTGGATGGTGAGGTGGCTGTCGGGCGCCATGACCGCCAGCAGGATCATGGCCTCCTTGCCCTCGCGCAGGCGCTTGGCGGGGATCTGGATGATCTTGTTGCCCTTACCGCGGGCCAGTTCCGGAAGCTGCTGTACGGGAAAGATCAGCATTCTTCCCTCGCTGGTCACCGCAACGATCACCTCGCGGTCAGGGTCGGTCAACGGCACCGGCGCCAGGGGGAGCGCGCCCTCGGGAAGGTTCAGGACCTGCTTGCCGTTGCGATTCTTGCCGATGAGGTGGTCCAGCCGGCAGATGAAGCCGTAGCCGGCGCTGGAGGCGACAAGCAGCGGCATGTCGTCCGGTCCCATCAGCAGGTGAGGCACACGGGCCTCGGGGGGCAGCTGCAGCCGTCCGCTGAGCGGTTCCCCCTGACTGCGGGCGGAGGCCAGTCCGTGGGCCGGCAGGGTGTAGCTGCGGCCGGTGGTATCCAGCAGCACTGCCACCTGGTTGCTCTTGCCCCGGGCCATGACCTGAAAGCCGTCCCCGGCACGGTAGCTCAGTTTTTCCGGATCCACGTCGTGGCCCTTGGCCGCCCTGATCCATCCCTTCTGCGACAGCACCACCGTCACCGGTTCGGCCGGTTGAATCTCCACTTCCTTCAGGGCCTGGGCCTCGCGCCGGGCCACCACCGGGCTGCGGCGGGCGTCGCCGTAGGTTTCGGCATCCGCCTCGATTTCCCGGCGCACCCGGGCGCGCAGGCGGGTTTCAGATCCCAGGGTACGGCTCAACTCGGCCTGCTCGGCGGCCAGGCCCTTCTGCTCGCGGCGCAACTCGATTTCCTCGATCCTGGAAAGCTGGCGCAGCCGGAGTTCCAGGATGGCCTCGGCCTGGCGCTGGGTCAGGCCGAAGCGCTCCATCAGGGCCTCGCGGGGGGCGTCGGCCTTGCGGATGACGGCGATGACTTCGTCGATGTTCAAAAAGGCGATGTAAAGCCCTTCCAGGACATGCAGACGGTCCTCGACCTTGTCGAGGCGGTGGCGCAGGCGGCGGCGCACCGTTTCGATGCGGAAGGTGAGCCACTGGGACAGGATTTCGTCCAGGCGGCAGACCCGGGGCCGCCCATCCAGGCCGATGAGATTGAAGTTGACCCGGTAGGTGCGTTCCAGATCCGTGGTGGCAAAGAGGTGGCCCATGAGCTGATCGATATCGATGCGGTTGGAGCGCGGTACGATAACGATACGCGTGGGTTCCTCGTGGTCCGATTCGTCGCGCAGGTCGGCCACCAGGGGCAGTTTCTTGGCCTGCATCTGGGCTGCGATCTGCTCGATGACCCGAGCCCCGGAGACTTGGTGGGGCAGGGCCCGGATCACGATGTCGCCGTTTTCCCGCTCCCAGGCGGCGCGCATGCGGAACGATCCGCTGCCGGTGCGGTAGATCTCCAGCAGTTCCTCCCGGGGGGTGATGATTTCGGCGGCCGTGGGCAGGTCCGGACCCTGGATGAAGGCGCACAGGTCTTCGGGCCCGGCTTCCGGATGCTCCAGCAAATGGATGCAGGCCCCGGCCACTTCGCGCAGATTGTGGGACGGGATGTCGGTGGCCATGCCCACGGCGATACCCGCCGCGCCGTTGAGCAGGATGTTGGGCAGCCGGGCCGGCAGGCGGCACGGCTCGCGCAGCGTGCCGTCGAAGTTGGGCTGCCAATCCACCGTGTCCTGGCCCAGTTCGGCGAGCAGCACATCGGCGTAGGGGGTGAGCCGGGCCTCGGTGTAGCGCATGGCGGCGAAAGATTTGGGATCGTCGGCGGATCCCCAGTTGCCCTGGCCGTCGATCAAGGGATAGCGATAGGTGAAGGGCTGGGCCATCAGGACCATGGCCTCGTAGCAGGCACTGTCCCCGTGGGGATGGAACTTGCCCAGCACGTCGCCTACGGTGCGGGCCGACTTCTTGTGCTTGGCGCTCGCCTTGAGCCCCAGTTCGCTCATGGCGTAGACGATGCGCCGCTGGACCGGCTTGAGCCCATCGCCCACATGGGGCAGGGCCCGGTCCAGGATCACGTACATGGCGTAGTCGAGGTAGGCCTTTTCGCTGAACTCGGCCAGGGTCTGGCGCTCGATGCCGTCAAAGGCGTCGGTGGGGGTGTTCTCGGTCATCAGGGATATCTCTGCGATTGACGGTTGATAAGGGCAGTAATACCAATAGGACAAATAGGACCTATAAGACCTATGGGGCCTATTTTTTGTTTTGCTTTTCCGTTGCTTCAGGCATCGGCCACTTCGGCCAGATTCCCCTTTTCTTCAAGCCAGTTGCGCCGGTCCATGGCGCGTTTCTTGCTCAGCAGCATATCCATGACGGTCTCGTCCGCCTGGCCTTCGGCCAAGGTGAGCTGGACGAGGCGGCGGGTGTCCGGGGCCATGGTGGTTTCACGCAACTGCAAGGGGTTCATTTCCCCCAATCCTTTGAAGCGTTGGACCTGGATCTTGGCGCGGGGTTCCTTGGCGGCCAGGCGGTCCAGGATGCCTTTTTTCTCGGCGTCATCCAGGGCGTAGAGCACCTGTTTGCCCGCATCGATGCGATAGAGGGGCGGCATGGCCACGAACACGTGCCCTTGGCGTACCACGGCGGGGAAATGGCGCAGGAAGAGGGCGCAGAGCAAGGTAGCGATGTGAAGCCCGTCGCTGTCGGCGTCGGCCAGGATGCAGATCTTGCCGTAGCGCAGGCCGTCCAGGTCTTCTGAGGCCGGGTCCACCCCGATGGCCGTGGCGATGTCGTGGATTTCCTTGGAAGCCAGGATGGCGTCCGAGGCCACCTCCCAGGTATTGAGGATCTTGCCGCGAAGGGGCATCACCGCCTGGAAGTTGCGGTCCCGGGCCTGTTTGGCCGAGCCGCCGGCCGAGTCGCCCTCAACGAGAAACAGCTCGCAGCGAGGGGCGTCCTGACTGACGCAGTCGGCCAGCTTTCCCGGCAGGGCCGGGCCGCTGGCCACTTTCTTGCGGACCACCTGCTTGGTGGCCCGCAGCCGCTTCTGGGCGTGGCCCAAGGCCAGGGCCGCGATCTGTTCCGCCGCCTCGGTGTGCTGGTTGAGCCAGAGGCTGAAGGCGTCCTTGACCGCCCCGGTGACGAAGGCCGCCGCCTGGCGCGAGGAGAGCCGTTCCTTGGTCTGGCCGGAGAACTGGGGGTCCTGCATCTTGACCGACAGCACGTGGCAGCACTGTTCCGAGACGTCGTCCGGGGCCAGGCGGACCCCGCGGGGAATCAGCTTGCGGAATTCGCAAAACTCCCGGATCGAGGCGAGCAGGCCGCTGCGAAACCCGTTGACATGAGTGCCGCCCAGGGGCGTGGGAATGAGGTTGACGTAGCTCTCGGCCACCGTTTCGCCGCCTTCGGTGAGCCAGGCGACGGCCCAGTGGACCATCTCGGCCTCCCCCTCGGCGCTGCCCACGAAGGGGATTTCCGGAACGATGGCCCGCTCGGCCAGGCTCTCGGCGAGGTAGTCGCGCAGCCCGTCTTCGTAGTACCACTCCGTCTCTTCGTTGTTCACCCGGTCGATGAAGTGCAGGCGCAAGCCGGGGCAGAGCACCGCCTTGGCCCGCAGCACGTGGCGCAGGCGCGGGACGGAAAAGCGCGGGCTGTCGAAGTATTTGGGATTGGGCCAGAAACGGATCGTGGTGCCGGTGTTGCGCTGGCCCACCGTACCGGTCTCGCTGAGGGGATCGGCCAGATCGCCGTCGGCGAAGGCGATGGCGTAGCGCTTTCCGTCGCGCCGGATCTCCACTTCCAGGCGGCTGCTCAAGGCGTTGACCACCGAGACGCCGACGCCGTGCAAGCCGCCGGAGAAGAAGTAGCTCTTGGCGGAAAACTTCGCCCCGGCGTGGAGCCGGGTCATGATGAGTTCCACCCCGGACAGGCCCTCCTCGGGGTGAAGGTCCACCGGCATCCCCCGGCCGTCGTCGCGAACCTCCAGAGACTGGTCTTCGTGGAGAATCACCTCGATCTGCTTGGCGAACCCGGCAATGGCTTCGTCGACGCTGTTGTCTACCACCTCCTGGCCCAGGTGGTTGGGCCGCGAGGTGTCCGTGTACATGCCGGGGCGCCGGCGCACCGGCTCCAGGCCGCTGAGGACCTCGATAGATTCCGCGTTGTAGGGAGCGAACTGGTTGGGACGCATGGGGTATGATCGACCTCTTGGGCAATGGACTGCCGCCCGCAGCGGCAGGGGCACCATAAGCGCATCCGGGCAAATTTGCAACGACTTGCCCGGCCGGCGATGAAGGCCGGTTGCAATGAAAACAAGGGCGAACCGAAAAGGAGAAGGGGCCGCTAACCGGCGGCGGGGGCGCCCCCCAGATAGGCGGCCAGGACTTCGGGATGGCGCTGGATTTCCCGGGGAGTGCCTTCGGCGAGCAGGTGGCCGCGGTCCAGGACCACGATCCGGTCGCAGACCCGCATGGTCAGGCCCATGTCGTGCTCCACCATCAGGATGGTGATGCCCTGGTCGCGGATCTGGCCGATCAGGTCGCCGAGGCGGTCCGATTCCACGCGGTTGAGCCCGGCGGCCGGCTCGTCCAGCAGGAGCACCCGCGGCTCGGCGGCCAGGGCCCGGGCGATTTCCAGCAGCCGCTGCCAGCCGAAGGGGAGGTCCCGGCTCGGGCTGTCGGCCTGGTCGGCCAGCCCCACGAAAGCGAGTAGGTCTCGGGCTTTCTGGCTCGCCTCGCGCTCTTCCCGTTTCACGGCCGCATGCCGGGTCAAGGCGCCCCAGAAGCCGCAGCGGGTGCGTACGTGGCGGCCCACCAGCACATTTTCCAGGACGCTCATGGATCCGAACAGCTCCACGTTCTGAAAGGTACGGGCGATGCCCAGGGCCACCAGCTCGTGGCCGGGGCGGCCTTGGATCGGGGTGCCGTCGAAGCGGATGCCGCCGGCGTCGGGTTTCAGGGCTCCGGAGACCAGGTTGAACAGGGTGGTCTTGCCCGCGCCGTTGGGGCCGATGAGGCCCTGGATCCGCCCGGAAGCCACCTGGAAGGAGATCTCCGTAAGGGCGCGCACGCCGCCGAAGGCCTTGGAGATCCCCTCAAGATGCAGCAGGGGGGGCGGGCTGGATGCGTTGTCGGTGGAAGCGTTCATAGGCATCGATCAATCCCCGGGTCAGTCCCCGGGGCATGAAGATCATCACCAGGATCAGGATCAGTCCGTACACGATCATCTCGAAATCGGCGAAGGCATGGAGCCATTCAGGCAGCAGGGTGAGCAGGGCCGCCCCGAAAACGGCGCCCCAGATGCTGGCCATGCCGCCGATGACGACCATCGTCACCAGGCGCACCGACACCATGAAACCGAAGGATTCCGGGCTGATGAAGCTAACGAAGTGGGCGTAGAGAAATCCGGCCATGGCGGCCAGCACGGCGCTGTAGACGAAGACTTGCAGCTTGTAGCCGTGGGTGTCGATCCCCACGGCGCGGGCGGCGTTTTCGCTGTCATGGATCGCCCGCAGGGCCCGGCCCACCCGGGAGTCGATCAACCGCCGGCTCAGGGCCATGGCAACCAGCACGATGGCCCACACCAGGAAAAAATAGGACCTGGGTGCGTCCAGCGGCAGCGGCCCGAGGGAAAGGGGAGGGATGCCGGTCAACCCCGAGGCGCCGCCGGTGAGAGATCCCCATTCGCGAAAGACGATGAAGACGATCATGCCGAAGCCCAGGGTCCCCATGCCGAGGTAGTACCCCGACAGGCGCAGGGTCGGCAGCCCCACCCCCCAGGCCACGGCCGCGGCCAGGGCCAGGGCCACGGGCAGGGCCAGCCAGGGGGACATTTGCCAGTGGGCCGTCAGCACCCCGGAGGTGTAGGCGCCCAGCCCGTAAAACGCGGCATGGCCCAGGGAGATTTGCCCGGCGTAGCCCATGAGCAGGTTGAGCCCCAGGGCCAGTAGAGTGTTGATGCCGATGAAGATCAACACCTGCAGATGGTAGGTGTTGGTCACCAGCAGGCCGGCGACGGTCACCAGGGCGGCAAAGAGGATATATGGCAGGCGGCGGGGCACGGAACCCGGATTTGTCCCTTGAGCGGTTGCCAGGCGATTGGGTTCTTGCGCCGGGACAGGGGCCGGCACGTGAAAACAGTGGCGCATGATACGCCAGGCGAACCGGTCGCGTCAATCGGCTCCGTCGCCGGGCGGGCGTCAAATGATAAACCGTCGGGCTTCGGACGGTGGCAGGGGCATGACCGTGATCGCTCGCGATCCGTCGGGCCCCTCGACCCGCACGGCCACCGGTCGGCCCGCCGGTGCCTTGGTGTAGCCGGCCCCGATGGCGCCGGCCAAGGCCGTCATTTCCGGGGACGCATCGGCCGGCGCCAGGGTCAGGGGACCGGGATAATCCTCGACCCGGAGGGCCAGGTCCAGGGACGGGTCCACGGTGCCCTCGAGGCCTTCGTTGTCGATCCGCGTACGGCCCACCACGATCTTGGTACGCGCATCCAGGCGCAGGTGCCGGCCGTACCTGAGCCGGTCCAGCTCCTCGCGGCGCGGCTCGTCCTCATGGGCCAGCAGGTCGCGGAGACGGTCGGCGTAGCCCTTGTCCGTGAGGCGGCACCCCCCGGCCGGGGCCGGGTATTCGTCGATGCCGTAATGCCGGGCCAGGGCGATCTGGGTCTTGCGGCTCCGGCCGCGGATGTCCAGCAGCCGGGCGCGGTCAACCCGGCCCTGCGCTTCGACGACGGTCTCCGGCAGCGCCAGGGCGCTGAGCGGGCGGAGGATGCGGCCGGCCAGGCCGCTGTTTTTTTCCACAAAGCGCAAGGCGTTGCGAGTCTGGCTCATCGGCCGTTGGCCCAGGACCTCGCCGCTGAAGACGAAGTCGAAACCCTCGGCGGCCATCATTTCGCCGGCCAGGCGGAACATGAGGGCATGGCAGTCCATGCAGGGGTTCATGTTTCGGCCATAGCCGCAGCGGGGGTTGCGCAGCATGTCCAGGTAGACGGGGGTGATGTCGCGCACCGCGAGAGGGATGCCGAACCGGTCCGCGGCTCGGCGGGTGCGGTCGGCGTTGAAAAAAGGGGTCTCGAAGCACACCCAGCGCACCTGGATCCCCTGGTCGCGCAGCACCAGGGCTGCCAGGATGCTGTCCAGGCCGCCGGAACTCAGGCCCAGGGCCCGCACGGGGCGGGTTTGGTCGATGGTTGTCGCGGTCATGACGGTTTGTATCGCCGATTTATGAAAGTGTCGTTCTTGCCAGTCGGAAAACGCGGTCAACCTAAGGTCCCCGGGCGGGGCTGTCAAGACGGGGCCGACGGTTGCCGGAGGCCGAATGCCGGCATGAAACCTTCGGCAGCCGCGGCAATCTGCGGACGTCAACCCTGCTGGTTGTAGATATCCTTGTAGGCCTCGCGGATCTGCTTCTTGTTGAACTTGCCCACGCTCGTCTTGGGGATGGCGTCGACGAAGACGACCGCCTCGGGCAGTTGCCACTTGGCGAACTTGGCGGCGAGGTGCCCGCGGATTTCTTCATCGGTGATGTCGCTCCGGTGCTCGGGCCGGGGCACCACCAGGGCGATGGGGCGCTCCTCCCACTTGGGGTGGGCCACCCCGGTCACGGCCGCTTCGAGGACCTTGGGATGGGCCATGATCTCGTTTTCCATGTCCACCGACGAGATCCATTCCCCGCCGCTCTTGATCAGGTCCTTGACCCGGTCGGTGATCTTCACGTAGCCCTCGGCGTCGATGGTGCCGGCGTCCCCGCTTTTCCAGTAGCCGTTCTCGGTGAACTGCGCCTCGCTGCCCGGCGCGTTGTAGTAACGGGCCGCGATCCAGGGGCCCCGGATCAGGATCTCCCCGGGGGATTTGCCGTCATGGGGCACCTCGTTGCCGAAGGCGTCCACCACCTTCAGATCCAGACCCACCACCGGGTAGCCCTGCCGGCGCTTCATGTCCCACTTGGTCTCGGCGTCCAACTCGTCCTCCAACCAGGGTTTCAGCCGGTTGATGGTCACCAGCGGAGTGGTTTCGGTGGCCCCGTAGGCGTGGATGATTTCGGCGCCGGTCATTTCGTGGAAACCCTTCATCAGGGCCAGGGACGGCTCGGTGGCTCCGGAGATGAAGCGCGCTCCGCGCAGATCAGGTTTTTCCTTCAACCCGCGGATGTATTCGAGCATCGGCATGAACAGGGCCGGTGCGCCGGCGGTGGCCGTGACCTTTTCCGCCACGAGGGGTAGGGCCAGGCTGCCCAGGTCGGCGATGTTGTACATGCCGGGCAGCACGAACTTGGCCCCCACGATGATGCTGGCATGGGGCATGCCCCAGCCGAGGGCGTGAAACATCGGCACGAGCTGGTAGAAGCAGTCCCGGTAGGAGATTTCGGCGTTGCTGGCGATGGCCAGGCCATGGAGATAGATGTTGCGGTGCGAGTAGTAGACCCCCTTGGGGCGGCCGGTGGTGCCGGTGGTGTAGCAGGCGCCGTAGGCCGAGCGTTCGTCGAGCACCGGCCACGGGTACGTGTCCCCCGCCTCGGCCAGCAGCTCCTCGTAGCCGTAGATCGGCGCCAGGTCGGTCTTGATTTCGGACAGGGGTTTGTCGGTCATCACCACGTATCCCTTGACGGTTTCCAGCTTTGGCGCCACGGCGGCGATCAACGGCAGCAGGGTTTCATCCACGAATACGAATTTGGCCTCGGCGTGGTTGATCACGTAGATCAGGTCCGTGGGGGCCAGACGGATGTTGAGCAGCAGCAGCACGGCGCCGGTCCCCGGAATTCCGTAATAGGCCTCGAAGTGCCGCAGGCTGTTCCAATCCATCACCCCGATGCGGTCCCCGGGTTCGGCGCCGAGCCGCTTCAGGGCATTGGCCAGGCGCTGCACCCGCCGGTAGGTGTCGGCGTAGGTGGTGCGCCGGACCCCGGTCATGCTGTAGGCCACGATTTCCTGGCGTCCGAAGGTGCGGGCCCCGTGGCGCAGAATGTTGATGACGTTGAGCTGGTAGTCGTCCTGGCTGGTGGAGGGAAAGCCCATGAGCGGTCGGGTCGACATGTCTGCCTCCTTCGAAAGATGGAATGGGTGTTGGGGCGGGGGTACGTCATGAATTGGGTAAGACTCAAAAAATCTATCCGATTCAGGCCCGGCGGTCAAGAGATGGCGCGCTCGGGAGTGGCCACCCCGTCTTTGCCGTGGTCTGAGTGCCGGGCCGATCGATGAAAAGTGCCAGCAGGCAGGCGGGTTGTATAAAATTAAGCTTGACGGAACAAAAAAACCATTGGTATTCATCTCTTTAATAGAAATTGTTTTATGAATAAAGTTCACATCATCTTGCGATGCCTGACGAAGCGACAGGACTGAAGACGACCCAATGAACACATTGACCGTATCGGAAGTGACCCTGTCCTTCGGCGGGCTCAACGCCCTGACGCAGGTGAGCCTGGATATCCGGCCGGGTCTGATCACCTCCATCATCGGGCCCAATGGGGCGGGCAAGACCAGCATGCTCAACTGCATCTCCGGCTTCTACCATCCCAGCAGCGGGGAAATCCGTTACGGCGCTGAGCGCCTCACCCGGGCCTCCCCTCACCAGGTGACGAAGAAAGGAATCGCCCGTGCCTTTCAAAACCTTGAACTTTTCGGGGGGTTGTCGGTTTTGGACAATCTGATGCTGGCGCGCCACCGCCACCTCGCCTACAGCTTTTTCCATGCCCTGGTCTACTGGGGCAAGGCGGCGCGACTGGAGGCGGAAAACCGGGCCTTTGTCGAGGATGTCATCGATTTCATGGAACTGGAGGCCCATCGCAAGCGGGCCGTGGGCAGCCTGAGCTATGGCATTCAAAAGCGGGTGGAAGTAGCCCGAGCGTTGACCCTGGGGCCGCAATTGCTGTTGTTGGATGAACCGATGGCCGGGATGAACATCGAGGAAAAGGAAGACATGGTGCGTTTCATCCTCGACATCCAGAAGGAGCGCGGGATCACGGTGGTCCTGGTGGAGCACGACCTGGGCGTGGTGATGGACATCAGCGACCAGGTATACGTCCTCGATTTCGGCGAGCTGATCGGGGCCGGCAGCCCCAGGGAAGTGGCCGCCAATCGAAAGGTCGTCGACGCCTACATCGGCGAGGATTGAAACGGAACCCCCCATGCATGACACCGACCAACTCCTCGACCTCACCATTCCCCAGCTGCTGCGCTGGCGCGTGGCGCAGACTCCGGACAAAGTCGCCCTGCGGGAAAAGGAGTTCGGCATCTGGCACCCCTACACCTGGCGCCAGTATTACCGGAAGATGGCGGAGGTGGCCGCCGGCCTGGGCCGCATCGGTTTCCAGCGCGGAATGAAGCTGGCGCTCATCGGCGACAACATCCCGGAACTGCTGTTCATGGCCGTGGGGACCATGGCAGCCGGCGGCATCGGGGCCGGGATCTACCAGACGAGCCTGCCGAATGAAATCGCCGACATTCTCAACTACCTGGACGTCAGCGTGGTCTTCTGCAACGACCAGGAGCAGGTGGACAAGCTGGTGGAGGTGCGGGAGCGCATTCCCGGGGTGTTTCGCATTGTCTATGAGGATCCGAGGGGAATGCGCGGTTATCGGAACGACGACTGGTTCATGGATTTCGACCAGCTTCTGGCGCTGGGGCAGGCGGCCCTGGGCGAAGATGCCGGTCTGGTCGAAGCCAGCATCGACCAGGGCCAACCGGACGACGCCTGCTTCCTTTGCCTGACGTCCGGCACCACCGGACTGCCCAAGGGCGCCATGATGTGCCACCGCAACTACATCAACATGGGTCTGCAGATCACCAAGGTGGATCGTCTGGCCGAAACGGACGAGTATCTCTCCTTCCTGCCCTTCGCCTGGATCGGCGAGCAGATGAACTCCTTCGGTGTGGCGCTGGCCACCGGCATCGCGGTCAATTTTCCCGAGTCGGTGGAAACGAGCATGGAGGATCTCAAGGAGATCGGCCCCCACTTTATCTTCGGGGCGCCGCGGATCTACGAAACCATCCGTAGTCAGATCTGGCTCAAGATCGACGATGCCTATTGGATCAACCGGGTCTGCTACCACTATTTCAGCCGGGTGGGGCAACGGGCGGCCGCGTATCGCATGAAGGGGAAGGCCATGCCTGCCGGGTTGCGCCTCAAGGCGTGGATCGGTCACCAGCTCGTGTTCCGGCCCCTGATCAACCAGCTCGGGTTTTTGCGCCTGCGCCGGGCCTATACCGGCGGGGCGGCCCTGGGGCCGGACCTGTTCACCTTCTACCAGGCCCTGGGGGTCAACCTGAAGCAGATTTACGGTCAGACCGAGATCACCGGCATCGCCTACATGCACTGGGACGGAGACATCCGCCCCGACACGGTGGGCAAGCCCCTGCCGGGCACCGAGTGCCGGATCAGCGAGACGGGGGAGATCCTCTCGCGTTCGGCCTCGGTCTGCAAGGGTTACTACAAGCTGCCCGACAAGACCGCCGAATTGCTCGAAGGCGGCTGGCTGCACTCCGGAGACGCGGGATTTCTCGACGGCGATGGGCACCTGGTGGTCATCGACCGGGTCAGCGACGTGATGCACACCCGCGCCGGCGAGATGTTCAGCCCCATGTTCCTGGAAAACAAGCTCAAGTTCAGCCCCTACATCAAGGAGGCGGTGGTCTTCGGCGACCAGCGCGACTACGTGGCGGCCCTGATCAACATCGATCCCATCATCGTGGGCAAGTGGGCCGAGGACCGGGGGCTGTCGTTCACCACGTACATGGACCTCTCCCTCAAGCCCGAGGTGGCCGAGCTGATCCGGGGCGAGGTGGCGGCCTTCAACCGGAATGCGGAAAAAGCGCATTTCCGCATCCGGCGTTTCGCCATCCTCTACAAGCTGCTGGACATGGACGACGGCGAACTGACCAAGACCGGCAAGATCCGGCGCCAGTTCGTGCGCGAAAAATACCGGCTGCTCTACGAGACCCTCTACGACGAGGGCACTGCCGTCCGCGAAGTGGAGGCCGAGTTCCGCTACCAGGATGGGCAGACCTCCACGGTGCGGACGCAAATGCCGTTTTACACGCTGGCGTGGGGTAAAGATGAAAATTGAAACTGGAAAATTGAAACTGGGTGGAATGCACCGCCTTTTGGTGGACGGAGTCGGACCGGTCGGACCAGTCCGACTTGTCTGACAGGTCCGACGGATAGTTTCCGCGTCACGCTTATGATTGCTGTCGAAAAGCTGGCAGGATTACCATGACCTACTTCTTTCAACTCGTCGTCAGCGGCATCGTGGTCGGCTCCATCTACGCCCTCTCGGCGCTGGGGTTCGTGCTGATCTACAAGTCCAGCCGGGTGCTCAACATCGCCCACGGGCAGATCATCGCCGGCGGGGCCTTCATCGTCTACGCCCTGACGGTCTTCGTCGGGCTGCCGATCTACGTTTCGTTCGTCGCCAGCATGGTGATCACCTTCTTTCTGGCCATGAGCGTCGAGCGCATCTTCCTGCGGCGGCTCATCGGGGAGCCGATCATTTCGGTGATCATGGTGACCATCGGCCTGATGTCGATTCTCAACGGCGTCATCTACCTGACCCCCTTCGGCTCGTTGAACTATTCGTTTCCCGAGTTTTTGCCCACCACGCCCATCAGCCTGGGCGGGGTGTCGATTTCCTGGACCCAGCTGGTGGGAGTGATCATCACCGCCCTCCTCATCGGGGCTTTCTCCTGGTTTTTCAAGCGTTCAACCATCGGCATCAGCATGCGGGCGGTGTCCGACGACCAATTCGCCGCCATGTCGGTGGGCATTTCGGTGCCGCGGGTGTTCGGCCTGGCCTGGGCCATGGCCGGGTTGAGCGCCGCCGGGGCGGGGGCCATCATCGGTAACATCACAGGGCTCAATTTCGAGACCCTGGGCGCCTTCGGCATCACCGTTTTCCCCGTGGTGATTCTCGGGGGGCTGGATTCCATCGTCGGGGCGGTGGTGGCCGGGATCATCATGGGGCTGATCCAGCAGTTCGCCGCCGGGTACCTGGACGGGAACTGGGGGCTCAACGGCACCGCCGACGTGCTGCCCTATATCATCCTGCTGGTCATTCTGCTTTTCAAGCCCCACGGGCTGTTCGGGACCCATGAAATCGAACGGGTGTAAGCCATGAGCGCCAACCGTTTCTTTGCCACCGGCAACTTTTTCACCAGCTACCGCGAGGAGCAGCGGATCTTCCGCACCCATCTGGATCGGGGGCTGTTCATTCTATTTCTCGCCTGCTTGTTCGCCTGGCCCCTGTTTTTCGATGCCAGCAATCGCACCATGCTGGTGATCAACAATATCCTCATCGCCGTGGTGGCGGTGTACGGACTGAACCTCGTCACCGGTTTCGCCGGCCTGATCTCCATCGGCCATGCCGCCTTCGTCGGCGTCGGGGCCTACACCGTGGCGGGATTGGCCTGGGCCATCGGCGAGGGTCACCCCCTCATCGTCCACTGGTGGCCCCTGATGATCCTGGCCGCCGGGGGGATGGGGGCCGTTTTCGGGGCCTTCGTGGGCCTGCCGGCCATGCGGCTCAAGCACCTCTACTTGGCCATCGCCACCTTGTCGTTCCAGATGATCTTTACCTGGACGATCAAATTCATGCCCACCTTCAACCAGGGGCAGATGATTCCCGTGGGGCGGGTGGTCTGGATCGGGGGGGAGGTGGGGCGCAAGGTGCACTACCTGTTCTGGTACTATGCCATCCTGGTGGTGGCGGTGATCTGTGGTCTGATGGTGCGCAACCTGCTGCGATCACGATACGGCCGCTGCCTGGTGGCGGTGCGCGACAACGACCGGGCTGCCGATGCCATGGGCATGCACCCGGGCCTGACCAAGGTCTACGCCTTCACCCTGGCGGGTTTCTTCGCCGGCGTGGCAGGTGCCTTGCACACCTACATGTTCCGCGGCGCCGGTTTCGAGTCCTTCACCCTGCACCATTCGATCACCTATCTGGCCATGGCCATCGTGGGCGGGCTGGGGACCCTGCCCGGCAGTCTCTTCGGCCCGGCGGCGATCTACACCCTGGAGCTGCAGATGGAGCACCTGTCCGAATGGTCGGGGACCTTTCTGCCCGACTCCTTCAATCTGGCCACCGCCCTGCGGCCCCTGGGCTTCGGGCTGGTGATCGTGCTTTTCCTGATGTTCGAACCGCGCGGGATGGCCAACTGGTGGCGCATCTGCCGCTCGTACGTGAAGCTTTGGCCGTTTCGATACTGATCGAACCGGGCCCGTTGCGCGCCTCAGGAGGCAATGGACCGGGAGGTGGACAACCAATCACCAAAAGGGGGGGCAAGATGAAACGCAACAGATTTGGGTACCTGGCAGTTGTGATGGCAGTGGCGGCAGGATTGGCGTGCAGTGCTCCGGCCGTGGCCGGCGAGACATACCAACTCGGGTTGTCGCTGGCGATCACCGGGCCGACCTCGGATGCCGGCAACCCGTATTCCAAGGGCGTTGAGGATTACATGCGCTTTGCCAACGACACCGGAATCCTCGGCGATGCCAAGATCGACTGTCCCATCCGCGATGACATGTACGAGACGGCTGTTTCCAAGCGCAACTTCGAAGATTTCCTGGACCAGGGGATGATTTTCTTTCTCAGCTACGCCACGGGGGCCAACCAGGCGCTGGCCCCGGATTTCACCGAGGTCCAGATTCCGGTGATCCCGGCGTCCATGGACAGTTCGCTGATGAAAGCCTCCCCATACATTTTCCTTCCCATCGCCTCCTATTCGCACCAGTATGTCGGCGTCGCGGAATACGTGGCCGCCAACCACAAGGGCGATGGGACCGCCAAGGTGGCGGCCTTCATCCATCCTTCCGCCTTCGGGCGAGCGCCGCTG
The DNA here is from genome assembly GCA_002327445.1 of Desulfobacteraceae bacterium UBA2174. Taxonomy (GTDB): domain Bacteria; phylum Desulfobacterota; class Desulfobacteria; order Desulfobacterales; family UBA2174; genus UBA2174. The sequence goes on along the minus strand of DCWA01000023.1, from coordinate 28,247 downwards.
GCCGATTTCGAGGCCGCCGTGGCCGCCGGCCTGAAACTGGATCTCGTCGAGGTGGTGGAACACGGCAAGGACCTGGACAACAGCGCCCTCTTGCAGCGGCTGGCCAGCAAGGGAGTCCAGTACGTGCTGTGCCAGACGGTCCAGTCGCCCGTCGCGACGCTGCTCAACGACGCCCAGCGCCTGGGGATGACGGCCAAGACCTTCGGCGAACCGGGCAAGATCACCTTCATGGGCGCCCACTATACCGGCGGCAATGACCTCATCGCCTTGGCCGGAACGGCGGCCGAAGGATTTCACTGGACCACCTCCTATCGCGTGACGTCCGAGAAGGGTCCCTGGACAGATTGGCAGCTGGATATGGCCAAGAAATACGGTCGCGATGACAAGACGGCCAATTCCCACAACTATGCAAGCGGGATGATGGCGGCCCAGGTCGCGGTGGAAGCGATCCGGCGCACTCGTGAAGCGGACCAAAAGGTTACCAAGGAAACCCTTTACGAGACCCTCAACCAGATGAACGGCGACAAGGTCTTCACGTCGCTGGCCGCTGTGGGGCCGGTGACCTATTCGACCACAGACCGCATGGGCGTCGATAACGTGCAGCTCTACGTCGTCAAGGACGGCGTCTTCCGTTCGGTGGGCCAGCCGTTCAAGCCCAAGTACCTGAAGTAAGACGGATCGGACGGATCCGACCGATCCGTCCGATGGCACAGGCGGCCGGGGGCTTTCCCGTAACGCCTCTTGCAACCCTTTTCCCGGAACCGTCGAGGCATGGAAACCGCATCCGAGAACGGCCGCCCGCTGCTTGAAGTCAACAACATCGAGGTGGTCTACAACGACATCATCCAGGTGCTCCGGGGGGTGAGCCTCAAGGTGCCCGAAGGGCGCATTGTGGCGCTGCTGGGCACCAACGGCGCCGGCAAGACCACAACGCTGCGCGCCATCAGCGGGCTGCTCAAACCGGAAAACGGGGCGGTGAAGGACGGCTACATCAACTTCGCCGGCCATGACACCACCCACGTGCTCGGCACGGCCGTGGTGCGCCTCGGGGCGGTGATGGTGCCCGAGGGCCGCCGCGTCTTCAAGCACCTGACGGTGGACGAAAACATCCGGGTCGGATCCATTACCCGCCCGGAAGGCGCCAGTGCCATCCGGGCCGACCAGAAGCGCATGTACGCCATGTTCCCTCGCCTGGCCAACGTCACCCACCGGCTGGCGGGCTACTGCAGCGGCGGGGAGCAGCAGATGATCGCCATCGCCCGGGCCCTGATGGCGGCCCCGCGGATGCTGATGCTCGACGAGCCTTCCCTGGGCCTGGCGCCCTTGCTGGTGAGGGAAATCTTCGATAATGTGCGTCACGTCAACCAGGAACTCGGCACGACCATCCTCGTGGTGGAGCAAAACGCCAAGATCGCCCTGGACATTTCGGACTACGCCTACATCATGGAGTCGGGCAAGATCGTGCTCGAAGGCGACTCGGGCCAGCTGAAAAACAATCCGGACGTCAAGGAGTTCTACATGGGCATCACCGAAGGCGGAGCGCGCAAGTCGTTCAAGGAGGTCAAGAGCTACAAGCGCCGCAAACGCTGGATGTAGGCGGTGCCGGCTTCGGGGTGGAGGTTGCCATGCGGATTTTGGTGGGATATAACGGATCGGCCGAATCCAAGGCGGCGGTGCGGCTGGCCGGCGAGCTGGCCGGGCCCCTGGGCGCCCGGGTCCAGGTGATGACCTCCATGGAGGGCGGCACCCGGGAGCGGCCCAAGGACATCGCCGCCGCCGAGGCCCATTTGAACGAGGCCCGCGATATCATGGCCAGCCGGGGCGTGTCCTGCGAGGTCTTCCAATCGGTGCGCGGCATGTCGCCGGGGGAGGACCTGGTGCACTACGCCAAGGAGAAATCCGTCGACCTGATCGTCGTCGGGGTGGAAAAACGCTCCAAGACCCAGAAGATCCTGCTTGGCTCCACAGCGCAGTACATCATCCTCAAGGCGCCTTGCCCGGTGCTGACCGTCAAGTGACCGGATGGAGGCGGACCGGAGGCCCATGGGACTCTACGATTTCACCTTCTATGACCTGATCGGCCGCAACGCGGCCCTCTTCGGCGACCGGACGGCCTGGATCGATCTGGAAGCCGGCCACAGCGCCAGCTTTGCCGCCATCAAGGCCGATGTCGACCGCCTGGCCGCCGGCCTGGCCGGCGCCGGCCTGACCCGCGGCGGGCGCATCGGGGTCCTGGCCCAAAACAGCCTGGCCTATTTTCTCGTCTACGGCGCCGCCGCGGCCCTGGGCGCCATCGTCGTGCCCATCAACTGGCGCCTGAGCGCCGAGGAGGTCTGCTTCAACCTCGCCGACACCGGCCCGGTCCTCCTGGCGGCCGACGGTGCCTATCAGGAGATGCTCGACGCCCAGCGGGACAAGCTGCCCACAGTACGCCGTCGCTTCGGCCTGGACGGCAACGGACCCTGGCCGTCCCTGGATACCGTCATGGCGGACGAACCGGGGGGCTTTTCCCCGCCGGCGGTGAACGAGGACGATGGCCTGGTGATCATCCACACCGCCGCCGTGGCCGGCCGTCCCCGCGGAGCGCTGCTTAGCCACGCCAACCTGCTCTGCGCCAACCTCCACTGGCAGAGCCGGATGCAGAGCGCGCCCGAGGATGTCCACCTCAACCTGCTGCCGCTGTTTCACGTGGGCGGGTTGTTCCTGGCGGCCAGCAGCTTTCATGCCGGCGCCTTGAACCTCAATCTGCGCAAATTCGACGCCGCCGTTGCCGCCGAGGCCATCGAGCGCCACAAGGCCACCCTGATGTTCGATTTCGCGCCGATCCTGGGCGCCATTCTCGATGTGCCGGGACGGGACCTGGGCAGCCTGCGGGCCGTGACCGGGCTGGATTCGCCCGAGACCATCGAGCGATACCAATCGCGCACCGGCGGTACCTTCCACACGATGTACGGGCAGACCGAAACTTCCTGCATCGCCACATACGGCCGCTACGGCGACCGCCCCGGGGCGGCCGGAAGGCCCATCGCCCTGGCGGACCTGCGCCTGGTGGACGACGACGACCGGCCGGTGGCCGTGGGGCAGGTGGGTGAAATTGCCATGCGCGGCCCCATGGTCTTCAAGGGCTACTGGAACCTGCCCGAGGACAACGCCCAGACCTTCCGTCACGGCTGGCACCACACCGGCGATCTGGGCCGCTTCGATGCCGACGGGTTCCTATGGTACGCCGGCCGCAAGGCGGACAAGGAGCTGATCAAGCCCGGCGGGGAGAACGTTTATCCGGCCGAGGTGGAAAAGGCGATCCTGGCCCATCCGGCCGTCGCCGAGACGGTGGTCTTCGGGGTGCCGGACCCCAAGTGGAAGGAGGGGATCAAGGCGGTCTGCGTGCTGGCGCCGGGGCAATCTCTGACTGCCGCGGAACTGATCGATTTCGTCGGCGGCCGGATCGCGCGCTACAAGAAGCCCCGGCATGTCGATTTCGTCGCGGACCTGCCGCGCGACAAGGATGGGAAACCGGACCGGCGGCGGATCAAGGAACTGCATGGCGGGCCGCAGGGGTAAGTTCTATCTGGCGGCCCGGGGCGGTTCGGGTCGCTCAAAGGAGGAGACATGGTGCGCACCGAGATTTCGTTGTTTCTCAAGAACGCCCCGGGAGAGCTGGGCCGCCTGGCCGCGATGCTCGGCGAGGCCGGCATCAACATCGACGCCTTGACCATCCAGGATGCGTCCAACTACGTCCGCGAACTGTTCCTGGCCCGGGGCAAGTCCCTCAAGCGAATCGCCTCGGCGGCCAGCTACAACTCGATGCGCAAGGACTCGGCCGATTTCGCCCTCATCCGTTTCCTGCCCGCCGACGGCACCATCAACAAGGCCATCGACCTGCTCTCCAAGGGCGACTACGTCTTCGACATCATGCCGGTGATCGCCGTGGAACTGGACAACCGGCCCGGGGAGCTGGCCCGCATCGCCACCCGCCTCGGCGAGGAGGGCATCAACATCAACTACGTGTACGGTTCGGTCTCCGGGCCGGACGCAAAGTGCCTCTTCGTCTTCTGCCCCGAGGACATCGACCAGGCGGCGGCGATTTTCAAGGACTAGGGGCCGATGGTCATCGCTTGTCCTTGAACACGTGGTTGGCGATGACGATGCGCTGGATTTCGCTGGTCCCCTCGTAGATGGTAAACACCCGGGCGTCGCGGTAGAAGCGCTCCACGGCATAGTCCTTGGTGTAGCCGTAGCCGCCGTGGATCTGGATCGCCTGGCCCGTGATCCGCTGGACCATCTCCGAGGCGAACAGCTTGGCCATGGAGGCCTGCTGGGTGTAGGACTCCCCGCGGTCCTTCATCCGGGCCGCCGAGAGCACCAGTTGGCGGGCCGCTTCAATCTCGGTGGCCATGTCGGCCACCATCCAGCGCAACCCCTGGAACCGGGCGATGGGCTGGCCGAACTGCTCCCGTTCCTTGGCGTATTTCACCGCCGTATCCAGGGCCGCCTGGGCCACTCCCACCGATTGGGCCCCGATGCCGATGCGCCCGCTGTCCAGGCCGGCCATGGCGATGGCGAATCCCTGCCCTTCGACGCCGAGGAGGTTTTCCGCCGGCACCCGGCAGTCTTCGAAGATCAGGTCGGCGGTGTCCGAGGCCCGCAGCCCCATCTTGTCCTCGACGTGCCCCACGGCCAATCCAGGCCTCCCCTTTTCCACGATGAAGGCGCTGATTCCCCTGTGCCGCTGGGATTCGTCGGTTTTGGCGGTGACGATGACCACCGAGGAGTTCTTGCCGGAGGTGATGAAGCGCTTGGTGCCGCTGATGATGTAATCGTTGCCGTCGCGCACCGCGGTGGTGGTTTGCCGCACCGGGTCGCTGCCGGCGGACGGCTCGGTGAGGCAGAAGGCGCCGATGATCTCCCCGGCAGCCAGGGGCCGCAGGAACTTTTCCTTCTGGGCTTCGGTGCCGAACCGGTAGAGGCTTTCGCAGACGATGGAGTTTTGCACCGACATCACCACTGCCGTGGCGGCGCAGGCCGAGGCGATTTCCATCAGGGCCAGCACGTAGCTGACACAGTCGGCGCCGGCGCCGTCGTAGCGGTCGGGAATCATCATCCCCATCAGGCCCAGCTCGCCCATCTGGCGCAGGTTTTCAATGGGGAATTCCTTGGTCCGGTCGCGTTCCGCCGCCGTCGGCTGCACCACCTTGCGGGCGAATTCGCGTACCATGGACTGAATCATCAGTTGTTCGTCGGTCAACATGGGACTCATGGATGTCTCCTTGCACGGCGGCACGCACTTTCCCTGTCAAGAGGGGAGGTTTCGGGACGGCCGGGGATCAAGGGTTGTAGATCACCACGATCAACAGGGCGTCCTCGTCGCCGACGTTGCGCAGCATGTGCCGGATGCCTGAATTGAAGTGGAGCGAATCGCCGGGGCCGAGACGGTTGACATGATCGCCCACCGAAACCTCCACCTGCCCGGCGAGGACGTATTCGAATTCCTCGCCCTCGTGCTGGTAACCGACCCCCTGATGATGCTCCCCGGCGGGGATGGTGACCCGGAAGGCTTTCAGGTGCTTGTTTTCCGCTCCCGGGGTGAGGGTCTCGTAAGCGTAGTTGTCCGTGCGCTGGGTGTAGGCCTTGATGCGCGCCGAGAGCTTGGACTCCTCTTCCTTGAGCAGCAAGGCCGAATCGACTTCCAGGGAGCGCGCCAACTGCAGCAGGGCCCCTACCGGCGGGATGGTCTTGCCGGCCTCGATCTCCTTGATGTAGGCGATGGAGAAACCGGTGTCGTTGGCCAACTGGTCCAGGGTGATCTTCTTGGCGGTGCGCGCCCGCTTGATCTTGGCGCCGGTGCTGCCGCCGCTCTTGGCCACGGGGCCTTGGCCTCGCTTGGTAGCCATACGAATCTCCTTGTCTGAACGGTCGGATTTTGAATTTCGGGCTTGGGCGTCGCCCCTTCTCAATAGGTGTAGAACCCCCGACCGGTCTTGCGCCCCAGCCAGCCGACCTCCACGTACTTGCGCAGCAGGGGGCAGGGGCGGTACTTGCTGTCCTTGAACCCGTCGTAGAGGGTCTCCATGATCGCCAGGCACGTATCCAGACCGATGAGGTCGGCCAGGGCCAGGGGTCCCATGGGATGGTTCATGCCCAGCTTCATCACCGTGTCGATGGCCTCGGCCGTGCCGACGCCGTGGTACAGGCAATAGACCGCCTCGTTGATCATCGGCAGCAGGATGCGGTTGGCGATGAATCCCGGATAGTCGCTCGCCTCGGCGGGCGTTTTGCCGAAGCGCAGCGACAGGTCCCGGGTGATCTTGAAGGTCTCGTCGGAGGTCGCCAGGCCGCGGATCACCTCCACCAGCTTCATCACCGGCACCGGGTTCATGAAGTGCATCCCGATGACCTTGTCCGGGCGTTTGGTCCGAGCGGCGATGCGGCCGATGGGAATCGAGGAGGTGTTGGTGGCCAGGATGGTTTGCGGGCCGCAGAGGGCGTCCAGGTCCCGGAAGAGCTGGAACTTGATCTCCTGGTTTTCCGTGGCCGCCTCCACCACGAAGTCGGCCGGCGCGAGGTTCTTCAGGTCGGTGCTGGTCCGGATGCGGCCGAGGATGGTGTCCTTGTCCGCCGTCGGCAATTTGCCCTTTTCCACCTGGCGACCGAGGTTCTTTTCGATGGTGGCCATGCCCCGCTGAACGAACTCGTCCTTGATGTCGTGCATGATCACGTTCAAGCCGCTGGCGGCGGCCACCTGGGCGATCCCGTTGCCCATCTGCCCGGCGCCGATGACGCCGAAGGTATTGATCTGCATGATTCCTCCTTTGGTGAAATGAAAATAAATAGGTCCTATCGGACTTATAGGACATATATTTTTGTCGGTAGACCGGTTTGACCGAATGTTACCGCGTCACCACCAGGGCCACCGCCTCGCCGCCGCCCAGGCAGAGGGAGGCCAGGCCGGTCTTGGCATTCCGGCGGGCCATTTCGTAAAGCAGGGTCACCAGGACCCGCGCCCCGGAGGCGCCGATGGGGTGGCCGAGGGCCACGGCCCCGCCGTTGACGTTGACGATGCCCGGATCCAGTTGCAGCTCGCGCAACACCGCCACGGTGGAGCCGCTGAAGGCCTCGTTGATCTCGTACAGGTCGACGTCGCCCAAACCGATGCCTTCCTTCTTCAGGCATTTTGGAACGGCCCAAATCGGCGCCACCAGGACATACTTCATGTCGATGGACGCCGATGCCTGGGCACCCACCGTGGCCAGAATCGGGCAACCCAGGGCTTCGGCCCGTTTTCTGGACATTACCACCGTGGCCGCGGCACCGTCGCTGATGATCGAGCTGTTGCCCGCCGTGCCCATGCCGCCTTTTTGAAACGCGCCGGGCATCTTGGCCAGGCTTTCGTAAGGGGTCGGCCGGGGACATTCGTCGCGCTGGAAGACCACCGGATCCCCCTTGCGTTGGGGCACGCTCACCGGCAGGATCTCATCGTCGAAACGGCCGGCATCCCGGGCCGCCACGGCGCGGCGGTAGCTCTCCTCGGCATAACGGTCCTGGTCCTCGCGGCTCACGTGGTAGCGTTCGGAGCACAACTCGTTGGAGATGCCCATGTGAAAATCGTTGACCACGTCCCAGAGCCCGTCGTGGACCATGTGGTCCTGGATCTTGCCCGGCCCCATGCGGTAGCCGAAGCGGGCCTTCTCCAGGTAGTAGGGGGCCAGGCTCATGTTTTCCATGCCGCCGGCCACCACGATCTCGGCATCGCCGGCCTGGATCGCCTGGGAGGCCAGCATTACCGCCTTGAGCCCCGAGCCGCAGACCTTGTTGATGGTCAGGCATTCCGCCTCCCAGGGCAGCCCGGCCTTGACGGCCGCCTGCTTGGCCGGGTTCTGGCCGTAACCGCACGGCAGCACCTGGCCCATGATCACTTCGTCCACGGCCTTTGCGTCGATGCCGGCGCGTCGAACCGCCTCGGCGATCACCAGGCCGCCGAGTCCCGTGGCGCCGAGGGTGGCCAGGGACCCGTTGAAATTGCCCAATGCCGTGCGCACCGCGCTGCAGATCACCACTTCCTTCATCTTTCTCTCCTTTTCAACCACGCTGACGCCCGGATGAACTCCAGATTTTACGTCTCAGATTGAAATTACATGTTCCGCCGATACTTGCCGCCCACCGCGTACAAGGCATGGGTGATCTGGCCCAGACTGCAGTGGCGCACCGTTTCCATCAGCTCGGCGAAGATGTTGCCGCCGGTGAGGGCCACATGCTGCAGGCGGACCAGGGCGTCGGGGGCTTCTTCGGCATGGCGTTGCTGGAATTCGGCCAGGCGCCGCAGCTGCGATTCCTTCTCCTCCTCGGTGGCCCGGGCCAGCTCGACGCAGCCGAAACCGCCCTCGCTCAGTTCCTGTCCGTCGGCGTGGGGATCGCGGAAGGTGTTGACCCCGATGATGGGCAGCTCTCCGGTGTGCTTGAGGGTCTCGTAGTAGATCGACTCGTCCTGGATCTTGCCCCGCTGATAGCCGGTCTCCATGGCCCCCAGGACCCCGCCGCGGGCCGTGATGCGGTCGAACTCGGTCAGCACGGCCTCCTCGACCAGGTCGGTGAGCATGTCCACGATGAAGGCGCCCTGGAGCGGGTTTTCGTTCTTGGCCAGGCCCCACTCGCGGTTGATGATCATCTGGATGGCCAGGGCGCGGCGCACCGATTCCTCCGTGGGGGTGGTGATGGCCTCGTCGAAGGCATTGGTGTGAAGGCTGTTGCAGTTGTCGTAGATGGCGCAGAGGGCCTGGAGGGTCGTGCGGATGTCGTTGAACTGGATGTCCTGGCTGTGCAGGCTGCGGCCCGAGGTCTGCACATGGTACTTGAGCATTTGGGAACGCGGCGAGGCCTTGTATTTTTCCCGCAGGGCGATGGCCCAGATGCGCCGCGCCACCCGGCCGATGACGGTGTATTCCGGATCCATGCCGTTGGAAAAGAAAAAGGAGAAGTTCGGCCCGAAACTGTCGATGGGCATGCCCCGGGACAGGTAGTACTCCAGGTATGTGAAGCCGTTGGCCATGGTGAAGGCGAGCTGGCTGACGGGGTTGGCCCCGGCCTCGGCGATGTGGTAGCCGGAGATGGATACCGAATAGAAATTGCGCACGTTGTTGTCGATGAAGTACGCCTGGATATCGCCCATCATCTTCAGGGCGAAGTCGATGGAAAAGATGCAGGTGTTCTGCCCCTGGTCCTCCTTGAGGATGTCGGCCTGGACCGTGCCGCGGACGTTGGAGAGGGCATAGGCGCGGATCCGGGCGTAGGCGTCGGCGTCCGGGGCGTGGCCGTGCTCGGCGGTGTAGCGTTCCACCTGCTGGTCGATGGCCGTGTTGAGAAACATCGCCAGCATGATCGGCGCCGGCCCGTTGATTGTCATGGACACCGAAGTGTTGGGGGCGCAGAGGTCGAAGCCGCCGTAGAGCACCTTGACGTCGTCGAGGGTGCAGACGCTCACGCCGCTGTTGCCGATCTTGCCGTAGATGTCCGGCCGGCGGTCCGGGTCATAGCCGTAGAGCGTCACCGAGTCGAAGGCCGTGGAGAGGCGTTTGGCCTCGCTGGCGGCCGACAGCAGCTTGAAGCGCCGGTTGGTGCGCGCCGGGTCGCCCTCGCCGGCGAACATCCGGGTGGGATCCTCCCCGACGCGCTTGAGGGGGAACACCCCGGCGGTGTAGGGAAAATAGCCCGGCAGGTTCTCCCGCCGCATCCAGCGGTAGATTTCGCCCGGATCGGTGAACCCGGGCAGCACGATCTTGGGGATCTTGTTGCGCGAGAGCGACTCGGTGTACAGGGGCACCCGGATTTCGTTGCCGCGCACCTCGTAGACGAGTTCGTCGCGGCCGTAGTCGCGCCGGAACGCGTCGAACCGGGCGAGCAGCTTGTTGGCCGCCGTGCCGCCCAACGCCTCGTCGGCCTTGGCGATTTCGGCCTTGAGGCGGGAGAGCAGGGCGTCGGCATCCCCTTGGAGGTCGGCCTCGATGCGCTTGATCGATTCCTCCAGATGCCAGCGGGCCCGGATCGCCGCGGCGGTTTCCTCGGTATCCCGGTGGTAGCCCCGCACCGTTTCCGAAATCTCCGACAGATAGCGGGTCCGCTCCGGCGGGATGATGATCGTCTTGGAGGTCGAGGTGCGGGCATCGGTGCGCGGCAGGCGGCTTTCGAATTTTACGCCGGTCTTTGCCGCGATCATCTCCAGAAGGTGGTGATAGTAACCGGTGACCCCGTCGTCGTTGAACTTGGAGGCGATGGTGCCGAAGACCGGCATTTCCTCCGCCGCTTTGTCCCATGCCTCGCGGTTGCGCTGGAGCTGCTTGCGCACATCGCGCACGGCATCCTCGGCGCCCCGCTTTTCGTACTTGTTCACCACCACGATGTCGGCGAAATCGAGCATGTCGATTTTTTCGAGCTGACTGGCGGCGCCGAATTCGGCGGTCATCACGTACACCGACAGGTCCACCAGATCGACGATGTGGCTGTCGCCCTGGCCGATGCCGGCCGTCTCGGCGATCACCAGGTCGAAGCCGGCGGCCCGGGCCACGGCGATGGCGTCCACGAAGGAATCGGGGATTTCGGTGTGGCTGCGGCGAGTGGCCAAAGAGCGCATGTAGACCCGGGCGCTGTCGATGGCGTTCATCCGGATCCGGTCCCCGAGCAGGGCCCCGCCGGTCTTGCGCCGGGAGGGATCGGCGCTGATGAGGGCCACCCGGATTTCCGGCTGGTCGTGGATCAGGCGCTGGATCACCTCGTCGGTGAGGGAGGACTTGCCCGAACCGCCCGTGCCGGTGATGCCGATCACCGGCACCCGCCGCTGGGCGATTTTCTGTTTCAGCGCGGCGCGCAGGTTGGCCAAATGCCCGTTTTCCAGGGCTTTGGCCTGCTCGACGGCCGTGATGAGGTTGGCCACGCGCAACTTGTTGTCGGGCGTGAGGCCGGTAAGATCGAAGCTGTGGTCGCCGATCCGCGAAAAGTCCATCTGCTGTATCATGTGGTTGATGATGCCCTGCAGTCCCCAGCGGGCCCCGTCCTCCGGCGAGTAGATCTTGGTGACCCCGTAGGCTTCCAGCTCCCGGATCTCTTCGGGGACGATCACCCCGCCGCCGCCGCCGAAGACCTTGATGTGGTCGGCGCCGGCCTCCAGCAGCAGGTCGATCATGTACTTGAAATACTCCATGTGGCCGCCCTGGTAGCTGGAGACGGCAATCCCCTGGACATCTTCCTCGATGGCCGCGTCGACGATTTCCCGCACCGAACGGTTGTGGCCAAGATGAATCACCTCGGCGCCGGTGCTCTGGAGGATGCGCCGGAAGATGTTGATGGATGCATCGTGGCCGTCGAACAGCGAGGTGGCCGTTACGACCCTGACATTGTTGACCGGCTGATAGACTTGCACCTCGGCACTCATTGCACCCTCCTTGTTCTTGGCGGGCCGACCCGTCCCGGGCGGCGTCGGCTGTTTGGGTCGTGGTTGGTCGGAAGCATGGTCCGTTTCAAACCTTCCGTGCGCTCATCCACCCAGCAAGCCCAGGATGAAGCCGGTTTGAAGCGTGATGTAATCCTCGATGCTGTAGTGGCGGGCGAGAAACCACCGGCGGAACGTCCACATGTGGCCGAGCACGGTGATGTTGTGGGCGACGAGCTCGATGGACTGCTCGTTGAGATTGGGCAGGTCACCGTGGGCGATGATGCGTGCCAGGGCGTTGACGAAGAGACCCGTCAGCCGCACCTCGTTTTCCAGCACCCGCTTGCGCCAGTGGGGCGGCAGGCTCTGGGTTTCCTGGTAGATGAGCAGGATGTGGTCGTTCATGCGGTGGCAGACGCCGAAGTACTCGCGGATCATGGCCGCCAGGGCCTCGCGCCCGCGCTCGTGGCGCTGCAAGGCATCGTTGACGCCCCGCTCCACCTCCTGGTGGATGGCCTCGCAGACCAGGTAGAGGACGTCTTCCTTGCTGCGGACGTATTCGTAGAGGAGGCCGATGGAAAAACCCGTGGCCGCGGCGATTTGCCGGGTGGTGGTCTTGTGGAAGCCTTTTTCGATGAACAGCGACACAGCGGCGTCCACGATCTGCCGGCGCCGGCGGGCGACGAGTTCGGGATTTTTGACCTGGGTCTCGATGTCTGTTTTGGATGCCGTTGCAGTGGGCATAGGGGCTCCCGAAAAGCATGGGGGGGAAATTTGGCGCAACAATAACAATTATGAACGAGCGCTCAGTCACACTACCGCCAGCCTTTTTGGGATGTCAAGAATTTTTTTCAGTCCATGAATCACGGTTGTCAAACGGGTTGGATTTTTTTAATGATAGCAAGTCTCGGAACCGTTTTGACGGTGAAATCCCGGGGCGAGGAAAGACCCGGCGCAAGCTGATTCAACGGGGAGGACCGCCATGGACCGTGAAGCCGTTGCCAGGGTGCTCGAACGCGCCGAACCCTTCGACATCCTCGATCCGGACCAGAGGGAGGCACTGGTGGCCGCGGCCAGGGTCGAAACCTGGCCGCGGCACCAGTACGTCTTTCGCCAGGGGCAGCCGAGCCTGGGAAGGTTGTTCGTTGTCGCCGAGGGCCTGGTGGAGATCACCGTGGCCGGGGAGGACGGGGCCGAGTCGTTGGTGGGGGTGCGCCGGCCCTTTGATTTTTTCGGCGAGACGGTGGTGTTGTCCGACCAGTCCTACCCGGCGTCGGCCCGGGTGCGCCAGCCCTTGACCGCCGTGTGCATCGAGCGGCGGGACCTGGAACGGCTCATCCACGCCAACGTAGCCCTGGCCGGTTTTTTCACCGCGTTGCTCGCCGAGCGGATGCGCCTGCTCTTCGCCGACCTGTCCACCACCCGATCCGGCGAGGGGTACACCTGCGTGGCCGAACCGCTCTTCCGGCGCCGGGTGGGCGACCTGATGTCCAGCCCGGTGGTCACCTGTGGCATCGACGATCCGGTGACGGAGGCCGCCCGGACCATGAGTGCCCAGAATTTCGGGGCTCTGGTGGTGCTCGGGCCGGACGGGCGGGCCTCGGGGATGCTGTCGGCCCGCCATCTCGTGCGCCACCTGGTGGCCGACCGGCGCTATCCGGTGGACGACTGCCGGGTGGGGCAGGTGTGCAGCCGCCGGCTGGTCACCATCGGGCCGGAAGCCTACCTCGGCCAGGCGTTGATCACCCTGCTGCGCCACGACGTGGAACAGATCCTGGTGACGGATCGCGAGCAGCCGGTGGGGCTGGTGACCCTCACCGACCTGGTGCGCAGCCGCAGCACCGGCCACCTGCTGCTGGCCCACGACATCGAGGTCCAGCAGAACATCGATCAGTTGGCGCAAACCGGACAGGCGGTGGACCGGGTCCTGGAGACCCTGCTGGAGGAGCAGGCCACCGTCACCGACATCCTCGATGTGATGAGCACCCTGCACGAGCGACTGACGCGGCGGGTCATCGCCCTTGCCGAGGAGCGGATGCGCCGCGAAGGCTACGGTCCGGCGCCGGCAACGTACTGCTGGATCAACATGGGCAGCGCAGCCCGGCGCGAACAGACCCTGCGCACCGACCAGGACAACGCCATCGTCTACGCCGATCCGCCCGAAGACCGGGCCGAGGAGGCCCGTGCGTATTTCCAGCGCCTGGGGGACATCGTGGTGGCCGACCTGGAGACCTGCGGGTTTGCGCTCTGCCCGGGCAAGGTGATGGCCAACCAGCCCGACTGGTGCCGGTCGCTGTCCCGGTGGACGGCGGCGGTGGCCGACTGGGTCGGCTCGCCGACTCCCGAGCACGTGCGCCGCTTGACCATCCTGCTGGACTGCCGCCCGGTCTGGGGAAACCAGGCTCTGGCCGAGGCGCTGTGGGAGCGGATTTTTGCCGCCTTCCAGCAGTCGCTGGGCGCCAGCCACCTGCTGAGCAGCGACGACCGGCAATTTTCCGCGCCCCTGAGCCTGCTGGGGGCCATCGTCACCGAGAAAAGCGGACCCCACAAGGATCAGATCAACCTGAAGACCCGCGCCATGGTGCACATGGTCAATGCCCTGCGCCTCATGGCCGTCAACCACGGCATCAGCGAACCGTCCACCCTGGGGCGCCTGCACCGGCTCGCCGAGGCCGGGGTGCTGTCCGGCGACGATGCCGCCTACTACCGGGCGGCCTTTGAAACCTTGATCCTGCTCAGGATCCGCAGCGACGCCCAGCAGACGGCCCGGGGGCAGAAGCCGGACCACTATCTCAACCCGGAATCCCTGTCGCCCCGGGAGCGGCTGCTGTTCAAGGACGCCCTCTCGGCGGTGATGCGGCTGCAAAAGCAGATCCAAAAAACCTACAGCGTCGCCTGGGTCAATTTTTTCAGTTAACCGGCCGTTGGCCCGGCGAGGAGCCCTGTCCGCCGATGAGCTTGATCCAACACCTCAAGAACCTGCGGGTGCGCCACAAGCTGCTCTACAGCTACTCGGCGGCCTTCATCGCGGTGCTGGGCCTCAGTAGCATGGTGCTGTATGGCGTCATGCGCCAGACCCTCCAGGTCAACATCGAAAGCGAGTTGACCAATTCCACCGCCGCGCTGCTCAACATGGTGCGCACGGCCGTGTCGGTGTCCATCAAGAACTACCTGCGGGCCGCGGCGGAAAAGAACCTCGAAATGGTCCAGTACTTCTACCATCGCTACCAGCGGGGAGAGATGACCGAGGCGGAGGCCAAACGGATGGCCGAGGCGGTGCTGCTCGGGCAGAAGATCGGTACCACCGGCTACATCGCCTGCGTCAACAGCGCCGGCACCATGGCGATCCACCCCCAGCGGTTCTGGGTGGGCCGGGACATCGCCGACCATGCCTTCGTCCAGGAGATGGTCCGCCGCAAGGTGGGCTACATCGAATACGAGTGGAAGAACCCCGGCGAGGACCATTACAAGCCCAAGGCCCTCTATTGCACCTACTTCGCCCCCTGGGATTGGATCATCGCCGTTTCCAGCTACCGGCGGGAGTTTTCGCAGCTCGTCAACGTGAACGATTTTCGCGACGGCGTGCTGGCGATGCACTTCGCGCGCTCCGGCTACAGCTTCATTCTCGACTCGGACGGCCGGGCGATCGTTCATCCGAGCCTCGAGGGGGTCGACCTCTTGGCCCCGGGCGGCGTCCAGGAGCAACCCGTCCGCACCATGCTGGCCCAGAAGCAGGGGAAGCTGGTGTACGACTGGCGCAACCCCGGCGAGCCGGCGGCGCGAACCAAGCTGGTGATTTTCACCGACCTGCCCGAGTTCGGGTGGGTGCTGGCGTCGTCGATCTACCTGGACGAGATGCACACCCCCATGGACGACATCAGCCGGGTGATCATCATCACCGCCATGGCCTGCCTGGTGATCCTGCTGCCGGTGACCTCCTGGATCGGCGGGTCGATCACCCAGCCGCTCAAGGCCCTCATCGACCGGATGGACCTGGCGGCCCGGGGGGACCTGTCCGGACGGTTGCGCATCGAGAGCACCGACGAGGTAGGGCGCCTGGCCTCCTATTTCAACAACTTCATGGATCGGCTTCAGACCTACAGCTGCAGCCTGGAGAACGAAATCGCCGAGCGCAAGGAGGCCGAGGCGGCCCTGCGACTCAGCGAGGAAAAGCACCGCTCGGTGATGGAGGCGATCCCCGACCCCATCATTGTGTACGACACGGAAGGCCGGGTGGCTTACCTCAATCCGGCGTTTACCCGGGTGTACGGCTGGACCCCGGACGAGTGCCTCGGGCGGCGGATGGATCATTTCGTGCCCGCCGAGACCCACGAACAGACGCGCCAGAATCTGGACCGCCTGGCGAGCGGCCTGCCGCTCACCAGCATGGAAACCCGGCGCTTCACCAAGCGGGGCAACCTCATCGAGGTCAGTATCAGTAGCGCCGTCTATCGCGACCGGGAGGGGCGACTGCTGGGCAGCGTCACCATCCACCGTGACATTTCCGAGCTGCGGCGGCTCGAAAAGCAGGTAATGGACATCGGCGACCGCGAGCGCCAGAACATCGGCCAGGACTTGCACGACGACCTGGGGCCGCATCTCATCGGCATCGAGGGGCTCTGCACCGTGCTGCAAAAGAAGGTGGCGCAGCATTCTCCCGACGCCCCGGTGCTCAGCGCCCAGATCACCGGCCTGATCAAGGAGGCCATCGGCAAGACCCGCCGCCTGGCCCGGGGCCTGTGCCCGGTGTACCTGGTGGACCACGGTTTGGAATACTCCCTGCGGGAGCTGGCCGCCAGCACCTCGGCGGTGTTCGGCATCGACTGCCGTTTCGACTGCCTCGCGGAGGTGCCGATCCGCGACAACGTGATGGCCACCCACGTGTTTCGCATCGTCCAGGAGGCGGTGCAGAACGCCGTGCGCCACGGCAAGGCCACCCGTGTCACCATCTCCCTGTGCCGGGACGAGGGGTTGGTCCGACTGGTAGTGCTGGACAATGGTATCGGGATGAAGGAAGCGCGGAGTTCGGAGGGGATGGGCTTGCGGATCATGGGCTTCCGTGCCAAGATAATCCGGGCCGCCCTGGATTTTGGCCAAGTTGAAGGCGGCGGATGCCGGGTGACCCTGACCCTGCCCCAGGAAATGGCCGTGGCGGCGTAGGCGATGACCAAAAAACGGATTCTGATTGTCGAGGACCACCCGATTTTCCGCCTGGGACTGACCGAGTTGATCAATCAGGAAGAGGACCTGGAGGTGTGTGCCGGGGCCGAAGACGTGGCCAATGCCTGGCAGGCCATCGAGGCCTTCTCGCCGGATCTGGTCATCGCCGACATCACTCTTCCCAGGGGCGACGGCATCGACTTGACCAAAGAGATCTCCCGCCGGTTCAAGGGGCGCCTGCCGGTGGTGATCCTTTCCATGCACGACGCCTTTCTCTACGCCGAGCGGGCCCTGCATGCGGGCGCCCGCGGTTACATCATGAAAGAAGAGGCCATGGAGAAAGTCGTCAGCGCCGTGCGGGAGGTGTTGGCGGGCAAGATCTATCTCAACGAGCAGGTCAAGGAGCACATTCTGACCAACCTGGCGACCCACCCCGAAAGCCGGGACAAGTCCCCCCTGGAGCGGCTCACCGACCGGGAACTGGAAGTTCTTCGCCTCCTGAGCCAGGGCCTGAGCAGCCGCGACATCGCGCGGCGCCTCAACCTGAGCATCAAGACCATCGGCACTTACCGCGAACGGATCAAGGAAAAGCTCAATCTCAAGCACAGTGCCGAGTTGGTGCGCTACGCGGTCCACTGGGCCCGCAACGACGGCGAGTCCGATTGAGGTCAGGTCACCGCCGGTTCACGGCGATGGCGCAGGGCGGCCGTTTCTGCGTCAGTCGGCAAATGCCGCCGGGGTGGCCTCCAGGGTCAGCGGATCGTTGTCGGTCAGGCGCCGGGCCAGAGCATCGACCTTGGGCAGTTCATAGGCGAAAAAGTAGCGCGCGGTGAGGATCTTGCCGGCGTAGAAGTCGGCGTCGGCCCGGCCGGTGCGCCCGTCGAGGGCCGCCCGGGCCGCGACGGCCTGGCGCAGCCACTGCCAGGCGATGATTACGATCCCGAACAGCTCCAGGTACAGGGTGGCGTCGGCCAGAAAGACCTCTGGGCCTTTCTCCATCGCCAGGTCCGCCCAGCGGCTGCACTTGGAGGATCAGGGACAGCGATCCCTCCACCACGGCGCGCTGGAACAGGAGCATGCGCCGGACGTCGGGATGGTCGATGATCGGCACCTGGGGCCGGGAAGGGTCCTTTTGCCCCACGGGTCGCCCCTGGCGCCGCTGCCGGGCGTAGTCCAGGGCCGCGCAGTAGGCCGCCGAAGCGATGGCCGTGGCCCCCAGTCCCACTCCGAGGCGGGCCTCGTTCATCATCTGGAACATGTAGCGCAGCCCCTGGTGGGGCTCGCCCACCAGGTAGCCGTGACAGTCGTTCTTTTCGCCGATGGAAAGCTCGGTGATGGGCGCGCCGCGGTAGCCGAGCTTGTGGTAGATCGCGGCCACCGTGATGTCGTTGGACGCAAGGGACCCGTCGGCGCCGATGCGCTTCCGGGGCACCACGAAGAGACTGATCCCCTTGACCCCGGCCGGCGCCCCATCGATGCGCGCCAGCATGAGGTTGACCACGTTTTCCACCCCATCGTGGTCTGCGCAGGAGATGAAGATCTTCTGCCCCCGGATGCGGTAGGTGCCGTCCGGGGCCGGCGCGGCGGTGGTGGAAAGATCGCTCAGCGAGCTGCCCGCCTCCGGTTCGGTCAGGGCCATGGTCCCCTGCCAGCGGCCCTCGATCATGGGCGGCACCCAGGCGTCGATGAGGTCCGGGGAGCCGAAGGAGAGGATCAGGTGGGCCGCACCGGCGGTCAGCTCCGGGTAGACGCTGGCCGAGTAGTTCGCCGCGGCGACTATCGGTTGCCGATGGCTTGAACCGATGCGGATGAACTACATGCCTGTTTGCCGGAAAAGGGGCCCGAATGAACCGAGATGCGTTGACGGAGGTTGAATACGAAGCGGGTTCGGCCCGGGCGGTGTTCGACCGCCAGCGCGCCGCATGGCTGGCTGAACCCTTCCTGCCGTACCAGGAGCGTCTCGACGCCCTGCTGGCCATCGAGACGCTGCTGATCTCCCACCAGGAGGAGATCGCCGCTGCCGTGTGCCGAGACTTCGGCCAGCGCAGCCGCCAGGAAACCCTTCTGCTGGACGTTTTCCCCACCGTCTCCGGGTTGGTCCATGCCCGCCGGCACCTGAAGAAATGGATGCGCCCGCAGCGCCGGCACACCTCGCTGCTCTTTGCCGGGGCGCGCAACCGGGTGATTCCCCAGCCCAAGGGGGTGGTGGGGATCATCTCGCCGTGGAACTACCCGCTCCAGCTGGCCTTCAGCCCGTTGACCAGCGCGCTGGCGGCCGGCAACCGCTGCATGGTCAAGATGGCGGCCAAGGCCCGGACCCTGTGCCGCCTGATGGCCGAGCTGGTCGGCGCCGTCCTGCCACGGGAGCTGGTGGCGGTTTTGCCCGGGGTGCCGGCGGCCGAGTTCACCTCGCTGCCCTTCGACCACCTGATTTTCACCGGATCGCCCGCCAGCGGCCGGGCCGTGATGCGGGCCGCCGCCGAACACCTCACCCCGGTGACCCTCGAACTGGGCGGCAAGTCGCCCACCGTCGTGGCGCGGGACTTCGACATCGCCTTGGCCGCCGACCGCATCCTCTACGCCAAGCTGATCAACAGCGGCCAGACCTGCGTGGCGCCCGACTATCTCTTCCTGCCCGAGGGCCGGGTGGACGATTTCATCGCCGCGGCCAGGCGGCTGGTGGCGGCCCGTTACCCGCGGATCGAGTCCGGCGATTACACCGCCATTACCGATCAGCGGGCGTACCAGCGCCTGCTGGACACCCTGGCCGATGCCGAAACCAAGGGGGCGCGCATCGTTCATCCCGGACCCCAGGCCGATCCGGTGGCGGATCTGCGCAAGATTCCGCCGGCCCTGGTGCTCGACGTTACCGACGAAATGCGCATCATGCAGGAGGAGATCTTTGGACCCCTACTGCCGATCCGGACGTACCGAAGCCTGGATGATGTCATCGCCGACATCAACGCCCGGCCGCGGCCGTTGGCCCTCTACCTCTTCACCAACGACAAGGCGGTGCGGGAGCGGATGATCCGCCAGACCCTGTCCGGCGGGGTGGGGATCAACGACTGCGCCGTGCACGTGGCCCAGCACGACCTGCCCTTTGGCGGGGTGGGCCACAGCGGCATGGGCCAGTATCACGCCGACGAGGGGTTTCTTGAATTTTCCAAGCTGCGCCCCGTATTCATCCAGGCGCCGCGCACCGCCGTGGGGCTGATGCAGCCGCCCTACGGCCCGACCTTCGAGCGGGTTCTCGCCTGGCTCATGCGGCTGCGCCATCTCTGATCCGGGTTGCTCCCCTGCCTCCCGGCCCGCCGAGTCCCCGTTTTTGCCATTCCTCTCCAGGCGGCAGCGCGGGAACATGGACCGCAGACCGGCGCCTCCGGCGGAAGGGGGCGCCGGTTTCGGTATTGACAGCCGGCCGGCGAAGAGGGTACGGCTTGCCGGCGTTTTAAACGATTCACTAGGGGGCGATGGTGTCGGGCCTTGCCAAGAAGAAAACCAGCGGGGATTTTCCAGGCGGATCGACGCCGCCGGGCGACGGCCGTCCCTGCCCGGGTGGACCGCGTTCCGGCGCCATGGCGGAGTTTCTCGCCGGCTGCCGGGATGAATCGCCGCTGCTGCTGGGGGTCGTGCCGTTCGGGATGATGTACGGAATCGCCGCTCTGGCCGCCGGACTGCCGGCCTGGATGGCCCAGCTCGCCTCGGCGGTGGTGTTCGCCGGAGCGGCCCAACTGGCGATCGTTCAGATGCTCTCGGCGGCGGCGGGACTGCTGCCCATCGGCCTGACCGCCGGTCTCTTGAACCTTCGCCACATCCTTTACAGCGCCTCCGTCGCCGACCATCTGCGCCATCTGCCGCGGCGCTGGCGCGTCCTGCTCGCCTACCTGCTCACCGACGAGGCCTACGCGGTGGCGATTCTGCGCTACCAGGCAAGGGGTTGTGGCAAGGGCGGCGCCGGGGGCGGGGGGCCCACGGACTTTCGCCACTGGTACTTTCTCGGTTGCGGGTTCACCCTGTGGCTCTGTTGGCAGCTGTCCACCGCCGCGGGCCTGGTGTTCGGCGCCGGCATCCCGCCCGACTGGGACTTGGACTTCGCCGTCCCGCTGACCTTCCTCGCCTTGCTGACCCTGCTGGTGCGGGAGCGCTCCGGACAAGCCGCGGCCCTCGGCGCGGCCTTCGGTGCCCTGGTGTTCGCCCCTCTGCCCTACAATCTCGGGCTGGTGGCCGCCATTGTGCTGGGCCTGGCGGTTGGATTCCGCGTCGCGGAGAGAAAAGAGCCGGACCGATGAACCGAATGGAATGGATGGGCTTGCTCCTGGCCGTGGGGATCGTCACCTTTCTTTTCCGCTATGCCATGATCGGTATTTTCGCCAACCGCAACCTGCCGGCGTGGCTCCATGCCCTCTGCCGCCAGATCGCACCGGCGAGCTTCGCCGCCCTGACCGTCAGCGCCCTGTTCGTCCGCGGCGGCGAAGTGGTGATCGCGCTGGACACCCCCAAGCCCTGGGCCTCGCTGGTGGCCGCCATCGTCGCCTGGCGAACCCGCAGCGTGCTGGCCACCATCGGCGTGGGCATGGCGTCCCTGTATCTGTTCAAGCTGCTGTTCTGAAATTCCGGGACCGGAACCATCAGAAACAACTTGCCAGCCGGAGCGCCGCGGCGTCGGCCACCAGGAGGCCGCGGCGGGTGAGCCAAAAGCGCCGACCATCGGTTGCCGCCAGGCCCTCGTCCACCAGATCGGCCATCGCCCGGTCGAAAAGCTGCTCGGCATCCACGGCAAACCGCACTTGGAAATCCCCGATGTCGATTCCCTCGGTCTGGCGCAGACCAAGAAAAACTGCCTCGGTCATCCGCTGTTCGCGCGTCAAAACTTCCCGGCCGCCCGGGGGCGGGTAGCCCCGGTCCAGCGCCTTGCAGTAAGCATCCAGGTCTGGTTTGTTCCAACTGCGCCGAGAGCCGTCGAAGGAGTGGGCCGCCGGACCGAACCCGAAGTACGGCGCGCCGTTCCAGTATTTGCGGTTGTGGCGCGACCAGGCCGGCGGGCTGCCGCCGCGGGCGAAGTTGGAAACCTCGTAGTGCACGAACCCGCTGGCGGTAAGCGTCTCCACGGTAAGCTCGAACAGCCCGGCCACCGCTTCTTCCGGCAGGGGACGGATGCGCTCGGCGGCCCGCGCCTCATCCAGCGGCGTGCCGGGGGCGTAGGTGAGCATGTAGCAGGAAAGGTGGGCCGGCGCCGCGGCCAGGGCCGCTTCGAGGTCGGCCTGCCACTGCTGGCGGGTCTGTCCCGGCAGGCCGTAGATCAAATCCAGGCCAAGATCGGTGAAGCCGGCGCGACGGGCGGCGGCGATGGCCCGTCGGGCGTCCCGGGCGTCGTGGATTCTTCCGAGAAAGGACAGATTTTCATCGTTGAAGGACTGGGCCCCCAGGTTGATCCGGTTGACGCCGGCGGCGCGATACCCTTCCAGCGCCTCCCGGGTCACGGTGCCGGGGTTGGCTTCCAGGGTGATCTCGCTGTCCTGGCTCA
This sequence comes from Desulfobacteraceae bacterium UBA2174, assembly GCA_002327445.1. Lineage (GTDB taxonomy): Bacteria > Desulfobacterota > Desulfobacteria > Desulfobacterales > UBA2174 > UBA2174. The sequence goes on along the minus strand of DCWA01000023.1, from coordinate 6,147 downwards.
GATGAAAGAGCGCGCTCACCCGGTCGATGATCGCGCAGATGTGGACGGGGGCGAACTGCGATGGGGTTCCGCCGCCGAAATAGAGGCTGTCCGCGTCGAGGTTACGGTCCGCCCGCAGTGCCAGTTCCTGGTGCAAGGCGACGAGGAAGGATCTCCGGCGTTCTTCCGTGCCGACTTCCGAGTAGAAGTCGCAGTAGGGGCACTTGCGCAGGCAGAAGGGGAGGTGGATGTAGATGCCGGCTGGTGGCGGGGAAGACATGGGCGTTCAGGGAAAAGATGCCGGGCGCAAGGACTGCGCCCGGCATCTGGGTGGTTTGCGGGTGGTGGTCAAAAACGGCGTCAGGCGGCCCGGGCCAGTTCGAGGCCGATTTCCAGGGCCTGCCGGTTCATGTCGAGAAAGGCCGCCGGCATGCGGCGCTCTAGCACCTTGAGGATCGACTCCGGTTTAAGGAGGTCGGTGAGGCCCAGCACGGCACCGAGCATGCAGATGTTGAAGACGATGGGCTTGCCGATGCGCTCCATCACGGTGCGAAACATCTCCAGCTCCCATTGGCGGGCATCCACCTTGCGCTCGATCTTCACGTAGCGCGGGTCGGTGAGCAGCATGCCGCCGGGCCGGATGATGGGATAGAACTTGTTGTAGGCCTCCTGGGTCAGACAGACCAGCACGTTGGGTTCGTTGACCTTGGGAAAGTAGATTTCCTCTTCGGAAACGATCACGTCCGAGCGCGTGGCCCCGCCGCGGGCCGCGGCGCCGTACGCCTGGGTCTGCACCGCGTTGAGACCTTCCTCCAGAACGGCGGCCTCGGCCAGAAGGATGGCCGCCGTGATCACCCCCTGGCCGCCGGAGCCGGAAAACACGAGTCTGCATCTTTCCATGGCTATTTTCCTTTCTGGGCCCGTTCGATGACCTGATCGTATGCCTTGCAGTACTCCGGCATCTCTTTCTGTACGAAGATGCCGCGTTCGATCAGGGCCGGATTTTCCTGTTTGGCTTTGGAGCCCACGGGGGTGGTGTTGTCCTTGAACCACTTCATCATCTCCACCGCCCCGCCCTGCTTGTTGCGCCTGCCGAAGTAGGTCGGGCACTGGGTCAGGACCTCGACCACCGAGAATCCCTCGTGGAGGATGGCTTCCCGCAGCAGCTTGGTCAGTTGCTGGACGTGGTAGGTGGTGGAGCGGGCCACGAAGGTGGCGCCGGCCGCCTTGGCCAGTTCCGCGACGTCAAAGCTCTGGTCCACGGTGGCAAACGGCGCGGTGGTGGCCATGACGCCGCAGCCGGACAGCGGCGAGAACTGCCCGCCGGTCATGCCGTAGATGCGGTTGTTCATCACGATGGCCGTCAGGTCGATGTTGCGCCGGGCGGCATGGATGAAATGGTTGCCGCCGATGGCCAAGGCGTCGCCGTCGCCCATGGGCACGATGAGGTTGAGCTCCGGCCGGCTGAGCTTGACGCCGGTGGCAAAGGCCAGGGCCCGGCCGTGGATGGTGTGCAGCGTATGAAAGTCGAGGTAACCCGAGATGCGGCTGGAGCAGCCGATGCCCGAGACCATCACGATCTCGTTTTTGCTCATGCCCAGCTCTTCGACGGCCCGCAGCAGGCTGTTGAGCACGATGCCGTGGCCGCAGCCGGGGCACCACATGTGCGGGAAAAAACGTTCGCGAATGTAATCTTTGATCGCCATGGGTCAGACTCCTCTTCCCTGGATAAGCCTCAAAATGTTGCGGATGTCGGTGGGGGTGATCAGCGAGCAGTCGATGCGGTTGGCCAGGAAGACCTTTTCCGGGGCCTCCACGGCGGCCTTGACCTCGCGCATGATCTGGCCGGTGTTCATCTCCACCACCACCACGGACCTGGCCCGGGCGCATTTGGCACGCACGATGCCGGCGGGAAAGGGCCATAGGGTTTGCAGCTCGAGCAGGCCGAGTTTTTCGCCCCGGGCCCGGCGGTTGCGCACCACGTGCAGGGCCGAGCGGGCCGAGCTGCCGTAGGAGACCAGCACCACTTCGGCGTCGTCCAGGTAAAATTCCTTGTAGCGGGCCAGCTGATCGACGTTGTTTTCGATCTTGTCCACCAGGTGGCGGAGCAATCCGTGAACCACTCCGGGGTTGTCCGAGGGAAAGCCCCACATGTCGTGAAACAGGCCGGTGACGTTGTAGCGGTGGACCCCGCCGAAGTCGCTCATCGGCAGTCTTCCGTCCTCGCGGGGAAGATACGGGTGGTAGTCCACCCCGCCGGGCACCGAGGTGCGCAGCCGCTCGACCAGGGGGATATCTCCCGGCTCGGGGATGACGAGCTTCTCGCGCATGTGGCCGACGACTTCGTCAAAGAGCAGGATCACCGGCGTGCGGAACGTCTCGGCGATGTTGAAGGCCTCCACCGTCATGGCGAACACGTCCTGGTGATTGGAGGCGGTCAAGGTCACGATGGCATGGTCGCCGTGGGTGCCCCAGCGGGCCTGCATCACGTCGCCCTGGGCCACGTGGGTCGGGTTGCCGGTGGACGGCCCGCCGCGCTGGACATTGACCACCACGCAGGGGATTTCGGCCATCACGGCGTATCCCAGCGCTTCCTGCTTGAGCGAGAAGCCAGGGCCACTGGTGGCGGTCATCACCTTGTTGCCGGTGAGCGAGGCGCCGATGATGGCACACATCGAGGCGATCTCGTCTTCCATCTGGATGAATTTGCCGCCGATCCGGGGCAGTCGGGCCGAGAGGGTCTCGGCGATTTCGGTGGAAGGGGTGATCGGATAGCCGGCGAAGAAGCGGAGCCCTGCGTACAGCGCCCCTTCCACGCAGGCCTCGTTGCCTTGAAGGAATTTGATGTTCGGTTTCATTGCAAGGGGTTACTCCGTGATGATTTCGATTGCCAGGTCGGGGCACCTGAGTTCGCAAAGTTTGCAGGCGATGCAGTCTTCGGGCCGCACCGCCACCGCCTTGTCCTGGTCGTCGAGTTCCAGCACCTGCTTGGGGCAGAAGGCCACGCAGATGCCGCATCCCTTGCACCAGGCCCGGTTGATGCGGTGTTCCTTGAGTTTCGGTTTTGTCTGGACTTCGGCCATGCCATCCTTCCTTGCCGGTGCCGTCTGTTCCCGCCCCGGCTGCCAACGGTTGAGGTGAAAAAGGTTAAAGAAAAATTCAACCCCTCGTTTTGCAAGGGTTTTGTCGTTTTCCGGACCGAGATTTAGGAACTTTGGCCGGGAAAGTCAAGTAAAACACGCCGCCTGGCGGCTAGACGAACCGGCGCATCATCTCGGTGATCACCTCGTCGACGTTGTCCGCCGTGATCTCGTAGCGGTGGCAGACGTCCTCCACCTGGCGCCGCCGGCCGTCGTTTTCCAATTGGTCCAGGCGCGAAAGGATTCCCATGCGCCGGCCGACCTGATACAGGGTCTGCTCGGCGGGGGGAAGGGCGAAGAAACGGTCGAGCACGGCGAGCATCGCCGGGCGGTCGCCGGGGAGGCGGCCCTCGATTTCCTGGAACAGGTTGAGGATGTGGTCGCTGGCCACATTGCTGGTGATGCCCTCCAGGGAGGCGATCAAGGTGCGGATTTCCCGGGCCGCCGCCACATCGGTGAGCTTGACGAAGCGTCCGGCTTCCCATTCTTCCACCAGGGGGATGCCGCGGCGCATGGCCAGGGTGCGCAGACGGATGAAGTCCGGATTGATCCGGTTCAAGGCGTCGGCGGTGTCCAGGGCATGGCGCTCGGACAGATCCTGGCCGCCCAGGCCGGGCATGACGTATTCGGACAGCTCCATGCCGGCGGCCTTGGCCTTTTGCCCGGCCAGGATGTGCTGTTCCCGGGTGGTCCCCTTGCGCACCCGGGCCAGGACCTCGTCGCAGCCGCTTTCCATTCCGATGTGAATCCGGTCCAGGCCCGCGCGGCGGATCGCCTCCAGGTCATCCTGGCCGATGCGCGCCACGGTGTGGGAGCGGGCGTAGGAGGTGATCCGGAGGGGCCAGGGGAAGCGGCGGCGCAGGTGCTCCAGGATGTCGACCAGTTGCGCCGGCGGCAGGATCAGGCTGTTGGCGTCCTGGAGAAAGATGAAACGGAATCCTCCCGCGGCCCAGTGCAAGGCGGCGGTGAGGGCGTCGCTGGCGTCGCCCGGGAAGCGGGCATAAAGACGGTTGACGGCCTCCCGCGAGACGGATCGCTGGCTGTCGGCGGCTTCCTGGATCGCGGCAACGGCCTCGGCGACCTGGTCGATGTCGCGCTTGACATGTTCCACGGGGCGCAGGGAAAACCGGGTTCCCTTGTAGACCGGGCAGAAAGTGCAGCGGTTCCAGGGGCAGTTGCGGGTGACCCGGATCAGCAGGCTGTCGGCCTCGCTGGGCGGTCGGATCGGACCTTGTTCAAAGCCTTCGTAGGGCGGTGGCGTGGATCGGGGCATCGATTTTCTCGGTATTCTGGATATGGAAAACGGCGTAACTTCCGTATGACGGCAGACGACCTAACGTTTGAAAAGGAAAACCCTTGTCAATCGTCGCCGGATGCGCCACAGGACCATCGGGGACAGTCCCCAAACCATGGCACTTTTTCGGGAATTGCGGCAACGATCGATTCTCACCGTTATATATAAGGACACTTGCGATGAAATGCCATATCCGCGCTTCAAATGGCGGTCGCCTCGGGCTGGCTTTTGGCCTCCTGTGTTGGCTGAGCGCCTGCGCCGCGGTGGGACCGGACTACGCGCCGCCGGCGACGCCGACGCCTGCGGCATGGAACACGCCCCTGCAAAGCGGATTGCAAGACGGGGCCGCCGCCGACCCGGACCTGGCCACCTGGTGGCAGGTTTTTGACGACCCGGTGCTGACCGCCCTGGTGGAAAAGGCCGCCGCGGCAAACCTCGATGCGGCCCAGGCCCGTTTCCGTGTCCGGGAGGCCCGCGCCCGGCGAGGCCTGCGGGAGGCGGAACTCTACCCGGCGGCGGACGGCAGCGGAGCGGCCAGCCGCGGCCATAGCGGAGGCCGGGAAACGCGACTGTACAGCATCGGTTTCGACGCCGGCTGGGAAATCGACATCTTCGGCGGGGTTCGGCGGGACATCGAGGCTGCCGAAGGGGACTTGGCCGCGGCCGAGGCCGGGTTGGCGGACGTCATGGTGTCCCTGGCGGCCGAGATGGGCCGCAACTACATGGAGGCGCGCACCCTTCAACGCCGCCTGCAAGTGGCCCGGGCCAACATGCAGGTCCAGGTGGAGACCTACAACCTGACCCGCTCCCGCTACGCGGCCGGATTGGGCGATGCGCTGGACGTCCACCGGGCTTTCTCCAACCTCGAGGCCACCCGCAGCCAGATTCCGTCCCTGGAGGACAGCCTGGCGGCGACTTTCAACCGCCTCGCCGTTCTGGCCGGCGAGACGCCCGGGGTATTGGACGGGCTGCTGACCGAGGTGCGGCCCTTGCCGGTGGTGCCGCCTGCGGTGACGGTGGCCATTCCCGCCGCAACCCTGAGCCGGCGGCCGGATGTGCGTCAGGCCGAGCGCCGGTTGGCCGCCCAGACCGCGCGCATCGGGGTGGCCGAGGCCGACCTGTATCCCCGGCTGCGTCTGGCCGGATCGTTCGGGTTGAGCGCCGCCAACACCAACGATCTGGCCGACTGGGCCAGCCGCGCCTGGAGCCTGGGGCCGAGCCTTTCCTGGCCCATCTTCGACGCCGGGGCCATCCGGCGCAACATCCAGGTCCAGACCGCCGTCCAGGAACAGGCCCTCGCCGCCTATGAGGCCGCGGTGCTCGGCGCCCTGGAGGATGTGGAAAACGCCCTGTCGGCCTACGTCCAGGAACAGGTGCGCTGCGTCCATCTGGCTGAAGCCGTCGGCGCCGCGGAGGAGGCCGAGATCCTGGCGCGGCGCAAGTACGAGGCCGGTCTGTCGGACTTTTCCGACGTCCTCGACGCCCAGCGCTCGCTGCTGAACTACCAGGATCAACTGGCCGCCGGCCGGGGAGCGGTGGTCGCCAACCTCATCGCCCTCTACAAGGCCCTGGGTGGCGGCTGGGCCCTGGCGCCAGCCGCTGGAGCCTGAAGGGTGGGAGGGGTTGCCATGCCGGAGAAATATCGGTTGACAGCATCCGAACGGACTGGTTTTATCGATAATCGTTCAATTCAAGATCGATAACGTCGTAAAAAGCCGAAAACAGCCATTGTCA
>DCWA01000043.1 GCA_002327445.1 Desulfobacteraceae bacterium UBA2174 | reverse complement strand
CGTGGTCAGTGAAATCATCGAGTAGCGTTATCAAAGGAGTCGAAGGGTGAGAATCATCATAACCCTGGCTTGCACCGAGTGCAAACAGAGAAACTATACGACCACCAAGAACAAGCGGACCACGCCGGACAAGCTCGAACTGAGCAAGTATTGCCGTTTTTGCCGTCGGCATACCCGTCATCGGGAAACCAAGTAGCATTTCCCGGGCCACCGACGGCGGGCGGTGTGGCGATGCAGGCCAGTAGCTCTACAGGCCAGTAGCTCTAACGGTAGAGCATCGGACTCCAAATCCGGCTGTTGGGGGTTCGAATCCCTCCTGGCCTGCCAACTTTCCGTTGGTGAAGCTCAGAGTGCGTCGCCATGGGCAGGCGCCCAGCGGATTCGACGCCGCTTTGGGCTTTCACCGTTTTAGGAGTTTCATGGCACGGCTACAGCGCAAAAAGCAGACCCCCGTCAAAAGGAAGACGGCTTCAGAGGCTGGTGAAGTGAAAACCGCCGACATCGCCACCGGCGATGCGGTTGCGCCCGAGGCCGCCGAGCGACCGTCGACGGAAAAGGAAAAAGAGATTCGCAAGCGCATCGCAGCGGCGCCGGTCCGCCGCGTTGTCGCCGAACGCGAACCGCCGGGAAAGGTCCGGCAATGGATTGACAGAGGCGTGCAGTTTCTGCGGGAAGTGAAGGTCGAGCTGAAGAAGGTGACTTGGCCTTCGCGCAAGCAGACCATCGGTTCGACCGCGGTGGTGATCGTTCTGGTGCTGGTGATTTCGCTGTTTCTGGGAGTGGTGGATGTCGGCCTGTCCAGTCTGATCCGCGTCGTCTTGCAACAAGGATGAGGACGAGGAGGCGATAGCGTGGCGCTCAAGTGGTACATCGTCCATGTGTATTCGGGATTCGAAGGCAAGGTGAAGGCGGCCCTCGAGGAGAAGATCTCCGCCAGCCCCTACCGCGATCAGTTCGGTGAGGTCCTGGTGCCCACCGAGCAAGTGGTGGAGCTGGTCAAAGGCAAGCGTCGGGAGTCGTCGCGCAAGTTTTATCCCGGATACATCCTGGTGCGCATGGAGTTGACGGACGAAACCTGGCACATCGTCAACAGCACGGCAAAGGTCACCGGATTTCTCGGCGGTCGGGATCAACCCTCGCCTCTGACGGACGAGGAGGCAGACCGGATTCTCAACCGCATGGAGGCCGGCAAGCATAAACCGAAGCCCAAGTACCAGTTCGAGCCGGGTGATGAAATCCGCGTGATCGACGGGCCCTTTGCCAATTTTCACGGAACGGTGGATGAAGTCATGGCGGAAAAGGGCAAGATCCGTGTCCTGGTGAGCATTTTCGGGCGCAGTACGCCGGTGGAACTCGAGTTCGTTCAGGTGACGAAGCTGTAATCTCGAAGTCTCAAGGAGCAATGAAAGATGGCAAAAAAGGTAATGGCCCAGGTCAAGCTTCAGGTTCAGGCGGGAAAAGCCACCCCGTCGCCGCCGATTGGTCCTGCCTTGGGCCAGCACGGCGTCAACATCATGGATTTTTGCAAGGCGTTCAATGTCCGCACCGCCGGCGAAGAGGGAATGATCATTCCGGTGGTGATCACTGTGTATCAGGACCGGACGTTTACGTTCGTCACCAAGACCCCGCCGGCCTCGGTGCTGCTCAAGAAAGCGGCCAAGATCGCCAAGGGGGCCGCCGATCCCAAGCGTGACCGGGTCGGCAAGGTGACGCGCTTCCAGGTGGAGGAGATTGCCCGGCTGAAGATGCCCGACCTGAACGCCAACGATCTGGAAGGAGCCCGGCTGATCATCGAGGGCACGGCTCGGAGCATGGGAATCGAAGTCGTTTGAACCGTTGCGGGAGCTGCGGCGGCCCGAAAGGGTGGCGCCCAGCGCATTGCCGGCGTCGGATGCGCACCGGCATACACCGAATCGAAGGAGCGCGTAAGTAAAGATGGCCAAACGGGGAAAGAAATATCTGGAAGCCAGGAGCAAGATCAAGTCCGGAGCCCGCTACGATTTCCACGAAGGAGTGGAAAAGGCGCTTGCCTCCGCCTATGCCAAGTTCGATGAAACCGTTGACGTGGCCGTGCGTTTAGGCGTCGACCCACGGCATGCCGACCAGATGGTCAGAGGGTCGGTGGTGCTGCCCAACGGCATCGGCAAACATGTGCGAGTTCTGGTGTTCGCCAAGGGCGAGAAGGAAAAGGAGGCCCTGGACGCTGGAGCCGATTTCGTCGGCAACGAAGATCTGGTTGAGAAGATCAAGGGCGGCTGGTTCGAGTTCGACAAGGCGGTGGCGACCCCTGACATGATGGGCGCAGTGGGCAAGATTGGCCGCATCCTCGGTCCTCGCGGACTGATGCCCAACGCCAAGGTGGGCACCGTCACATTCGACCTGGCCCGTGCGGTGCAGGAGCTCAAGGCCGGCAAGATCGATTTTCGCGTGGAGAAGGCCGGCATCGTGCATGCGCCGATGGGAAAGGTCTCTTTCGGGCCGGAAAAGATCCTGCAGAATATCGCGGCCTTCATCGAGATGCTGATGCGGTTGAAACCCTCCGCCAGCAAGGGAACCTATCTTCGCAGCATCGCCGTTTCCACTACCATGGGGCCGGGGATCAGGATCGACGCGGCCTCGATCAAGGATCTGGTGAAGTAGCGCCGAATGACCGGCGCAAGGCAAGGCCCGTCCGCCGGGTTTTCCTGGCGAACGGAGAGCAGCTAAAGTGAACCTGTCGAAGACCGTAGGTGCACACTGGTGTTTAATCGGTGCGGTCACCGGCCTACCGAGACGGGGGTGACGTATTGTCGTACCCTCCGGTTTTTCACAGATGGGAGAGGAGGTGTGAAAACAACGTGCTATTAGAGCGGAAACAACAGATCGCGGTGGACCTCCACGAGCGCTTCGAGCGGGCCAAAGTCGTGATTCTCACCGATTACAAAGGGTTGAACGTCGGTGCGATGACCGAACTGAGAAGGCGCCTCAAGCAGGCCGGAATCGAATACCGGGTGGTGAAGAACTCTTTGCTGGAGCGCGCCGCGGCCGATACGCCGGCAGCCCGGATCACGGACGCTTTCAAGGGGCCAAGCGCCATTGCGTTGAGCTATGACGACCCGGTGGCTCCGGCCAAGGTGCTCACGCAGTTCGCCAAGGAAAACGACAAGCTGAAGATTCGGGTGGGGGTGCTCCGCAACAGGGTCATCAATGAAGTGGACATCAAGAGCCTGGCCGACCTGCCTTCCAGGGAAGTGCTTCTGGCTCAGTTGCTCGGCGTGCTCAACGCGGTGCCCACCTCCTTTGTGCGGGTGCTGAGCGCTGTTCCGGGTGGCCTGGTCAACGTCCTGAACGCGATCAAGGAACAAAAGGAAAATAAAGAGGCCGCCTGAACCCGGGGTTCTGCGGCGTGAATCTTTCAACCGGAGGTTAAAGAGTCATGGCAAATGTCAGCAAGGAAGATGTGATCGAGTTTATCGCCAACATGACGGTGCTTGAGCTCAGCGAGTTGATCAAGGAGCTGGAAGAGAAATTCGGTGTTTCGGCTGCCGCGCCGGTGGCAGTGATGGCCGCGGGGGCGAGTGCCGGAGAGGCCGCTGCACCCCAGGCCGAGGAAAAAACCGAATTTGACGTCATCCTGACCGCCGCCGGCGACAAGAAGATCCAGGTGATCAAGGAAGTGCGCGCCATTACGGGATTGGGGCTCAAGGATGCCAAGGATCTGGTCGACGGTGCGCCCAAGCCTGTCAAGGAAGGCATCGCCAAGGAAGAAGCCGAGAAGATCAAGGCTCAACTGGAGGAAGCCGGAGCTCAGGTTGAACTGAAGTAACCCCACCGGTTGCATCGTATCACGGCCGCGGCGTCGCTTTTTCCTTAGAGCGCAGGATGCCGCGGCCGTTGTCGGTCGCCCCCGTCCTCATGCGGGCCACCGGGGCGCCCTTGCCGGAGGCGCCAAAGAACTATGGGGATCGTCTGGCTGCCGGCCTGAAACGTGCCGTTGCACGCGGCCGGGCGGCGAAGCCCAGTACCCCGAACGATCCATTGGAGATGCCATGTCGGACAGGTCATCGGCCACTCGCAGGCTACGTAAAAATTTTGGCAAGATCCGCAAGATCGTCGACATTCCCGATCTGATCGGCGTGCAGCGCGAGTCCTACGAGCGTTTTCTGCAGATGGATGTGCCGCCCGAAAAACGCAAGGATATCGGCTTGCAGGCCGTTTTTCAAAGCGTTTTTCCCATCAAGGACTTCACCGGAACCGCTTCCCTGGAGTTCGTCTCCTACCGCTTCGGCGAGGTCAAACACGGGGTCAAGGAGTGTATTCACCGCGGGATGACTTACGAAATTCCGGTGCGCATCACCGTGCGTCTCGTGGTTTACGATCTGGACAAGGAGACCGGAATTTCCAATATCCGGGACATCAAGGAGCAGGAGATCTACTTCGGCACCATTCCTTTGATGACGGAGAAGGGCACCTTCATCGTCAACGGCACCGAGCGGGTGGTGGTCAGCCAGCTCCACCGCAGCTCGGGCGTGTTCTTCGACCACGACCGAGGCAAGACCCACTCCAGCGGCAAGATCATCTACAGCTCCCGGATCATTCCGGTGCGCGGGTCCTGGATCGACATGGAGATCGATCCCAAGGATATCGTCTATATCCGCATCGACCGGCGGCGCAAGTTCCCCATCACGATTCTTTTCAAGGCGTTCGGGTACACCGACGAGGACATTCTCAACTATTTCTACCACACCGATCGGATCATCGTTCAGGGCAAGCGCCTGTTCAAGGCCTTTCAGCCCGAGTTTCTTCGCGGCCAGCGCGCCACTCGCGAGATCAAGGATCCGGAAACGGGTGAGGTGCTCGTCAAGAAGGGCAAGATGATCAGCCAGCGGGCCATCACCCGGCTCAAGGCTTGCGGGGCCGAGATGATCCCCGTCGATGTGGAAGACAGCGTGGTGGGCAAGGTGGCGGCCCACAACATTCTGGCCCCCAAGAGTGGCGAGGTTCTGGTACGGGCCAACGAGACCCTTGATGAGGAGACGCTCCAGAAGGTTCTCGACGCCGGCATCACCAGTTTCGAACTGCTGCTCATCGACAGCGGCACCAATAGCGATTCGATCCGCAAGACCCTGCTGCTCGACAAGGTGGAGAGCAAGGAAGAGGCCCTGATCGAGATCTACCGCCGCATGCGTCCCGGCAATCCCGCTACCCAGGAGGTGGCTCAGGATTTCGTCGATCAGCTCTTCTTCAAGGCCTCCCACTATGATTTATCCGGCGTGGGGCGCCTCAAGATCAATCTGCGTCTGGGGGTGGAGACCGACATCGAGCTGCGCACCCTGCGCAAGGAGGACATCCTGCTCACCGCCCGGACCCTGGTGGAACTGCGCGACACCCAGGGACAGGTGGACGACATCGACCACCTGGGCAACCGGCGGGTGCGGGCGGTGGGAGAATTGCTCGAGAACCAGTACCGTATCGGGCTGGTGCGGATGGAGCGGGCCATCAAGGAGCGCATGAGCCTTCAGGAGGTCGACGCCCTCATGCCCCACGACCTGGTGAATCCCAAGCCGGTGTCGGCGGTGGTCAAGGAATTTTTCGGAACCAGTCAGTTGTCCCAGTTCATGGACCAGACCAATCCCTTGTCGGAAACGACCCACAAACGCCGCCTGTCCGCCCTGGGGCCCGGCGGGTTGACCCGGGAGCGGGCCGGCTTCGAGGTGCGCGACGTCCACCCGAGCCATTACGGCCGCATCTGCCCCATTGAAACGCCGGAGGGACCGAACATCGGACTGATCGTATCGCTGTCCACCTATGCGCGGGTCAACGAGTACGGCTTCATCGAAACCCCCTACCGGGTGGTACGCGAGGCCACGGTGACCGACGAGGTGCGCTTCCTGTCCGGCTTCGAGGAGAAGGCTCACCCCATCGCCCAGGCCAACGCGCCGATGGATGAGGGCTGGCGCTACATCAATCCCATGGTGACGTCTCGGGTGGAAGGCGAATTCATGATGGTGGCGCGCGAGGACATCGAGTTGATGGACGTTTCGCCGGATCAGCTCGTGAGCGTGTCGGCCTCGCTGATACCCTTTCTGGAGAACGACGACGCCAACCGGGCCTTGATGGGATCCAACATGCAGCGCCAGGCCGTGCCGCTGATCCAGTCCGAAGCGCCCTTGGTCGGTACCGGCATCGAAGAGGTCGTGGCCCGGGATTCGGGAGCGGCCATCGTGGCCAAGCGGGCCGGGGTGGTGGTGGGCGTGGATGCCGGCCGGATCGTGCTGCGCCATGACGACGACAAGCCGAAGTTGCCGCCGGTGACGGTGTACAACCTGTCCAAGTTCGTTCGCTCGAACCAGAACACCTGTTTCAACCAGCGTCCCATCGTGGCCAAGGGACAGCGGGTGCGCGCCGGCGAGGTCATCGCCGACGGCCCGGCCACCGAAAAGGGGGAATTGGCGCTGGGGCGCAATGTCACGGTGGCCTTCATGCCCTGGGGCGGCTACAACTTCGAGGACTCGATCCTGGTGGGCGAGCGGCTGCAGCGGGATGGGATCTACACCTCGGTGCACATCGAGGAGTTTGAAGTGGTGGCCCGGGACACCAAGCTGGGCAAGGAAGACATCACCCGCGACATCCCCAACGTGGGCGACGAAGCTCTCAAGGACCTGGACGACAGCGGCATCATCCGGCTGGGCGCCGAAGTCAAGGCCGGCGACATCCTGGTGGGCAAGATCACCCCCAAGGGGGAAACCCAGTTGTCGCCGGAGGAAAAGCTGCTGCGGGCCATTTTCGGCGAGAAGGCCGGCGACGTGAAGGACACCTCGCTGCGGGTGCCACCGGGGGTGACGGGGATCGTCATCGATGCCAAGGTCTTTTCCCGCCGGGGTACCGAGAAGGACGACCGCACCCGGGAGATCGAGGACGAAGAGATTCGTCAGATGGAGAAGGACCGCAGCGATGCCTTGACGGTCATCGGCCAGGTGGCTGCCGAACGGCTGCTCACCCTCTTGGACCGGTCCACCGCCGCCGCGCCGATCAAGAAAGGCAAGAAGACCGCGGTGGCCAAGGGCGCCAAGATCAGCGCCGCCGCTCTCCAGGACCTGCCCCTGGCCCAACTGGAGGCCGTGGCGGTCGAAGAGGCCGAGGCCACCGAACGCATTCAGGATCTGCTCGAGCGCTACCGGCTTCAGGTCAAGCGGGTTCATGAGGAATTCGAGAACCAGGCCAGCCGTTTCGAGAAGGGCGACGACCTGCCGCCGGGCGTCATCAAGATGGTCAAGGTGTATGTGGCGATGAAACGCAAGCTGTCGGTGGGCGACAAGATGGCCGGCCGCCACGGGAACAAGGGGGTCGTCTCACGGATTCTTCCCGAGGAGGACCTGCCCTACTTCGCCGACGGCACCCCGGTGGACATGGTGCTCAACCCCCTGGGGGTCCCCTCGCGCATGAACGTGGGCCAGGTGCTGGAAATTCACCTGGGCCTGGCGGCCAAGGGGCTCGGCGATCAAATCAACCGGCTCCTGGCGGAGCGGCAGTTGGCGGAGTTGCGCGCCAAGTTCAAGCGGATCTTCAGCGACGCCGATTCCGGCAAGGTTCTGGACGCCCTGGATGACACCGGCTTGATGGATTTCGCCGCTTTCTACCGCAACGGGGTGCACATGGCCACGCCGGTGTTCGATGGCGCCAAGGAGGAAGAGATCAAGGCCCTGCTCTTGGAAGCCGGCCTACCGTCCTCCGGCCAGGCGACGCTTTACGACGGCCGCACCGGAGAGGCCTTCAAGGAGAAGGTGACCGTCGGGACGATGTACATGCTCAAGCTCCACCATTTGGTCGACGACAAGATCCACGCCCGCAGCATCGGCCCCTACTCCCTGGTGACGCAGCAACCTCTCGGCGGCAAGGCCCAGTTCGGTGGCCAGCGGCTCGGGGAAATGGAGGTCTGGGCCATGGAAGCCTACGGCGCCGCCTTTGCGCTGCAAGAGTTCCTCACGGTCAAGTCCGACGACATGGCCGGGCGGACGCGGATGTATGAAAAGATCGTCAAAGGCCAGAATACCCTCGAACCGGGCTTGCCCGAGTCGTTCAAGGTGCTGACCAAGGAACTCCAGGCCCTGGGACTCGACATCGCCCTCATCGAGGAAAAGTAACAAGGAGAGGATCTTGGAAACGTTATACGATTTTTTTGCCAAGCCCACCGATCCGCGGCGCTACAGGGGGGTCCAGATCTCCCTGGCCGCACCGGAACAGATCCTCAAGTGGTCCCACGGCGAGATCAAGAAGCCGGAGACCATCAACTATCGGACGTTCAAGCCGGAACGCGACGGGTTGTTTTGCGCCAAGATTTTCGGCCCGACCAAGGACTACGAGTGCAACTGCGGCAAGTACAAGCGGATGAAGCACCGCGGGGTGATCTGCGAGAAGTGCGGTGTGGAAGTGATCCAGTCCAAGGTCCGCCGCGAGCGCATGGCCCACATCGCCCTGGCGACCCCGTGCGCCCATATCTGGTTTCTCAAGAGTCTGCCCAGCAAGATCGGCAATCTGCTCGATCTGACGCTCAAGAATATCGAGAAGGTGCTGTATTTCGACAGCTACATCGTCGTGGACCCCAAGGAAACACCCCTGGCCCGCGGCCAGTTGCTTGCCGAGGACAAGTACCGGGAGGCCCTTGAGCTCTACGGCAACAAGTTCGAGGCCGGCATCGGGGCCGAGGCCGTCAAGGCGATGCTCGAACAGCTCGACCTCGACAGCGAGTACCGGCAACTCCGCGAGGATCTGCGGAGCACCGGTTCCATCGCCAAACGCCAGAAGCTGTCCAAGCGCCTGAAGATTGTCGACGCCTTCCGCCGTAGCGGCATCGATCCGGCCTGGATGATCATGGACGTGATTCCGGTCCTGCCGCCGGACCTGCGCCCGCTGGTGCCGCTGGAGGGGGGACGATTCGCCACCAGCGACCTCAACGACCTGTACCGCCGCGTCATCAACCGCAACAACCGGCTCAAGCGCCTGATGGATCTCAATGCGCCGGACATCATCGTGCGCAACGAGAAGCGGATGCTCCAGGAGGCCGTGGACGTGCTGTTCGACAACGGCCGTCACGGGCGGGTGATCACCGGCACCAACAAGCGCCCCCTGAAATCCCTTTCCGACACCCTGAAGGGAAAGCAGGGGCGTTTCCGGCAGAACCTCCTCGGCAAGCGCGTCGACTACTCGGGTCGAACCGTGATCACCGTGGGGCCCGACCTGCGGCTGCACCAGTGCGGATTGCCCAAGCAGATGGCCCTGGAGCTGTTCAAGCCCTTCGTCTACTACCGGCTGGAGCAGAAGGGACTGGTATCCACCGTCAAGAGCGCCAAGAAGATGGTGGAACGCGAGATCCCGGAGGTCTGGGACACCCTGGATGAAGTCGTCAAGGAATACCCGGTGATGCTCAACCGGGCACCGACCCTGCACCGGCTGGGGATCCAGGCTTTCGAGCCGATCCTGATCGAAGGCAAGGCGATCCAGCTCCATCCGCTGGTCTGCACCGCGTTCAACGCCGACTTCGACGGGGACCAGATGGCGGTGCACGTGCCGCTGTCCGTGGAAGCCCAGATCGAGGCGCGGGTGCTGATGCTGTCGAGCAACAACATCCTCTCGCCGGCCAACGGCAGCCCGATCATCGTGCCCAGCCAGGACATCGTTCTGGGCATCTACTACATGACCCGGGCAGTGGAAGGCGCACGGGGCGAAGGAATGCTGTTCGCCTCCCCCGAAGAGGTGCGCGTGGCCTACGATGCGGGGACCGTCAGCCTGCACGCCAGCATCTCGGTGCGTATGGGCGGGAAACGCTACCAGACCACCGTGGGGCGAATTTTGCTCTGGGAGGTCATTCCCCAGGGCAACCTGATGGTGTTGCAACACATCCTGGTGGAAAGCGCCGCTCGGGCCGGCGAGGTGGCCGAAGCCCTGGCGGCTGGCCGGCCCTTCGCAGATCTGGTGGCCGAGTATTCCGAAAGCGACGACAAGGTCAACGGGGGCATCCTGGGCCTGCTGCACAACGAGGAATTCCGGCGGGTCTACAACTTTTCCCGGGCCGACGCCGAGCAGGTCTTTGCGTTGGCGGAGGAAGCCACCACGGGGCCCATCGCCAACGAGGACGGGCAGCATTTTTTCAAGGTGATGGAACGGCGCCCGGAAATCGCCTTCGAGATGGTCAGCCGGGTGATGGACAAGAAGGCCCTGCGCAACCTCATCGACTACGCCTATCGCAACCTGGGGCCCAAGGCTACCGTCATCCTCTCCGACCGGCTCAAGGACATCGGCTACCGCTACTCGACCATGGGCGGCATCTCGATCTCCATCGACGCCATGATCATCCCCCCGACCAAGTGGGACATCATCCGCCAGGCGGAGGCCCGGGTCATGGAGATCGACAAGCAGTACAATGAAGGCTTGATCACGCCGGGGGAAAAGTACAACAAGGTCGTGGACATCTGGGCCAAGGCCACAGATGACGTGGCCAACGAGATGATGGAGGCCATCAAGGTGGTGCCGGTGCTTGGCGAGGACGGCCGGCCGGTGCTTGGCGAGGACGGCCAATCGGTGGTCTCGAAGATGAATCCGATATACATGATGGCGGACAGCGGGGCCCGCGGCAGCAAGGACCAGATGCGCCAGCTCGCCGGGATGCGTGGCCTGATGGCCAAGCCCTCCGGCGAGATCATCGAGACGCCCATCCAGGCCAATTTCCGGGAAGGCCTCAGCGTCCTGCAGTACTTCATTTCCACCCACGGCGCCCGCAAAGGGTTGGCCGACACGGCCCTTAAAACCGCCAACTCCGGCTACCTGACGCGCCGTCTGGCCGACGTGGCCCAGGATTGCATCGTCACCGAGGATGACTGCGGAACCCTGATGGGCGTGGATGTGGAGGCCCTGATGGAGGGCGGAGAGGTGATCCAGGACCTGGGCGAGCGCCTCCTGGGACGCATCGCCATGGAGGACATCCTCGATCCGTTCAACGATGCGGTGCTGGTGAAGCGCGGCCAGGAGATCGACGAAAAGGGGGTGCGCCTCATCGAGGAGGCCGGCATCACCAAGGTCAAGATCCGCAGCGTGCTCACCTGCAAGACCAAGGTCGGGGTTTGCGCTGCCTGCTACGGCCGGGACCTGGCCCACGGCAAGCGGGTCGAGTTGGGGCAGGCCATCGGGATTCTCTCGGCCCAGTCCATCGGCGAGCCCGGCACGCAGCTCACCATGCGCACCTTTCACATTGGCGGCACGGCCAGCCGGCGGGTGGAGCAGGCGGATGTCAAGGCAAGGGTGGAAGGCAAGGTCCAGTATCTCGATCTCAAGGTGGTCACCAACGCCAACGGCGCCAAGGTGGTGATGAACCGACGCGGCGGCGAATTGGCGATCATGGGCGAAACGGGGCGCGAGCGCGAACGATTGCCGGTCATTTTCGGCGCTCACCTGCAGATCGAAGACGGGGCCGAGGTCAAGGCCGGCGACCTGATCGCCGTCTGGGACCCGTTTGCCACGCCGATCATCTCCGAAGTGGACGGAACGGTGAAGTTCGGGGACATCTTTCCCGGGCGCACCCTTCAGGAGAAGGTCGACCCGGTGACGGGGAAGGTGATCCGGACCATCAGCGAGTCCAAGAGCGGGGAGGAGCGGCCACGCATTTCGATCAAGGACAGCGAGGGGCGCACCGCCAAGCTGCCCACCGGCAACGGCATGGCCCGCTATTTCCTCCCCATTGAAGCGATCATTCTGGTGGAGGAGGGGGATCCGGTGCGTGCCGGCGACGTCATCGCCAAGCTGCCCCGGGCCACCACCAAGACCAAGGACATCACCGGCGGTCTGCCGCGGGTGGCCGAACTCTTCGAGGTGCGACGTCCCAAGGAGGTGGCCACCTTGAGCGAGATCGACGGGTATGTGTCCATCGCCAAGGCATCCAAGAAGGGCAAGCAGAAGATCACCATAACGCCGGTGGAGGCCGGGGAGAAGAAGGAATACCTTATCCCCCGGGGCAAGCACATCAACGTCTACGACGGCGACTACGTGCGCGCCGGGGAGCCGCTTATCGGCGGGCAATCCGTCCCCCAGGACATCCTGAGCATCAAGGGGGAGATCGCCCTGGCGCGCTATCTGGTGGACGAGGTGCAGGAAGTCTACCGGCTCCAGGGGGTGCGCATCAACGACAAGCACATCGAAGTCATCGTTCGCCAGATGATGCGGCGGGTCAAGGTGCTCAGCGTCGGCGACACCGACTTCATTCCCGAGGAGCAGGTGGACCGGGTGCGTTTCGAGGAAATCAACCGCGAAGTGATGGAGAAGGGCGGCGAACCGGCCACTGCCGAACCGTTGATCCTGGGCATCACCAAAGCATCGTTGAGCACCGAGAGCTTCATCAGCGCCGCCTCGTTCCAGGAAACGACCAAGGTGCTCACCGATGCGGCCATTCAGGCCAAGATCGACACCCTGAGCGGGCTGAAGGAAAACGTGATCATGGGGCGTCTGATTCCGGCCGGCACCGGGGTGGATTATTACAAAGGAATCGATGTTGAATTGAAAAGCGCTTGACTTTCCACCGCAAGCGGGATACACGTCCCCTTTTATCGACTCCGAGATTCCGAATTGCGGTCCATTTGAGGCTTGAGCGAGGAAATTATGCCGACCATCAACCAGCTCGTTCGTAAAGGCAGGCAGCGGATCAAGAAGAAGAATGCCACCCCGGCGCTCAAGGGCGCGCCGCAGAAGCGCGGCGTGTGCACCCGGGTCTACACCTCGACGCCGAAGAAACCCAACTCGGCGTTGCGCAAGGTGGCCCGCGTGCGCCTGACCACCGGCATCGAGGTGACCGCCTACATCCCGGGCATCGGGCACAACCTGCAGGAGCATTCGGTGGTGCTGGTGCGCGGGGGGCGCGTCAAGGACCTGCCCGGCGTCCGCTACCACATCGTGCGCGGTACCCTGGACACGCTGGGGGTCGAAGATCGGCGCCAGGGGCGGTCCAAATACGGTGCCAAGCGTCCGAAGTAGGAACGAGTCATCCATGCCGTCGCGTCACGAGGCGATGGCCAGTGTGAAACTTTACTATCTGGAAAGTGGTGTAGCCGATGCCGAGAAGAAGAGAAGTTCCCCAGCGGCAGGTTCAGCCGGATGCCAAGTACAACAACCGGTTGGTGGCCAAGTTCATCCGCTCGTTGATGCGCGACGGCAAGAAGAGTACCGCCGAGAAGATTCTCTATGATGCAATGGCCATCGTCGAGCAGAAAACGAAAGAAGCGCCGGTGAAGGTATTTGAACAGGCGGTGGACAACGTGCGGCCCATGATCGAGGTCAAGAGCCGCCGGGTGGGGGGATCGACCTATCAGGTGCCCACCGAGATCCGACCGAGCCGGCGCACTGCCCTGAGCATCCGCTGGCTGATCGGCTACGCGCGCAGCCGCTCGGACAAGGGCATGGCCGCCAAGCTGGCCGGCGAACTGCTCGATGCCGCCAGCCGGCGGGGAGCAGCGGTCAAAAAGCGGGAGGACACCCACCGCATGGCCGAGGCCAACAAGGCGTTCGCCCATTTCCGTTGGTAGCGGACGAGAGCGGATCGGAAACGAAAATCTTGAAATCGCAATGGATGGCATACATCCCACTGGCCTGACAGCTGGAGGACGGGAAGATGGCAAAGGAAAAATTTGAGAGGAAGAAGCCGCATGTGAACGTGGGGACGATCGGGCACATCGACCACGGCAAGACGACATTGACGG
>DCWA01000007.1 GCA_002327445.1 Desulfobacteraceae bacterium UBA2174 | reverse complement strand
ACTTGAGTAAAGGGGATACCCCTCTAACGGGATTTGCGGCAGGGACGCCGGCGAATTTCTGATTGCGGTCGGTGAGGTTGCGCATGAGAAACATCGGTTCCAAACCGGCATGGAGATACAAGGGCAGTCGGTTCCTGTCGATGACCCGCGGAAAGAAACAGCGGCGTTATACAAGACCAGCGGGATCAAGGTCGTCAAGAATGCCGAGGACAAGCCCTCGGCCGGTCCGCCGTTTCGTGGCGTGCCGCCTGACCTGGAAACCTACCGCAGCCGGGGACATCGGCGCCTGGATGCTCGGACCTATGACACCAAATGCACGACCTGTATCTGGGGCTGCCGGATGCCAGTGGAAATGATCATCGACCAGTGGAATCCATCAAAGAAACAGTACCGGTTCGAAACCTTCTGCTACGGCCCGAAAAGCTGTCCCTTTTACCGGCCCGGGCCCGCACGGAAAGTTCCGGGTCGAAAGGGTATGTCCTACACTGAAGAGGATTGGGTCGACGAAGATGCCACTGCCCACAGGGGGCCGGATGATTAAGGATTAAAGAACTTGCGACAAACTCACGACTCGACTTTGTGACACCCCCTTTGGTAAGGTGATTGGGAAAATGGGGTTGTCGGGGTTTCCGGCCTGCCGGAGGCCACATGCTCTTTGATAGCTCATTGAATCACAACGGTTTTCGGTTAACAGCCGGAGAACGAGAACGGTTATGAAAAGGGTTGCACACGGGGAGCCAATTATAACAGGGGGTCAGCTCTTAGGGGCTGACCCCCTGCGCTTTTCCGGAAGAGCCGTTTCATCGCGCCCGGCCAATCCCCTGCCCCTGCCAGATGAGGGCTCAACGGCCAGGTCCGGTTTTCCCTCATCCACGGTCAATTGCCCGCCGCCCGGTTGCCATCCTTGGGGAGTTGCCTTAGACTCTCAGAATTTCAGGCGATTCGTCATTGGCCGCATTTTCAAGCGGATCTGGCCAATTGTGCCCCGGTTTGCACAAATGGCTGACGAAAATGCCGCGCAAGATGCTATCATGAATCGAAAATGAAGGAATTGCGCCCAACCGCTCTAACGAGGTCCGCATGCTGTATGTCGAAATTCTTGCCGTCCTTTTCCTCACCTTGGTGAACGGCCTGCTCGCCATGTCCGAGCTCGCCGTGGTCTCCTCCCGGAAAAGCCGCCTGGAGTATCTGGCCAATCGAGGCAGCCGCGGCGCACGCGCCGCCCTTCGCCTCATCGACGACCCCAGCCGGTTCTTGTCGACGGTACAGATCGGCATCACCCTGGTCGGCGTCGTCGCCGGCGCTTTCAGCGGGGTCACGCTAGGGCACAGACTCGGCACCTGGTTCAATGGATTCCCTTCGATTTCGCCCTACGGCAATTCCATCGGCATCGCCATCACGGTCGTCGCCATCACTTATCTTTCCCTGATCATTGGCGAACTGGTGCCAAAGCGGATCGCGCTGAGGCAGCCCGAACGGATCGCCTCCCTCGTGGCCGGGCCGATGCGCGGCCTCTCCCTGGCCGCGGCGCCCGCCGTCTGGGCGCTGCACTTGTCGACCGAGACGGTGCTGAAGTTCCTGGGCATGGCCGGCGCCCGGGAGACGACCGTCACCGAGGACGAGGTCAAGTCTCTCATCGCCGAGGGAACCCAGGCGGGGATATTTGTCCCCCAGGAGCAGAAAATGATCGAGGGCGTTCTCCGCCTGGCAGATCGTTCCGTACGCGTCATCATGACGCCCCGCACCAAGATCGTCTGGGTGGACGTGAAATCCGACCGGAACACGATCATCGAAATGGTCCAATCCCATCGTTTCTCGCGCCTGATGGTGTGCGAGGGGGATGTGGACCATCCCGTCGGCTTTGTTCATACCAAGGATCTGCTTCCCGAAGCGCTTGGCTGCAGGGAGGTCCGCCTACCGGCGTTGGTCACCCCGCTGCTGTACGTGCCGGACCGCACGACGGTTCTCAACTTGTTGAATCGGTTCAAGAAAGAAAAATTGCACATGGCCGTTGTAGTCGATGAATACGGCACGACGGAAGGCCTGATCACCCTCACCGACATGATCGAGGCCATCGCCGGGGATTTCCCGGAACAGGGGGAAGAGCATGGCCCCCAGATTGTGCAGCGGGACGACGGGTCATGGCTGGCGGACGGGACGGTGCCCACCGATGAAGTCGAAACCATCACGGGCATCGACATGGGAAGGGACGTGGGAATGCTGGCGGGTTTCGTGCTGAACCATCTGGGCCGGATACCCTCGGCCGGTGAATTTTTCATCCACGGCAATGCGCGCTTCGAGGTGGTGGACATGGACGGCAACCGCGTCGACAAAGTGCTGATCCAGATCCAGCCGACAAGCGACGACGCATCCGATTCCGTTTCACCCGTCTGATCGATTCCTCCCGTCATTGAATCCCGGATGGCGGCTCGGCAACCGCGAAGCCAGGTTTGTCCGAGAGCGGGCAATCGAGGCGGCCGGGCTTTTTTCGGGGCCGGCCGCCCCGTGAGTCAGCTCTCCGGCGTGAGCCGGCGTACCCGGATCGACAGCTCGTCGAGCTGCTCCCGGGCCGCCTCGCTGGGGGCGTTGGTCAGCAGGCAGGCCGCTTTCTGGGTCTTGGGAAAGGCGATGACGTCGCGGATCGACGGCTGACCGCAGAGCAGCATGGTCAGCCGGTCGAAGCCGAAGGCGATCCCGCCGTGGGGCGGCGCTCCGGAGTCCAGCGCCGAAAGCATGAAGCCGAACTTCTCCTCGTAGCTCTCCGGCGCCATGCCCAGGACCTTGAACACCTGCTCCTGGCCCTCGCGCTGGTGGATGCGGATCGATCCGCCGCCCACCTCCGAGCCGTTGAGCACCAGGTCGTAGGCCCGGCTGCGCAGGACCAATGGATCGGACTCCAGTTTTTCCAGATCCTCCTCCAGGGGAGCGGTGAACGGGTGGTGCAGGGCCTGGTAGCGCTTTTCGGTCTCGTCGTACTCGAACATGGGAAACTCGGTGACCCAGAGGAAATTGAAGGCCGAATCGTCCACCAGCCCGAGGCGGCGGCCCAGGTGGTTGCGCAGGTTGCCCAGGGCGTCGTTGACGACCTTGGCGGCGTCGGCCACGAAAAAGACCAGGTCCCCCGGTTGCATGTCCAGGCGCCGGGCCAGTTCGGCCTTTTCCGCATCGGAGAAAAACTTGGCGATGGGCGACTGCCACTGGTCCTCGCGCACCTTGATCCATGCCAACCCCTTGGCCCGATAGACGCTCACCAACTCGCCCAGGTCGTCGATCTCCTTGCGGGTAAAATCGATGCACCCCTTGGCGTTGAGGGCCTTGACGATGCCCCCCTTGGCCACCGCGTCGGCAAACACCTTGAAGCCCGAAGCCCCCACGATGTCCGAAATGTCCTTGAGTTCCAGCCCGAAGCGGGTGTCCGGTTTGTCTAGACCGAAGCGGTCCATGGCCTCGGCGTAAGTGAGGCGCGGAAAAGGCAGCGACAGGGACCGGCCCTGGATCTGTTCGAAGATCCGCCGCATCATCCCCTCGGCCAGGGCCATGACGTCCTCTTCGGAAACGAAGGACATCTCCAGATCGATCTGGGTGAATTCGGGCTGCCGGTCGGCCCGCAGGTCCTCGTCGCGGAAGCAGCGCACGATCTGGTAGTAGCGGTCGAAGCCGGCGATCATCAAGAGCTGCTTGAAGAGCTGGGGCGACTGGGGCAAGGCGTAGAACTGCCCCGGGTTGACCCGACTGGGCACCAGGTAGTCCCGGGCGCCTTCCGGGGTGCTGCGGGTGAGAAACGGCGTTTCAATGTCCAGGAAGCCGTTTTCGTTGAGATACTGGCGCACGCAGGCCCCGACCCGATGGCGCAGGATGATGTTCTGCTGGAGTTGGGGCCGTCTCAGATCGATGTACCGGTACTTGAGCCGGATGGTCTCCGAGACGTCGACGTTTTCCTCGATGAGGAACGGGGGGGTCTGGGCCCCGTTGAGAATCAGCAGATCGTCGGCGAAGACCTCGATCTCGCCGGTGGGCAGATTGGGATTGTTCATCCCCTCCAGCCGTGGCGCCACCTGTCCCCGCACCGCGATGACGTACTCGTTGCGCAGCACGTGGGCCTTCGGGTGCACCGCGGGGCTGCGCTCGGGGTTGAACACCACCTGGGTGATCCCCTCCCGGTCGCGCAGGTCCACGAAGATCACGCCCCCATGGTCCCGCCGGCGTTGGACCCAGCCCATCAGCACCACCTCGCGCCCCTTGTCCTCGATTCTCAGCGCGTTCAGGTGGTGGGTTCGCTTCCAGTTTCCCAGTTGGTCGAATGCCACGGTCGCTCCTTATTGAAAGCGCTGGTCGCGCCTTCAATGTCAAAGTAAATACGAACAAAAAGACGGCGGTGCTTTTCAGCCAGTAAGGCCACGAAGAGAAGCAGGAAATCTAACTTCTTTTCTCCGTGATCTCTGCGCCCTGGGTGGTAATTTTCAACTTTTACGAGTTTGCCAAGCTTTGCCGCAAGGTGTCCACCAGGCGATCCAACGCCACCGGCGTCTGCTCCCGGGTCGCCATGTCACGCAGCATCGCCTCTCCGGTTTGCAGTTCGTTGTCGCCCACGATGAGCACCCGGCGTGCCCGGAGACGATCGGCCCGCTTCATCTGGGCCTTGAGGCTGTGGTCAGCGTAGTCCATCTCCACCTGGAAGCCCGCCTCTCCCAGGGCGATCTGCCAATCGAAGGCCGATGCCTGGGCCGTCGGTCCCAGGGCGGCGATGAACAATTGCGCCGGGCGGGAAAAATCGGCTTGCTGCAGGGCCACGATTTCCGCCAGGCGGTCGAAGCCCACGGCAAAACCCACCCCCGGCGTCGGCGGGCCGCCCAGGAGTTCGATCAACCCGTCGTAGCGTCCTCCGCCGGCCACGGCGCTCTGGGCGCCCAGGGCGGCGGTGTGAATCTCGAAGGTGGTGCGCGTGTAGTAGTCGAGCCCGCGCACCAGTCGCTTGTCGAGATGGTAGGCGATGCCCAGGCGCTCCAGCTTTTCACGCACCACGGCGAAGTGGGCGGCGCAGTCGGGGCAGAGATGGTCTATGATCGCCGGGGCTTCGGCCATGGCTTCCCGGCATCCGGGCACCTTGCAATCGAGCACCCGCATGGGGTTGCGGGTGCTGCGGCGCTGGCAGTCGCTGCACAACGCCTCCCGGCGGCCGGCGATGAAGGAGAGCAACGCTTCCCGGAACGCCGGCCGGCACACCGGGCAACCCAGGGAGTTGATATGGGGGGTGGCGTCATCCACGCGGAGCCGCTGCAGCAGGCGCACCAGCAGATGGATGAGCTGGACGTCGATCAGGGGTTCGGCGATGCCCAGGGCCTCGGCGTTGATCTGGTAGAACTGGCGGTAGCGCCCCTTCTGGGGCCGCTCGCGGCGAAACATCGGGCCGATGGTGAAAAATTTCTGGACCGGATCGACGGCGTGATACCGGTGCTGGATATAGGCGCGCACGATGGAGGCGGTGGCCTCGGGCCGCAGGGTGATCATCTCCCCTTTGCGGTCGGCGAAGGTGTACATCTCCTTTTCGACGATATCGGTGTCTTCCCCGATGCCCCGGGCGAACAGCTCGGTCTTTTCCAACAGCGGGACGCGGATCTCGCGATAGCCGAAATCGGCAAACAGGGCGCGGGCCCGGTCCTCGATGTGCTGCCACAGCTCGACTTCGCCGGGCAAAATATCCTTGAAACCGCGGATCAACTGGAGCATAAATTTTTTCTCCATCGTTTCGGCGCCATTCGGCCGATGGGCCTCGACGACAAGGGCATGGCGCCGGTGCATAAACAAAATTTTTTATCTCAGCGATTGCATGAGCGTCAACAAGATTTTCCGCCGCCCGCCGTCTCCCGGGGACTGTCCAAAAACTTGCCGACCCGTTCACCCGCGGTCGCCGGCCAGCGCCCGTCGGGTTCGGCCGAAGGCTCCGGGAAATCTGTTACCCTTTAAAATACTACCAGATATTTTGAAACTGGTTGACTTTCAAACCCGCCGGCTATAGTCAACCTTCAGAACCAGCGGGCGCGCCGATCATTCCTCCGAAACGATGGCCGCCCGCTCCCAGCCAAGGAGCACAGATCATGAACAGCGTGAGCAAACCCGTCACTGTGACCACCCTGATGCGCATGAAGGCCAACGGCGAAAAAATCGTCGCCCTGACCGCCTATGACTATCCGTTCGCCCGCCTGGTGGAAGACGCCGGACTGCACCTGATGCTGGTCGGCGATTCACTGGGCATGGTGGTTCAGGGGCTCACCAGCACGCTGCCGGTCACCATGGAAGAGATGGTCTACCACACCCGCATGGTGGCCCGCGGCGCCGGGCACGCCATGGTGCTGGGCGACATGCCCTTCATGAGCTACCAGACCAGCATTTCCGAGGCAGTAGGCAATGCCGGACGCTTTCTGAAGGAGAGCGGGGCAGCGGGCGTGAAGCTCGAAGGCGGGGCGGCGGTCTGCGACCGGATCCGGGCCATGACCGAGGCCGGTATCCCGGTGCAGGCCCACATCGGCCTCACCCCCCAATCGGTACACCAGATGGGTGGCTTCAGGGTGCAGCGCGACGAGGAGCGGCTCCTGGCCGATGCCATTGCGGTGGAGGCTGCCGGCGCTTTTTCCGTGGTCCTGGAGGGCATTCCGGCCCCCATTGCCGCCAAGATCACCACGCAGTTGAAGATACCGACCATCGGCATCGGTGCCGGCCCCCACTGCGATGGCCAGATCCTCGTCCTTCACGACATGCTGGGCCTCAACGACCGGCATCAGCCCAAATTCGTCAAGCAGTACGCCCGGCTCGGTGACCTGGCCCGCGAGGCGCTGCGCCAGTACGCGGCCGACGTCCAAAACGGCGCATTCCCCGGGCCGGAGCACTGCTATTGAAAACAGGGGCAAGAGGAAAATAGGACAAATAGGGCCAATAAGGCATATAGTGAAAAATCGGTGCCCCAAACGATAGCTGGAATTTGGGAACCTGAAACCCCGAACCTGGAACTTTGAACCTGGAACCTTGAACGCGCCGCGGGCGCCTTGAACCCGGAACACCTCCATGAAACCCCAGATCGCCATCGTCGGTTGCGGACGGGTGGGAACGGCCCTGGCCGTTTGGCTTCACCGGGCCGGTTACCCCATTTGCGGACTGGCCAGCCGCCGGCTCCAGTCCGCCGAAGCCGTGGCCTCATTGATCGGCCCCCGGCCTTGCAGCCAGGAACCGCAGGCGGTCACCACCGAGGCGGACGTGGTATTCATCACCACTCCGGACGGGGCCATCGAGGCGGTTTGCCGCCAAATCGCGGCTGCCGACGGCTTTCGTGCCGGCAGCGTGGTCCTGCATTGCAGCGGCGCCCTGCCCTCGACGATCCTGGCGGCGGCCGGGCAATCCGGGGCCTGGGTCGGCTCCCTGCACCCGCTTCAGAGCTTTGCCGGCCCGTCCCTGGATCGCAATCCCTTTGCCGGGATCATCGTGTCGGTGGAGGGGGACGGCCCGGCCTTGAAGGCGGCCGAAGCCATGGCCGTTGACCTGCAAGCCCACCCCCAGCACATCCTCACCGAAGCCAAGACGCTGTACCACGCCGCGGCGGTGGTGGCGTCCAACTACCTGGTAACCCTGCTCGACCTCGCCTTCACCCTTTTGAAGCAGGCCGGGGTGGCACCCCGGGATGCCCACGGCGTGCTGCGCCCGCTCATCGACGGTACCCTGGCCAACATCGCCCGCATCGGCCCGCCGGCGGCCTTGACCGGGCCGGTGGCCCGCGGCGATGCGCAGACCGTCGGCCACCATCTCCAGGCCATCGGCGCCAGGAACCCCGAAAGTCTCGCCCTGTACCGTGCCCTGGGGATCGCCACAGTGGACGTGGCTGAAAAGGGAGAGCACATCGACACCGCCCAAGCCGCGGCCCTGCGCCGGCTCATGAAGCCGTAGCCGCCGGCCCCGTCACCATCAAAAACAAGGAAGCCAACACCAGATTCCAATCCCAAACCGTTTCTGGCATTTTCTTTGGTTTTGAATTTACCGTTTTTTCAATAAGTTGAATTTGTTTCAGATTTCATGTCTCGAATTTAAAATTTCCTTCCCGGTCGGCGGCAGCTCCGGCGCCAGACAACAAAGGCCCGATGCCGATCATTTGCGGCATCGGGCCTTGCTTTAATGGAAACACCCGCGACGGGGATACTTACATCGCCGTCTCGGGATGGAACACGTTGACTTCTTTCAGGTCGTCGCGCAGGTACTCGCGCTCGTTGGGGCCCAGGATGCCCAGCGAAAGGGCGATGAGGGTCCAGAGGTGGACCACCCCGTAGTGCCCCTCGTAGTGCTCGCTGAGTTCATGGATCTGGGCATGGCAGTTGTGACAGGCGGCGATGCAGTAGTCCGCCCCGGTGGCCTTGACCTGATCGTCCTTGATCTTGCCGTAGGCCAAGCGCTGTTCCTTGTAACCGGACTGGAGAAATCCGCCCCCGCCGCCGCAGCAGAAGTTGTTGGAGCGGTTGGGGTACATGTCGATGAAGTTTTCCTCGCCGACCACCGATTTGACCACGAAACGCAGGTCCTCGGCGATGGGATCGCCATAGCTCTTGCGCACGATTTGGCACGGATCCTGGACGGTGAACTTGATCTTCAGGTCCTTGTTCCAGTCGCTGTTGACCTTCAGACGCCCCTCGCGGATCCACTTGGCGTAGTATTCGTAGATGTTCTTGACGACAACCTTGTGTTCGATGTTGAATTTTTTCAGTCCTGCCAGGACTGAGAAGGTGACGTGCCCTCATTCGGTGTTGAGATACACCTTGCAGCCCAATTCGTCGGCATGCTGGACCGTGTTGGTCGCCAGGTGCTTCCAGGCATCGTCGTCGGCGAGAAACATGCAGTAGTTCTCGCCGCCCCAGCCTTTGGAGCCGTAGGTCCAGTCGATGCCGGCCAGGTGCAGGATCTTCCACAGGGGCACCAGCTCATCGGGTTCGGTGACCGGCTCGCGGGAGTTCTGGTTCAAGAAAAACTCGGCCCCCTGCTTGTCGATGGGCGCCTGCATCTCGGCAAACTCCGGCTGTGCCTCACGGTACTCTTCCAGCACGTCCTCCACCACGAAACGAAAATCGTCCGGGCTGGTGCCCATGGCCGAGCCGCTCTCGTTGCGCAGGGCCATGTCGCAGGAGCCCAGAATCCCCTTGGGCCGTTTTTCCCGCGGCCAGGCGGCGCGGGCGTTGTACACCAGCTGGGGAATGTCGATCTTCATGGGGCAAACGTAGATGCAGCGCTGGCACATGGTGCACATCCACACCCATGGGCTGGTGGTGATTTCCTCGTCCATGCCCAGGGCGGCCATGCGCAGGAACTTGCGCGGATCCATCCCTTCGAGCCCCGTGGCCGGACATCCCGAAGAGCATGCCCCGCACGTCAGACACAGGTTGAGGTTGCCCCCTTCGGGGAGCAGCTCCTTGACCTTGTCCATGAAGGTGCTCTTCTTTTTACCGCCTAGTTTGATAGCCTCTTCACTCATAAGCGAAATCCTCCGTCTCTTATCCGGGCCACTTCGGCGCTCGCGCCGATGACCGCTTGCAATCCGGGCACCGTTTCGAGGCGGCGCCCCGCGAAAGCCGTTCCTAATGGAGCCGACTCTTTCCCAACTCCCTTATTTTTTGATCCATGTCAACCACAATCGCTTTAAAATCGGTGCCCATGTTCGCCGCCAGCGTGGCAAAACGCAGCCGCTCGGGCTCCAACCCGGCCCCGGCGATGAGCCGCTGGGCATCCTCGACACGCCAACTGGCGTAGGTGTTGCCCCGCTCACTCTTGCAGTTGCCCGGATGGCAGGCCATCACCAGTACCCCGTCCGCTCCGGAAACGAAGGCATCCAGGATGTACTGCAGGTCGATCTTGCCGGCACAGGGCACCTGAATGGTACGAAGTCCCGCCGGCACGCTCATCCGGAAAGTGGCGGCCATTTCACCGGCGGGCAGCGCTGAATTCTGGCAGCAGAAGGCCACGATGGCCGGATCGCCGTTGACTTGCGCCAACTTGGCCGCGATCTGCCCCCGGATCAGATCGTCGGTGAAACCGCCGATCTGGATGGCATCCATGGGGCATTCGCTGGCGCAGATCCCGCACGCCTGGCAGGCCACCGGCGAAATGACCGGCTTGTTTTCCGACAGCCAGTAAATGGCGCCGTGGGGGCAGCAGCGGTAGCAGGTGAGGCAGAAGGTGCACTTGCCGATGTCCACCACCGCCTTGTCCCGGGGCACCAGGCGCGTCCCGTCGCCCAGCACCTCGGCCACCTGCAAGGCCGCGTTCCGGGCGTCGGCCAGGGCCCACGGGAGAGACCGCACCTCCCGGCTGGCGCCGGCCACGAAAATCCCCTCGCGGTTGGTGGCCACCGGAAAACGGTAGATGTTGTCGCTCTGCAAAAATCCCCGGGGACCGATGTCGATGCGCAGGATGGCGGCCAAATCGGCGCACTGGGCGCCGACCCCCAGCGATTCTTCCACCACCAGGCAGTCGGCCGTCACCTCGATCTGCTGGCGCACTACCGGATCGTGGAAGCCGATCACCACTTGCGCACCGGAAGCCGCGATGGCCGGTGCCTCCTTGAGCTTGAAATAGATGGCGCCGCGGTCCCGGCCGGTGCGGTACTCCCGCTCCAGCCCGTCGTCGGCCACTTTCAGGTCACCCACGTAGACGTAGACCCCGGCGGCGCCGGCGTCCTGCAACGCCTTGACGCAGTGGAAGATCCGCTGCATCACCATCGGGTTGCCGCTCTGGGCGAACCCGGCGACGAAGGCCACCGTTTTGCCCGAAAAGGACCCGGGATCCCCAGCCAGGCGTTGCTCCAGCTCGCTCTGGCCGATCACGGCCCCGCCCGGCGTCAGCCCATACCCGTCATACAGGGGAGCCGTATCGAATTCGGTGGCCACCACGATGGCCCCCACCCGACGTTCGAGCACATCTTCGGCCGTGCTCAGCCAGACCTTGAAATCCCCGGCCACGCCGGCGGCAGCGTCCAGGCGCGTGGCGGTGAGCACCTCGATGCCGTCGGTTTGCGCCAAGCGGGCCGCCATGTCCTGCAGCCGCCGGGCATCGGGCAAACCGGTGCGCGGGCGGGATTCGGCGGCCGGACCGACCTTTTCCCCGGCTTCGATCAAGGTCACCGGGTAGCCCTGCCGCGCCACTTCCAGCGCGGTGGCCACCCCGGTCATTCCCCCGCCGACGACCAATACGCCGGTGGCGATCTCGATTTGCTCCATGGCAGTTTCCAATTTGGCTGTCATCAGGCCCTCCCTAGATATTGCAAAACCGCGGCGGCAGACTGACCGGCGCTGGCCATGGACCCGGAGATGGTCATGGGACCGCCGGCGGTACCGGCGACAAACAGGCCGTTGCGGACCGTGGCGCTGGTATTCAAGAGGTCCGGACGGGCGAAAAAGCCTTCCGCGCCCAGTCCGATGCCCAGCATCTCCGCCAGGGCCGGGTTGTCGTTACCGGGCATGATCCCCACCGACAGGACCACCAGGTCGAAAATCTCCTCTACCGGCAACCCGTCCTCTTCGGCCATGAAGCGGGTCCGCACCCCGCCGTCTTCGGTTTCGTACATGTCCACCGGGATGGTGCGCACAAAGCGCATCGACTGGCGGCATTGCTCGTAGAAGGTGTCGAAACTGTTCGTCGTGTTCTGGATGTCCATGTAAAAGACGGTGATGTCCAGCTCGGGGTGCTTGAAGCGGGTGGCCAGGGCCGAGCGCAGGGCATAGGGGCAGCAGGCCTGGGAACACCAGAGGTGGCCGAGTCGTTCGTCCCGGCTGCCCACGCACTGGATGAAGGCCATCTTCTTGGGCAACGCACCATCCGAAGGTCGGCGCACGTCGCCATAAACGCGCTTGGCGCGCTCAAGGTCCAGCCCGGTGACCACATTGGCCACTTGCCGGTAGCGGTAGGTGGGCTTTTCGTCGGGATTGAAGGGGACGAATCCCGTGGCCACCACCACGGCATCGACTTCCACGCTTTCCGGGGCCGCCACCCGCCGGGGGTCGAAGCCACCGTCGGCCTTGTAAAAAACCGCGTTGTGAATCGAATAGCCACGGGCCGCGGCGCAGGCGGCCGGGTCCTTCTCATACCCCTTGCCGCAGGCTGCATCGATGGCTTCGGGCTGATTGCCGCTGGCGCGCAGGGTCACCGTGAACGGCCCGTCGCCGGCCACCGCGGCCGCTTCCGCGGCCAGGTAGACCCGGATCCGTGGCTCTCCGATGACGTTGGCCAGCATCTTTTCCACGCCGCAGGCGCCGCACTGCTGGCACTGATCCGTGGCCTTGCAGGCGTACTGGATGCTGTAGCCGCCGAGAAACGCCGCCTTTTCCACCAGGGCCACCTCGACACCGGCTCGGGCCAGTTCCCATGCGGCCGTCATCCCGGCGATGCCGCCGCCAATGACCATGACCTTCTTTGTTTGGCTATTCAATGGAGGACTCCTTATCTTGCACGGGTTGTCGCAATCGTTGGCGCCGCCTCGGGTCTATACTTGAGGCCTGGGCAGCATCCCCGCCCGCTCGGCGATTTCCGGCACCTTGTGCTCCCACTCGATGGCCATGAGATGAACGCCGGCCACGCCCTTCATCTCCTTGAATTCGGCGATCTGCTCGCAGGCGATCTGGATCCCCTCGTCGGCCACCTTCTTTTTGTCCACCCCCTGGAGGCGCTTGATGATGGCGTCGGGCACGTCCATGCCGGGGACCTTGGTCTTCATGTAGCGGGCCATACCGATGCTCTTCATCGGGGTGACGCCGGCCAGGATGAACACCTTTTCCGTCAGTCCCATGTCGTTGGCCTGCTGGACCCAGCGGCGGAACTTGTCCATGTTGTAGATGCACTGGGTCTGGATGAAATCCGCCCCGGCCTTGACCTTCTTGGCCAGCCGATGGACCCGCCACTCGAAGGGATCGGCGAAGGGGTTGGCCGCCGCGCCGATGAAAACTCGCGGCGGGGTCTCGATGTCGGCCCCACCCTGGAACTTGCCGCCGTCGCGCATCCCCTGGACCATCTGGATCAGCTGCATCGAGTCGATATCGTAGACGCTCTTGGCCCGTGGATGGTCGCCGAACTGCTGGTGGTCACCCGAAAGGCAGAGCATGTTGCGGATCCCCAGGGCATAGGCACCGAGCACGTCGCTCTGCATCGCCAGGCGATTGCGGTCGCGGCAAACCATCTGGTAGTTGGGTTCGAGCCCTTCCTGCAAGGCGATGAGCGAGGCGGCCCAACTGGACATGCGCACCATGGCGGTCTGGTTGTCGGTGATGTTCACCGAATCTACCACCCCCCTGAGGAATTTGGCCTTTTCCCGTACCGCGGCGTCGTTGGCGCCCCGGGGCGGTCCCAACTCCCCGGTGAAGGCGAATTGTCCGGCGCGAAGGATCTTTTCCAGATTGCTCCCTGATTTTAATTCCATACGCATTGTCCTCGGTCTGGTTGACGAGGGCCGGGCGATACCGGTCCTCAAGTCATTCGATGATCAGGATGCCGCCAGCTCCTTGCGCTTGCGGTACGCCGCCTGTACCAGGGTGCGCGGCGTCTGGTTGCGCCATTCGTTGGCCGGATGGATTTCCATGATCTGCTCCAGCCGTCCCTGGCGCGCGAGCCGTTCGTAGATCCGATACCAGGCACAGGGCTGGTCGTTGCCGATTTCACAGTATCCGTTGTTGGTGCCGCCGCAAGGCCCGTTGAACAGGCCCTTGGCGCACATGGTCACGGGGCAGATTCCGGCGGTCATCCCGAGCACGCAGGTGCCGCAGGCCCGGCATTTTTCCTCGTACCAGCCCACATCCCGGTTGGCGCCGATGAAGGTCGTGTCCACGGCCGGGAATACCGGCACATCCTCGAAGCGCTCGGCCATGAACTGGACCCCTGCGCCGCAGGCCATGGACAGGATCGCATCGTACTGATCCACCATCCCCTGGAGTTCGTCGAGAAACTCCATGTCGCACTGGCGTTCCACGCAGGCGGCCCCCAGCTCGATGGGGTTTTCATCGAGTTTGCGGGCGATCTGCAGTTCGGCATTGAGGATGCCGACTTCCTTCTCGCCGCCGGCCAGGCAGACGGCGACGCAGGTGCCGCATCCCACCGTGAGCACACGGCGGTAGCCCTTGAGCATGGATTCGATTTCTTCCAACGGTTTTCTTTCGGCGACGATCATGAAGCCTCCTCGATTCGGTTGCCGGTCCCGTGGAGGGCCGGTAGGCGGCGTGGCACGTAAAAAAACCCGCCGGCACAAGCCTCGACCAACCGCTGCGACCGGCGTGCTACGGCCCTTTGGTCCCGGCGGCAAAGCCCGTCAGCGGGTCACCCTTGTCCGGGTGAAATGTCCATGAAACAATGCGGCAAGGAAAGGAATGGTTTCAGCTTGTCGATTGAAAGATATTGGATGCCAAATAAATGGTTATGTGTCAAGAATAGGGCTGTTAAAAAATGATATTAAAATAATAAATTTGCTATTGTTTTTATTCATTCATGTAATTTTTGAGTTATATTCATAATCGATTTTCACCAAGTCCCCCTTCTCCCGGCGAGAGGGGAAGACTTTTGGATCGCGGATCTTGGAAAAGGAGACGGGCTGTGGTAGCGTGCCGGCGCTTTCCACTGGTCGAAAACTTTTCAGCGTGAGGCATAATAAATTGAATTCAAAGGATAAGTTCATTACACCAGGCCAATATGCCCAGGCGAACGGGCTCTCCGTGGGAAAAGTGACGCAAATGCTCCGCGACGGGCTGCTGCCCGGCGAAAAAGTCGGCGGCCGCTGGCGGATTTTCGCCGACCCCGCCCCCGGCTCTTCCCAACCGCCCGTTGCCGCCGCGCCTTCGCCGGATCCGGCGCCATCGCAGCGCTTTACGGTGCCGGCGTTCTCCGGGATGACCTATCTGACGGAACAAGGGGTGAAAACCTGGCTCAAGAGCGGTCGGCTCAAGGGCGGTGTTAACGAGGCGGGGCAATGGTACGTCGATGCCGCCAGCCTGGAACTGCCTGACGTCCGGCGCCTGCTGCGCAAATCTTAGAGCTCGGCCATCGGCGGGGATTCGGTTTGAACCCCCAGGCCGCCGAGAAGAGCTCAACTCCGAAGAGCGGAATTTGTTTCGGGCTTCGCATTTCGGGCTTCGCATTTTTCAACGGCCGCAGGCCACCACCGCGAGCGGCGCTAAATTTTCTTGAGCAGCTGGTTGGCCGCCGTGAGCAGCGGATCCCACACCGGCCCGAAAGGCGGCGCATAGCTGAGGTCCGTCTGGGCGAAGGCATCCACCGTCATCCTGGCGTGCAGGGCCACGGCGGCGGCATTGATGCGGTGGGCTGCCCCCTCGGTGCCCACCATCTGCGCACCGAGCAGCCGTCCGCTGGACCGGTCGCCCACGAGGTGGACGTGGATCTTGCCCGCCCCCGGGTGGGCGTGAGCCCGGCTGGAGGTGGTGACCGCCACCGAGACCGGATCGAAGCCGGCGGCGGCCGCCTCGTCCACCGTCAGGCCGGTGCGGGCCACCTCGAGGTTGAATACCTTGAAGACCGCTGTGCCGGCGACCCCGTCCACTTCAGCGCGGCGCCCGCAAACGTTGTCCGCCGCGGCCCAGCCTGCCCGGTTCGCCCGCAGCGCCAGGGGAATGTAGACCCGCTGGCCCGTGACCACGTGAAAGGCGTCGGCGCAGTCGCCGGCGGCGTAGATGTCCGGCACGGAGGTCTGCAAGCCCCGGTCCACGGCGACGGCCTGGCCGGGCCCCAGCGCCAGGCCCGCCGCGGCGGCCATCTCACTGTTGGGCACCACGCCGACGGCTGCCAACACCATGTCGGCGGTCAGATCGAGCCGGTCGCCGACCACGCGCAACCGCTCCCCCCGGGCTTCGATGCGCTCCAGGCGATGACCGTCGTGGCGCACCACCCCGTTGGCTGCCAGCTCTTCTCCCACGACGGCGGACAGCTCCGGCGCCATCCAGGGCAGCAGTCCCGGCCGCGGTTTGACCAGGGACACGGCGATGCCCCTGGATCGCAGCGCCTCGGCCATTTCCAGCGCGATGTACCCCATTCCCAGGATCACGACCCGATCGGCGTTGCGCCCGCGCAGCAGGGCCTTGATGCGCCGGCCGTCATCGAGGTTCTTGAGGGCCACCACACCGTCGCTGTCGATACCGGGCACGTCGGGAATGGCGGGCCGGGCCCCGGTGGCGATGAGTAACCGGTCGTAGGCAAGGACGAACGGGCGGCCGTCAACCCCGGTCCCCGAAACGGTGCGCCGGGACGGGTCGATGGCCTCGACCCGGTAGCCGACGCGGAGGTCGATGCCCTGTTTTTGCCGAAAAACCTCGGCCTTGCGCACCACGAGATCATCGATGGGCCGGACCGGATCGGCGATGTTGTAGGGCATGCCGCAGGCGCTGTAGGACACGTCCTGCGTCTGCTCCAGGACGATCACTTCCAGGTTGGGGTCAGTGCGTTTGGCGCGACTGGCCGCGCTCATGCCGGCGGCGTCCCCGCCGATGATGATGAAATTCATGGGTTCCTCCATTCGGTTTGATCCAGCAATACGTGGGCCCTTGTCGGAGTGTCAAGAGAATCCCGTTTTCCAGGGCGCCGGTCCCCGGCTGCCCTGCTTGCCGCGTCTGGTCTTTTGGCCGATGATGCGTTAAAAGTCCGCGCCATGACGATTCCGACCATCGAAACCCTGCGCCGACGGCTGCCCGCCGCCATGGCCGCCGACCGCGCCCGCGCCGCACGCGAGCTGGCCCGTCTTCGCCGACGGGCGGCGGAGGGCGAACCGGCGCCCGAGGAACGGCTGCGCGCCATCGCGGACCGGCTTCGCCTGTCGGCGGTCCGCAAGCAGGAACGGCATGCCCTCGTGCCCCCGCTGGTCTACGATCCGGCCCTGCCCATCAGCGCCCATCGCCAGGCGATCATCGACGCCATCCGGCGCCATCCGGTGGTGATCGTGGCCGGCGAAACCGGTTCGGGCAAGACCACCCAGCTGCCCAAATTCTGCCTGGAAGCGGGACGGGGCCTGGACGGAACGATCGGCTGCACCCAGCCGCGGCGCATCGCCGCCCTCACCGTGGCCCGCCGGATCGCCGAGGAACTCGGAGAGGAACCGGGCCGGACGGTGGGCCACAAGATCCGCTTCCACGAGAAAACCAGCCCCGGGACCCTGGTCAAGGTCATGACGGACGGGATCCTGCTGGCCGAGACCCAGCGGGACCGGGACCTGCTGGCCTATGACACCCTCATCGTGGACGAGGCCCACGAACGGAGCCTCAACATCGATTTCATCCTCGGGCTGCTCCGCCGGCTCCTGCGCCGCCGACGCGACCTGAAGCTCATCGTCACATCGGCCACCATCGACACGGAAAAATTCGCCGCCGCCTTCGACAACGCCCCGGTGATCGAGGTCTCCGGCCGCATGTACCCGGTGACGATCCACTACCGCCCCCTGGATGGGGCCGGCGAGGAAGAGGCCTCCACCCATGTGGAAGCGGCGGTGGTCGCGGTGGACAAGATCGTGGGCCGCGGCCCCTTCGGCGACGTGCTCGTCTTCATGCCCACCGAACAGGACATCCGCGACACCGTCGAGCTGCTCCAGGCCCGCCGTTACCTGGGCGCGGCGATCCTGCCCCTGTTCGCCCGCCTTTCGGCCGCCGACCAGATGCGGGTCTTCGCGCCGGCCGCCGGGCGCAAAATAATCGTGGCCACCAATGTGGCCGAAACCTCCCTCACCATCCCGGGAATCCGTTACGTGGTGGACTCCGGGCTGGCCCGCATCGCCCGTTACAGCCCGCGCACCCGCACCACCGCCCTGCCGGTGGCGCCGGTGAGCCAGGCCAGTTGCGACCAGCGCGCCGGCCGCTGCGGCCGGGTCGCCGACGGGGTCTGCATCCGGCTCTACAGCCAGGCCGACTACGAAAGCCGGCCGCGATTCACCCAGCCGGAGATCCTGCGCACCAACCTCGCCGAGGCCGTGCTGCGCATGATCGCCCTCAACCTGGGCGACATCGCGGACTTCCCCTTCATCGACCGCCCGGCGGACAAGAGCATCCGCGACGGCATCACCCTGCTGGAGGAGTTGGGGGCCGTCACGACCACCGATGCCGCCCACGGGGCCGATGCCCGCCTCGGCAACCGGCGCCTGCGCCTGACCCCCATGGGCCGCCGCATGGCGCGCCTACCCCTCGATCCGCGCCTTTCGCGGATGCTCATCGAGGCCCGGCAGCGGGGCTGCGGCCCGGAAATGGCCGTGATCGCCGCCGCCCTGAGCATCAACGACGTTCGCGAACGGCCGGCGGACCAAAGCGCCGCCGCCGACCAGGCCCATGCGATCTTCACCGACCGCTCCTCGGACTTTCTCGCCCTGCTGAAGATCTGGCAGGCCTACCAAGCCGCCCTGGCGGCTGAAAAGACCGCCGGCCGGGTGCGGCGGTGGGCACGGCGCCACTTCCTGTCCCCCAAGCGGCTGCGCGAGTGGGGCGACATCCACGACCAACTGGTCATGGTGATGGCCGAGATGGAAGCCGACAGCCCGGTCAGCCCGGTTCCGGAGGCCGACGCCGTCCATCACGGCAACCTGCACCAGTCCATCCTGGCCGGTTTTCTCGGCAACATCGCCCGGCGCCGGGACAAGAATCTGTACCAGGCGACCCACGGCCGGCAGGTGATGATCTTTCCCGGCTCGGGGCTGTTCAACCGGGCCGGGGAATGGATCGTGGCGGCCGAAATGGTGGAAACCTCGCGCCTCTTCGCCCGCACCGTGGCCACCATCGATCCCGCCTGGCTGGAGGCGGCGGGAGGGGACCTGTGCCGGCGCACCTACACCAACCCGCGCTGGGAGCGCCGTCGGGGCGAAGTGGTGGCCGACGAACAGGTGACCCTATTCGGCCTGGTCATCGTCGCCGGCCGGACCGTCTCCTACGGGCCCATCGACACCGAGGGCGCTTCGGACATCTTCATCCGCAGCGCACTGGTGGACGGCGATCTGGCTCGGGACCTGCCCTTCATGGCGCACAACCGGGCCCTGATGGACGAGGCCCGCGGCCTGGAAGACAAGATCCGGCGCCGCGACGTTCTGGTGGCCCCCGAGGACCTCTGCCAATTCTACCGGCAGCGGCTGCCGGCGATCTACAGCCTCGCCGGCCTCAAGCGGCATCTGAAGGAGACGGGCGGCGATGCCGACCTGCGCATGACGGTCGAGGACGTCCGGCGCTACCGCCCCGACGAGGACCACCTGGCCGATTTTCCCGACCAGATGGCCATCGGCGGCAAATCCTTCGCCTGCACCTACCGCTTCGCCCCCGATAGCCAGGATGACGGGGTGACGGTGCGGGTTCCGGCCTCCGTGGCCGGCACAGTGCCCCCGGAATCCTTCGACTGGCTCGTGCCCGGGTTTTTGGCCGAGAAGATCACCGCTCTGATCCGGGGACTGCCCAAGGAATACCGCCGCCGCCTGGTGCCGGTGGCCAGGACCGTGGAGGCGATTCTGGCCGAGATGCCCAAGTCCGGTGACGAGCCGCTGGTAACGGTGCTGGGAAGGATCGTCCAGCGGCGCTTCGGCCTGCAAATCCCGGCCTCCGCCTGGCCCACGGACCGCCTCCCGGCCCATCTGCGCACCCGCATCGCCGTCACCGGCCCCCGGGGGCAGATCTTGGCCGCCGACCGCGATCCGCAGGTGCTGCAGGCGGTGGCCGCACCCGCCGACGACCGCCTGCTGGCCGATCTGCGCCGCCGGTGGGAGCGGGAGGACGTTGGGGTGGAGGATTTCCCCGATCTTCCCGAAAGCCTTTCCGTGGCCTCCGCGGCGGGGCAATGGGTTGTCTACCCGGCCCTGGTGGAGGCTGCCGAGGGCCGCATCGATCTGCGCCTGCTATCGGACCCGGCGGCGGCCGAAACCGCCCACCGCAAGGCCGTGGCCGCTCTCTACGCCCGGTCTCTGCGCCAGGACCTGCGCCGGCTGAGCCGCCAATTGGCCCTGCCGCCGGAGGTTCGACCTTTGGCCGATTGCTGCGCAGGGGCCGCGGCCCAGTCCGAATTCCTTTTCGAAAACCTCGTCGACCGTTTCCTGGCGCGCGACATCCGCTCCGCGGCCGCATTCCGGTCCCATGCCGAAACGGTCCGCCGGGAAATCTTCCAGGCCGGCCAGGTCTTGTTGGAATCGGCCGCAGTGATTATAAAAATGGTGTACGAAACGCGTCAGGCGATCTTTCAACGCGAGCCGCCGCCGGGGCAAAACTCCTTGGCGGCGGCCTTTTACGCCGCCCGGCGCCAGGAGCTGGGCGAATTGGTCCCCCCGGATTTCGCCGTCCGCTACGACCCGACGCGCCTGGTTCATCTGCCGCGGTACGTGAGGGCCCTGGCGCTGCGGGTGGAGCGTGCCGCGGTGGATTTGGACAAGGACCGGCGCAAGGCCGAGGCCGCGGCGCCCTTCCAGCAGCGGCTGCAGCAGTGGCGCCGGGAATCGTCCACCGGCGAAAGCCCGGCGAAGCGCCGGCGGATTGAAGACTTTTTCTGGCTTCTGGAGGAGTTCAAGGTCTCCCTGTTCGCCCAGGAGCTGGGCACGGCGGTGCCGGTGTCGGCCAGGCGCCTGGAAAATCTCGCCAACGAAATTGAAGGGATGGGCTGACGAGGAGGCTCGCGGTCCGGAGGAAAGGTATCCGATGCAAATGCAGGACATCGATTTCGGACCGGTGCGCTTCATTGCCGGCCCCAACAACGGCAAGTATCCCCACTGCCACAGCCTCTATATCCCCGGCGACGGCATCCTCATCGACCCCGGCGCCGACCGGCAGCGCCTGCAGCGGCTGCGCGAAGAGGAAAACGTCCGGGAGATCTGGCTCACCCACTGGCACGAAGACCACTGGATGCACCTGGACCTCTTCGACGACCTGCCGCTACGGCTGCATCCGGCCGATGCGCCCCCGCTGGCGAACATGGACGCCTTTCTGGACGCCTACGGTGTCACGGCCCCCGACTTCCGCCGGGACTTCGCCTGCATCCTGGAGACCCGGTTCCACTTTCGCCGCCGACTGCCCCGGACCGACCTCACCGACGGGCTGACCATTCCCCTGGACAGCGTCACGGTGGATGTCATCCACACCCCGGGGCACACCCCCGGGCACCTGTGCTTTTACTTCCGCCAGCCCGGCATTCTGTTCCTCGCCGACTACGATCTGACGCCCTTCGGCCCCTGGTACGGAGACCGGGACTCGAGCATCGCCCAGAGCATCACCTCCATCGAACGGCTGCGGCGAATCTCGGCCCGCGTCTGGCTCGCCAGCCACGAGACCGGCGTCTTCACCGCACCTCCCGGCGACCTCTGGGACGACTACCTGGCGGTCATCGGCCGGCGCGAAGCCGAGCTGGGCCGATTTCTGGCGGTGCCGCGGCGGCTGGAGGAAATCGTCGACCAATGGATCGTCTATCGCAAAGCCCGTGACCCCATCGACTATTACCGTTTTGCCGAGACTGCCATTATCCAGAAACACCTGGAACGCATGATACAGGTCGGCATCGTACGCCAAGAGGCGGAAGGCTTCCGCATGCTGGCCTGATCACCCCTCACGGCGCCAGGCATCCATGGAGTCCCTTGTGCTCATGTTCGACGATCTTCCCGCAGTCGTCCGGATCTTCATCGTTTTCGGCTTCGTTCTGGCGGCCATCCGCTTCAAGTGGTCGCTGGGCAGCGCTTTTCTCGGCGGCGCCTTCCTTCTGGGCCTGATTTTCGCCCTGCCGCCGGGAGCCATCGTTGCCGGAGCCTGGGCGGCGCTGATCGACCCCAAGGCCCTCTCGCTGATCGTGATCGTTTCCCTGATCCTCGTGTTGAGCCAGAGCCTGGAGGCGAGCGGACAGATGGCCCGGCTGCTGGCGCGCTTCGACGGGCTCATCGCCCGGCAGCGGCTCAATATCGTCATCTTCCCGGCCCTGATCGGGCTGCTGCCCATGCCCGGAGGAGCGATCTTCTCGGCCCCCATGGTCCGTACCATCGGCGCCGACGCCGACCTGACCGGAGCCCAGATGAGCTTCATCAACTACTGGTTCCGCCATCTGTGGGAGTACTGGTGGCCCCTGTACCCCGGGGTGCTCCTCGCCACCACCCTGGCCGCGGTGGACCTGTGGACCTTCGCGGGGGCTTTGCTGCCCATGAGCTTCGTGGCAGCGGCGGCCGGTTACCTGCCCCTGCGCCGCATGATGCCCTCCCGCCGCGCCGGCGCCGGGCGCCGAGCAACCGGAGGCGCCGGGGTCCTGCCCTTTTCCAAGGAGCTGGTCCCGGTGCTCATCGCCATCGTTCCCGGGATTGTCCTCGGCGGCCTGCTGGAAGGGGTCCTCTCCGGGCCGGTGGCCCCCCTGGCCAAGGAACTGGGACTCATCGCCGCCCTCTGCGCCGCCATCGGATGGGTGTGGCGCGTCAACCTCATGCCGGCCCCGGAGCGCCGCCGCATCGTGCTGCGCCGTGAAATGCTCGCCATGATCTACATGGTCGCCGCCATCATGATGTTCAAGGGAGTCCTCCTGGACAGCCGCGCCGTCGAGGCCGTCAGCGCCGAGCTGATCGGCTGGCGCGTGCCGCTGGTGGCCATCGCCGTGGTGCTGCCGCTGATCGTGGGGCTGGTGGCGGGCATCACCATCGCCTTCGTGGGATCGGCCTTCCCCATTCTCATTTCCCTCATCGGCGCCTACGGCGCTGGCGACGAGACACTGGCCTATCTCATCCTGGCGATGACCGGGGGCTTCGTCGGCGTACTCCTCTCGCCGCTGCACCTTTGCCTCGTCCTCTCCAACCAGTATTTCAGGGCTGATCCGGTCTCGGTCTACCGCCTCTTCTGGCGGCCCTGCCTGATCCTGCTCCTGGCGGGGCTGGGCTATTTCATTATCCTCCAGGCTTGATCCCCGCCGCCGGCTTGTCAGGACCCGGATGGTGTTTATAATGAATCGTTGTGAAAACAGGGAGTCAACCAAAGGGAGGTTATCCATGATGCGCCAATCAACCCGTTTAGCCCTTGTCCTGGTCTGTGCCCTTGCCCTTACCTTGGGGGCGACGCCGCCTCCGGCCGCCGCGCTGCAGGATGCGGCCGTACAGATGATTCCGAGCGATTTTTCCGCCTTGGCGAACCAGGTGCGCCCGGGGGTCGTCAACATCCGGACCGTCAAGACCATCAAGGGCGGCGGTCCGGTGTTCCGCCACTTTTTCGGCGATCGCGACCCGTTCCGGGATTTCTTCGGCCCCTTCATGAATCAGGACCCAAACCGGGAGTTCAAGCAGCCCAGCCTCGGCTCGGGGTTCATCATCGACCGGGAAGGCTACATCGTCACCAACAACCACGTGGTCGAGGACGCCGACAACATCAAGGTGCGGCTGATCAACGAGAAGGAGTATGACGCCAAGATCGTGGGCCGGGATCCGAACACGGACCTCGCCCTGATCAAGATCGACGGTGTCGAGGACCTGGCCCCCCTGATCCTGGGCGACTCCGACGCCCTCAAGGTGGGCACCTGGGTAATGGCGGTGGGCAGTCCCTTCGGCCTGGAGCAGACGGTGACCGCCGGAATCGTCAGCGCCAAGGGACGGATCATCGGTTCGGGCCCCTACGACGATTTCATCCAGACCGACGCCTCGATCAACCCGGGCAACAGTGGCGGCCCCCTGATCAACCTCGACGGCGCGGTGGTGGGGATCAACACGGCCATCGTGGCCAGCGGCCAGGGGATCGGCTTCGCCATCCCCATCAACATGGCCAAGGATGTGATTTCCCAACTGAAGGAAAGCGGTTCGGTGACGCGCGGCTGGTTGGGGGTCGGCATCCAGGACCTCACCCCGGAGCTGGCCGAGTACTACAAGGTCAAGGAAACCAAGGGCGTGCTGGTGGTCAAGGCCTATCCGGATGATCCGGCCGCCAAGGCCGGAATCCTGGAAAACGACATCATCGTGGCCATCGACGGCACGCCGGTGGAAGACAGCCGGGCCCTGTCACGGTTCGTCGCCGGACTGCCCGTGGGCAAGAAGATCGAAATCCGCCTGCTCCGGGACGGCAAGCCACGGACGGTTCAGGTCACCCTGGCCAAACGGGACGACGACAAGATCACCCAGCGTGAGGCAGGGCCGGGCGCCGGGGAAGGGGAACTGGGGATGCGCCTGGGCGCCCTGGATGAAGCCACGGCGCGCCGCTTCGGTTTCGAGAACGGTGAACCCGGCGCCCTGGTCACCACCGTGGATCCGGAGGGGAAGGCCGCCAAGGCCGGGGTGCGCCCCGGCGACCTCATCAAGGAATTCAACCGCAAGCCGGTGGCATCGCCAGGGGAATTCGCGGAGGCCCTTGCCAACCGCGATAAGAACGCCCCCATCGGGCTGCTGATCAAACGGCCCGGGGCGGGATATCTGGCGCTGAAGATCGAGCCATAGGGACCGCGATTGGCGTCGGGGCGGGCCACGGACAAGGCCCCGCCCCGGCGTCCCCTCTTCCTACTCGGGACGGGACAGAAAAGGCGCGATGTCCTTGGTATACGCCGTCAGTACCTTGTACCCGTTCTCCTCCAGCACCGCCAAAGCCTTGTCGCCGTCGGCGGCATTCACCCGCATCACCAGGTGGTAGTAGCCGGGAGAATTCTTGTCCGGCCAGGCGAAGAGGGAGCGGATGTTGATCTCCGCGTCGCGCAACAGACGGCTCATGTCGGCGAGAAAACCGATGCGGTCCTCGAGAATCACCGTCAACCGGCGGCTGTCGTCGTCGATGCCGATGGCCTCCAGCAGCACCTGCATCACATCCCGGGAGGTGATGATCCCCGCCAGCCGCCCCTCGTCGAGGACCGGCAGGGCGCTGATCCGATTCTGCTCCATGATCAGGGCCGCCCGCTCGATGGTGGTCAAGGGGGAGACGGTGAGGATCTTCTTCACCATGATCTGATCCACGGTGACCTTGTTCAACAGATAGTTGAGCTCGTGCTTGCTCAGGGCCACGGCCGGCGAGGCCCAGTTCTGCTTAAGGTCCCGGTCCGACACGATGCCCACCAGGTCGCCACGGGCATTGACCACCAGCAGGTGGGCGATCTTGCGCTGTTCCAGAATTTCCCGCGC
Source organism: Desulfobacteraceae bacterium UBA2174 (assembly GCA_002327445.1). Classification (GTDB taxonomy): domain Bacteria; phylum Desulfobacterota; class Desulfobacteria; order Desulfobacterales; family UBA2174; genus UBA2174. Next base: position 28,356 of record DCWA01000007.1, on the reverse strand, counting down.
CTTCATCAGGGACGTATCCGGCGCGACCGTCACCAGCTCCGTGTGCATCACCCGCCCCACGTACATGATCTTCTCCTTTTCTTCGGCTCGACTTTCGGGTTTCCGGACGCTTCTCCGCTTGTTACCGCCCCCATCCACCGATCCTTCCCATCTTTTGCCATAGCCGGTTTGCCCCTTATTGGCAATCCCGGCGACGGTAGTAAAGATACAGGACCAGCCCGGCGCCCGCCATACCCAGGCAGAGGAGCTGGCCCATGGAAAAGCGCATCCAGACAAACCCCAGGTGGGCGTCGGGCTGGCGAAAGTATTCGAGGACGAACCGCACCGCGCCGTAACCGACGAGGTACAAGGCCAGCATGGCACCCCGGGGCAGCGGCCGGCGGCGCAGGCCCCAGAGGATGACGAAGAGCACCAGCCCCTCGAATAAAGCTTCATAGAGCTGGGACGGATGGCGCAGGTCCGACCCGGGCGCCAGGGGGAAGTGCATGCCGATGGGCGCGGTGGTGATCCGGCCGAACAGCTCACCGTTGATGAAGTTGCCCAGCCGGCCGAAGGCGTATCCCAGCGGCACCGCCGGGGCGAAGAGGTCGGCGATCTCGCGGTAGTCCAATCCATGCCGCCGCCCGTAGATCCAGGCTCCGGCCAGCACGCCGATCAGCCCGCCGTGAAACGACATGCCGGCAATCCCGGTAAACTGGAAGCCGCCGTCGAAGCGAAACGGCAGGGCGATTTCCAGGGGGTTTTCCAGGTAATGGCCCGGGTTGTAGAAGAGCACGTAGCCAAGCCGTCCCCCCACGATCACGCCCAGAATCATCGCGGTGATCAAATCCTGGGCCTGGGCCAGAGAGATGGATCGGAACCGTTCCTCGCGCCGCAGGCGGTGGCGGACCAGCAGGTAGGTCAAAGCAAAGGCCACCAGGTACATCAGCCCGTAGTACTGGATTCGCAGGCTGCCGATCTCGAAGAGCACCGGATCGATGGTTTCGGGCAGATGCTGCCACCAGTGCCAGAACTCAGCCGTCATTGCCAAATTGTCCCTCCGGGGGAGAAAGCGCCAGGAGCGCTGGCAGGATCCGCTTCAGGTGGCCGTCGATGCACGCGAACACCTCGCGGAAAACCGGGAGGTCGGCGCCCATGGGATCGGCGATCACGCTGTCGCCGCGCCCCTTTGCCGGCCAATTGGCCAGCAGGCCGATCCGTCCCTTGATCCAAGGGAAAAAGGTTTCGACGAAGCGGCGCTGGGCCGGTTCCATGCACAGCACCAGGTCGGCGGCGCGCAGCTCGTCGCCCACGAGGGGGCGGCTGCGATGGGCCTCGATGTCCACCCCGTTCTCCCGGCACACCTGCCGCGCCAGGGGTTCGGCGGGCACCTGGTCCAGCCCGAAAATGCCCATGGAGGAGACCGTCAGATCCGAGCGTCCCGCCCGGCGCCACCGCTCCTTGAGAATTCCCTCGGCCATGGGACTGCGGCAGATGTTGCCGGTGCAAACAAAGATGATCCGCGGCATGGCACCTCTTCGCGTGTCAGGTCGGGTCGACCACCGGCGGCGGGTCGCCGGGTTTCAAAAAATCAGCAGCCCCACGATGCAGCCGGTGAGGCAGGTGGCCAGCGTTCCGGAGATGATCGACCGCAGCCCCAACGCCACGATCTCCCGCCGCCGGCCGGGGGCCATGGTTCCCAGGCCGCCGATCATGATCCCCAGACTCCCCGGATTGGCGAATCCGCACATGGCGTAGGTCATGATCAGGATGCTGCGCTGGCTCAGGACGCCGGGCTCCAGACGGCTGAGGTCCAGGTAGGCGATGAATTCGTTCAGGATCGTCTTGGTGCCCATGAGGGCGCCGGCGCTGGGGGCCTCGGTCCAGGGAACCCCCATCAACCAGACCACCGGGGCCAGGACCCAGCCGAGGATGCGCTGGAGGCTCAGGGCCTGCCCGCCCACGGCGGGCAGCGCCTGCAGAAGAAGGTTGAACAGGTGCACGAGCGCCACCAGCACCACCAGCATGGCCACGATGTTGATCAGCAGTTCGACCCCCTGGAGGGTGCCCCGGGTCACGGCGTCCATCGCCGACCTGGCCGGATCCGGGTCCGATATGGTGCCGGGCGTTACCGACCGCGTCTCCGGTACCATGATCTTGGCGATCATCACCGCCGCCGGCACGCTGATGATCGACGCGGTGAGGATGTGGCCCATGGCGTCGGGAAGCACGCTGGAAAGCAGGGCGGCGTAGATCACCATCACCGTGCCGGCGATGGTGGCCATGCCGCTGGTCATCAGGCTGAAGAGTTCGCTGCGGGTCATCCGATCCAGGTAGGGACGCACCAGCAGGGGGGCTTCCACCATTCCCACGAACGCGTTGGCCGACACCCCGACCCCTTCGGCGCCGCCGATGCCCATGGTCTTTTGCAGAACCCTGGAAAACAGTTGCACCAGCAGCGGCAGGATCCGCCAGTAGAAGAGGAGCGCGGACAGGGCGCTGATCACCAGCACCAGCGGCAGGGACCGGAAGGCGAGCACGAAACCGGCGCCGGGAAAGCTCTCCTCGAAGGGGAGCTCTCCGCCGCCCAGGTAGCCGAAAACGAAGGCCGTGCCAGCCCCGGTGGCCTCCTGGAGGGCGGACACCACTCGGTTCAGGAATATGAACCCATCCCTGCAAAACGGCAGTTTGATCAGGGCCAGGGCCAACACCACCTGGATGCCCAGCCCCACGAGGATCACCCGCAGTTTCACCCTGGACCGGTTCTCGCTCATCACCCAGGCCAAGGCGCAAAAAACCATCAGGCCGAGGCCGCTCTGCAGGATCATCACCCTTCCTCCGCCAATGGAATCTTCAACGCGTACACGCCCTGTTCGAGCCGCGCCTGCACCGGCACCCCGCCTTTTTCAAACACCTTCATCATCGCCTTGTTGGAGGCCAGCACATCCGCGACGAACCCGCGCACCCCGCGCTGCCGGGCCAGGCGCATCAACATGCGGTACAGGTAGGTGGCGATCCCCAGCCCTTCATAGTCCCCGTCGACCACGAAGGCCACTTCGGCCCAGGCGCGCTCGGGGACCAGCACGTAGCGCGCCTCGGCGATGATTCGCCCCTGGCCCCGCGGCCCCACCAGCGCCACCACGGACAGGGCGCTGCGGTAATCGATGTTGGCGTACTGCTGCATGCGGCTGTGGGGCATGGTCTTCAGGGGGGAAAAATAGCGGTAGTAGACCGCCTGGTCGGAGAAACGATAGAAGAGGCGCCGCATCTCCTCCTCGTCGGAGGGACGGATGGCGCGGAAGCGAACGCGCAGATTGCCCTTGAAGGTGTGCTCGGTGGCGATTTCGGCCGGGTAGAGATGGGCGCTGTCGGCCAGGTAGATCTGGTCCGGATAGAGGATCCGCTCGGCCTTGGCCGCCTCCACCAGAGCGGCGCGGTCCTCGGGATGGGCGATGTCGATGAGGGCCTGGGCCCGCTCGCGCACCGTGCGCCCGGACAGGGGCGCAACCCCGCATTCGGTGACCACCATGTCCACCGCCTCGCGCAGCGGCACCTGGTTGGGCAGGGCCTCCACCGAGAGCCGGATATTGGGTTCGCCGTTCCGGTTGCGGCTCGGCAGGGCGAAGATCACCCGGCCGCCGGCGGACATCTCGGCGCCGTTGAAAAAATCCATCACCTCCCCCGGACGCCCCACTACGTTACCCTTGCCCACGTGAAGCGCGATGCGGCCGGACAAGTCCACCTTGCGCGCCGGAAACACGGCCATGAAATTGGGATTGCGCCCCACCTGGCGGGGGTCGAACACCTGGTCGATCCCCTGGAATTCCACCAGCGGGTTGCGGTCCAGCCAGTCCATGAGCGCCCGGGTGCCGAAGGCGTAGGAGGCGATGCTCTTGCCAAGGAAAATCCCCTTGCGCCGGTTGGTCACGGCCCCGCTCCGGATCAGCTCCATCAGTGCATCGGTGAAAAACGGCGAATGGATCCCCAGGTGGCGCCGCCGGGCCAGGTGCCGCGCCAAGGCCTCGTAGAGGGGGCCGATGGAGAAACCCAGGCAGCTGCCGTCCTCGATCACCGCGGCCACGTTGGCCGCCACCCTGTCGTAGACCGGATCCACCGGCCAGCGGTCGAAAAAGAACGGCGGATGCTCCGCCGCCACCAGCAGGTTGAATTCATCGATGTGTACCAGGGTGTCGCCGAAGGTCATGGGCATGGCCGGGTTGATCTCCCCCACCACCAGCTGGGCCCGGGCCATGGCCTGGCGGCCGGCGTCCACCGCCACCCCCAGGCTGCAGTAGCCGGCCTCGTCCGGCGGCGAAACCTGGAGAAAGGCCGCGTCCACCCCGATGCGTCCGGTGCCGATGAGATGGGGGATGCGGGAGAAGCGGCTGGGGATCAGGTCCACCCGGCCGGCGGTGATGGCGTCGCTGGCCACCCATCCGGAAAAGAAGGTCTTGAGACGGAACTTGTGGTTCTGGATCGACTCCACGCCGATGGCATCCCCCAGGCTGACCAGTTGAATCAGTTCGAGATCCTGGAGGTTGTCGGCCGCCGACGCCATCAAGTGCTGCACCAGGGTACGCGGTTCGGCCACTCCGGTGCCGATGAAGATGGTCATCCCCGGTTCGAGGCGCTGCAGCGCCTTTTCAGGCGGCAGCACCCGGTCTCGCCAGGATTGATTCGGTCTGTTTCCCATGACTGGCTCTCTCCAAACGGATCGATCCGTCCCCCGCCGACCCCGCTTCCCGGAACGCCGACGGGCGGCGGAACCCTCCCCGCTCAAGGGCGGCGACCGGGCGGCAACCGCGGGTTCACTTCAACAGCAGCCGGACGAGAACGATGAAAAACAATGCGATGGGATAGTAGCTGGCCCGGTTGAACAGGGCCATCACCTCGGGGCGGGCACGGGTGCGATACAGCTCCACCGCCGGGTAGAGCAGCAGCCAACCGCCGGCGGCCAGGACAGCGAAGCGATAGGCGATGCCCGGTTCCAGGGGCGAGAGGGCGAAAACCACGAGACTGAGGACCACGGCAGCGCCCAAGGCGAGCAAAATCAGGCGCATGGCCCGGCCGGTGCCGAGGCTCACGGGAATCGTCCGGGCGTCGAAGCGGCGATCCTCCTCCAGGTCGGTCCAGTCGGCCGGAATGTTCTGCCCCCCCACCTCCCAGCAGAAGAGCCAGAGGAAGATCAGCAGGAGGTAGCCGGCGGACGGCGCCGGATCCACGGCGAAGACGGCCGCCACCGTGCCGGCGGTCTTGACGACCCCGCTGATGACGGTGCGAAAAGGACTGACCCGCCACATGCGGCAGTAGGTGATCTCCAGGAGGCAGGCCCCCAGAAAAATCGCCAGGCAAACGGGGTTGAGCCACCAGGCGCCGACCATGGCCAGCGCCGCCCATCCGACGGCCCAGGTCATTCCGGCGCGAAAGCCGAGCGCCCCTTGGGCCAGCGGATGGCGCACCAGGGCGCCGTCGAGGTAGTCGTCGTCGCCCTGGTACCCGCCGGCCCGGACCTTGTCCTGATCGGCGCGGCAGTCCACCAGGTCGTTGAGGGCGTAAACGGCCGTGTAACCCGAAAACACCGTCACCAACCCCACCAGGATGACCTCCAGCGGCGGTAGGGCGCCGAGCCAGAGCAGGGCCCCCAGGGCCGGGGTGGCCATGTCGATCATGGCATGGGGGGTCCGCGACAGGGCCATGAAAAGCTTCAAGTTGTCGAAAAAGGAGGATGCACCGGCGGCGGCGGAAGTCGTGACAGTGGAAGCGCGGGGTTGTTTCATCGTCGGGTCCGGGCAAACGGCATGCGGCGCTGTTGGGTTCGGGGGAAACCGAACGCCGCAACCTACCATGCGCTCTCGCGCAAGGTCAAGGTGGCGCCGCTGATATCCGGCTCAGGGGGCGAAGAAAATCAACCGCTCGTCGCCGCAGTCCCGGGCGAAAGCCACGATCTGCCGGCCGTAACGGCCGAGGTCCAACAGGCGGATCGTGGCGTCGGCCGCTTCAACCGGCGACAGCCGGCCGGCGAGCCGGAGGATCCGGGGGCAAAGCAGCGCGTTGACGTAGGGCAGATGAAGGCGACGACAGCAAAGGGCCGCCGGGCGATCATCGACGATGACGAAGTCGGCACGGCCGGCTAGCATCAGCGTGATGGTATCCCGCTCGCCGGCGTGGAGCGATGCCGGCAGCACCGTTTCCCCAAGGCCGGCCGGTTGGCGCGTCAGGCGCCCCGTCTCGATCGCCTCTTCAAAGATTTCGGCCCCCGGGTAGCCCGGACGGGTCAGTTCGCGGCCGACGCTCTCGCTGACCAGCAGCCGGTAAGCCGCCGCCAACGGTTCGAACAAGGCCGCCTTGAAGAGCAGAATGGCCGAGGAAGCGTCAATCAGCACCGGCCGCGTCACTTGCCGTCCCACAGGCCGCACCGGTCGGCCACGTCCCGCAACGTGGCGTCGTCCGGGCATGTGGCATAGACCTGCCGCAGTGCCTGGCGGGCGGCTTCCAGGCTGCCCGGCGGCGGGTCCAATTTCTTGACGAAGTCCGTCAGATCCTCGATGGCCGCCCATGGATAGGTAATCCAGTGCCATAGGCCGACCGCCCGGCCGAAATAATCCACCTGAAACCCGGATTGTTCCTTGTGGTCCAGCACGGCGACCCGCAACCCGGCCGGCGCCTGCTCCTGCAGATACGGGACGGCGGCCTTGAGGGTGTCGCCGGTGTCGTTGACATCGTCCACCAGCAGCGCCTGACGGCCGGCGATGTCGGCATTGAGGGGAAAAACGATCCGGGCGGCGCCGGCTTTTCTGGCCCCGGCCGCGTAGTGCGCCACCTTGATGCTGGCCAGGTCATAAATATCGAGAAAATCGCAAAGGATCCGCGCCGGCACGAAGCCGCCGCGGGCGATGGCCACCACGATGTCGGGACGGAATTCGGATTTGAGAATCTTGGCCGCCACGTAGCGGCAGCGAAGATAAACATCCGCCCAACTGACCAGTTCCACCTGCACGGTTGCGTTTCTCCTGCCGATCGCCGGCCGCCCGGGCCGGGTGCCACCGGTTGAAGATCTTTCCAAGGGGGTCTTCTGCGGCGTATCGAGGAACAGCGCTGTTTTTATCATCGGCGCGATGGGATCACAATATCCGCCCGCGAATGGGGAAAGGCCGAGCCGACCGGCCGGTCGCTCGTGCGCCACGAAAAAAAGGGCCTGCGAACGATGCCGCAAGCCCCTTCCTTCATTTTGGTAGGCACGGACAGGATTGAACTGTCGACCCCTACCGTGTCAGGGTAGTGCTCTCCCACTGAGCTACGTGCCTTTATGGGCCAGGCTTCTTACCACCGGCCGCGCCGTTGTGTCAAGGCAAATGGCCGCCCGACAGCGCCACTGCAATGCGCCCGTCCGTGGATTCCAGCACTTCGACCTGAAACCCATCGAAGCGCTGACCCCGAAGGGCCGCTGTCAGCCCGGCTGCCCCGCCGCGGGACGATACCTGCAGCGTGGCTTCGTCGGCGGACATTTCCAGGGTCTGCACCGCCTCGACCCCCGCCATCCCCGCCAGTGCGGTGCGAAAACGGGCGAACCGCACCAGGGGATGCGCCCCCGTTACCACCACTGTCACCTTTCCCACGGATCCGTCGGCGGCGGCCGGCCTTCGGGACGGCCAATCCTCCAGGTGCGTCAGCAGAAGGGCTCCGGCCCGGCTGCCGGCATCGGCAATGGCGTTCTGGCTGCCGGCAACGGCGTCGGCGGCCACCGCCACCCCCTCCTCCTGGATTTCGGCCAGGATCCGGCCGCTGCGCCCGTCCATCAATTTCGCCCGGACCCACCCCCGGAAGGCCGAAGGCCGGCCCTTGACCACCGGAGACCCCGCCTCGGCGCCCGCCTGGCCGACGACCACGATGTCGGCGTGCAGCGCGGCTGCCGCCTGCAAGATCGCATCCGGGGAGGGCTGGGGCCCGGCCGCGGCCAGCAGCTTGCCCGCCGGGGACTTCCGCGCGCCATCGGTGTCGATGAGGGAAAGGCCCTTTTCCTTCAAAACACGGCCCATGGCGGCCTCGGAGGCCGGACGGGCGAACAGGTAGTCGGTCCCCCACCAGAACTGAAACGGATCCTGGGGAAAATTGCGCTCGGCGATCATCAGCAGGACCCGGGGCCCGCCGGTTTCCCCGGTCGCCGGAGCCGCCACCCCCAGCCGGGTCTTGAGGGCCTCCACCGCCACGGCGCATTCGATATTCACCCGGTAACGGTCGCCGTCCCGGGTTTCTGAGAGAACCTTGTAGCGGCGGATGAAGGCGTCGGGGCGCTGCCGCACCAGAGGTTCGATATTTTGGAAGCCGTTCACGACCTGACCCGCCGCCAGCAGTTCTTCGGCCACCTGCGCCACCGCCGTCGCGCACGCCCCCTGGATGGCGCGCCGCCGGGCCTCCACCGGACCGCCGGCGGCCACCTCGGCCTCCCCGGAGGCCGTCGTCACCCTGTCCGCCGCATCCACCCCAGCGGCGGCCCCCAGCAGAAGCAGGGCGATCCCGGCCCACAACCCCCGTCGTCTTGTCCGCATATCGCTCATGGTCGCATGTTCCGGTCGCAAGGCGCTGATCAGGATCTTCGCATCAGGGTATAGTCGGCAATGTCCATCAGGATGCCGCGAACGTTGGAATCCGGAAAAAAGGCCAATGCCTCCTTGGCCTTGCCCACCTGGGCCGCCGCCTGGCGCCGGGTGTAGCCGATGCCATCGTTGCGTTCGAGCAGGTTTAGGAGAGCGGCAAAGGATTCGGCTGAAAAATCGTCTTGGGTGATGATTTCCACCATGGCCCGCCGATCCGCTTCGGGCGCCTGTTCCAGCGCATGGATCACCGGCAGGGTGAGCTTGCCTTCGCGCAGGTCGGCCCCCGGAACCTTGCCCAGCGCCGCGCCGTCCTCGGTGTAGTCGAGCAGGTCGTCGGCCATCTGGAAGGCCAGACCCGTGCAGTGGCCGTAATCTGCCAGGGCCGCTTCGGCCTCGCCCGGCGCATCGGCCAGAATGGCGCTCACCCGGCAGGCGCCCTCGAAGAGCACCGCCGTCTTGCAGCGGATGATGCGCAGGTACTCCTCGCGGGTCAGGTCGGGTTTCCCCTTGCGCTGGAGCTGCAAAATTTCGCCCTGGGCCATCTCCTCGGTGACCTTGGCCACCACCTCCAGGATGCGCACCCGGCCGGTGCGAGTGGCGATGGACAGGGCCCGGGCCAGGAGAAAATCACCGGTAAGCACCACCGCCGGCGGATTCCAGATCCGGTGCGCGGCCGGACGCCCGCGCCGCACCGTCCCGCCGTCGATCACGTCGTCGTGGAGCAGGGTGGCGACATGGAGGTACTCAAAAATCGTGGAAAAGGGAATGTCGTAGGTGCCGCGGTAGCCGCAGAGCCGGGCGCAGAGCACCATCAGCAGGGGCCGGAGTCTTTTGCCGCCGGCAAAGAGAAGATGCCCGGCGATCGCCCGCACCAGGCCTACGTGGGGGGTCAGGTTGGCTTCCAGGGCGTCCTCGATGGCCGCCAATTCGTCCTGGACTTCGGCGAGGATCCGCCGCTTGAGGTCAGCTTCGCTCATGCCAGGGTTCCCATCAGATCGTATTCGAGGCTGTCATCTATCGTTACCGGACAGATCCGGCCCACGGCGGCCCCCTCCCCGCGGACATAGGTGACGCCGTCCACTTCGGGGGCTTGAAACCGCGTGCGGCCTTCGTAGAGTCCCGGTTCCGGCGCGGCCTCGATGAGCACCGCGCAGGTGCGGCCCCGGTAGCGCTGCTGGGCGGCTTGCGAAATGTCCATCTGCAAACGCATCAACCGGTCGCGCCGGCGCCGGGCCGTGGCCGCCGGCACATGACCGTCGAGACCATGGGAAGGCAGATCCGGATGATCCGAGTAAACGAAGGCACCGAGGTGATCGAAACGCGCCTCCCGGACAAATTGCATCAGGGTCTGAAAATCGGCTTCGCTCTCGCCGGGGAACCCCACGATGACGGTGGTGCGGAGCACGGCTTCGGGGATGTGGCTTCGGATTCGCGCCATCAGGGCCTTCAACTCGTCGCCGGTCTGCCGGCGCCCCATGCGCCGCAGGATCCGGTCGCTGGCATGCTGCACCGGCAGATCGAAATAGGCACAGACGCCCGGCAACTCGTCCACGGCGGCGATGATGCGGTCATCGAGGCTCTCGGGGTGACCGTAGAGCACCCGCAGCCACACGTCGGGCACCGCGGCGTGCAGGCGCCGCAACAGGTCACTCAGGTGGGCGGGCAGATCCAGGTCGGCCCCGTAGGCGGTGGTCTCCTGGGCGACCAGCACCAGTTCTCGCACCCCATCGGCGGCCAGGCGCCGGGCCTCGTCCACCAGAATTTCCATCGGTACGCTTTTCTGGCGCCCCCTGAGTTTGGGAATGACGCAGTAGGTGCAGTGCCGATCGCAGCCTTCGGCGATTTTCAGGTAGGCGGAGGACGATGGGTCGCGCCGGCGCGGCGCGCTCCCGGCCGGCGGGATGTGATCCGGGTCCGGCAGAAGGCAAACCGGCGCCGAAGAGCGTGCCTCGTCTACCGCCTCCACGATGCGGTCGAAAGCCCCGGTGCCCAGAAACCGATCCACCTCGGGCAGGGCGGCAACGATATCCTCCCGAAACCGCTCGGGAAGGCAACCGGCCACCACCAGGCGCCGGCAGCGGCCCCGCTTCTTGAAGTCGGACAGATCGAGAATGGTGTCGATGGACTCGTCGATGGCCGGCCGGATGAAGCTGCACGTGTTGACCACGATGGCATCGGCAGCCGCCGGGTCGTCGACGATCCGCCAGCCGGCCGCCGCCAGCCGGCCGAGCATGGTTTCACTGTCCACCTGGTTGCGGGCGCAACCGAGACTCACGAGGTGCACGGCGCCGGTCAATTTCCGAATCTCCTGTAAGAATCGAACGATATGCGACGGAGGGCCAAGTTAGGCGACCGACCGGAAGTTGTCAAGGCCCAGGCAATTTTAGCAGCCATCAGCCGACGGGGCGAAAAATCCGCGGCGGCGGAAACCGGGCGGCCGCTCAAGGGGAGCCCGCCGGATCGAACCGGCTGGAGCGATGCTCCTGAATCCGGTCCCAGGGGGCGGCCGTCAGGATCAGGGCCTCGACCCCGGGCAGGGTTTCGATCATGGCGATCCCCGCCTCCGGCCCCATCACGCACAGGGCCGTGGCCAGGCCGTCGGCCAGGGTACAGTCGGGAGCCAGCACCGTGGCGCTCATCACGGCGTTGGCCACCGGATAGCCGGTACGGGGATCGATGATGTGGGCGTAGCGGCGTCCGTCCACCTCGAAAAAATTGCGGTAGTCCCCACTGGTGGCCATGGCGCGATCCGAAAGGGTCACCACCCGGTAAACCTCGGTGGCCGCGGCCTCGGCCCTGGGAGTATTGATTCCCACCTTCCACGGCCCGCCGCCGGGCCGCTCGCCGGAGGCCGCCACCTCTCCACCGATCTCCACGAGAAAATCCCGCAACCCTTCGGCGCGAATCAACCCGGCCAGGGCGTCGACCCCGTACCCCTTGGCGATGGAGGCCAGATCCAGGGTCACCTCGCCGGTCTTCGCCAGAGTCCCCTCCGGCCCCGGGACGATCCGGTCGAAGCCCACTGTATTTTTGAGGGCCTCGATCTCGCCCGGGTCCGGGACCAGCCCCGTGGCCGGCGCCGGCCCGAAGCCCCAGAGGTCCACCAACGGCCGCACCGTCCCGTCCCAGGCGCCCCCGCTGAGCCGGTGGATCCGGGCGGCGGTCGTCATGACGCGGTAAAACTCCGGCGACGCCCTGAACGGCTCGCCGCCGGCCGGCCAGCGGTTGAAGCGGTTGATTTCGCTGTCGGCGATGTAGGTGGAAAAGATCCGGTTGATCTCCTCCAGGCGGCTGGCGACCCTGGCCTCCAGCCCCTGCGGGCGATCCAGCCACCCGTGGGCCACGGTGATATGGTAGGTGGTGCCCATGGTACGGCCGGCCAGTCGGGTCTGGCGCAGGTTGTCGCAGCCGGCAACGGCGAGGAGGACGCCCAGGCCGAGGGCCGTGGCGAGGACGAGGCGAAAACTGGAAACGGGATACTTGAAACTGGGCATGGGGAACCGCATCTCGGGTCTGCCGTGGGATGTTATCGGTTGTCGGTTATCGGTTATCGGTTGTCAGCGCCGCTGCCGGATTTCCCTCAGCAGATTCTGGGAAGCTGCTCTCCGGCGAGCATGTCCACGATGCGCTCGCCGCCGATGCCGGTCGTCAGGGTGACCTGCCCTGGCGGGCCGGCGGCCACTTCGCCGATGGTGCACGAATCCTTGCCGTAGTCGTCGGCTCTCATGGCGGCCAGCACCGCGGCCTCGTCTTCCGGGGCCACCACGGCGATGAGCTTGCCCTCGTTGGCCACGTAGAGCGGGTCGAAACCGAGCAGTTCGCAGGCGCCGGCCACCGCCGGCCGCACCGGCACGGCCGTCTCGGCGATGCGGATCGCCACCCCGCTTTGCAGGGCGATCTCGCAGAGGGTCGTCCCCAGTCCGCCCCGGGTCGGGTCGCGCAGCACATGGATTCCCTGCGCGGCGGCCAGCATCCGCTGCACCATGCCATTGAGCGGCGCCGAATCGCTCTTCATCTCCAGCGCCAGCCCCAGCTCGGCGCGCTGGGTCATGATGGTCATGCCGTGGTCGGCGATGGTGCCGCTGAGCAGCACCTTGTCCCCTGGCCGGGCCCGGTGCCCGCCGATGTCCACCCCTTCGGCCACCACCCCGATGCCGGCGGTGTTGATGAAGATTTTGTCCGCCGCCCCCCGGGGCACCACCTTGGTGTCCCCGGTGACCACGGCCACCCCGGCCCGCCGGGCTGCCGCGGCGACATCCTTCAGAATCCTTTCCAGCTCGGCCACCGCCAACCCCTCCTCGATCACCAGCGCCAGACTCAGGAAGACCGGGCGGGCCCCGCACATGGCCACGTCGTTGACCGTTCCGTTGACCGCCAGGTCCCCGATGCTGCCGCCGGGGAAAAAGAGCGGGGTCACGGTGTAGGTGTCGGTGGAAAAAGCCACCCGGCCGGCGGGCAGGTCGAAGATGGCCCCGTCGTGGAGGTTGTCCAGGATCGGGTTGCCGAGGATCGGCAGCATCACTTGGGTGGTGAGGCGATGGGCGAGCTTGCCCCCGGCCCCGTAGTCCAGAAGGATAGTTTCAGGCGTCATGGCAGTCCTTTGAAATTCTAAAAACTCTGTGGTGGCTGACAATCATTTTTCACGAAGGGATCAATCACGGCCGCTGCGGGCATAGCGGTAGTAGGCCGCGCAGGTCCCCTCACTGGAGACCATGCACGGCCCCACCGGGTTCATGGGGGTGCAGCGGGTGCCGAACAGCGGGCACTCGGGCGGGCGTTTGGTCCCGGTGAGAATCCGTCCGCAAATGCATCCCCTGGGCTCCACCGGGATAGGCAGTTCCAGGGCGAACCGATGGCGGGCATTGAAACGGTCAAAAGCCGGGACCAGTTCCAGGCCGCTGCCGGCGATGACCCCCAGCCCCCGCCAGGGGGCGTCCACCGGAGCGAAGACCCGGTCCATCACCTCTCGGGCCCTGGGGTTGCCGCCGTCGGTGACGGCTCGGGGATAGGCATTGGCCAGCGCGGGCGCCCCGGATTCCACCTGGTCGACAATCATGGCAATGGCTGCCAGCAGATCGGCCGGTTCGAACCCGGCCACCACGCAGGGCATCCGGTGGCGCTGAAAAAAAGGCCGATACGCCTCGGTGCCGATGACCACCGAGACATGGCCGGGAAGCAAAAAGGCGTCGACGGCCACTTCCGGCATCTGCATCAAGGCTTCCAGAGCCGGCGGCACGGTCTTGTGGGCCGACCAGACGGAAAAATTCTCCAGGCACGCCTCGGCGGCCGCCATGATGGTGGCCGCTACGGTGGGGGTGGTGGTTTCGAAGCCGACTCCGAAAAAAACCACCTGGCGGTCCGGATTCTCCCGGGCGATCTTCAGCGTGTCGAAGGCGGAGTAGACGATGCGCACATCCCGGCCGGCGGCCCGTTCCCGCTGGAGACTGCTCTCGGTGCCCGGCACCCGCATCAAGTCCCCGAAGGTGGTGGCGATCACCCCGGGCTGGCGGGCCAGGGCCACGAAGGCGTCGATGTCGGCCTGATCGGTGACGCAGACCGGGCAGCCGGGTCCCGAAATCAAGGTGAGGGTCTCGGGCAGCAGCGATCGCAACCCACTGCGGAAGATGCTCACCGTGTGGGTGCCACAGACTTCCATCATCCGCACCGGCTTCCGGCTCCGGGCGCGGATCTGCGTCGCCAGATGCCGGGCGATGCCGGCATCGCGGTATTCCTGGGCGTGTTTCAGGGCCATGGCACACTCTCTACCCAATCCGATGCGTCGGATTCGTCCGATCGGTCGGATGGGATCTATAGGACCTATACGTCCTATAGGACATATAATCAAAAGTTCCCCGGGCGGCTCACAACATTCAGCGCTCCGCCATCGCGGCGGCCGCCACGGCCTGCCCCAGGCTGATGCCCCCGTCGTTGGCCGGCACCTGTTCGGGGGTGTACACGCTGAAACCGGCTTCCGCCAGGGCACGGACCATCCCTTCCAAGAGAATGACATTCTGGAAGACCCCGCCGGATAGCGCCACTTGCGCCAAACCGGTTCGCTGGCGCACCCGGCGGCAAAGGTCCGCGAAGAGGTCGATCACCGTGCGATGGAACCGTCCGGCCACCACGGACACGGGCACCCCGGCCTCCAGGTCGGCAACCACGGCACGAATCAAGGGAGCCGTGTCCACCCGGAGCGCTTCGCCCGGCATCACTTCATAGCGATACGGGTCGGCGGCGTCCGGATCGGCGGCCATCTCCAGTTCCATGGCGGCCTGCCCTTCGTATTTCACCTGCGTTCTCAGGCCGCAGAGGGCCGCCACCGCGTCGAAAAGACGCCCCAGGCTGGAGGTGGACGGCGCGTTGATGCCGCCGCGGGCCATCCTGGCGGCCAGCTCCAGTTTTTCGACGGACACGGCCGCGAACAGGGGCAAATCGAGATGCTTCCAGTTGCCACCGAAGGCGTCGTCGAGATGGGCGGCTGCCATGCGCCAAGGTTCCCGGATGGCGGCCGTCCCGCCCGGCATGGGCAGGTAGGCCAGGTGGGCGGCCCGGGTGAAGCGGCCGGCTTCGGCCACCAGCACCTCCCCGCCCCAGACGGCCCCGTCGGTGCCGTAGCCGGTGCCGTCCAAGGCCAGGCCGATCACCGGACCGTCCAGACCGTGCTCCGCCATGACGGAAACGATGTGGGCGTGGTGGTGCTGCACAGGGATGCGCCGCATCCCGGCACGGCCCAGGGCGTAGCGGGTGCTGAGGTAGTCGGGATGCAGATCGTGGGCCACGATCCGCGGCCGGACGTCGAGAATCCGCTCCAGGTGGGCCGCGGTCTTTTCCAGGAACCGGTAGGCCGCCAGGTTTTCCAGGTCTCCGATGTGCTGGCTCACGAAGGCTTCGTCACCCCGGGTGAGGCAGACGGTGTTCTTGAGCCCGGCCCCGCAAGCCAGCACCGGCGGCTGGCGGCGGCGAAGAGCGACGGGCTCGGGCACGTAGCCCCGGGAGCGGCGGATGAAGCGCGTGGCCCCGGCGGCATGACGCACGATGGAATCGTCGCTGCGCAGGCAAATGTCCCGGTCGTGGACGAGAAAATCGTCCGCGATCCCCATCAGCCGATCCAGGGCCTCCTGGTTGTCGATGCAGATCGGCTCGTCGCTGAGGTTGCCGCTGGTCATCACCAGGGCTTCGAAACCTTGGCGCAGCAGCAGGTGGTGAAGAGGCGTGTAGGGTAGCAGGATCCCGAAATAGCGGTTGCCCGGCGCCACCCCGGGAGCCACGGGATGACCGGGGCGCTGGACGGCGAGGACGATGGGGCGCCGAGGGCTGGTGAGCAGGGCCTCAGCGGCCGCGTCGAGTTCCACGAGGCGCCGGGCTACCGCCAGGTCCGGCACCATGAGGGCGAAGGGCTTCTCCTCGCGCCGCTTGCGTCGGCGCAGCCGCTCCACGGCTTCGGAATTGAGGGCATCCACGGCGAGGTGAAACCCGCCCAGCCCCTTGACGGCCGCGATCCGACCGGACTTGAGCCGCGCCGCCGCCTCGGCGATGGGATCCGCCGCCGCCACGGGTTGTCCGTCGGCGGTGTACAGCGCCACCCGCGGCCCGCACACCGGGCAGGCGTTGGGCTGGGCGTGAAAGCGACGGTCGGCCGGATCGTCGTACTCCGCCTGGCAGGCCGGACACATGGTGAAGCGGCGCATGCTGGTGTGGGGCCGATCGTAGGGGACATCGTCGATGATGGTGTAGCGGGGCCCGCAGTGGGTGCAGTTGATGAACGGGTAGCCGAAGCGCCGATCAGCCGGGTCGAAGAGCTCGGTCAGACAGGCATCGCAGACGGCCATGTCCGGGCTGATCAGGGTGGCCCGGGAGACACCGCGCCGGCTGGTTTCGATGCGAAAATCCGCCAGATGGCGCACATCGGCCTGGCGGGTTTCGATGCCGGTGATGCGCGCCAGGGGTGGTTGTCCCCGCTCCAGGGCCGCCGCGAATGCCTCCAGGGCCGGGGGAGATCCCTCAAGGTGGATGACCACCCCTTCGGAAGTGTTGGCCACCTCCCCGGCCAACCCCAGGCGCCGGGCCAGTTGGTAGACGAAGGGCCTGAACCCCACCCCCTGGACGATGCCTCGGACCAGAAGGTGGCGGGCTTCCAACGGCGCTGTGGCGCCGCTGGTCATGACGGCTTCGGCGGCCATGGGCAGTCAGGGCTCTTCGGGATGGGCCGCATCGAAGGCCTCGGCGGCCTCGCGCAGCAGGCGCAGGGATTCCTCGGCGGTCTGCTCGTCGATCTTCTGGATGGCAAAGCCGGCATGCACGATCACGTAGTCGCCCACGCAAGCGTCTTCGAGCAGCAGGAGGCTCGCCTCGCGCCGCACCCCGTCCACGTCGATGACGGCCATCTGATTTTCAATTTTCGTAATGCGAGAAGGTATCGCCAGGCACATGGGCGGTTGTCCTTTTTACGGCGGGGCGGCCGAGCCGTTCCAGCTCCGCCAGCACCATTTCGATCACCGGATCGACACTGGCCTCCAGGGTCGCGCTCAAGCCGATGTCCAACGTTTCCATGTCCTCGGGTTCGGCGCCCACGATCACCGTTTCGGGCACCTTGTCCAGGGCCTGGCAGAGGGTCAGGGCTTCGAGGAAGTCGATCTGGTGAAGGGAGTTTTTGGCCCGGATGCGGCCGGGAATCTCGGCTCCGGCCAACCGGTGCAACTGGCCGGGCCGTCCGTGGTTGCGGATGATGTCCACCACGATGAGATGATCGGCGCCGGCGATCACCCCCAGAAGATGCACCCCCAGCACGCCGCCGTCGACTATGGCGACCTGCTCGGGGACCTCGTACCATTTCTGGAGCTTTTCGATGACCCGGATGCCGAAGCCTTCGTCTCTCAACAGCACGTTGCCGACACCGAGCACCAGGATCCGGGGACTGGCTTGGGTCATGAACACCTCGGTTCTGGACGGCGCGCGGGTTCCCTGCGGCATCCGTCGATGGACAAGAATGATTACTCTAATACCGAAATCGCCCGGGCGCAACGGCGGAAACCCCGGTGCCGGGCGGCCCGCAGGGATCGCCCGACACCCCGGTTTCCGGCAAAGACGAATTTTCACGGCGGGTTTTCAAAAACGACGAGCAGCCCCCAAAGGGGCTGCCCGTCCGGGGGGCGCTGGGTGGATCGGCCGCTATCGGCTCAGCTCCTCCAGGCACTCGTACTGGCTGAGGCAGTCCGGGTTGGCCAGGGCGTCGCGGTTGGTCACCGGTTCGCCGTGGATCACGTTGCGCACTGCCAGCTCGACCTTTTTCATGTTGATGGTGTAGGGGATCTCGCTCACCTGGATCACCTTGGCCGGCACGTGGCGCGGGCTGCACGCATCGCGGATGGCGGTCTTGATCTTCTTCACCAGGGCCTCGTCCAGCTTTCGGCCCTCGGCCAGGGTGACGAACAGCACCACCCGCACGTCGTCCTGCCATTTCTGACCCACCACCACGCTGTCGGCCACCTCTTCCACCGCTTCCAGGGCGGTGTAGATGTCGGCGGTGCCGATGCGCACCCCGCCGGGGTTTAGGGTGGCGTCGCTGCGGCCGTAGATGGTAATCCCCCACGTGACGCTATTGATGCTGATGAAATCACCGTGGGTCCACACCCCCGGAAACTTGGCGAAGTAGGCATTGCGGTAGCGCTCACCGTCCGGATCGTTCCAGAAGTAGACCGGCATGCTGGGAAACGCCGCGGCGCAGACCAGTTCGCCGGTCTCGTCGTAGACCGGCTGCCCGGCATCGTTGTAGGCCAGCACCTTCAGGCCGAGCCCAGGTCCCTGGAGCTCGCCGGCATGCACGGGCTGCATGGGGTTGCCCAGGGCGAAGCAGCCGTTGAGATCGGTGCCGCCGCTGATGGAAGCCAGCTGCATGTCGGCCTTGATCTCTCGGTAAGCGTACTCGAAGCTCTTGACCGACAGCGGAGACCCGGTCGAGCAGATCATGCGCAGCTTCTCCAGGTTGCACTGGCTGCCGGGGCGGAATCCGCCCTCGTCCAGGGCGCTGATATAGCGGGCGCTGGTGCCGAAGATGGTCATGCCCACCGCCTCGGCCAGCTCCCAGAGCACCTGCGGACCGGGGAAGAAGGGGGAACCGTCGTAGAGCACCAGGGTGGCCCCGACCCCCAGACCGCAGGTGAGCCAGTTCCACATCATCCAGCCGCAGGTGGTGAAGTAGAACAACACGTCGTGGCGCCGCAGGTCGCAGTGCAGGATGTGCTCCTTGAGCTGGTTGAGCAGGATCCCGGCATGGCTCTGCACCATGCACTTGGGCTTGCCGGTGGTACCGGAACTGTACATGATGTACAGCGGGTGTTCGGCCGGCACCTGGACGAAATCGACCTCCTTGGCCTGGTAAGGGGCCAGGAAATCGTTCCAGGAGACCGCGTTGGGGACCTGGGACAGGTCCGGGTCGGCCCTGGTGTACCCCACCACCACCACCTTTTCCACCCGGGGCAGTTGCTGGAGGATCCCGCCGACCCGCTCGAGGCTGTCGAAGGTCTTGCCGTTGTAGAAATAGCCGTCGGCGGTGAACAGCACCTTGGGTTCGATCTGGCCGAAGCGGTCCAGCACCCCCTTGATGCCGAAATCCGGCGACGAAGAGGACCAGATGGCCCCCAAACTGACCGCCGCCAGCATGGCGATGATCGTCTGGGGCATGTTGGGCATGAACCCGGCGACGCGGTCGCCCCGTTCGACCCCGGCGGCGGCCAGGGCCTGGGCCACGCGGCTCACCTCGGCATACAGCTGGCGGTAGGTCAGCGAGGTCCGCGGCTGCCCCTCGCCCTGGAAGACCAGCGCCGTGCGATCATCGCGGAAGCGCAGCAGGTTCTCGGCGAAGTTGAGCTCGGCGCCCGTGAACCACTTGGCCCCGGGCATCTGATGGGGATCACTGACCACCTCTGTGTAGGGCTTGCTGGCGATGATGCCGGCAAACTCCCAGAACAGCCCCCAGAATTCGGGAATGTGGTCCACCGACCACTGCCAAAGCTGGCGGTAGTCGGAGAGGGACAGATGGTAGCGTTGGTTGACCGTGGCCATGAAGCGAAACATGTTCGAGTTGCGAACAAAATCTTCCGATGGCCGCCAAAGCTCTTTTGGCACGTTCATGCGTCCTCCTTGGGGTTTTCCCCGCCCTGTGGCCAC
Source organism: Desulfobacteraceae bacterium UBA2174 (assembly GCA_002327445.1). Classification (GTDB taxonomy): domain Bacteria; phylum Desulfobacterota; class Desulfobacteria; order Desulfobacterales; family UBA2174; genus UBA2174. The sequence continues at coordinate 8,617 of DCWA01000007.1, read as the reverse complement.
GGGGAATTGGAATTCTTCACCTTCTCGAATCCGTTCGTTCCCGCGCCTGCTCGCTGATGACCCTGCCATGACCGGCTATGGCACATAGATGACCATCACGCATTTGACGTCCCGGGAGCCCAGGCTTCTGACGGAATGCGGGATGCCGGAATCGAAATACGCGCAGTCCCCCGCTTCCAGCACATATTCGGTCTCGCCGTGGCAAAACTGCAGGGTGCCCTCGATCACCAGCAGCATCTCTTCGCCGTCGTGTTGAAAAATCGTTCTCTCGGTGGCGTGTACCGGGATCGTGAGGAGGGCAGGCTCCATCTTCTTGTCCGGGTATTTGTGGGCCAGGGTTTCGTAGGCGTAACCGAAGGCGGCTCCTGGCCTGGCCATCAACTGGCGTTCGTTTTTGCGGACCACCGAACAGCGGTTTTCGGGAACTTCTTCCTTGAAAATCTGGGATACGGTCACGCCAAGCGCCTTGGCGATGACGATGAGAGTGGACACCGGCGGCGACCGGTCCGAATTTTCGACCTTGGACAGGTACCCCTTGGTATAGCCGGTCCTGGCCGCCAGGGCTTCCAGGGTGAGGTTGCGGGCCGTGCGCAGAGACTTGATCTGTTTTCCGATCATTGCTTCCGGAATCATTCGGATTTCTCTCGCCCGGACACCCGATGGCCGGCCAACAGGGAAAAAACCACCGTGACGCCACCGGAGTTTCTTTCCTGGAAACGCCAATGGGGACAAAAACGCCAAGTTGGCCAACATCTATTTGGAATAACTGACAAAGAATGCCTACCGGAGTTTCACGATGGAATACCTAATGCCCTTGTTTGAACATGTCAAGTCTTTTTGTAGACCAGGCAATGGATGAGCGGCCGGGCAGCGACTGAATGGCATTTTCGATCCGGCGAATCCTATTTGAACGGCGCCGAGGGCGGCGGCGGAACGGGAATGGGAAAGAGGAGGTTCTCGTTGTCCAGCACCAACTTGAGGGTCTTGCCGGCGCCGACGTTCACCGGGACCTGCCAGGCGACCTTGCGGCCTTCGATCATCGCCGGAAACGTCACCAGCACCCAGTAGCGCCGTGGCGGCACCGGGGCAAAGGCGAAGGTCCCGTCCTCGCCGCTGAGGCAACTGGCGGCCACATAGCCGGCATCGGCCTGGATGCGGGCCGACACGGCCTTGAAAAAATCCATGTGGATCCGGTTAAGCCGCACCCCCGGTTCGTATTTGCGGCTGCTGGCCGCCTTGACCACCGCCTGGGCATCGACGGCCTTGGTGACCAGCAGGACCCGGATGTATTCCCCCGGAATCCTTTGTCCGTCGGGAAGCGCCAGTTCCACACGACCCGCGACGGTCCCGCCCTGCGCCACCGCCGCCGAAGGCGCCGCCGCCAGGGCGAAAACCAGGAAAAGCCCCCATCCCAAGCGTCTCATCACATGTCCCTCCGGTTTTCTTGAACTCGCTGCGCTGCCGGCCGATCCCTTGTCGGATGATGACCCCCCTTTTTTATTCGCACCCGATATGAAAACCTCGCAAAAATTCGACAATCATCCCAGCGCCCACAGAGGGCTCATGGGAAAAAACTGAAATATGAATCGGCAACCGCCGGGCGCGCCAAACGCCCCGTGATTGAAAATGACTTTCCACAACCAAATCCTTATAAAAACCGAGCCGACCCTGTCAAAGCAAAAACCGGCGCCGCAACGGCTGTTGACAAATCCGGCCCATGTCCCCTAGAGTTTTTTCACCCCGGCGCAACCCGCGGCCGATGGCGGCGTTGCATTGATTCCGGTCCGACCGATCCGCCTTGAGAGGAGGCCGCCATGGGCTTGGGATATACGGGCAAGATCCTGGTCGTCGATCTGACGACCGGCCGGATCCGCTCCGAAACCGTCCCAGAGTGGATTTACGAACAGTTTCTCTCCGGCGTCGGCCTCGCCGCCTGGTACCTTTACCGACACATCCCCACGGATGCCGATCCCCTGGGCCCGGAAAACGTGCTCGGCTTCGCCGCCGGCGCCCTGACCGGCACCGGCAGCCTGTTCAGCGGGCGCTGGATGGTGGTGGGCAAGAGCCCCCTCACCGGCTGCTGGGGCGAGGCCAACTGCGGCGGGACCTTCGCGCCGGCCATCAAGCAGTGCGGCTACGACGGAATCTTCTTCTCCGGCATCAGTCCGCATCCGGTCTACCTGTTCGCCGACAACAACACGGCCGAACTGCGCGATGCCACCGACCTGTGGGGCCTGGACGCCGGGGCCACCGAAGCCCGTCTTTGCGCCATGCACCCGGGCAGAAAGCGCCCCCGCATCGCCTGCATCGGGCCGGCCGGAGAACGCCAATCCCTCATCGCCGGCGTGGTCCACGACGGCGGCCGGCTGGCGGCCCGGGCCGGCCTGGGCGCGGTGATGGGCGCCAAGCGGCTCAAGGCGGTAGCCCTCGCCGGCAGCCAGCGGATCAAGGTGCACGACCGTTCGGGCGTCCTGCGCCTCAGCCGCGAGGTCAGCGCCACGGTCCAGAATCAGCCCCCCTTCGTCTCCGGGAAGGTGGCCGCCTACCTCGGGCGCCTCATCCGCGTCCTGCCGACCCAGATGGAGACCGACGGGCTGCTCTACAAGATGATTCTGCGCAAATGGGGCACGGTGGGCATGAACCAGATGTCCATCGAAATGGGAGATGCGCCGGTGCAGAACTGGCGCGGCACCCACCACGACTTCGACCTGGACACCTCCTCCCGCCTGGCGCCGGAGGTGTTCACCCGCCCCGTGGTGGCCAAGTATTTCTGCTATTCGTGTCCCCTGGGATGCGGCGCCCTGGTGGAGGGCGCCCCCGGGGCGCCGCGGGGGCACCGGCCGGAGTACGAAACGGCCATGGCCCTGGGCCCCCTGTGCCTGAACGCCGATAGCGATAGCATCTTCCAGATGAACGAGATGCTGAACCGGGCCGGCATGGACAGCATCTCGGCCGGCGCCACCATCGCCTTTGCCATGGAGTGCTACGAGCACGGGCTGATCACCCGGGCCGACACCGATGGGCTCGATCTGAGCTGGGGCAACAGTGCCGCCATGGTGGCCCTGATCGACAAGATGATCCGGCGCGAGGGGATCGGCGACCTGCTGGCCGACGGCAGCCGCATGGCGGCCCGGCGCATCGGCGCCGGCAGCGGACGTTTCGCCATGCATGCCGGCGGCCAGGAACTACCGATGCACGACAGCCGCTTCGACCCGGGCTTCGCCCTGCACTACGCCGTGGAACCGGCCCCGGGCCGCCATACCGTCGGATCGTTCCTGTACTACGAGATGTTTCAACTGTGGCGGGAGATCGAGGACCTGCCCGATCCGAGCCGGTTCTACCTGAAGCGGCGCAAGTACGATACCGACCTGGAAAAGGCCCGCATGGCCGCGGCCTGCAGCCAGTTCGTCAACCTGCTCAACGCCGCGGGGATCTGCCTGTTTGGCGCCTTCCTCGGGATTCGCCGGCTGCCGGTCTTCCAGTGGCTCGACGCCGTCAGCGGCCGCCCCCGGTCGCCGGAAGTGTACCTGCAAATCGGGGCCAACATCCAGACGGTGCGCCAGGCCTTCAACTTCCGCCAGGGAATCGACCCATTGGTCATCCGGGTCAGCGATCGCGCCCTGGGACGGCCGCCCCAGTCCCGCGGCGCCAACGAGGGGCGCTCGGTGGCGGTGGAAAAACTGCTGAAGGACTACTTCCGGCAGTTTGGCTGGGACGAGGGCACGGGGCGCCCGACGGAGAAAGCGCTAGGAGACATCAACCTTTAGAAAGGAGCTGTCCGGCGCCGCCGGCGCCGGTATCCCGATGGCTTACACGATCACCGATCTGTGCATCGGCTGCGGCCTGTGCAAAATGGTCTGCCCGGTGGACGCCATCACGGGAAAGCCGCGCAAGGATCACCTGATCGTCCCGGTGCGCTGCATCGAGTGCGGCGCCTGCGGCCGGATCTGCCCCGCGGAGGCGGTGAAGGACCCCGAGGGGAAGGTCTGCCGGCGCGTCCGCTTTCGCCACCGCTGGGAAAGGCCTCACATCTCGGAGGCGGTCTGCATCGGCTGCGCCATCTGCATCCAGTCCTGCCCGGTGAGCTGCCTCGGCCTCTCCGAACCCGGCGGCAGCATCGATTCGGTGCGCAAGGCGGTGCTGCAGTTCCCGGAACACTGCATCGCCTGCGCCTTCTGCGCCGCGGACTGCCCTGTCGACGCCATCCGCATGGCGCCCCCGGAAGCGGCGGAGGCGGCTCCGACCGACGCCGCTCCGCCCGGGGAGCCCCCGCGATCCGACGAAAAATAAGGCCCTCCGCGAACGGAGGGCCTTGATTGCATCATTGCGCCGCCTGGCGGCCGGAGCGTTTTAGCACACCCGGACCTTGTAGACCTCGTTGCTCTCCGGGTCGATGACGTGGATCGCGCAGGCGATGCACGGATCGAAGCTGTGGACGGTGCGCAGGATCTCCATGGGCCGCTTGGGATCGGCTATGGGGGTTCCGATGAGCGCCTCTTCCACCGGACTCATGTTGCCGGCGGCATCCCGCGGTCCCAGGTTCCAGGTGGACGGCACCACGTACTGGTAGTTTTCGATCTTGCCGTCCTTGATCTTCACCCAGTGGCCCAGGGCCCCGCGCGGCACGTCGTTGAGCCCGACCCCTTGGCCGTCCTTCATCTCGTAAGGGGTGTAGGTGGCATTGTCGCCGTTTTTCAGGTTCTCCACCAGCTCCATCACCCAGCCTTCGATCTGATCACCGATGGCGATGGTTTCCAGTCCCCGGGCCGCGGTGCGCCCGAGGGTGGAAAATAGCGCCTCCACCGGGATGCCGAGCTTTTCCAAGGTGCCGTCCACCAGCGGTTTCAGGTCTTCGTGCCCCTTGCCGTAGGCCACCAGCACCCGGGCCAGCGGACCGACCTCGCAGCTCTTGCCTTCGTAGCGCGGCGCCTTGGTCCAGGAGTATTTGCCCTTCTTGCTGTCCGTGTCGTACTTGGGATTTTCCTTCAACGGCCTGGTCTCGCCGGTCCACGGATGCAGCGGCTTGTTCCCCTCGTACCAGGCCCGGGTGACATCCTCGGTGACCTTCATCTGGTCCACCGGCTTCACGTTGGCCACATCGCGGCCGTAGATCGCCCCGCGGGGCATGTAGAGGCTCTCGGGCTCCTTGTCGTTCTGGGGAAACTCGCCGTAGGCCAGGAAGTTCGTGCATCCACCGATGCCGCCCCAGTCCTTGTAGAAGGACGCCACCGCCAGCAGGTCGGGGATGTAGACGTTCTTGACGAATTCCTGGGTTTCCTTGGCGATGTAAAGGAACTCGGCGATGCGGTCGGGGGTCAGGTCGGCCACGCAGGTCACCCCGCCCACCACCAGGGACTGGGGATGGGGGTTCTTGCCGCCGAAGATGGCGTGCATGCGCGCCGCCTTGGCTTGCAGGCGCAGAGCCTCGATGTAATGAGCGGCGGCCATCAGGTTGGCCTCCGGCGGCAGCTTGTAGGCCGGATGCCCCCAGTAGGCGTTGGCGAAGGGGCCGAGCTGGCCGCTGTCCACGAAGGTCTGCAGCCGCTGCTGGACGCTCTTGTAATAGTTGGTGCCGCCCGCCAACGATCCGCTCACGTTGTCCGCCAGGGCGGCGGTGGCCTTGGGATCGGCCTTCAAGGCGTTGACGATGTCCACCCAGTCCAGGGCATGGAGGTGGTAGAAATGCACGATGTGGTCATGCTGGAACTGGGCGGCGTGCAGCAGGTTGCGGATCAACCGGGCGTTATTGGGAATCTTGACGCCCACGGCATCGTCCACGGCCCGCACCGACGCGACGGAGTGCACGTAGGTGCACACGCCGCAACTGCGCTGGACAAAGTGGTGGGCGTCGCGGGGATCGCGGCCCTGGAGGATCATTTCGATGCCGCGGAACATCTGCCCGCTGCTCCAGGCGTTTTTGACCTTCCCGCCTTCGACCTCGATCTCGATCCGCAGATGACCCTCGATCCGGGTGATCGGATCGACTACGACTCTCTGTCCCATACTCATCTCCTCTCTTTTCTCAAAGGGAAGCCTTTTTCAACGGGAGGTTACATCTCCTCGTAGAACGGGGTCATCGTATCCCAGAAATCGGGTTGGCTGCAGCCGATGCACGGCGCCCCCGCCTCCACCGGCCAACTGGTGCCATCGTTGAACTTGGCCACCGGGCAGTTGTTGTACGTTTCCGGGCCGCGGCAGCCCAGCTTGTAGAGGCAGTAGCCCATGGCCGCCTCGGGAGAACCGAAGGACTCGGCGAATTCCCCGTTTTCGAAATGAGAGCGCCGGGGGCACTGGTCGTGGACCGTCTTGCCGAAGGCGAACAGCGGCCGACCGGTTTCGTCGAGCTCCGGCAGTTTGCCCAGCAGCAGGTAGTTGACGATGGTGCCCACCAGGTTGATCGGGTTGGGCGGGCAGCCGGGAATGTTGAGGGTCTTTACGCCGATGGCGTCCCCCACGCCCTTGTAGCCCCCGGGGTTGGGCTTGGCGGCCGGAATCCCGCCGAAGCAGGCGCAGGTGCCGTAGGCAATGGTCGCCGCGGCATGGGGGACGACCTCCTTGGCGATTTCGAGGAAGGTCCGGCCGCCCACCTTGCCGTAGCCGCCGTCGTAGGCGGTGGCCACCGCCCCTTCCACCACGCAGATGAACTTGCCGTCGTATTTCTTCACCGCCGTCTGCAGGGCTTCCTCGGCCTGATGGCCGGCCGCCGCCATAAGGGTTTCATGGTACTCGAGGGAGAGCACCTCCAGGACTAGGTCATCCACGTAAGGGTACTGGGAACGTAGCAGGGATTCGGAACACCCGGTGCACTCGGCGAAGTGAAGCCATACCACCGGCGGGCGCTGGGCCGGCTGCGCGAACACCTCGGCCACCTTGGGAACGTAGGCCGCCGACAACCCCATGGTGGCGGTGAGGGCGGTGCAGTACTTCATGAAACTGCGGCGGGATATCCCCCGAGCCGCCAACCGCTCGAAATACGCTTCTTCCTTGCCCATGGACACCTCCTCGATGCAATGGTGGATAATGCTGCGGCTGATGGCGCCAAAGTGGCGTCAAAAAAATCCCGACTCCCAATGCCGAGACCGGTTAAAATATATTAGATTGAAATAAAAAGAAATATTGAAGTATTAGCTATCATCTTTATCAAAAAACCTCCAACAAAGCAATCCGTTCAGGCGTGCTGAAGGCCAGTTCTCTCTGCTCCAGATTTTTCCCCTATCGGGAAAGCGAAACGTCAAACGTCTTCGTCGAGGTCACCTGGGTCCTCGTCGGCGATCTTCAGACCCGAATTGATCTTGTCGATGTCGATGTCTTCGAACTCCTCCTCCACCGCGTCGTCGAGCAGGTCGTCGATGTCCTCGGCCTCTTCTTCGGTGTCTGGACGCAGGGCCGGCTCGGTGCGCCGGCGGTTGAGGAACTCGGAGTCGTCGATGACCACTTCGATCGGCTCCTCGCCATCTTGGTTGAGCAGAGTGGTGATGGCTTCAGCAATCCGGGTGGCAAAGGCGTAGGTGGGGTAGAAGTTGCGGGTGCGAAAAGAGGTGATCAGCGTGTCGGTGCCTTGCGACAGTGCCTTCCGGAGGGATTCTTCGGGATACTGCTCCTGGCAGAGCAGGGAAAATATTTCCTTGTCCAGCTCCGCGTATTCCTTGATCACGAGGCGCTGGGGATCCGCCTCGCGAGAGATGACATATTTCTGTTTCATTCCGTCTCCACGTGTTCTTGCCCGGCCGATGCCCGGGTGCGCGTTCGATCCCCTCCGGCCCCTGCGCCGAAGGTTCGCGCAAGGGCATTGCCTGGTTTGGCAACGCACCCAAAACACAAAACCACCGGCATGTCAACAGCCTTGACGCCCTCCGGGCCGGCATGGCCACAGCGGCGGAACGCCCGGCTACTGTCCCATGGCGGCCCGGTAAGCCTCGTCGATGCGCGCCATGACGTAGGCGAGGCGCTCGGCGTCAAAGGTTTCGATGTCGAAGCAGACCGCATCCTCGCCCAACAGCCCTTCCGGCACGTAATCACCGGCCTCCTCCGGGTCGCTGATCGTTTCGCCGTAAAAACAGACCGACAGCCAGCGCGGATTGTCTTCGATCACGTCCACCATCACGAATAGGGGCCGCTCGGTCTGGTTGGGGGAGGATCCCCGCAACGAATAGGTGAGCCCTTCCCGGGGGACGAATTCCAGGTGCGCCCCGTCCTTGGCGGCCAAGTGGTCCTTGAGCTGCAAAAATACCTGCTTGTTATTTTCGGGGGTTTCCTCCCACGCCGCGATAAAGGTGTCGAGTTCCGGCAGGTTGACAGTCATGACGGCTCCTTCGAATTTAAATTGGAGAAAATCTTGATGCCTTCGTAAAAAATCCGAATTGTCATCCCGAGCGCAGCGAGGGATCTCTTCGTAAAACTCGTAAAACGAAATGTATCATCATAGCGGATGTTCGAGATTCATCGTCGCTGCGCTCTGTAGAGTAGGGAGGGAGACACCCCCCTCCCCCTCTTCAAACCGGACGTGCGGATTTCCCGCATCCGGCTTTCCCTTGGACTTCACCAATAGGCACACGCGAGACGTCAGCCGATGAAGCCATTACAGATATATCAGCCCCAGTTGCTTCAGGTGCTGGTA